>CAIQWJ010000079.1 GCA_903875575.1 uncultured Acidobacteriia bacterium | reverse complement strand
GGGGAGGCAAATATCAATTCCCGACCTCGGCGCCATCTCAATTGATTTGATCAGGCAGTCTTGAGTATTTACGTCGGGATTTGATCCGTTTTTCTCCGACCCCATCATGGACTCGAACTGCGAACCGGGGTTCATCCGGGCCGCCCAGCATCCCCAAACGAATCGGCGCAGGTTCACTATGAGGCTCAACTTCCGAATCCCCGATATAATCGGGGCGCAACTCAAGAATGCGCCATCGCCGGGATGACGCGCCTGAATTATGGCTGGAGGACGATGAAGACGCTTCTTCTTTTATTTTGCCTCCTCGCTGCGGTTATTTCCCGGGCGCAAACACCCGAGCCGGAGGTGAGCCTTGCCGACACGCAAAAGCGCACGCTGACATCCGCAAAGATCGGGCAGCGGTATGAACTCCTCGTTTCCCTGCTGAATTTCATGCCAGGCAAAACTGGCAGCCGGATCTGATTCACCTGCCCAGACACGCAACTGTAACACCGCGCTAAAATCGAACATGCGCAACCGCCACTGGCTCGCCACCTGCCGCCGCTTTGCTCCCCTCGTTCTCGCGCTCCTCGCGGCGCTTCAGCTATCCGCCGAAGTCCGGACACTGACGATACTTCACACGAACGATCTCCACTCCCGTCTCAGCCCCCTCGAAAACAAACATGGCGGCTTCGCCTATCTGGCCAGCGCTATCCGTCACGAGCGCGAAGGCTGCACGGACTGCATCCTCCTCAACGCCGGGGATCTCGCCCAGGGCAGCCCCGTCTCCACTCTTTACAAAGGTCTGCCGATTTTTGAAATCGCCAACATGTTCGGTTACGATGCCGCGACTCTCGGCAATCACGATTTCGACTACGGCTGGCAACGGACCAGCAACTTCATTGAGACGGCGAAGTACCCGATCGTGTCTTCGAACATCGTGGATAGTCAGGGAAAATTACTGACTCCGAAACCCTGGGTGATCCTGAAAGTCAACGGTCTTCGCGTCGGCATCATCGGTGCCATGACGGATGATCTGCATGGGCTCCAGTTCCCCGCCTTTCTCGGCGATTTTCACACGACTTCATCCGTTGAAACCGTGCGTCGTTACGCCGCCGAAATCAAAGATCAGTGCGATCTTGTCGTCCTTGTCGCACATATCAACGGAGCCGAAGAACAGGCTTTTCTCAAGGAACCCGACGTGCCGGTCATTGTATCCGGCCACATCCACTCCGGCATGGAGCAGGCCTATTCCAGCCCGGGTCACGTGCTCGTACGAGCCAAGGGCTACGGCGAGGAACTCGGCCGCCTGGAACTCAAGGTCGATACCGACACGAAGCAACTTGTATCCTGGACCTGGAAGAAGATTCTTGTCGACGATGCCACCATTACGCCGGATCCCGATGTCGCCGCGCAGGTGAAGCTTTGGGAGGATAAAGTCGCCGTCGTGGTGGATCAGCCGATCGCTGTGTCGAACCGGCCGTTAACCAGGCCGGAATTGAAGAAGATGCTGGAACAGGCCATGATGGACGTGACTGGTGCCGATTTCGCCTTCATGAATTCCGGCGGAGTGCGCGACAGTCTGCCGAAAGGCCAGCTCCTGCTCCGCCACGTTTGGAACATCATGCCGTTCGATAATCTGGTCGTCTACGGAACTTTCAAGGGGCGCGATCTTCCGGCGGTGGTGACCGCGGGACATGTGATCGACCCGGATAAGGATTACAAACTGGCGGTATCGGATTTCACGGCTGCGAATCAGGATACGCAGGAGAATCTGCGCACGAAGGGTCTGGAATTTCCCAGCGAGGCCGGCCTTCTTCGCGACGCGCTGGCCGATCTGATACGCAAGCGCAAGGTCATCGAGTAGCAGTTTGCCGAAGCTATCTGCCCCAGCTTCGCCAGAATCCGTCGACAACATACCCCGGCAGTTTCGCCGGCACCATGCCGCGCGTAATCCGGCAGTGCATGATCGGCCCCAGTAACAGATTCAGCACCAGATCGCGATCCATGTCGGCTGACAGCGAGCCCTTTGCCACGCCGTCATCCAGAATGCGCAGGATCTGTAACTCCGCCGGTCCCATGGCATTCTTCTTGAGCGCTTCGGCGAACTTCGGATTGGCGGCTGCATATCCGATAATCCGGGGCATAATCTTCATTAGCCGAACTGGTTTATTGGCCTGCGCCAGGTGCGTCAGCAGCGAAAACAGATCGCGCTTCAGATCGCCCGAACGAAATTCCGGCGGCGACACCCGCAGCCGTCTGACCACGTCCACGCAAAGCGCATCTTTGTCCTTCCAGTGCTTATAAACGGTCGCCTTGCTGACACCCGATAGCCGGGCGATGGCGTCCATGCTGGTCATTTCAATCCCGCGCTCGGCAATCAGTTCGGTTGCCGCCTCCAGGACTTTTTCGTGTGCTTCCGCGCTCGGAGTTCTTGCCACCGCCCTTTAGGCCTCTATCCGTGAAAACTGCCGCGCGCCGATCGCCATGAAGACCAGAGCAATTCCGCCCAGCACCAGCAGATCGAAGCCCATGCCGAAGTTCGACGTACCATTCATCGCCCCGCGCAGACCATCCACCCCGTACGTCAGCGGGTCAATCCGTGTCAGGATCTGCATTGCAGTTGGCAACCCTTTCAGCGGAAAGAGCGCACCCGAAAGGAAGAAGATCGGCATGATCAGAAAGCCCATGATCATCTGGAAACCCTGCATGTCCGTCAGCACGCACGCGATGGTCGTACCCAGAGCAGTGAACAGTATCGCCACCAGTACCATGAACGCGAATGCCATGGGCAGCGCGGAGAGACTTGCTGGACGGAAACCCGCAATCACGCAGATCACAATCACGATGGTGCCCTGGAAAATCGCCGTTGTTGCCCCGCCCAGCGTCCTGCCGATCATCAGCAGCAGGCGCGGCTGCGGTGCCACCAGCATCTCTTTCAGAAACCCGAACTGCCGGTCAAACAGTAACTCGATGCCGGAGAAGATTGACGTGAACAGAATCGTCATCCCAATCATTCCCGGCGCCAGAAACTGAATATAGTTGCCCTGCCCGGCTTTCTGAAACACCGGCCCGAAGCCGAAGCCGAACCCGAACAGGTAGAGCAGCGGCTGGCCCAGCGAGGCAATAATGCGCGGCTTGGAACGGATGTAGCGCTTCAGTTGGCGCAGCCAGAGTATGTAGATCGTCGTCATAGTGTTATCCCCTCGCCCTTTCTACTTCCTGCCCCGCCACATCGCCGCCATATTGCGCAAATCCCGGTTTGAGTCCGCACCTTCGTCGCGAATCGAAGATCCCGTCAGCGCGAGGAACGCCTGCTCCAGCGTCTCCGAGTTCGTCTGCTGCTTGAGCTCTGCCGGCGTGCCCTGGGCCACAATCGTGCCGTGGTCGATGATGGCCACGCGATGCGCCACGCGATCCGCCTCGTCCATATAGTGCGTGGTGAGAAACACGGTGACCCGCTCTTCTTCATTGAGTTTCTTCACCTGCGCCCAGAGCTGGTTGCGCGTCTGCGGATCCAGACCGAGCGTCGGCTCATCGAGGAAGATCACCTTCGGCGTGTGCAGCAGGCCGCGAGCAATTTCGAGGCGCCGCCGCATGCCGCCGGAAAACTGCTTCACCGGATCATTGCGCCGGTCCCACAGTTCAAACAGTTTCAGCAGGCTCTCGCCGCGCTCCGTCCGCACTTTGCGCGGGACGTGATAGAGCGCACCGTGCAGGTCCAGATTCTCGAACGCCGTGAGTTCGTCGTCCAGACTTGGATCCTGAAATACGATTCCGAAGCGCTTGCGGACCTCATTTTGCTGGTGAGCCGGGTCCAGGCCGTCAATCTCGATCGTGCCGCTCGTCGGACGCAGGAGCGTGGTCAGCATCTTGATGGTCGTGGTCTTGCCTGCGCCGTTTGGACCTAAAAACGCGAAAATTTCCCCAGTCCCAACCTGGAACGAAACGTCCCGAACCGCCTTGATTTCGCCAAAAGTCTTGGTAAGGTGTTCCACCTTGATCATGAAGCAATACTAAACCGTTCAGTGTAGTTATGTCAAGCGGACCTCATGCCGCACGGAGGTTGGTCCTGATTTACGGACGCGATATTACCGCAGCCCGGTGGTAGCCATACCTCCTGATTCTTGCGAAGAGGAATGGTTTTAGTACCACAACTCTTGCTAATCTCCCAATCGAATACTCCGGCATTTTGCGCTACTTATCAGGTCTGTGCGATCCTCGCCCTTCAGGGGTGGGCCGGCACAGCAATTGCCCCGCCGACGGGTTTCACCCAGCATCGTTTCTGCCAGTCAGTTTCGCGCTCACTCTCCTGTTGCTGACACAGGGAAGGGCACTCGCTTCCAGTGCGTGGACGCTGCCAATCCGGCATGTTTACACCTCGGATACGCTGCTTCCTCCGAATCTCCATATCGTGTGTCATGAAGCGAGCGCTCCATTTGCGGGTCTGGTCGCCCCGGTTGATCCGAAGCTATTCACCGAATTCGGGCCCGTCGCCACTTTGCCAGCCACGGTTACGGAAGACACTTTCTACCCGGAACCGGTAACAGCGCTGCCGGAATCGGGAGCGCCGGATTCAAAACCATTGGCGCTGTCGATGTTGCTGACCATGGCTGCGCTGCCGATGCAGCCAGGGGTCTGGCTTCTGTCGCTCACGCCGTGGCTTTGGGGGATGGTGTCGTGGCATTTGCCCACGCGGTCGCGGTACCACCCGCGCTATGTGCGAACAAAGGCGTTCCGTCAGGCAGGGAAAATCGGGGCCGCCACCATTCAAACACCGGCTTGCGGGAAACCCCCTTCACCTTTGGCCCTGCTGCGATGAACCGGCTTCGGGCTCCTGTTTGATGGTCAAGTTTCATTTCAACGGCACAACGCCGGAATGGCGGCCACTTTGCGGAGGTCCAACGCGGGCAGGAACCACATGGCTCATGGCGGAGCCGGGCGCGGAAACCGGCTGAAATCTAAAAACCCTTGCGCGAGATGTGAAGCTTCTTCAGGCGGGCGTTGAGGGTAGTGCGTGGGATGCGGAGGCGGTTGGCTGCGACGGTGATGACGCCCCCACTCTCCTTCAGGATGCGAATGATGTGATCGCGCTCGACGTCTTCGAGCGCGGACCCGGTGTGAACCGCCGACGCGGCCCGCAGTTCCGCGATGGGTGCGCGCAGGTTGGTGCCGCGAGAGAGGATGACGGATTTCTCTACAAAATTTTCCAGTTCGCGGATGTTGCCGGGCCAGGGCCAGTCGACCATTGCGGCGAGGGTGGCCGAAGAGATGAGATCGATACGACGCCCCATGCGTTCCGAGTATTTCCTGGTGAAATGGCGGGCAAGAAGAGGAATGTCTTCGGGCCTTTCGCGAAGGGCCGGCAGCGTCACCGGAAAGACTTTGAGCCGGTAATAGAGGTCGCTGCGGAAGAGCTTATCGCCCACCATCTGGGTGAGATTCTGGTTGGTGGCGGCGACCAGGCGAATATCGATGGGCGTGGTTCGGGTGCTGCCAAGGCGCTCAAAACATTTTTCCTGGAGAGCGCGGAGCAGTTTGGGCTGGAGTTCGAGCGGAATGTCGCCGACCTCATCGAGAAAAAGCGTGCCGCGGTTCGCCATTTCGAAGCGGCCGATCTTCTGCTGGAGGGCGCCGGTGAAGGTACCTTTCTCGTAGCCGAACAACTCGCTTTCAAGGAGGCCGGTGGGGATGGCGGCGCAGTTTACGCTGATGAAGGGGAAATTGCGCCTGGGGCTGAGGCGATGGAGCGCGAGCGCAATGAGTTCCTTGCCTGTGCCGGTTTCGCCCAGCACCAGAACAGTGGCGTCTGTGGGCGCCACCAGTTCCACCTGAGCGAGTACGCGTTTGAGGACGCGGCTCGAACCCACAATCTCAGGAAAGTTGTGCTTCGGCTCGTGGGCCAGGGAATCGAGAGACACCTGCTCAGCGGGTTCCGCGCGCAGATCCGTGACGAAGGCGATCCACCGAAAAGGAGAGAGTTTGAGGACGGCCGTAGCGATGCGAACGCGCACGCGTGTGCCGTCTTTGCGGAAGAGTTCTTTCTCGAAGGGACTGGAGGCACCAAAGCGCAAACCCTCTTCGTGCGCAAACTCGTCTGAGGCGGCATATTCCCTGGGTGTCAGCGCGGCCCAGACGATTTGACCTTCCAGCAGATCTTCGCGGGTATAGCCGAGCAGTTCGAGCAGCGGGTCGTTCATTTCCACGATGCGGTCGAACTCGCCGGAGGCGACGCCCGCTACGGTGGACTGGTCGGTCTCCGTCGGCGGGTTACCACGCTGACGGTCCAGCGCTTCATCGCGTTCATGACGGTCGGTAAAATCGCGTACGACACGGGCATAGCCCTGGAGGACGCCGGCTTCGTCATTGAGCGCCATGGTGATGGAATTCGCCCAGAACCGGGAGCTATCCTTTCTGGAGTGCCAGCTTTCATTGGCAGAGTGGCCCTCGCGGGCGGCCCGCAGGAGTTTCCGTTCCATGTGGACCAGGAGCCGGTCTTCAGGAGGGTAAAAAAACGCGAGGTCCACGCCCAGCACTTCCTGAGCTTCGTAGCCGTACATACGTTTGGCACCGCCGTACCAGGCTGCAACGCGGCCGTCGGCGTCGAGAAGGCTGAGAGCGTAGTCCTGCGTCCAGTTCGGAGTTTCTTCCGCGGCAGTCGCGATTTCGGATGAAGGGGGCTTGTCTTTCAGCAGCAACAGGTGGCGGACAGGGAGAACGTTGCCGCGGGCGCGGTACTCCACGTCATAGGCGGTGCCGTCGGAGCGCAGCAACTGGAGCGTGCCGACCTGGTCTCCATCTTTCAGGAATTGCTGCCATCGATCGGGAAAGAGGGGAGAGACTGAGGGTGCGAGAAACTCGTCAAGGCGGCGGCCGATGATTTTTTCGCGCTGAAGACCAAGAAGCCTGCCTGCGCCGACGCTGGCTTCCTGATAGTTGCGATCATCGTCCGCAATGAGAATGGGAGAGGCCGGGTGGAAGACGACGGCACGAAAGAGGGCCTGGAGCTCGCGGGGCCCATTTTCTTCGAGCCAGTGGGAGAGGGGAGGCCGCGATTCGGGCAGGAATCCGGGGGACGGGACGGACTCTTGATTGGAGAGTGACTTCATTTCTTTGGCCTCAGGTGGGGCGTTGGGAGATGCAAACGATGGGAAAAGCAATTGAGGTGCCAATACGCGCACAGCGGGATTGCAAGGATTTGAGCGGGCGTGGAGCCGCAGCCGGAGGCCAACGCGACGTCGGGTGGTCAACCAGACCACGGATGGTCAATCAGACGGCGGGCGGTCAGGCGGCGGAGGCAGACGACCGGGGACAAGCGATGGATTCTGGTTCGTGCCGATAAGGGCGCGAACCGACTCATTGGCATCGTAACGGAGCGTTGACGCCCCAAAGCGGGAACAGGGCGGAAGGCCAGCTACTTCTTTCCCGCCGCTATCTTTCGCTCCACCGCCGCCATCAGTCGCGAATGGATGTCTTCGGGAATCGTGCAGCTCTCCATGCCCTTGTAGACCTGGATGGTCTTTTTCGTGGTATCGCAGATCACCCAGCAATTCGGGCACTCGGTGATATGACGCTGCAGCTTGGCGCGGATTTCGGTCGTCGTCTTCTCGTCCAGAAAATCCGTCAGCTCAGTGAGGAACTCTTTACATGTAAGCAAAGGCGTCGTCTCCTTTGCGTTTGAAGAAGCGCGTCAGCTTATCGCGCAACTGAAGACGGGCCCGCAGTAACCGGCTCTTCACGGCCGGCACAGAAAGATCCAGTGCCTCCGCTGTTTCTTCGGTGGAAAGCCCATCCACATCCCGCAGCGTAAACACCGTACGGTAAATGGGCAGCAACCCGTCAATTGCTTCGGTCAGTATCGTATGGATTTCGTCGCGCGAATAGCGCTCTTCGGGGTCGGGGTCCCATGCCGCCACCTCGCGCACCACCATGTCTTCGCCCGTGTCGATCTGCTCATCGAGAGAGATCGTGCGATCGCTCTTCCGCTTCCGCAGTTTCATCAGCGCCTGATTGACGGCGATGCGAACGATCCAGGTGTAGAATTTTGAGTTTCCCTGAAACTGGTCCAGGTGTTCGTAGGCCTTGAAAAAGGCCTCCTGCAGAACATCTTCCGCGTCCTCGCGGTTCTGTGTGATGTTCATGGCAAGGCGGAAGACCTTGCCTTCATAACGGTTAATCAGGACCGAAAAAGCGGCCCCGTCGCCACCTTTTGCCCGCGCCACAAGGTCCAGCTCGTCGCTGGGAGCCTCGTTGCCCGGTGTTGCGACGGGCGGCGCCGGAATTGCTTCAGTTGCCATATCGCGCAATGCTCCATTCTCACACAAAACCGCGTCACGGCTGTTTTCACTGAAAACCGCGCTACGGCTGTTCTCACTCAAAACCGCGCCCTCACTACGCGGGCCATGCCCAAGCGTCTTTCCCCTGGCCGATGAGCCGCACGAAGCGTTCATCAGTCCGGGGAAGAAGCAGCAGCCAGTATTTCCGGATTGGGCGGAGGCAAGCATCATTCCCGTTTTGGATGACGCCGGGGCCCGAAAGTTTCAGGAATCTGTCAAAACCGGGCTAGCGGGAGGCTGACTGGCCCTGTGGATTCCACAGTTTCAGCACCCGGAGAATGTACTCCCGGGTTTCCCGATAAGGCGGTACCCCGTGGTATTTCTCCACCGCCGCCGGCCCCGCATTATACGCCGCCAGCGCCAGAACTACCTGGTCAGGCTTGTCTTCGTAGAGAGCCAAAAGGTCGCGAAGGTACCGCGTCCCGCCATCGGCATTCTCCACGGGCTTTGTCGGGTCCACCCCCAGATTCCGTGCCGTCCCCGGCATCAGCTGCATCAGGCCAATGGCGCCCTTCGGCGACACGGCCGCCGCCCTGAAGGCCGATTCCGCCCGCATCACCCCAGCCACAAAAGCCGGCGGCAAATCATACTTACGAGCCGACACTGCGGCAAGTTCCACGGGAGTAGCCGGGGCGGGCGAGACCGGAGCAGTATCGGAATGCTCCGGCGCGGCAGGTGCAACTGCAGCCGCAGATGGAACCTCGGCTTCGACCGCCTTCTCCACCGGCTCAATCCCGGCCACCATCTTGATCGGCATCTCCGTCACGCCCTCACCCGAATAGATCCGAATTGTTGCACCCTCCACCACGTGTCGATCCGCCCGAAGCCGGAAGCCATTCTGCATGACGACATCCTCGCCAGCCGGCAGGATCCCGCAAGCCATAACCCCAAGCCCGATAAGATAGAGAATCCTCATATGGAAGCAACAAAAAACTGATCGCCGAACGCTCACCGCTCTTATACTATGACGCATCTGGAATGCAGCCTGTGCAACAAAACTTTCGAAGCCGGTAAGGCCTGGAACCTCTGCGAGTGCGGCGGACCCCTTCTGGTTCGTTACAACCTCCCGGAACTCAGGGCCGGTTGGTCGCGCGAATCTCTCGCTACCGGCCCAAACTCGATGTGGCGTTACGCCCCAGCTCTGCCGCCGCGCTCGGCGAAATCCATCGTCTCCCTCGGTGAAGGCATGACGCCGCTGCTCTCCATCCGCCGGACTGGTGCCCGCATCGGATCAAACAACCTTCTTCTGAAGGACGAAGGCCTCAACCCGACCGGCTCCTTCAAGGCCCGCGGCCTCTCCTGCGCTATCTCGATGTGTGTTGAACTCGGGGTGAAGGTGCTGGCGATTCCCTCCGCGGGTAATGCCGCCAGCGCGCTTTCCGCGTACGCCGCCGCCGCTGGCCTGGAAGCCCACATCTACATGCCGTCCGACGTCCCGCAGGCGAACTTTATCGAATGCAAGGCCTACGGCTCGCATGTGACGCTCGTCGACGGGCTCATTAGCGATTGCGGCCGCATCGTCGGCGAACGCTGCCGCGAAACCGCGGGCACTGCCGCGCCGTGGTTCGACATCAGCACTCTCAAAGAGCCTTACCGGATTGAAGGCAAGAAGACGATGGGCTACGAAGTTGCCGAGCAACTCCACTGGGAACTGCCTGACGCCATCTTCTACCCCGCCGGCGGCGGTGTCGGCATGATCGGCATGTGGAAGGCCTTCGCCGAAATGGAAGCCCTCGGCTGGATTGGCGGCAAGCGCCCCAAAATGATCGCCGTCCAGGCGGAAGGCTGTCAGCCCATTGTCCGGGCGTTCGAAGAAGGAGCCGAAGCGAGCCGGTTCTATGAAGGTGCATCCACGGTCGCAGCCGGTCTCCGTGTTCCGAAGCCTTTGGGCGATCGACTGACTCTCAAGGCTGTTCGCGAAAGCGGCGGCACAGCCATTGCCATTCCCGACAGGGAAATCATCGATGCTGGGCTGCGCCTCGCCGCCGAAGAAGGCATTTTTGCGGCACCCGAAGGTGCCGCCTGCGTTGCCGCCGCCGAACGCCTGATTCGCGAGCGCTTCCTAACGGCGGACGATCGTATCGTGCTTTACAACACCGGTTCGGGGCTGAAATATCTGGAGGCCTACTCGGTCCGATTCCCGCGCACTTCCGGCGGGGCGGCGGATAAACTCGGCGGCCTCATTACTCCGCGTTGAGTTGCTTTCACCCGGGCGCGCCTCGTCTCTCTTTCAATATGTCCGAGATGGATTCAATAAACGAGGTCGGGTCGATTGGCTTTGCAATATAGCCGTCGAAGGCCGCCTGCAGGAAGCGAATCCCCCGTCGCCTACCATCGCGTATGCGGTTACCGCGATGACGGGGATACAGCACAACGCCGGGTCTGCCTTCAGACGCCGCACTACTTACAGGCCGTCGATACCGGGCAGTCCGATATCGCAAAGGATCGCGTCCGGAACCTCGCGGCCAGCGATCTCAAGGCCAGCCTCACCGGTGTCCGCGGCATATGGTAGTGCAAAAGCGCCGCAGCAGATAGACAAAGAGTTCAAGGTTCTGCGGGTTGTCCTCGATCACCAGAATGCGCAGGGCCGTCACCCCCATATTTCGGCGAACCTCAGCGTAAATGCAACTGCCCATACCGGTTGGCTCACAAATCTGATTTCCCCACCCATCAGGCCCGCGAGCTTTTGACTCAGGCTCAGGCCTCTGAACCTCCGCGCTCGTTTGTGCCCTGAACAACATAGTTGACCAGATTCAGTAAAATCTGCCCGAGCGAGCGCTCGTCGATCTGAATCACTATTGGCGAAGGGGGATAGGAAACCGAAAGAACCACGCCCTTGTTTTCCGCTGGAGGTCCCTCTGATTCAGCCACATTACGCAGAACTTCAGTGCAATCAACAGGCTTACTGGACAACTCGGTTTTTCCAGCTTCCACCCTGGCCAGATCGAGCAGATCGTTAATCAACGAAAGCAGGTGCCGGCTGCTCGTGCGAACAGTCTGTAGATGTCGCTCCTGATCCGGTGTCAGCGGGCCAGGCAATCCCATTAAGAGAATCCCTGTGAAACCAATGATGGCATTGAGCGGCGCCCTCAACTCGTGGCTCATGCCCGCGAGGAAAAAATCCTTGGCCTGGTTGGCCCGTGCAAGTTCAGGATTCTTCTCCACCAGGCCCAATTCAATGCGCTTCCATTCCGTGATGTCGCGGATCGTGCTGCTTGTGATCATCTCCTCTTCGGTTTCAAGAGGACTGATCCTGATTTCCACTGAAAATTCTTCGCCGTTTTTGCGCAGCCCGCATAAGTTCAGACCCTCGCTGATCGGTCTCACCCGCGCATCGGAAAGATAACTCTGGCGGTGGGACGAATGATGGCCCCTGAAGCGTTCCGGCACCAGCATGTCGACCGGCTGTCCAATGAGCTCATGGCGCGCATAACCGAAAAGCCGTTCTGCCTGAGAGTTGACAATCGTGATCGCATCCCGATTGTTGACCATGACCACGGCATCCGGCGCTGTCTCCACCAGACTCTGGAAGCGTTCCTCCACGCGCTGGCGGTCCGTGACATCCCGAATCACGTTGGAAATCAACACGTCATCATCCGTAACCAGCGGACTGACGTTGGTTTCACCTGAGAAGTCAACGCCATTTCTTTTGATGGCGGAAACAGCCGCGTGTTCTTAAACCGAGTCCGCCGCGCTCTGCTGCAGGGCTCTCTGCCTGCGATGCAGATAAGCCGGCTGGAAATGTTCGGGAATCAGCGTCGTGAATGCCCGTCCGATCAGTTCCGCGCGGTCATATATCCAAACATTCTCTCGGTGCGGGCATTCACCAAAGTGATGACACCCCCTGATCGGTTACCACCACGCCGTCGGGGGCGACTTCCAGTAAATTGCGAAACTTGCGTTCGTCGGAAACGTCCCGGGAAATCAGGAGGAAGCCTTCGTGTTCCCGGTGGGAGTTCAGCCGCGCGGTCAGGACCACGGAGGCCATGAAGTGGGAGCCGTTCTTCCGAATCCGCAGCACATGGCCTGTCCATTGGCCGGAATCAAGAACTGCTGGCGGATATTCTCGAAACGACTCCAGGACGGATCTTCTCGGGCGGCCAGCGAGGAAATGCTAGCCTTGCCGACCATATCTTCCGCTTCGTAGCCATAGAGACGGCGGGCACCTTCGTTCCAAAGTTCAATAGTGCCATCCTGAGACGCCCCGATGATGGAATACTCAGTGGAAGCCTGGAGGATACTCTCAAGAAAATCCGTAAGCCGTGGTGAGGCATCGTCATGGGCGGCTTTGAGAAACAGGTTCATCCTGCACTGGCCTTCGCCGCAAAAGGCAATTCCAGCCGGACCGTGGTGCCCGCGTTCGGAGTCCCGCGGATGCTGAGGTTCGCCCCCATCAATTCCGCGCGCTCACGCATGCCCAGCAGACCCAGAGCCCGGCTGCCAGTGACTTCCGAAACACTGATGCCCTTTCCGTTATCACGCACCTCCAGCACCAGTGCGCCGCCCTCGCGTCGGAGATCTACTTCCAGCAGGCTCGCTCCGGAATGCCGCCCCACATTGGTGAGAGCTTCCTGGAGGATGCGATAGGTCTCCGTAGCGCGAACGGGATCGAGAGTTTCTTCACTTTCCGGCACCTGCACTTTGCACGCGATGTCTGCGCGGGATGCAAAATCCTGCGTCAGCCACTCCACAGCGCCTCCGATGCCGAAATCCAGGATGCCCGGCCTCAATTCCTTCGCGACCTCCTGAACCGTTGCGATCATCGAGTCGATCTCTTTCAGTGACGAGCGAAGGGCCCTGACTGCCTGGCTAAAGGAGAAGTCCGCTTTGCTTTCGGCCATCCTTTTCAACAGCCAGTGCATCGTCATTCTGAGAGCGGTCAATTGCTGGCCGAGTTCGTCGTGGAGATGGCGAGAGATCCGGCTTCGCTCCTCTTCCTGCGCCAATCTGTGCTTATTGGCCAGTTGGTGAATCTGCTCCTTGGCGTCGCGGATCACCTTGTCGCGGCGCAGTTGTTCGGTGACGTCCTGCATCATTTCCAACACGGCGGAGCGTACTTCAAATATGATTTCCTGCCGGTAGGCGATAACATCAATCACTCGTCCGTCGCGCAATCGGTGGCGGCATAAAGTGGCGTCGGGGCCGCAATCCGGAGGCTGAGACATAACCGGCTCTTCCCGCTCCCGTGCTATCAAATCGCCGGAAAACATGGCGCAAAATTCCTGACGGGAATAACCATACTGCCGAATTGCGGCGTCATTTACGGCTACAATCGCTTTCGACTCGGCATCCGCAATCCAGATTGGAAAAGGATTTCTCTCGAAAAATGCACGGTTCTGGCTTTCTGACGCATAGAGTTTCGCATGCGACGCTTCCAGCTCAATAGTCTGTTCGAGCACTTTATTGCCCAACAGCAGTGCATGCTCCTGATGAAATTCAGACGGAATACCCGCGGTGGCGATCTTGTTGCCCCTGCGTAGAACCTCGCCCACAGTTTCAAGGATAAAATCCGGTTCAGTCGGCTTACTCATTACGGCATCAACGCCGCACTTTTCAGCCAGGGCCAGCGCGTTGCGCTCATTGTGCCAAACCGCCGTCCAGAAAATGATCGGGACATTGCCAATTTCCGGTTCAGCGCGCAGTGTGCCGGCGAACTCATAGCCATCGCCATCTTTCATTACAACGTCCGTGATGACAAGGTCCGGCCTCGCACTGCGGGCTGTTACTAAGCCATCCTGAATGTTCTCCGCCTGAAGGACAGAATAGCCGGAAGATGTCAGCAATGTACTAATGAATTCGCGGTCATCATGCCGATCATCAACCACTAAAATTGTCGTTCGTTGCATAATAAAGTCCAGCCTCGCCCCGAAACGTTTGAAACTCTGCTCGAAACTAACGTTACTATATACTCTCTATTCGGTTGGGTGCACTGCTGTCCAAAACGTTTGAGAACCACCTTGGGCTGGTGGGCAGGGAGGGGTGAGACAGGGTGAGCGGGCAATCCGAGTAGAGTTGGAGTTGCGAGACACACAACCCGAAAGGATCACCCGCCCATGCAACGAGTATGCAGCATTTTCAGTCAGATTTTACGCTTCATTCCGCGCGGCGTATTTGAAAGCGCCGTACGCGAGCATCAAACCGAGAAACACGCCAAAGGAATGACCAGTTGGAGTCAGTTCATCGCGCTCCTTTTTTGCCATCTGGGCGGGGCGCGGTCCCTGCGCGAGATCGTCGGAGGACTGGCGGCAAGCGAAGGCAAACTGAGGCACCTCGGGGTGGAGCGGGCTCCGACGCGGTCGACGCTGGCCTACGCTAATGAGCACCGGCCCTGGCAGTTGTACAAAACCCTGTTCGACGGAGTGGTGAAGCTCTGCCAGATCGAAGCAAAGGACAGGAAACGGAAGTTCCGTTTCAAACATCCGTTGCTCAGTCTGGATGCGACCGTGATTCCGGTGTGCGTGGCGATGTTCGAGTGGGCCTCTTACGTCAAGACCAAGGGAGCGGTCAAACTTCACCTGGTACTGGACAACTCCAGTTTCCTGCCGCAGTACGCGCTAATTACCGACGGCAAGACAGCAGACGTAACGGCCGCCAGGAAGATGGAGTTCTCGCCGGGCGCGATGCTGGTGTTCGACCGCGGTTACGAGGATCACAACTGGTGGCGGAAGTTGACCGCGCAAGGTGTGTGGTTCGTCAGTCGCCTGAAAGACAGCACTTCCTATACCATCGTGGAGGAGCGCACCGCTTCAGTGAACTCCTCCATCCTGCGCGACGAGGTGATTCTGCTGGCCAGCGACAAGGATCAGGCCATGAGGCTACGCCGCATCGAGGTCTGGCTGGAGGATAAAAAGGACACCATGGTGTTCGTCACCAATCATCTGAAGCTGGCCGCGTCCACCATCGCGGCGATTTACAGGGACCGCTGGCAGATCGAGTTGTTCTTCAAGGCCATCAAGCAATCTTTGCGCATCAAGACCTTCATCGGCACCAGTGAAAATGCGGTACAAACGCAGATCTGGACGGCACTGATCGCCATGCTGGTGGTGCGCTATCTGCAACTGCGCAGCACGTGGAACTGGGGCCTGTCGAATCTGGTAGCGCTGCTGCGTCAGCAACTGTTCGTCTACCGCGATCTGGTCAAGTGGCTGAACGATCCATTCCAGCCACCTGAAAATACTGACCCGGAACAGATGCCTCTGCCGCTCACCTGACCGTCGCCTCGTTCTGGACAGCACGCGACGCTTCCAGCCCGGCTCGAAGTCTATTTTGGAGGAAAATCCCGAAACGCAGAAAACATTTTGGACAGCATCCCCATCCACCGCCGACAGGTGTACCCCCCAACTTCATTCGCCGCCGAGGTCACTGGCTAGAACTATGTCTTGTGTTTTCAGCCGAAGCTCACCCGACTCCGCTCAGTCCTGGACAGCAGTGGGTTGGGTGTCAATACCGGAAAGTACCAAGTAGTTTAGTTGTGACCAGTTATTCAAGTGCCGCTGGTACCAGTAGCGTAAGTGTTCGTCTTACATTGCGTTCAGGGCTCGGGCGTGGACGCATCGTCGGTTCGGTGTCAATTCCGGAAAGTCAGAAGTAGTTTACTTAAAGAGTGGTTTTCTTTTGATGCGGTATTCAAACGGCGCTGGTACGCGTGGCGTAAGTGTTCATCTTAACGTTGCGTTCAGGACTCTGGCGTGGACTCACCGCGAGGTGGTGGATGAGGGCTTCCATTTGATCAAGGGAACTCTCTTTTCGAAAAACGTATTGGGCTCCATGGCTCAGGCAAGGCCGATGCAGGCCAGCTGACAGATCAGCGGCAAAAACAATTGAGCATGGCAGTTTTCCCTCCATTTCGCCGAGGTCCCGCAGGAGTTTGAGTCCTGTGCCATCCTCAAGTCGCAGGTCGAGAATGACCACATCAGGCCGCAAATTCCTGATCTGTTGCAGGCTATCTCTAACGCCGGAAGCGCGGCCGACGATCCTTACGCTTTCGATTTCGGACATCGTGCGGGACAACGCGTCTACGATTTCAGGACAATCATCCACTAGAAAGACAGTAAGCGGGTGCGTCAACATTTGGCTTAAAGATACCTCAGTTTGTCCGGCACAGCATGTAGGTCCTTCTCGCAAGTTCAGGTAAGCATTGGCCCTACAAGCCATGTAGTATTGGGGGAGGCTTGAGGTGGTAATCCTACATTAAAATGTCTTAATTATGACAATTGGTTGCGTACAACATACTGAACCAACGCGGCATTATTGCGAACGCCCATCTTGGCCAGGATGCGTGTCCGATAAGTGCTGACAGTCTTGTCACTCAGATTCAGAGCTGCCGCGATTTCCGTCACGGTCTCGCCACGACCAATCCGGAGCATCGTTTCGTACTCGCGATTGGACAGTGTTTCATGGATGGGGCGCGTTCGGTCCGTCGTGACCTCCGTTGCCAGAAGTTCGGCAACTTTTTGTGTGATGAACTTACCCCCCGAAGCCGCCTGACGGATTGCCTCCACCAGCACCTCCGAGGGCGAAGCTTTTGAGACATACCCCGCCGCGCCTGCGCGCAACGCCCGAAGAGCTGCCTGGTCCTCCGGCAACATGCTGACGATCAAGACCGGCAGTTTGGGGTAGGCATCCTTGATGTCTTTCAAGACCTCAAGGCCGCCTTTTCCGACCAGCGAGATGTCGAGTAAAACCAGATCGAGGGTGTTGCACCACAAGGATTTCATGGTGCTCGGCCCATCCGAAGCCTGTTGTACCGAACATCCGGGGAATGCATCCACGATCACGCGGGTTAGTCCCTCTCTGACAAGTGCATGGTCGTCTACAACGAGAACCTGTTTCATCATGATTTAACCCAATGATAAATCAAGAGTTGCTGGAGTACAAGTAAATTGAGGTAACACCAGGGTGGTCGGTAGGCCATATCCAAAGGCTCGTAGGGGTAATACCTACAATATTTCTATTATATCGGTGCGGCTTCTCCAATGAGCGCTTTATAGCACAACCTGATGACTCAGCTGGTTGTCAGAAGACGGGAGGGCAACCGAATCGCCGGCCTGCTGCCTGACAATCCGGCGGCGCAAGGCGATCAGATCGCTGGTGTGTCTAAAAACACGTTGCGGGCCAAAGTCTTCTATGAAAGTAAGCACCTGCCCGACGGGCATGGGACGGGAATAGAGATAGCCCTGTAGTGCATCACAGCCAAGACTTAACAGGAGTTGTTCCTGCTGCGCCGTTTCAATCCCTTCACCGGTAACAGCCAGCCCCTGCTGTGCGCGAGATCGATCAACGCCGCGAGCATCGAGCTATCGGCTGCTGCCGCGCGTTGGACAAAGGTATGGCAAAGCTTGATTCCTGATGCCGGCAGTTCATTCAGGCAATGGAGTGAGGAGTAGCCCGTCCCGAAGTCGTCCAGTACAAAGTTCAGGCCGAAGCTTCGCAGTCGCCGCAGTGTTGCCGCACTCTCGCCGTTTGGGTTCAGCATGGCGGATTCGGTAAGTTCAAGAGTCAGGAAAGCGGGAAGGAGGCCGGAATCACAGAGCGCACTTTCCACGGCGTTCGGCAGACATCCGTCCTCCAGTTGCAGTGCCGATATGTTCACCGACACTCTCAGCTCCAATCCGGTTGTCTTTTGCCACTCACGGCAGGCCCGGCAGGACTGCGTCAGAATCCACGCACCGAGCGATGAGATGAGGCCGCCGGCTTCTGCGACCTGTACGAACAGGGATGGCGGAACCATTCCCAAAGACGGGTGGTTCCAGCGAAGCAGCGCTTCAAAACCGATGAGGTCACCATCCCTGCTGATCTGCGGCTGAAAGAAAGCGGCCAGTTCGTTGCGCCCGATGGCTCCGTGAAGATCATGAGCGATCCGCCGTACCTTCGCAGCGCTCCTGCCCATCGATTCGATGTAGACCGCGTACTGGTTTCTGCCATGCGATTTGGCATCATACATCGCGGCATCGGAAGCGGTCGAAAGCTCTTCCAGCTTTGTCCCGTGCAGCGGGGCCAGAGCAACACCGATACTGGCGCTCAGCATCAGGGAGATCCCCTCCACCTGCAGCGGAACGGCAAAGCATTCCAGCAGTCTCTCGCAGAAGAACTCAGCCTCGGTCTTATCTGCGGCAGGCATCAGCATCGCGAACTCGTCGCCACCGACCCTGGCCAGTATGTCGCACCCGCGAATCATTTGGCGAAGCCGAACAGCCAGTTGACTCAGGACCGCATCTCCCACCGCGTGCCCCAGTGAATCGTTGACCTGTTTGAAGCGGTCCAGGTCTATATAGAGCAGCGCCAGGCAGCCTGACGTTGTCTCTGCAGCCGCGAAAAGACGGTCGAATCCTTCGCATAACAGCTGCCGGCTTGGCAACCCCGTCAATGCGTCGCAACGAGCCCGGATAGATAATTCAGCCTCTTTGACGGCGAGTTTCCACGTTTCGCTCTGGAGTTGCTGGATCAGCACGACCAGGAAGACATCCTCGAAGCCGACCCATGCCGTATGGATCAACCAGCGCCATGGTTCTACGTAAATCGCCCCGTAGAGCGTTTCGGGCCACCACAGACCGCCAAGCAGGTGATCAGCCGAGGTAACCAGTGAGGCTGTCAGCAGCACTTTCCAGTCCCTGTAAAAAGCCAGAAATGCCAACGAGCCGAAGATATGGAAGTGAGTCTCAATCGCGCCACCCGTGGCATCGACGAGCACGACGGACATCAACATTTGACTCGTCGCAATGGCGTGACGCGTAAATGCCTGACCGGGATACAGGAACGCGGCGGCGGCCGCCAGGCAAACGAGAAGGGGGCCGCACAAGAGCGTCGCCAGCAGATGCGGATGGAGGGTTGATACTGGACCTTGCCAGGTTCTGGGAGTCAGCCAAAGAGCCATCGCGATGGCGGCCAGCCATTCACCGAAGAGTAGCCAGGCCATTAGCCGATCAAGCCGCGAGTTCATCAACAGGGCGGAACTGTCTATGCCAACCCGGGCCTGGTCGATCAGCGCCTGCCTGTTCAGCGCGAGATACTGCTTCATTGCCTGTTTCCTTTCAGGCTGAACAGCGCGCAGCCGAACACCGGCATTCGGCCCCGGGCAATAACCCCGGAGTTGAGACTGGTGCGCAGGGCTACCTGTCCCCGACTTGGTCCCTCATGCCCGCGGAACGGAGTAATACCTCCGGAAAACAGGCGCGTGCCTTCGGCACTGAACAGAAACACAGTACCTGAGGTCAGTGCCCCGAAACGAGCAGCTTCCGCGCCGCTCTCATCCCGGATCAGGGCGTAACTCGGCAGGGAAAATCTCTCGCGCCAGTCAGAATGAGCGTTTGGAAGCCTGCCGGACACTACAATCCGTATTGGCGGACGGACGCTGGAGTTGGCCAGGACGCGGGCGAGTTCATGCAGTGTGGCGGCAGTGCACTCGCAGTCAGGGTGAACAAAGACGAGAAGCATCGGTCCTGCGGGTCTGGCAATCGATGTCACTGCAGGCCAGTGGTCCGGTGGTGGCAGTTGAGGCCCTGGGACGTAGTCGAACTCAGCCTTTTGTCTGACGCCGGCCGCTGCCATGGCCAGTGCCAAAAACAACCCCGCCGCTACAGAGGCGCGCATCGCCCTCCGGTGACTGGCGGGGCGTTTACCGTTCCCTAACGAAGCGCGAATCTCCGGATTAAAATCATTCACACTGTCTGATCGACGCGGATACAGCCCGTGTAGTGTAAGTAGAGATCCTGAAGTCGCGTACCGGCCAGTCCTACAGAATGTGGTAGTAACTCGGGCCGCTGTCGTGTAAGGGAAAAGTCTAGGAAAGTAAGTGGTCCTCCTACAATGAACTGGTAAGGTGAGCGACGCTATACATACTGGCTGCCCTGTTAAGCGGCTGCGGCATTTGTGAGCCGCGCCGGAGAGCCTCCCGCGCCGGAGTTCTGTGGGGAGGAACCGGGCTGAATCCCGTGCGCCCGCATCTTGCGGTACATAGTGGTTCTGCCGATTCCGAGTCTCCGCGCAGACTCCGTCTTATCTCCGCCCGTCTGCCGTAATGCGTTGTGAATGGCCATAATTTCAACTTCATGCATCGGCAGAATGTCATTCGCGGCGGTAGCAGTGTCATGCCGGACCGTCACTCCGCCAACCGTTGCGGCAAAAGCGCCCGTAACGGTGCTACTGTGTCCGCGGGATGCCACAACGTTGGGTGGAACGTCTGAATATTGGAATAGAGTAGAGGTACTGAATGCCACCATGCGCTCGACGCAATTTCTAAGTTCGCGCACATTACCGGGCCAATCATAGCTCATCAGAGCCACCATGGCGTCGTGTGAAAACGTGTGGGGCCGGTTGGCACTGCGCAGGAAATGCTCCAATAATAGCGGAATGTCTTCCCGGCGCTCGCGCAGCGGCGTTATTGTGATGTCCACTACACTGAGTCGGTAAAACAAATCCTCCCGAAAGCGGCCAGCCGCCACCTCCCGTCTGAGGTCGCGGTGGGTGGCTGCGAGGATGCGCGTGTCAATCCTTGTCCGCTGTAAGGAGCCAACCGGGCGAAACTCCTTCTCCTGCAGGAGACGGAGCAATTTGACCTGCATTTCAAGCGGCAGGTCCCCGATTTCGTCGAAGAATGCAGTGCCGCCATTGGCGAGGTCCATCAGCCCCTTGCGCCCCTCGCCTGCGCCTGTAAAGGCTCCTCTGGTATGCCCGAATAGCTCGCTCTCCATCAGAGAACCAACCAGCGATCCGCAATCCACTGGAACGAATTGTCCCCGTGGGAAAGCATCGAATAAGGCACGGGCAACAACTTCCTTGCCCGTTCCTGTCTCGCCCTGAATCAGGACCGGGACGCGTTGTGGTCCCAGAAGTGAAATTTGTTTGCGCATTAGGGCAATTCCCGTGGAATGTCCTACTAAAGTCCGTTCCTGAGTGGCTCGAGATTCCATTTTCATCCTCTGAAATAGATAGTCGGCTATCTGGCCAAAAACCTCTATAGTCAAGTACGCGGAAAATCGGTAGGTCTTACAGTCGGAACGTGTAGGAGAAAAGACCTCAAGAACCGCCATGATGTGCGCCAGTTGTTCTGGTTAGCGTCATAAAGCGCAATTGGTGCGGTTTCCCGCCGACAGGGCCAGTCGTAAGTGTGCCGCGTCAGTCTCCCAGAGTGAGATCTCTGCCAGTCTGCGTTGCATGGCGCGAGTTGCGCGGTTGCCCGCCCGTCAGGCGCTACATAAGAGCAGTCGCCGCAAAAGGCCCGGCAAGTAAAGCGAAAGTAAGAGAGAATTACGAAATAAGTTGCACTTGTCAGAACGTTGCGATACTATAACCCACGTCGAAGGGTTTACTTAGCAGTTGTAAAAAGTGACAATGGAAGTGCGTTGAGTGACTCCACGACGTTATTACAGGAGCAAAGAAAGTATGCCTCTCGTGAATACTACCGCGAAGCGAGCCCGGTTTCATACGGAAGAAGTAAGCGTCCTCCCGCCGCCTTCTGAAATCACGGCTCATGACAGGCACGGTCGTTCCGGGGATCTGGATCGTGTCGAGTTGAGTAATCGCCTCGCTATTCATTTCAAGGCCAGTAATCCTGCCAGGGCAACTCGTCGCGGCGACTGGCGGATCTTCGCTTCGGCTGCCTGTTCCGTCCTGGCCGGAACTACGGGCGCGAGTGCGGGCCAGATCATTTACAACGGTGGGTCGCCCGTCACGGCATCCATTGCGAGCGTTGGGCCAAGTGGATCGGCGTCGGCCCTGAAGCTGGTTCACTTGTCAAACGCGGCACATACCGCAGTCGTGGGAGTCTTTGGAGTTGGGGTTGGCCAGCAGAGTTTTGCGTCGCTGGTCGGCTCCGCATTCATTCCTGGGGGAGGCGCGGCAGCGTTTCTGAGGGATCCGGTGATAGGTGGCGGGCCAACTGCTACCCCGATCAGGATGCTGGCGTCTGGCAGTATGATATCGGCGGGTGCCGGAAACTTCCACCCGCCCTGCCCATGTGGGTCTCAGTTGGTAGCGGAACAAAAGCCGGGTATTCATTCGTCGGTGGGGTGGCAGGCCGCCAAAACAGGCTTTGCCGGTTTCTTTTTTCAGTCGACGGGGACCGCGGGCGCCGGTCATGTGGATTACGGCTGGGTGCGGCTCGTGTTTACTGTTGGTGTAAACGGAGCGGCCAACAGCATCACCGCCATCGACTGGGCGTATGACGCTGCTGGCGATCCGATCCAGGCTGGCGAGGGTACAACCGCGGCTACTCCGGAACCGTCCACGGGAGCCCTCGCTTTGCTCGCTTCGGGGTCTGCCGGAGTTCTTGCCCTGTGGCGCCGCCGGAAACTCCAGTCCGCAAGTCACCCGGCCACGTAGCGTCTGACCCTTTCTCCGGCGGGTTGCGGCTAGCGCGAGCCCGTCACGAATGTAAAGACATCCACCTCGGTGCCGCACCAGCGCTTACCGAAGTAAGGTGTTCCCTGTTTGAGGCCCGACAGCGTCATCGTTTTCATGCCGGAAGCGACAGGCGAGGACGCATCGTTCTGATAGATGGCCGGGTCGCCGCTATAGTACGGATTTGACCAGACTTCCACGAGACAGGATGATCCGTTCGGGAGATAGGAGAGGATCGCGGAACTCTTTCCCGTCACGATGCTGCGTTGCGTACGATCGGCGAACGTGGGGGCACCATTCTCTATATCAATTCCAGACCGGCCTGTGAGCGCTTCGATTTCGTCGATATCAGCGCCAATGGCCTTGCCGTCCGCAACCGGGTACTGCGCCGTCATTCCCGAGGCGAGACGATAGTTCGCAGCCCGGTAGTTCAGGCCATTGGGTGGCGACGAGTTCGCACGCTCCACCCAGTTGCTGAAGAGTTTGGCGGGGTCCGCACCGCTGACATTCATCAGATACGTGTCGGCGGGGTACTGAGCCGGCACGTAGCTGATACAGCAGACGCCCATTCTGTTCATCATCAGATTGTTGCTGAACTGTGACGAAGCGTCGACGTTCCCTCCCGCGATGGCCCCGGCCCAGGTATTTTCACCCGTACCGCCAGCGAAGGGAATCAAAAACGGCATACTCTGCACACCATTCATCGTGGTTGCTGCCGGAGTGGAGCATCCGCCGTAGCCCGCGCAGGAACTCCGGTAAGGAACCAGTACATTGGCGCTGAAGGTTGCCTGCTTCGCCGCGTCCGCCAAAAGACCCGAAGTGACGTCCACCGCCGTGTTGTGTTTCACCGTCAGCCGCTCGGTATTCGATTGCTGGACGACGTAGCCGTCGTTCAGGGCCTGATACTCGTTCGAACCCAGATCCATCATCAGATTGTTCGCGATCAGGCCATCCGTGTTCTTTCCGAATCCCACGAACTCCCAGTTCTTTCCGGTACCGCCGAAATTTCCAGGGAAGCTCTGCCCATTGCTGTTAATTGCAGCCGACAGCATTCGGAAAATATTGTTACGAATGGTGTAATTACTTGTGGAGACCAGATAGTTCACGGGGTCGGCTGTTCCGCTGCCATTGACTGCGATGGTCATCTGGATGGCCGGATCCTGGCAGGAGATTCCGCCGTCGCAATTGCTCTGCCGATGGAATACATTGCCCTCGATCAACCAGTTATCGCCGTATTTGGATTCGATCAGGTTCTTGGAATAAACGCTCCGGTTCTCGCCAAAAAAGGTGCTGTCGAACGTTCCGCCGGCTCCGATCGCCGCAATGCCGATGCGAGTTGACATGGTGGGAAATGAGGGAGCAGCAACGAACCTGCAGGCGACTCCCGATGGACAGGAAACCGCACCGCTGAAGTTATAGTCCATGTGGAAGACCCCCCCGAGCAGGTAGATGTAGCCAGCCTGGTAGGCGTTACCTTTCGCGCTAAATGTGCTCGCTACGGCGCTGGCAGTCCATTCGGTCCGGGAAATGAGCGGGGTGGAAGGCGGCGTTGGCGTTCCGGGAGTCTCCTGCGATTCGTAGGCAAAGCAACGGTAGCCAAGATTCAGAGCACTGGCCACAGAGGCGCAATCCGCACCCTGAAAGCGGGATACAAACTGGAACTGTGTGGGCCCTAGGTATGAGGCGACAATGCCCGTATAGGCCTTCAATGGCTTCCAGAGGTAATTTCGGTAGACCGAGATACCAGTCGTATTTGTGAACGACGCAAACCAGGGGTAGTTTCCACCGGAAAAGATTCCTTCGGCCGCTCCTTTGAGTTCATTGTCATGAATGGAAACGTTACTGGTGCTCATGAAACTGATGTTTTGGGTGTCTGAGGTGGTGGAGTACGTTCCTTCCGCAATGCTCCAGCCGACTTCGAGATTATGCCCTGCCATATTAATCGCGGCGTAAGGAAAGGTCTCCTGATCGTCTGCACCGTGCACCCAGCACCGGAGGATGTGAATATCGTGAGGCTCGCCCTCAAGACTGGCAATGTACCGGGAAATGTAGAAGACGTAATAGACGTTGATGTCGGAAAGCGGCGCCATTTCGATGCCATCGAACGTGATGTTGTAATTGGGTGCCGTCTTCGTAATCGAGAAGCCGGGACTGTAGCCGTTCTGGTTACTGCCGACAGGAAACTGGGTGAAAACCACGGCCCGCCCGCCAGGTGTCTCAGAGAGCTGCAGCGTGTTTGCAGTGGGCACGGAGGTGACATACATGGCGGCTCCCAGTCTTTCGGGCATTGGCGGGACCTCCACCACAAGAGTCTGACCCTCCGGATTGAATTGTGGAATCACGATCGGAGGTCCGCCCGGAGTTGTCGCCAACTGCATCTTTTCAGCGTTTGCGCAACCTTGAGCGATGGCACAATTGCTCGGTGAGAAGTTTACGAGATAGTAGGGCGTATTCAGTCGCAGCGGTGACGGCAGCGTAATCCCCAGGAAATAAACGACCGAGCCATTCTTCAGGCCCGTATTTGTGCGAATGTTCATGAATCCTACCCGGCTGCTGTCGCAGGCACCATCGACATACGGAGGCTGGTTCAGGCTGGCGCAGAAGTAGGCTGAGTACTTGGACCCGCCCACCGTTACCTTATCGCCAACTTTCAGATTGTGCGGTTGCGGACTAAGCCCCGGCTCATTGGTCAGCGTCGCGCTGGCAGAATCTGCTGAAACCCATCCGGCAGTGTCTCCGATGGCCACAGTTGTGAGCCTGGCTAGTGCGGGGTGGTTCCGTTTGATGCGATAGCCCCGCGGATAACTGTCAATCTGCGAAGATTTGATCGTCAGATCATGACGACCTCCCGGAATGGAAAGGGAACCATGGTTCTGGCCGGAGGCCAGAATGATAGTGTCCCCATTCATCGACGCGTTGAGCGCAGCCTGCGCCGTCGAATACGGGCAACCGGCCGTGCAAACATTCATAGTGTTGGCAAGTGCCGGAAACGCCGCGAGAAGAAAAACAAGTGATGCCTTCATTGGGTCACGTCCTTCCGAAATGCGACGTCAACGAAGCCCCGCACACTGTGCTGTGCCCGCGGTTACCAGTAGTCGGTAATACGTGAGACGTAGCTACAGCCATGCGCTTTTTCAAGCGACGCCAAATTTCTTGTAAACCTACTCATCGACCGGGTTTCAGGCGCTTTAGAGTAGGGGAAAGGATGACGCGAAAGGTGGACGGTAACTCGAAGGGTCAGTCGAAGGGCGGTTATTCTGGAGCGTGCTATGTGTGACGTGCCCGGGTGGCGTGCCTGATTACATCCGGTGCGGCCCGTGCCACATCAGGCGCGATTGCGGTACAGGGCGGGCTCCACGGACTCGGACATCCTGGATACGTCGAGTCCGCCGCCAAGAAAGTCATTGATCTTCTCAGCCGCGGATTGCGGGTCGGACACGGCGTCACGATAAGGGAGGGTCAGCAATTGAGTCGCCGGGCGGTGCTGCAGCATTGCGCGGAGGCGGCTTAGCGTGCGATGATATTCGTCCCGAAGGAGTGCCCGCCGCTTTGGTGTCGCAGCGGGCATGCCTTTGTGCGCCAGCATTCGGCCCTGCGAGTCGAGAATTTCGTCCAAATCACGTTCAGCGAGAAGGATGCGGCAGGGAAGTACAGGCGGAAGGGCGAATAACAGCGGTGCAATGATCTTAACGGCCTTGCCGCGCCCAGCGAGAAGCCATTGCGAATCCTTCAACAGAGCTTTCACAGGGTCGAATTCAAGATAGCCACGCGGATTATCTTCATCGGGTTCACGCAGGCCATCCGTAAGAATATCGACACCTCCCGCGGCCAGCATCTGCATGAACATTGAGGTCCCGGAGCGGGGTAACCCGGTTACAATGATCAGCGATTCCTGCAGGGAGGCTGCACCGTGGAGCGTCGTAGCGGTCTGCTGTAGCGGTGACATGGATGGCCTGGTACGTTCCGCCACAGGAACAGTCAAACGAGGCGCATTCTTCCTTCGGCGCATCAGGCGGGCCAGTCGCCTGTGTTCTTGTGCCGAATCCGGATCACTCAGTTGCTGTTCCAGCAAAGCTGCGAGCCGCAAGTGAGCTTCCGGAAAATGCGGATTGAATGACAGAGCCGTGCGGAAGGCGTTGGCAGCCCGATCATACTCTTTCATGCCCGTCAACGCGAGGCCCAGCAGATAATGCCCGAGCGGGTAGTGATAGATTCTCTGCAGCGCGTCCAGCGCGGATTGGGCCGCATCACGGAAACGCCTTCTCCGCAAAGCGACTCGGCACATACCAAGGTGGGCATGGGCGTTGTCGGGGTCTATCGCCAGTGCTTTGCTATAAACTTCCCTGGCTTCTCTCCACCGCTGCAGATGCAGATACAGATCGGCAGCCTGAAGAAAAAGGCCGGGCCTGACCATATGAGCGGATGTCACTCTTTGCAGTGCGGCCAAAGCTTCCACGTAGCGCTTCTCGGCAGTCAGGACCTGCGCTTTCAGATAGTCGACGACAGGGGGATAAAAGCGCGTGAGGTTTCTCCAATGGGCCAGTTCCCTCTTTTGGAAGGTGTCAAGGAGCGTTTCCGGGTCAGTGGGAGGGGCTTTCGAATCGGAGGCCGCAATGGCGGCGACCAGATCCTGAGCAGCATGCCGGAGTTCGGCTGCTTTTGTGACTGCTTCTGTGAACAGGGCGGACCGGCGGCCCGCGAGATCGTCGACAATCGTACGCATTTCATCAGTCAGGCCCAGTGCCTGACAGGATACGAACAGCCGTACGGCGAACCGCTGTTCGTCGCGATCCTTCGTATGCAACTCGCTGAAAAGCTCATATGCTTCCCAATGACGGTCGTCATCCTGGTAGGCTTCGCCCAGATTGAAGCGCAGTTCCCGTGCGGTTTTTTCAATTGCCAGTTCCAGGTTTTCGTCCGGCCGTTCGATGTAGCCCAGCGCTATCATCTGCTCCATCGCTTCGTGGGACGCAACCGGATCCAGCCTCGTGTGAAGGGGATGCGTGCCATCGTCGCCGGGTACGTCTTCCCAACTGGGGATGAATTTGATGTCCGGAGTATCGGCAAACGCCTGGGACAGTACTTTGCCGTCCATATCCTGACCAACGGGCAAGCCGAACAAGGCCAGTATGGTCGGCGTGATATCCAGCAGCGAAGGCCCGTGCAGGAGTTCGTCCTGCCTGATCCGCGGTCCGCTGATGGCGAGAATGCCGAAATCGCGGTGTTCAATGGCCGGCCCTGCAGGAATGTCCGGAATCGAGGCAGGGCGGAGGTGGTCGGGATGAAAGCCGTGATCCGACATCAGAATGACTGTCACATCATCAGTTCCGCCGCCCCAACCGGCTTTCTGCAGCAGAGTCCCGAGCATCTGATCATGGAATTGGTACGCCATGTTCACCACCTGGCCGTAGAGCTCAAAGTCCCGTTCACCTATCCACGTTTGCCGGGGAGGATGGTATTTCATGAAGCCGTGGGAGAAGTGATCGATGGCGTCATAGTAGACGGCAAACAGATCCCAGTCCTTGTCATCCTGACCAGGATGATCCAGCAGCGATGTTGCAGCGGAATGTATGCTGACGCATTCGCAAAGCGTCTTCATGAAGCCCGCGAGACGGCGGTCTTTGTCCTGATCGATCTCTTTCACCAGGGGAATGAAAGGCTCGATCATCTCCGGGGTCAACAGTTCGGGATGCATCCGGAGACCCGCAAGCGCCCCGGCCATTTCCGGAGGATAAACACTGTATGGCAGCAAAGGCCAGTCATTGTCCGTTCCGTCTTCCCGGCGCAGCGGCCTGCCGGCTCGGTGATAATGATCAGAAACCATCACTCCATTGATCGGCTCGGCGGGGTGGCTTGGCCACCAGCCAATCACGACACTGCGCAAATTCTGCTGCGTCAGGATGTTCCAGATTGCCTTCGATGTTCGCGACAGATTGGTTACAGGCTGGATGCCACGACCATCCCGGGTTGGCTCGGAAAAGCCGTGAATGCCGTGTTTGAAGGGACGCTTTCCCGTGGCAATCGAAGTCCACAGCATAGGCGAGAGCGGCGGGTGGAGCGTGGCGATCTGCCCGGCGCAGCCGCTCTCGACGAGGCGACGGACATTCGGCATCTTCCCGGCATCCATCAGGGGGTTGATGACTTTCCAGTCAGCGGCATCCCATCCGATAAGGAGAACTTTGCGTTTCTTCATTGACTCGCCGGCTCGATGTGCCCTTTGCCTTCCGACACTATTCTAACGGCGTAGGCACCCTTGATTCAGTATTTGCGCCAAACCGTCTGCCATGGTCAGTTGTTGTCCGGCCCAAGAACAGCGCTGGTGACCGCCCACGCCATCGAGATGGAACTGCCTCCAGCGGCGCAGCCAACGGGTCTGACGGTCTGAGCATGCCACCGCGCAAAAGTGTTCTGCTTCCGTCCGGGATGTCGATGTGCCGAACTACTGCCCGCGCTTATCGGTCGGATATCCTTTGTCGATCCAGTCGTCCTTCAGGTTGGAGGGCAGCCGCAGAACACGCACATTCGTGTAGCCCATTTCGTGCAGCGCGGTGAAAGCGGGCCGGACGTTCGGACACTTGTCCATGGGGCAGCAGCCGCAGTAAAGCACGATCTCGCGATCGTGCGGTTGCCCCGCGACGGCCTTTTTCAGCTCCGCAAGGCCCTCGGGTTTCGATGCCGGACCGGCATACGGAGTACCCGCAATATGCGCGGCACGGTAAAGCACGTCGAATCCGACATGAATCACCAGCGCGGCCTTCACGTCTTTCGCCAGGGTTTCAGGTGCCAGGATGTCGCGGTCGGTCCACGGGTCAGCGGCCAGCAGCAACCCCGCCGTGAGGCAAAACAGCACTAAGCGTCGCATGAATTCAATTGTATTGCACACCTGCGGGATCTGTCAGGATGCGAACATGCAGGACCAATGAGGCACCTTGAGGAGGAAAATGGTGCGCCCGGAGAGATTCGAACTCCCGACCTGCTGGTTCGAAGCCAGACGCTCTATCCAGCTGAGCTACGGGCGCACACGATCCGAGTTTAGCATCTTCTGCTGAACCATCTGCTACGTTTCAGACGGCGTGTTCCTCTGGCATGTCAACAGAGCGCACCATTGCTGATATTATCTTTATAGCTGGATCCACCGAGAAAATGCACCAATGTCCAGAATGCAGAGGCCCGGGCAGGCGACTTCGCAGGTCCTTTTGGGAAACAGTCATTACCGTCAATAAGAAGAAGTGCCTGGCCTGTGGATCCGTCTGGTATTGGCATCGGGTTCCGTTCCAGCCCTTCGTGCTCTGCCCTGAGTGCGGAACTTCGCGCCTTTCGAAACGTTCAACGTACGACAGAATCGACCGCAGGAGCAGAAGCATCATCCGCGCTTTTCTGGGACTCTTCGGAGTGACCATTTACCACTGCACCTTCTGCCGCCTGCAGTTTCGCGATTATCGCGATCTGAATCCCCGGCGAAGGTCAAAGGTTCAGGTCTAGGATCTCGCGGACCTCGCCCCTCGTGCGTCCGCTATCCTGAACCCGTGGCCTCACAGATCGAAGTCGAAGTTAAAATCGCGTCCACCAGTGCAGCCCGAGTCCGGACGCTCCTGCGCAACGCGAAGTTCGCAGTGTCCATCCCACGCGCCTTTGAGCAAAACCTTCTCCTGGACGACCCGGAAGGCTCCCTCCGCGCCAAAGGCCAGCTCCTGCGCGTCCGCACCACAGGCAAACGCGATGCCGGCCAGTCCCCGCTCTGTACCTTCAAAGGCCCGGCGAAGGAAACCCGCACCCATCACAAACAGCGCGAAGAACGCGAATTCTCCGCCAGCAGCGCGGAGGAATGCCTGGCGGTTTTCGCCAACCTCGGCTTTCTGCCCACCTTTCGCTATGAGAAATTCCGCACCGTCTACCTGCGGCGTTCGCGACCCGGCGAAAAAGGCAGCGGTCTGATCGTGCTGGATGAAACCCCCATCGGCGTTTTCATGGAACTGGAAGGAACTCCGCTGTGGATCGATCACACCGCCCGTGAACTCGGCTTCTCACGCAATGACTACATCACGAAAAGCTACGCCCGCCTTTGGGAACAGTGGTGCGCGGAACACGAACTGCCGCCCGGCGACATGGTGTTCCCCGGGGCCCGTTAACTACCGCGTCTGCAACTGCACCAGCTTCGTCTCGCCATCGTGCGGCGCATCCGGAGGTGCCGGAATCGTTTGCGGCGCGCGCCAGAAATCCATATAGCTGGTGTAGTGAACGCACGCCACCGTGCAACGCGGCGCGCAGCCCTTTTCGGTAATAAACTCGCGCCGGATATCTTCCTTCGTGTACTCGGCCAGAGGCTTGCCCGGATACCCGCGCTGCTGCGAACAGTAATGCACCAGACCCTCTTCGCAGATGTACAGATAACGTGCACCGGCGCGGCACTTCCACTTGTTCTCAATGCCATGCGCGATGTTGTCCTGAAAATAATTCATGCGCGCATAGCTCTTCTTGCCCATGTCACGGACCTGAAGATAAATATTCTGCTCCGCTTCGGAAAGGGGCTGCAACTGTCCACTCGAATCGTGGATGATTCCCACGGTCGTCGTGAAGCCCAGTTCCACAGCGCGCTTCGCCACCACAACGGCATCCTGCGGATTGTGAATGCCCCCACCCACCACGGAATTGATATTCACGTGGAAATCGGCATGCTCCGCCAGCAACTGCAATCGCGCATCCAGCGTTTTCAGACTCTTCTTCGAAACGTCGTCCGGCATCACGTTATCGATCGAGATCTGCATATGTTCCAGACCCGCGTCGTTCAGTTTCCGGATGCGGTCCGCATTCAGCAGGAAGCCGTTCGTGATCATGCCGGCCATGGCACCAGTGCCGCGAATGCGGCGGATGAGCGCGTCAAGATCCGGATGCAGCAGCGGTTCGCCGCCGCTGAAAGAAATCACCGATGTGCCCAGCTCGCCCAGCCGGTCGATGCGCCTGTACATCTCCTCCAGCGGTACCGGCTTCGAGAAGTCGTCGAATTCGTTGCAGTACGTGCAGGAAAGATTGCAGCGCCGAATGGGAATAATGTGCGCGAGCACGGGATGATCCGTGTCAAGGACGCCACTGGCGAGCATGCGCCATTCGCGGCTCACGCGATGCGCGGCAACCAGACGTCTGCTCAAGCGTGTGCTGAGTGTCGGCATAGAAGTGGAATATCTATTACAGCATAACGACGGCTAATGTTATGGCCCGTCCGTTCGGTTCTTACGAAGCCTTCTCTTCGTCGTCCCGGTGCACTGTGTCCATGGAAAAAGCCGGACGGCAGATCGCGATATATTCGGCCCCTTCCGGTTCCGGAGTACTGTAGCGGATCCATTCCCCGCGATGCGTCACGATGGCCTGTCCCGGGCGTACGTCCTGCCAAACCACGCTGCCAGTCACGTCCTTCGATTCTACCCGCAGCAGTCCCTTTAGTACTACGGTGTATTCGTCGAACTCCGGCGTCTGTCCTGGCTCTACCCAGCCGCCCGGGCTTCCCATGTGGGCTACGCTGACGCCGTCTGTTCTGGTGTTGACGCGGCCCACGAATTCGTCGATGAGTTTTGGCTTATTGCCGGCCGAAGCGATGCGCGTTGGTTGCGAGATGAGTTGTGGCACGGTAGACCTCTTAAGAGAATACTTGATCCAGGATGGCGGACAGGGCTACAATGGCGTTTTGGCTGAACGGGTCCACCATGACAACCAGAGACGATTTCGATCCACTGGCACCACACAGAGAAGCCGCGTTCTTTTACGGTCTTTTCCTGCGCGGCCATTCGCTGAGCGCGCTCCGCGAAGACATTGACGTGCCACGCCCGGTAGTGGATAAGTGGTTGCGCGCCAAAGATTTCGAAGGCGCTTTTAAGGCGGATCTTGATCGCGTCTACAATTACCGCAAGCGGGTCCTCGCCATTTTCGAAAACCTGGTTTCCACCGAACACTCTCGCGTGGCCGTTCAGTAAACTTCGCGCTTACAGCCCGGATCCGACTCCCGTTGCTTCCGCATCCAGCACCGCCGCGGCGCCGTGAATCACGCTCGCAATCCGAATGGCCGCCAGAATCGTTTCCTCCGTCACGCCCTTCCCTCGCAGCACATTTTCATGCGAGGTGACACACGCGCCGCAGCCGTTGATGGCCGAAACCGCCGTGCACCAGAGTTCGAAATCCAGCGGATCTGAGCCATGCGAGCGAATCGCCTGCATGCGCAGTCTCGCAGGAATTTCCGCATAACGCTTATTCTCGCTCAGATGCTGAAAGCGATAGTAAATATTATTCATTCCCATGATCGCCGCAGCGGATTTTGCCGCACTCATGGCCTCCGGCGAAAGGTGCTGACCCGCCTGGGTCAGCACTGCCACCGTTAGCTGCGGATTCCGCGACGCAATGGCCGAAGCCACCGCTGTCCCCCACGTCTGCTGCTCCGTGAGTTCGGCCTGCTTCAGCACGTTCTGAAGGTTGATCTTCAGATCGCGCGCATAGTCGGGGAATAAGCCGTATAAACGCTCCATGTCAGACCTTGAGAACCGCGTCGCCCTTCTGCCAGTTGCACGGGCAGAGTTCGTCGGTCTGCAGCGCGTCAATCACGCGCAGCACTTCCTGCGGATTGCGGCCCACCGAAAGATCGTTCACCGAAACGAAACGGATAATGCCTTCCGGGTCCACCACGAAAGTGGCGCGCTGCGCCACTCCGGCGTTGCGGTCCAGAATGCCGAGTTCGGTGCAGAGCTCGCGCTTGATATCGGCCAGCATGGGGAAGGGAAGGTCCTTCAGGTCGGCATGGTGCGTGCGCCACGCCAGATGGACGAATTCGGAATCGGTGCTGCCACCGAGAACCTGCGTATCGCGGTCAGCGAAGTCGCTGTTCAGCTTGCCGAATGCCGCGATCTCCGTCGGGCAGACGAACGTGAAGTCCTTCGGCCAGAAGAAGTACAGCTTCCACTTGCCTTTGTAGTCCTGATCGGTGATCGTCTTAAAAGCCGTTTTCGGATCGGTCGAAACCGTCGCGTCCAGGCTGAATGCGGGGAACTTATCTCCAACGCCAAGCATGATGTTTTATTCTCCTTGAATTTGTACTGCTGGTAACTGATACAGGCGCTCAACCTTCGCTGCGAGCGCGAAGTCGCCGTCGGTAAGGCCGTCGACACTGTGGGTAAAAATCTTTACGTCCACTCTGCCCCAGACGAGCAGAAGATCCGGGTGGTGGCCCTGTGCTTCCGCCACCGCGCCCACGCGGTTCACGAAGGCCAGCGCCGTCTTAAAATCGCCGAAGCTGTAGCTGCGGTTCAGGTCGTGTTCGCCATTCACACTCCAGCCCGGAAGTTCGGCCAGCCGGGACGTCAGCGCGTCGCCTCTCAGCGCGGTCGCTCCGCTGGCTCCCGGAGCGCATTTCCCATCGGCTAACGGCATTTGACACACTCTCCCCTGACCACCACTTCATACGATCTGATGCGCCGCGAGCCTGCCCGGCTTCGTGAAGTTTTGAGCTGCGCAAGTGCCGGGACTTCAAACCACTCCAGGTCTTCCACCACACCGCAAATGTCGCAGACAAAGTGATGGTGCGGATGCAGAAACGCGTCGTACCGCGAGGCGTTGCCATCCAGTTTGAACTCGCGCACCAGCCCCGCTTCCACCAGCGAATGCAGAGTGTTGTAGACGGTGGCGCGCGAAGCTTTCGCATGGCGCTTATTTAACGCGGGCCAGAGTTCTTCCGCTGTGGCATGATCCGGATGCCGCAGCAGGTAGTCCAGCACCGCGATTCTCTGCGGCGTCCTTCGCAGGCCGGCGGCGATCAGCGCTTCATCGATGTCATGAGTGGTCAACTGATTCGACACAAATCTAAACTTAGACTAAATTCCAATGTAGCACACGCCCCTAAACCGGAACGCCGATCTTCCACAGGCCGTACCCGATGGCCTGCCGGAAGCAGAGCCACCATTCCCGCAGTGGATGCGACCCTTCGTCTGCCCGCGGAGATCCCCAGGCCGTAAACCCATCCTTCGCCATGATTCTTTTTACCCGGAACAGATGATACCCGTCGCTGACCACAATGCACGACCGCAGCCCCATGCGCTTCAGAATCTCAGCCGCCGAAGCCAGCGAGTAAACCGTTGAGGCACCCGCATTCTCCACAATGATCGCTTCCGCCGGCACGCCTTTCTCTACCAGATAAGATCGCCCCACGCCGCCTTCCGTAAACGATGGGTCGCCGCCCTGTCCGCCGGTCGTCATGAGATAGGGAGCCAGTTTCTTTCTGTAGAGTTCCGCCGCGTGATCCAGCCGCAGCCGGAGCACGGGCGACGGTTGTCCGCGATACTCAGCCGCGCCCATGACGATAATGACGTCCGCAGGATGGGCGTCGTCAAGCGTGGCTTCCCGGTGAATCCGCACGGTCAGCATCGCAAGGTAGCCGACCAGAAACATGGCCACTGTCATGAGGGCCAGGACTGCCGCGCGTCTGATGTGCGTTATTCTGATTTCAACATTGTATCGGCATGTCACGAATCCAGACCATCACGAGCGCGGCGAACCCTCTCCTGCGCGACGTTCGCCGGGCCATCACTCGCGGTGAACGTACTGCCGACGGCCTCTGCGTTGCTGAAGGTTTCCATCTTCTGGAAGAAGCCCTGCGTAGTGAGCGTGAAGTTCCCACGGTTCTGACTTCGGAATCCGTTCAGGAAACCGTCGTCCGCCACGTGCGTGGGTTACCCGGTTGCCGCACGATTGTTCTGCCGGACGCTCTCTTCCAAAGCGTGGCCTCCACCGAAACCAGTCAGGGCGTCATCGCGCTGGTGCGTCCGGCGGAGTGGTCGGTCGAACAGGTTTTCCGCGGCTTGAGTCTGGTCGTCGTTCTGGACGGCCTTCAGGATCCCGGCAACGCCGGTTCCATCGTCCGCGCGGCTGAAGCGTTCGGTGCCACTGGCATCATTTTCACAAAAGGCACTGCCAGTCCGTTTCATCCGAAGACCCTGCGTGCCTCCGCCGGTTCGCTTTTCCGCGTTCCTTTTGTCGCGGGTTTCGACGCAGCCCTGACCCGCGCCACTCTGCGTCAGCACAAAGTCGACGTTTACGCGGCCATGCCGTATACCGGCACCCAGAGAGTCGCCGACGATGTCGATTTTACCCGCCGTTCCGCCATCGTGGCTGGCAGCGAAGGCCGCGGCATCGGCAAAGAACTGCATGGCATTGCCGAAGACGTCGCGATCCCCACTGCCGGTGTCGAATCCCTCAATGCAGCCGTCGCCACTGCCATCATCCTGTACGAAGCCAGCAGACAGCGTGCACGGAACTCGGCCATGACTGCCCGCCTGTGAGCCTCTTCGACTCCAACCCGCTCAGTCACACTGACTTCGCCGTCGGCGATTCCAAACGTCCCCTTGCCGACCGCATGCGCCCCCGGACGCTCGACGAATACGCGGGGCAGGAGCACATTCTCGGTCCTGGAAAACCGCTTCGTGCGCAGATTGAACGCGATCAACTCACCTCCATCGTTCTCTGGGGTCCTCCCGGCGTCGGCAAGACCACGCTCGCTCACATCATCGCCCGCATGACGAAGGCGGAATTCCTGCCGTTCAGCGCCGTGCTCTCCGGCATCAAAGAAATCAAGGCCGTCATGGTGGATGCGGAGCGTCTCCGAAAGCTCGGACGCAAAACAATCGTATTCATCGACGAAATCCACCGCTTCAACAAAGCCCAGCAGGACGCCTTTCTTCCCTACGTGGAACGTGGCGACATCATCCTGATTGGTGCCACCACGGAAAACCCCAGCTTTGAAATCAACGCCGCGCTGCTGTCCCGTTCCCGCGTCTATATGCTGCGTGCGCTCACCACGGAAGAGATTGCCGATCTCCTGCGCAAAGCGCTTCCGCTCCTCGAACCGACAGCAACGGCCACGGACGAGATGCTGGAAAAAATAGCATCAGCGTCGAATGGAGATGTCCGGAGCGCTTACAACACTCTGGAAGTCGCCGCTGCCGGCAGCCCAGGCGGCGTGATTGAAGATGCCGCGCTCACGGATGCCCTGGGCCGCAAAGTCCTGCTCTACGACAAGACCGGCGAAGAGCACTACAATCTGATCTCGGCGCTGCACAAGTCCGTGCGCTCCAGCGATCCCGACGCTGCCCTTTACTGGCTTGCCCGCATGCTCGAGGCCGGTGAGGACCGCATGTACATCGCCCGTCGCGTTGTCCGCATGGCCGTGGAAGACATCGGTCTGGCAGATCCCCGCGCGCTCGAACAGTGCATTGCCATGCAACAGGCGGTCCATTTCCTCGGCATTCCGGAGGGCGATCTCGCGCTCGCGCAGGCCGTACTTTATCTTGCGGCCTCTCCCAAATCCGACGCTGGCTACCGAGCGCTGGGGGACGTGCTCCAGGAAGTTCGCCAGGGTCGCGCCGAACCCGTCCCGATGCAGTTGCGCAACGCTTCCACGAACGCAATGAAGGCCTGGGGCTATGGCTCAGGCTACCAGCACGCGCACGAATTTGAGGACGCGATAAACGAAATGCAATGTCTGCCTGATTCTCTGGCTGGTCGTCGTTGGTACTACCCAACTGATCGCGGCATGGAGAAACGCATAAAGGACCGACTCGACGACCTCCGCGCCAGACGAACCACACCGCCGCCTGAAGTGCCGCCGGCATCAGCCTGAGAAACCGCTTGCTCACCCGGGCGACCAGAGAACGCCCCTTGATTTGCCACCGCGCACCGAACCGCGATTGGCAAACTTACTGATCCTGCACACCGCGAATGGCGCGAAGAACCTGTTTTCCTGCCAGTACCGGTTCTCCATGGTTCTTTTCCGCTGAGGAAAGCCATCCTGGTTCTTCACTCGGGAACTGAACGAATTTGCACTAACCTCAAAGTAGCGAGATGCGAATTCTTCTTTTCAGCGGCAAAGGTGGCGTCGGCAAAACCAGCGTGGCGGCGGCCACCGGCGTTCGCCTGTCGCAACTCGGCTATAAGACTCTGGTCATGAGCGTCGACCCCGCTCACAGCCTCGCCGATTCCTTCGACCTCGGCGGTGCCCTCTTCCACGGCTCCACCGGCGACCCGAAATCCATTCACGACAACCTCTGGATTCAGGAAGTCAACATCCAGCGCGAGATCAAACGGCACTGGAGCGAGATTACCGGCTACATCACCTCGGTGCTGAAAACCTCCGGCCTGAGCGAGGTGGAGGCCGAAGAGATGGCAATCTTCCCCGGCATGGAAGAACTGAGCGCCATGATGTACGTCAACCAATACCGGGCGGAGAAACAGTTCGATGTGATCGTTCTTGATTGTGCGCCCACGGCGGAGTCCCTTCGCTTCGTCAGCCTCCCGACGACGCTCGAATGGTACGCCAAACACGTCTTCAAGCTGCAGCGCCGCGTGATGAAGGCAGTTCGGCCAATTGTCAACCGGTTGGGTCCGATTGAAGCTCCCCCGGATAGCTACTTCGGCAACCTGCAAAGTCTGTTTCAGAAGATTCAGGGCATCGATACCTTGCTGGAAGACCCCCAAATCACCAGCGTCCGGTTGGTCACCAACGCGGAGAAGATGGTGCTTCGCGAGACCCAGCGCGCCTTCGTGTACTTTTGCCTCCACGGTTTGACGGTCGATCAGGTGATTGTCAATCGCGTTCTGCCGGACCAGATTACAGATCCTTTCTTTGAAGGCTGGCGGAAAACCCAGCGCGGAGTTATCCGCGAGATTGAAGCCTATTTCGCGCCGCTTCCCGTCTCCACAGTTCCTCTCTTTAATCACGAAGTTCTCGGCTACGAAGGGTTGCGTGAACTCTCGGATCGTCTCTACGGATTTGATGTGGATCCGGCTCAGGTCACTCGCGCCGAAAAATCCTACTCCTTCGCCGTTGTCGACGGTCAGTACGAAGTGCGTCTGCGGATGCCCTTTGTGCAGAAGGCTGAAATTGGCTTATTTAAGAAGGCCGATGAACTGGTTGTGGAAGTGGGAACCAATCGCCGCCACATCGGACTGCCCACCAGCATGGCGGCGCTGGTCCCCACGAAAGCCCGCCTGGAGCAGGATATGTTAGTGATCGGGTTGAGGAGCGCAACATGAGCGAGACGACTGAAGTACCAGATGCATCTTCCCCGGAAGCGACGCGGAACTCCTCCGGTTGCGGTCCCACCGGCTGTCTTTGTGGCGGCAAGGGTCCGGCGGTTTCGGAAATGTTGCGCCTGATGCTGCCCTCGGATGCGGCGGGCGAGCACTTCCGGAACGGGACGGTCGAAATCCTCAAAGGAATACGGGAACTTCTGGACCAGCGTATCCGAACCATGTCCGCGTCACCAGCCAAAGGGACGAAGCTGAACGTCGAGTAGAGCCGCCCCCGCCTTCAGGCCTTCTCCGGTTTTAAAACCTCACGCCGAAACCGCAGGCGTTGCCGCACCGCACCGCCGGGTTGTTCAAATAGTCGCGCAACGGTGAGCCACTCGCCTCCGGCGTCCAGCGACCATCTGTCCTCAATTCGCCGCGCGTGGCCGCTGATTTCGTAGCGCGCCTCCACCACCAGCACATCCTCCTGCCAACAGGCGCCTATTCTCCGTTCCGCGCCTCGGACCAGAACGGTCACCTCCGGCCCGCCGATGGCCAACTCTCGCACAACAGTCGTGTCACCATTCGAGTCCTTCTGCCGCGTACGAATGCAGATTTGGGGGTCATTGTGCGTAATCGTGTCCAGTCTACGCGCAGGCGGCCCGGGAAATCCGAAATCGCTCTCGCCGCGAATGAGCTTCCAGACTCCGGTGAAATCAGGCTGCATATAACCCTTCGATGCAGCCTGAGCCTTTCCGGCACCGGGAATTCGCCGTGCCGCCAAAATCCCTTCGATGGCATCCTCGCCGAAAGCTGTGCGGCACGAATCAATGACCCCAATGTTAGGCTAAAACGATGCGGGTTTATCACGTGTTTCTGCCAGTCGCACTCTTCGGCATCCTGAATCCATCCGCCTTTGCGCAGGCCCCGAAGCCTGCGGTGGCAGCGGTTCCCGGACCCGCCGGTGCATCGGGCAGGCCCAGACCGGCCGGTGCCTCGGGTGCCCGCAGGCCTGCGGGCGCAACTGCCGCAAAACCGGTCGCCCCCGGCGCAAAGCCGGTCGCCAAAGCCGTTCCACCACCTCCACCCGAACCCCCCAAAGAAATGACTGACGAAGAAAAAACAATCTACTCCCTCGGCCTCAGCGTGTCCCGCTCACTCAAGCCGTTTGCGCTCTCAGCCGCTGAACTGGAACTGGTCCGGCGCGCGCTCACCGATGCCGATGCCGGTAAGCCCGCCGTTGACATCGAAGTCTGGGGCCCCAAAATCCAGGGTCTCGCCGAGTCCCGCGCCGTGCTCGTAGCCCAACGTGAGAAAGAAAAGTCCGCCGCTTATCTCGCAACTGCCGCGAAAGAACCCGGCGCTGTCAGAACGCCCTCCGGCCTGGTCTACAAAGAGCTGACGCCGGGCACAGGTCCTTCCCCGACGGCGTCCGATACCGTCAAAGTCCACTACCGTGGCACCCTGATCGATGGCACCGAATTCGATAGCTCTTACAAGCGCAACGAACCGGCGCAGTTTCCACTCAACGGCGTCATTCCGGGCTGGACCGAAGGCGTCCAGCGCATGAAGGTCGGCGGCAAATCGCTGCTCATTTGCCCTTCCGATCTGGCCTATGGCGACCAGGGCCGCCCCTCCATCCCCGGTGGTGCTGCTTTGATTTTCGAAATCGAACTTCTCGAAATCTCGGGCAAGTAAACTCTGTCGGCGAATCGCGACCGATTGACGTCGTTTGACCGCACACCGTCACGGCGCACGGCTGGCAGGATGTGCGCGCCGCGCTGTCAGCGGGATATTGGGCCGGCTTCTTACAACTCTGCCTTCGGTGCCATACGTGCCTTTCCATGTGCATGCAACTTCTGGCAGTATCCGGTGGCAGGGCATGACCACAAAATCAAAGGCGTACATGGTGGGTGGCGGGATCGGCTCCCTCGCCGCTGCCGCGTTCATGATCCGCGATGGAAACATCCCAGGCTCGAACATTTCGATCCTGGAAGCCGCACCAGTTCTGGGTGGGAGCCTGGATGGCATCGGAGACGCGGATCTCGGATACTCCATGCGCGGTGGACGAATGCTCACCACCGACAATTACGAATGCACCTGGGATCTGTATAGATCGATCCCCTCCCTCACGCGTCCCGGCCAATCCGTGTTCGACGAAACCGTGGAGTTCAACGAACACCACAAGTCGAATTCCATGGCAAGGCTGGTAGACAGGCGCCGCGCCAAAGTCCCCGTCGCGTCCATGGGGTTCTCCATGCAGGATCGCCTCGAACTGCTGAAACTGGGCCTGGCCAGCGAAGAGAGCCTGGGCGCCAGTTGCATAACCGATTGCCTGTCGCCTGGTTTCTTCGAAACGCCGTTCTGGTACATGTGGTCCACCACCTTCGCGTTCCAGCCCTGGCACAGTGCCGTGGAGTTCAAACGCTATCTGCTGCGCTTTATGCTGGAGTTCACGCGCATTGAAACCCTGGCCGGCGTAAAGAGAACCATCTACAACCAGTACGATTCCCTGGTGGTCCCTCTGCAAAGTTGGCTGGCGGATCAGGGCGTGCGGCTCGTCACCGATTGCAAAGTTACGGACATCGAACACAAGACCGGGGATGGTCAGTTCGTCGTGACGGGCCTCCGGTGTTTGCGGGCAGGAAAACGTGAAGACATTGCCGTCTATGACGGAGATCTCGTCTTTCTGCAGAACGCTTCCATGACGGACGCCTCCAGTCTGGGGTCGATGACCAGCGCGCCAGCCAGAATGACCAAATCTGACAGCGGCGGCTGGTCGCTTTGGGAACGCCTGTCGGAGGGGCGCCCGCAGTTTGGCCGACCCGCCGTCTTCAACAGTTCGATCGCACAAGCCTGGTGGGAGTCGTTCACTGTCACTTTGAAGAATCCTTCGTTCTTCAGTCAGATGGAGCGGTTCAGCGGCAATTTGGCCGGTACCGGTGGTCTTGTGACCTTCAGGGATTCCAACTGGCTCCTGTCAATTGTGCTGGCCTTCCAGCCCCACTTCGCCAACCAGCCATCAGGTGTTCAGGTGTTCTGGGGCTACTCGCTTTTCCCTGACCGCCTTGGCAACTTCGTACCGAAATCCATGGCGGCGTGCAATGGGGAGGAAATACTGCGGGAGCTCTGCGGCCATCTTCGGTTCGATGACGAAACATTTGCCGCGGCCAACTGCATTCCCTGCCGGATGCCCTATCTGACCAGCATGTTTATGCCCCGGGTGTCGGGTGATCGGCCCCTCCCCGTGCCCCCGGGTTCTAAGAATCTGGCGTTCATCAGTCAGTTTGTGGAGATTCCGGACGATACGGTTTTCACTGTGGAATATTCGGTTCGGGCGGCCCAGATGGCTGTGTACGAACTGCTCGGAATTCAGCGGAACGTTCCGGCGGTAACGCCGCAAGCCAGGTCGCGCCACGCGGAGTTTGAGGCGTTGCTCAAGGCGTTCAAATAAGAGGCGGCGCACTGAATGTCGGCACATAATTGAAGGAAGAGAATCCAATGTCAAAAATCAAAAGCCGTGAAATTCGCCTTACCAGCCGACCGGTGGGAATTCCAAACGCTGCAAATTTTACCCTGGCAGAGACAGAACTCCCCGCGCTCAACCAGGGAGAAGTCCTCGTTCGCAACCTCTTCATGTCGGTCGATCCCTACATGCGCGGTCGCATGAACGACCGCAAATCCTACGTGCCTCCCTTCACACTGGGCCAGCCCATGGACGGCGGTGCGGTCGGCGAAGTGGTGGAATCACGAGCCGGCGAATTCAAAGTGGGAGATGCTGTTACCTCCCATCGCGGCTGGCGCGAGTATTTCACCGCTCAACCTGCGGAGTTGCATTCCGTAAGCCGGGAGATCCAGCCGCTGTCCATTTACCTGGGCGCCCTCGGCATGCCCGGCATGACCGCCTGGTGCGGTCTGAACCTGGTGGACGTCAAAGCCGGGGATGTCGTCTTCATTTCCGGCGCAGCGGGCGCGGTCGGGAATGTCGCCGGGCAGTTAGCGAAGCTCCGCGGTTGTACTGTTATCGGCTCGGCGGGCTCGCCCGACAAGGTCCGGTTCCTGCTGGATGAATGTGGCTTTGACCGCGCGTTAAATTACAAGACCGGTCCGGTGTTGCCCCAGCTGGCGGAGGCGGCACCGGAGGGCATCGATGTCTATTTCGACAATGTGGGAGGCGAGACGCTCGAAGCGGCCCTCTCCGCGCTGCGCGTTCATGGGCGGATCGTCGCCTGTGGCAGCATCTCGTTGTACAACGAAACAAAGCCGCTCCCGGGTCCTTCCAACCTTTTCAACATGACCACCAAAAGGCTCACCATGAAGGGTCTGATCGTGAGTGACTGGATGAACCGGCAAGCTGAGTTTGCGGGAGAAGTGGGCGGTTATTTCAGAGCAGGCAGGTTGAAGAACCAGGAGACGGTTGTCAAGGGGATCGATCATGCCGTGGAGGCGTTTATCGGACTCTTTGAAGGCAGCAATATCGGCAAAATGGTGGTGCAATTGGCGTGAGCCCGTTCCCTCACCGGCGGTCGCCCGCGTCTGGCGCTCCGGTCGGAATTTCGCCACTGTTCCGCACCCAGCCGCTGGATGATCGCTCGAACCACTGACTGGCACCCGGCACAAAACCGTCGTCTGCCAGGGACAGCGTTTGTATTTCCATCGAGGCCTGATCCACCCGGATCACGTTATACGAGTTCGGCTCTCCTCTTCCCCGCGTGGAACACGCGGTGCCGGCCTGAACAAAAACGGCGGTGCGCGCTCCGCATCCGAGTCTGATGGCCGTTGGTCCGCGGGAACTGACATGCAGATGCCCAGCCAGCAGGAGATCCAGGCCACAGACCAGGAAGCGGCCCAACGCCTGCTCTGAGCGGCCAGCAAGCTCACCCGCCCTATAGCCGGGGGGCAGATCGAAAGGATGATGCGTGACCACAACTTTCCTGATGTGATCGGGCAGGCCACGCAGATGTTCCTCCACGCGGAGCATCTGCGCCTCATTGATGCGTCCGCCTTTGATGAGGAGTCTCCTGGCCGTATTGACGCCCGTGACGGCGATCTCGTCGTCGAGGTAGAAGGGCTCCAGGTCATGGGAAACGTAGCGTTTGTAGGCGTCGAACCCCCCTCGAAACCTGGCATAAAGGTTGTAGAGCGGAAGGTCATGATTGCCTGGCACGACGATTTGCGGTTTTGGCAGCATTTGCAGAAATGCGCGCGCTCTCTCGAATTCGCGTGGCGTGGCTCGCTGCGTCAGGTCGCCCGAAATGGCGACGACATCCGGCTGGATGCTGTGAACGGACTCAACCAGCTGTTCCACCACGATCTCTTCTGACCGCCCGAAATGGACATCCGAAAGATGGACTAAAGTTCGCATTCCACCTCCTTCCCGGGAACAATGACACGGAGGGCAGCGGGGCGTGCCCGATAATGCAGCGGCGTTTCCAGTCGGACAACCTCTCCATCGAGCGACACCCTCGCCCATCTCCGCCTGGTTTCGATCCACGCCTCCGGTACGCACAGCGAATCGAAGTCACGGTCCTGACGTAGGCACCCGAAAAGAGCCAGTAGTGCCAGTCGTATCAACTCACTCCGCGTAGAGGCCTTCAACGCATAGATGAACAGCTGGCCCGCGTCCATCCGGCAGCGTGTGCCTGCTTCAAAACCTTCCACCGAGTACTCGTTGTTGCCGACAAAGATCATAGGCGTCAGCCCCGCCAGGTGCGTGTCGGCCGTGGTCAGCCGGAGTTTGAGGAAAGGCATCCTTTTCATCGCGGCAAATGCAGCCCATAGAACCGCTTCCCATTTCGCAAATCCCTTGTGCCGGAATGCCTTCCTCTGGTTCACCATCTGCGGATAGACGCCGAGGCTCGAATTATTGATGAAGATACGACCATTGACTTCGCCTACATCGACCCTCGCCACGCAGCCATTCGCAAGAACACGGGCCGCATGTTCCATGTCCATGGGTATCCGAAGATCTTTGGCAAAGTGATTGAGCGTTCCCATCGGCAGCACGCCCAATGTTGCGCCGGAATAGAGCAAAGTGGAAGCGACCGCGCTGATCGTACCATCCCCTCCGGCGACGACCAGCGTCTTTGATCCGCTTCGCAGCGCTCCGCGAGCGGCGTCGGCAGGGTCTGTGCCTCTTCCGATCAGAATCGGCTCGGCGCGGAAGCCGTATCGGTTCAGCGCGGCGAGCAGTTCGTGAACCGCCGATGACGTCCCGAGTTTGCCTGCCCTTTCGTTCACGATCAAGCCAATCCCGGAACCTGTCGTATTCATTGGTGCCTTTCGTGCGTCTGCTGCGTGAGAGGCTCCTTTTCCTGCGGTTTGCCGTTGCATCCTGTGGAAGCAGCCAGGGATGGCCACATTTGGAAGCGCAACGGCACCGGCAGAATCATGTCTGCACTTCAGGTGCCGAACGCAGGGCCGTCTTCAGGCATCACGGCAACGCCGTCCTTCACGGAACGATGACGACCGATCCTTTCGCTGTTTCCTCCTTGACTGCCAGCAGCGCGCTGTTCGCATCGTCCAGTGAGAACATCGTCACCTCAGGGCGAATCCTGAGATCGTGCGCCAGCTTCAGGAAGTCCCTTGCGTCCTGCCGGGTCATGTTGGCCACGCTGCGGATCTGCCGTTCACCCCAAAGCAGCGTGTCGTAGTCGAAAGCCGGCATCTGGTCCAGGTGAATGGCGTTAATTGCCACCACGCCTCCTTTCCGCAGACTGGCAAGTGCGCTCACCACCACCTTGCCACTGGGCGCGAACGTTATGGCCCGGTCGAGTTGCACGGGCGGCTTGTCGTCTTCCTTGCCCACCCAGTTTGCCCTCGCGGCTGCAGCCGTATCCCGATGCGCCTGGCCCCTGGTCGCCACGTAGATCTCGCACTTCCACGCTTTCAGAATGGCGATGGCCAGACTGGCCGAACTGCCGAAGCCGAAAAGACCCACTCGTTCGCCCTGTTCAACGCCCGCAACCCGTAAACTCCGGAACCCGATAATGCCCGCGCAGAGCAGGGGAGCCACATGGACGTCATCCAGCCCGGGCGGCAGCGCATATGCGAAATCCGCTCGCACCAACGCGAATTCGGCAAAACCACCTTGAATTGTGTATCCGGTAAAGGCGGGCTGATCGCACAGGTTCTCCATCCCGTGTCTGCAGTACCAGCATTCACCATCCACGCCGCCCATCCAGGAGACTCCGACCCGAGATCTGAGCGGTAATTCCGGCGTCTCCCCTTCCACTACTTCACCGACAATCTGATGTCCGGGAATGAGATCGGTCTGAATGGCAGGCAGATCCCCCTCGGCAATATGCAGATCGGTGCGGCAAACCCCGCAGGCGACCACCCGGATCAGGATATGCCCCGGTCGCATGGCAGGCCGGGAGACATCGGCGATTTCGAGGTAGCGGGCGGGGTCCGTCCGGCCCGGCTTCAGAATGGCAGCTCTCATGCCTCCAGTATGGGTTCACTCTTGATGCACGCGCTCTCACTCGTACTTGCTCCAGTGCCCGGTAATCTCCTGCACTACGGTATTTCCCACCCGCCACGCCGTCTCCAGCGCCGGTAGAAATCCAACAAACTGCCCACCTGCCGTGCGCGCCAGATTCTGCGCAGCCGTCATGCCCGGCGGCGGCTGGTCGAAATCGCTGGCTGTTCGCAGCACCATCACGCGATTCCAATCCACCCGGCCCGCCTTCGCCAGCATCTGCAGCGACGACAGTGTGCCCGTATCCTCCATCCCCGTAGTCACGTAGTTGCCCTTGCCGTCGGTGTAATACTTCACCCACCGTTCTGCCCATTCGCTCATCTTCACGCCCGAGAAGAACGTACTTGCCGAAATCGTATCGCCTTTCAGCACAAAAGGAGGTCGCCGTGCGTTCGCGGATGCGTACGCCGCGCGGTCCTTCCGCATCTCGGTCGTATCGTCCAGCTTCACGTTCTCCGTCAGCTTAAAGGCCCAGTCAGTAAGCGCCGGGTTCAAATGATAGACCTCGCCTCGATCTCCGTTCCGCGGGAGTTCATAGGGCGTGGCCTTGCCCAGTGGCACAAAGCCGGTGGACCAATCGGCCGGGATCTCCCGCCCGTCCACTTCATAAGCCAGGTCGCCGTCCACCACCCACTCCGCCCACCCGGCAGACCCGAGCGACGCATCCGCCGGATCCACCCCGGCAATGCCCGCAACAATCCAGTACGCCTTCCTCAGGTCGAAGCGCGGGTCCAGTCCGAGCGCCATGATGCTGCCCGCCGCTTTCGCTGTCCCCATGCCGGTCAGCACCGCGAGCACCCCCTCGCCGTTCGTACGCAAATCATGGAAGCCCTGGGGAAACGGCAGAACCTGATCCAAACGGTTCCGTTCCACCCAATACTGCAACTCGCCAGGCTTGTCGCCCGTATCTGCGCCAATCTCGAACATGGTGACCACCACCACCTTGATCGGAATCGGCGCTGTCTGGCCGGAAACCGCACCCAGACTGCCAAGGAAAAGGGTCAACACCGCCAGGCAAATTCGCATGAGCCATAGTACCCGGACGCGCACCGCTGTGCCAACTGATCAGGCAGGAATAACTCCCCGGCCTGCTCCCGCGACTGGCGCGATGCGCCTACTGTGCCGTGTAAGCGTCCAGCCCAGCCTGCGCGAATTTCTCGTCATTGGCACCGGTCGATCCACCAGTCGCAATCGCGGCCACAATCTTGCCATCCTTCATGACCGGCAGGCCACCCTGGATAATCGTGATCTCATTGCCGCCGCCCGGCGGCACGGTGACCTGAGCCGACACTGGTTTCCCCGCAGCCGCCGCGTCCTGCACCGTTTTTGTCGGGAGTCCGAACAGCAGAGCCGCACGAGCCTTTCCCTGACTCAGCACTACAGCGCGGGAACTCGTGCCATCCATGCGCTCGAAGTAAACCAGGTCGCCATTCGCATCCACGATCACTACCGCGACGCTCGCGTTTGCCGCCTTCGCCGCGGCTTCCGACGCAGCTGCCATCCGTTTCGCGGTCGTCAGATCGATACTCGCCGGTACGCCAGCCGGTGCACCGCCACGGCCCGCTCCCCCACCCGCGCCCGCCGGTGCCTGCGCGTGAACCGAACCCGACATCATTACGGCCGCAATAGTCAGCGCGGCCCCACCAAACCACCGTTTCTTTTGCATTCGCGGAGGATACCACAATAAACGGGTCTGTCTTGTTTTCACCACTGCAATCCCGCATCCTCGGCCGCGCCCAGCACCAGCCCCACTGCATCGTACTGGTCGCGCCCCTTCGCCAGCATTGTCAGATACCGATCAATCAGCAGATTGACCATCGGCATCGGAGCCCGCGCGTCGGACGCCGTCTTCTGCACCAGGTGCATATCTTTCAGAATCAGCGGAATCGCAAACCCCGCCGGTTCAAACTGTGAATTGATAATTCCCTTGCCATAATTTACATAAATTGGGCAATTGAAGATCGTGGAACTGAGCATATTCAGCAGATCGGCACGAGGCACGCCGTTCTTCTCCGCCATCGCTGACGCCTCTGCCATCGCCTCAATCGCAGCCGTCAACAGAAAGTTACCCGCCAGCTTCACCACATTTGCCGCGCCCACCTCCTCGCCGAAGTCGTAGACCCCTTGCCCAATCGCGTCGAACACCGGCTTTGCCGCTTCCTTCGCAGCCACGGCGCCCGACATGCAGATCCACAGTTTCTTCGCCGCCGCGGCCTCCGGACGCCCGAATACCGGAGCCGCGACAAACCGCCCACCGAATCGCGCATGGCGCTCGGCCAGGGTTCGCGAAGTCACTGGCGAAACCGTGCTCATCGAAATATGCAGGCCCGTCCCCAGTGCCTCGCAGAATTCCTCGCTGGCAACTTCCAGCAGCGCCCGGTCGTCGCTGACGATCGTAATCGCCTGGCCACCCGTCGCGGCTTCACTCGGGGTCTTCACCGCCGTCGCGCCACGTGCCACCAGGCTCGCCGCTTTCTGCGTGGTGCGATTGTAAACACGCAGAGAAAACCCGCCCTCTATCAACTTCTCCGCAATTGGCAGACCGAGCTTACCCAGTCCGATAAATCCAGTTGTTTGGCTCATGTTCTCCAGTATCTGTCGGTGCCGGCAGTGCTGCAACGAAAAGCTGGCATTCCCTCCGGCAAGCCCGCGGTCCCTGGTGCAGCAGCCATCGAGCCGTGTGAATCCAAACGGGAGTTTGGCAAATGCACGCACCACAAAAACGGATCCGATAATCGCTGCTCCGCCCGTTCGCTTCGGGTACAGGGCCAGACCTTACCTGATGCTTGTTTTTGAGACAGTCGTCAACGTTGAGAGACCGCAGTTTGGCTTCGCCCTGAGGGTACAAAACGCATGCTCTTCCCGCTCCCACACGCGGCACGCACGTTGGGAGTGCGGGCGATATCTGTGGGATGAAAACCACGTCGGGAGTGATGCGCATATATGGCTACGTGAAGCGCAATCGGGATTCTGTAAATATTGCGCACCGGCGAAGAACATTTCTTTCTGAAATGTTTTCGCGAAACCATGACCCGATTGCCAGAGAATTGTAACCGTTCTCCCGCCATGCTGTAGTCAGGGAGACGTTACGATGGACAGGACAATCGGCTTCGCCTGGAAGGATTCCTCACTGGTCTCGCGGTTTCGCTCCGGTGTCTGCCTGCATGGACACACTTTGCACTCCGAAGAGTGCCTCGACTTCCTTCCGGGTTATCTCCATAAAGCTCCCGTCGTTTCTCAGATCGTCAGCGGCTATCAGCAGGGCCCCCAACAGATCAACTTCGCCCGTGCTTTCTGGACTCCGCCCATGAGCCCGGCGGCGGCGTTGCGGCTCGAAAGAAAACAGATTGAAGCGCTCCGGCTGCGCCCCCTCGTCTCATTGACCGATCACGACACCATCGAAGCCGGCATGTCGCTTCAGGTGGCTGCCGACCCCCGGGAGGTTCCCGTCTCCGTGGAATGGACCGTCCCGTACGCCCGCTCCATCTTTCACTTCGGCATTCACAATCTGCCTCCCGCTTCCGCGCGTGAAATCATGTCGATGCTGACCGCCTTCACTGTGGCACCGGATGAAGACCTGCTTCCTGGCCTTCTGCGCGGACTGGCACAGACGCCCGATGTTCTGGTGGTTCTGAATCACCCTCTTTGGCTGGAAGAGGGCATTACCCGGGCCGATCACGACATCGCGCTCCCCCGCCTGCTGCGGGAGTGCAACCGCTCGATCCACGCCTTTGAACTCAACGGTACGCGTGGCTGGAAAGAAAACCTCGCTGTCATCGAACTGGCGCAGATGCACAACCGGCCGCTCATTTCCGGCGGTGACAGACACGCATGCGAGCCCTCCGCCTGCATCAATCTCACCAACGCCGCGTCCTTCGCGGAGTTCGTCGCGGAGATCCGTCAGGGTGTGAGCATGCCGTACTTCATGCCGCATTATCGGGAGCCGATGGCACTTCGCATCATCGAGATGGCGTGGGATGTTCTGCGCCCCTATCCCGGCCAGCCTGGCCGCGAACGCTGGACCGACCGCATCTTCTATCGCGATGACGATGGCGTGACGCGTTCCCTCACTGAGTTATGGCGCAAGCGCACTCCATGGGTGATGACCGCGCCGCTAAAGACCCTAACCGCGTTCCTGCGCCTGCTGGCTGCGCCGGAGCTGCGCTTTGCCCTGCGTCCCTTCCTGACAGAGCGTGGAGAGATTCTGCCGTGAAGACCCGCGTGCGCGCGCAGATAACCCGCATCCGCGCTTCTATTAAAGGCTTATCCCCCGAAGCGACCGCTCTGATCGTCGTGCTGGGACTGGTCCTCGGCGTATTCCCCGTTTACGGCTGTCCCACCATTCTCTGTGTCGGCGTGGCGATGGTGTTTCGTCTGAACCTGCCCGCAATTCAGTTGATCAACCAAATCAGCTCACCTCTGCAACTTGCGCTGCTCGTCCCGCTCGGCCGTGCGGGCGAGAGGGTTCTTGTTCTGGGTGCGGTACATACGCCTGCCGCATGGAATCTGGCGGACGCGGCGCGCAACGCGATTGTGGGCTGGTGCTGCTTCTGCCTCCCCGCCGGTGTTGTCCTGTACCTGATTCTTGCCGTCGTCCTGCGGGGCCGTCGCTCCGCCAGTCTGCACACCACGGAGTGCCCCGCCTAGTGTCCGCCTTCCCTCGTGGCTTTCTCTGGGGTGCTGCAACAGCCGCGCACCAGGTGGAAGGCAACAACATCAACAGCGACCTGTGGGTGCTGGAACACATTGAGCCAACTCTCTTTGCCGAGCCGTCTCTCGACGCCTGCGATCACCTTCGCCTCTATCCAAAAGACATCCGGATGCTGGCGAAGCTCGGTTTCAATACCTACCGGTTTTCCATCGAGTGGGCGCGCATTGAATCCGAGCGAGGGCATTTCTCCATGGCTGCGATCGAGCACTATCGCCGCGTTCTGGCCGCCTGCCATGAGAACGGCATTACCCCGATGGTTACGCTTTACCACTTCAGCTCTCCGCGCTGGTTTGCCGCCATGGGAGGCTGGGAGAAGTCTGAATCCACCGACTTGTTCGTACGCTACTGCGGGCGCGTTTCGCGTCACCTGGGAGATCTGCTGCACTACGCGACGACTTTCAACGAACCGAATCTGCCCATGCTCCTGCGCTGGCTCCCGGTCAGCGAGATCCCCTTCGTGAAAGTCAAGCGGATGGCGAAGGCCGCGGCCCGCGCCATCGGCTCCGATAAGTTCGGGTGCTTTTTCCTCGGCGATGGCGAAAAGCTGCGGGATCGCATGACCGCGGCTCACGTTCTGGCGTACGAAACCATCAAGTCAGGCCCCGGTCACTATCCGGTCGGCGTCAGCATTTCGATGCAGGATGAACAGCCGGTCGGCCACGATAGTAAGCGGGATAAAAAATGCGCGGAAGTTTACGATCCCTGGCTCGCGGCTGCGGACAAAAGCGATTTTCTGGGTGTCCAGACCTACACCCGATGCCGCGTGGGCAAACGCAGCGACCTGAGCCCTGAGCCGGGTTCCGAAACCACGCAGATGGGTTACGAGTTCTGGCCCGAAGCGCTGGAAGCGTGTTTACGTTACGCGAATGCGCGTGTCAAGGTCCCGCTGTATATCACGGAGAATGGCGTCGCGACGGACGACGACGAGCGAAGGATCGAATACATCCGCCGGGCGCTGACGGGCGTTCAAAATTGCCTGGCCGACGGCATCGATATTCGCGCCTACATCCATTGGTCCTTGCTGGATAACTTTGAGTGGATTATGGGCTACCGTCCCAGGTTTGGCCTGGTTGCGGTGGATCGCGCGACGCAGGAGCGCACGCAGAAACCCAGCGCGACGTACCTTGGCGAAATCGCGAGGCACAATCGGCTGCCTGACCATGCGAAGTAGTCCGCTTTAGACCAGGGTCAGCACGCGTGAATCCTCCGGCACGGTAGTCTCAAGAACCCTTTCCAGCATCGCTGGAATTTCGAACACCGCCTCGTTCCTGACGCTCGCCACGCGCTCACGAAAACCGACACAGTTCTCCGGTGCCAGGATTGTCTCCACCGCACGCCGTATGCCGGCAGGATTTCTGGCCACCAGTCCGACGCCTTGTTCCTCCACCCAATCCGCGTTGTAACGCTCATGCGCCAGCGTCCTGATATTGCGCCGTACAATGACAGGCAGACCTTTGGAAAGTGCCTCGCTGATGCTGCCCGGCCCCGGCTTGCCGATAAAGAAATCGGCCAGTGCCATATAAGACGGAATGTCCCGGGTGAAGCCCTGCACAAACATGTCGGGAGCGTCGTTCATGGCTCTCAGTTGCGCGGCCACTTTCGCATTCTTCCCGCAGAGCATGATGAGCTGAACGCCGGGTTCGGTGCCGCGCAGCGCCTTTGCAATCTCCACCATTTCAGCGGAGCCCTCACCCCCGAACAGGACAAGCCCGGTCGGCACATCCGGTTTCAGGCCCAGGTGTGCACGCTCCATATCTCGATTCATATTCGTGTTCTCATAAAAGCGCGGATGCAGAATCATGCCGGAAGCCCGGAAGATCCTCGCCTCCGGCAGCCCGATCGCCCGAGCCTGCCTCTCCGCGCGTTCGGAGCCGCAGACCACGTACTGATCCATCGGTTCCATCCAGAAATGCGGCGGATAATCGGCGATGTCCGTGAGCACTGTGATGTAAGGAACATCTGGCCAAACGTCGCTGAGTGCTTCCCGGATGGCGCGGTTGAAATGCGGTATCAGGGAAACCACCATATCCGGCTTCGTGCCGCGCCAGTAATCCCGGAATGCCGAAACCTGTCTCGCATGGCTCATCCGTATGACTCCATGCATCAGCCGGATCATTTGCGCGGAGCAGAGCGTCCAGCCGCGACGCAACATGATGTTGTAGACATCCTGAAAACGGATACCCGTCGCCTGTTGAATAAAATCGACGGAATCGAAAACGTCCTGGATGCAGACCGCCTCCACATCCCACGGTCGCCGCTGGATGCGGATGGCGTCCATGAGCGCAGTTGCCGCCGCGCGATGACCGCCGCCGGCATCCACGTAAAGCAGGGTGATCTTTCGCGCCATATCGCTCCTTTATTTCGTGCCGCTATGACTCGTATGCACCTGGCCGCCCTGTGCCTTAATCGCCAGGTCAAGCTTCCGCCACGCATCGGCCGAGGTTGGTTCGTTGCCTTCCGTTTCCTGGGTAAGGTAAGTCCTCAGGTATCGTTCGGCCCGCACAGGGTCACGGGCATTCCCGAGCAGCGTTTCGGCCGCCCGGTAATACGGTGCCAGATCGTCGGGGATCTCACGGGTTGCTTCCGACAGTGTGTCGTCCAAATCCGTCCACTGGCCGATGCCGGCATAGATCTCCGCCAGAATCGCCCAGGCTTCGGCCCGGCTGCGGTCGATCTTCAGGACTTCTTTCGCCTCTGTCTCCGCAGCTTCCCGATTGAAATGTTCCTTCGCCGCGTGGAAACGCGCCAGTTCCAACTGTGCGCGCACGCTGGTTGGCTGTGAACTGGCCGCGCGGCGCAGGAATCCTTCCGCCTGCGACGTCTGCCCCCGGTACTGCGCCACTCGTGCCCGTGCCAGTAAGCCTTCCGCAACGTCAAGCTCCGCCATGTGTTCGGCCACGCCCGCCGCCTTCTGCACATCGCCGCCTGCGATTCCCGGAGCCACCAGAAAATATTCCAATAAGTCGCGCTGCGCCAGGACGTCGTGCGGGTCGAGCGCAATCGCAGTGTCCAGTTCCCTGCGGAATTGCCGGGCCAGCACGATCAGCTGAATCGGCCCGGCATGTTGCGCCTGTATGCCCATCGTCTCCGCCAGCTGGCGGTGATACTTCGCCACCGAGCGATCCAGAGCCACCGCTGTTTCGGCCAGCTGCCTGGGCGTTGAATCGTCCCCGAAGGCATGGTGTATCTGCGAGAGCAGATAGGTAGAGAGGGCATCGCCCGGTGACTGTCGCAGCCGGGTCTCCACCAATGCCCGCGCGCGCTTCCAGTGACCTGCCTCAATCAGCCTTTCCGGATCAGCCTGCTGTGCAAACGCCTGCGCCGAAATCAGCGCAGCTGCCACACCGCAAACAAGGCGACGCGATACGCAGGAGGGTCTCTTCATTCTCTCTACGCCCAGCTTGACGTAATCACCGTTTCAACTGCACGACAGAAACGTGAATTCTCCGCGTCAGTCTTCCGCTGGTAACTGTCATGTCAACGGAACGAAACAATCATCTGCGACGATGACTGACTTGAGGTCCCGACTTATGAAAAAGAATGCTCTGAAAGTTCTCTTTGCGGTATGCGTCATTGTGCTTCCATCCGCTGTTCTGGCACAGTCCGAAAACGGCGAAGTGCTGGGTGTCGTTCGCGATCCTGGCAACGGTGTGGTCGCGAAGGCGAACGTCACTCTGACCAGCCAGGCGACAGGCATCGAAGCGAAAACAATCACGGATGAAAGTGGCAACTATCAGTTCTTCAACGTGAGGCTGGGGCAGTACACCGTGGCCGCCGACGCGCCAGGCTTCTCAAAGACTTCCGCTAAGAATGTCGGCGTTGCGGTGGACGCCCGCCAGCGCGTCGATCTCACACTTCAGGTCGGAGTGATTTCTCAGACCATTGAAGTAACCGGTGCCGCCTCCATTCTCGACTCCGATTCCAGCGAACACGGTCAGGTGGTCAACTCGCGGCAGGTCACGGAACTTCCGCTCAACGGTCGAAATTATTCCGATCTCGCGCTGCTCTCAACCAACGTGAACAAATCGCCCATCGGCGCTCTTTTCTCTCCGAGCGGCACGCCCCGCGAAGGCTCGTTCAACATCAACGGCATGCGCAGCACCTATAACAACTTCCTGATGGATGGCCTAGACAACAACGCTTACTCGCCCAGCAATCAGGGCTTTTCAAGTCAGGTCGTGCAGCCCTCGCCGGATGCCATCGCGGAATTCAAGGTGCTAACCAGCAACTTCAGCGCCGAATACGGCAGAGTCGGCGGTGGTGTCATTAACGCCGCCATGCGCTCCGGTTCCAACGCGATTCACGGCACTGCCTACGAGTTTCTCCGCAATACAAATCTCAACGCCACCGGTTTCACCTTCTGCTGCGCCATCTTTCAGAAACCGACTCTCCAGCGCAATCAGTTCGGCACCACCATCGGTGGTCCGATCGTGAAGAACAAGCTGTTCTACTTCGGCGATTATGAAGGTCAGCGTCAACTACAGCGCTATCTGAACTTCGATTCCACGCCATCCGCGACTGACCGCGCGGGCATGCTCATCAATCCAGCGAACGGCCAGGGAGTCAGCGTCTTCAATCCGGCAACCCAGACCCTTTACGCGGGCGGTTCCACGATTCCGCTGTCTCAGATCAATCCGTTCGCCGCAGCCGTTCTCAACGGGCTCCCGGCGCAGAACGGCCCCAATCGCGCCAATAATCTCGAAGCACTCCTGCTCGTCCGGGACTACTACGACAAATACGACGCCAAAATCGACGGCCAGATCGCCGACAACATGAGCGCCTTCCTTCGCTTCAGCCAGCGTAAGGATCTGCAGTACTACCAGCCCGATATTTCCGGTCCTTCCGGTGGTGGCGGCAATGGTTACATTCACGCGATTCAGCAGCAGGCTGCCGCGGGCTACACCTGGACGCTGGATTCCCGCTCCGTGCTGGATGCCCGCCTCGGCTTCGACCACGTCGTGGCCGGCAAGAGCCCGCCTTTCCTTGGTGGTCCGAGCATGCAGGCTCTCTACGGTATTACCGGCCTTCCCACCTCGCCCCAGCTGACGGGTGGTCTGAACACCCAGTCTGTCAGCGGCTTTAACGCTTTCGGCCGCCAGGCGACGAATCCCCAGTACCAGAACCCGACGTCTTTCAATCCGAAATTCAGCTACAGCCGCACCATGGGCCTCCATGCGCTCAAAGCGGGTTATGAATTCGTCGCCATCCGCACGGAAGTCCTTGACGTCAACCCCCTCTATGGCTCCAATACCTACGCCGGGCAGTTCAGCAAGCCCACCTGTGCTCTGCTGGGCCTTGCGACAGGTTGTGCCATCCCCGGCGATTCCTCCAGCTTCAATCTGGCCGATTTCATGTTCGGCCTTCCCAGCACGATCGCACTGGGCAACAGCGTCGTCACCAATCAGCGCCAGCACGTCCAGTCCTTCTACCTGCAGGACGATTACCACGCCAGTCGTAAACTGACGCTGAACCTGGGCATGCGCTACGAATTCGCCACGCCCATCTGGGAGCGTGACAACAACTGGACGAACTTCGATCCCACCACCAACTCTCTGCTTCAGGCGAAAGACGGCAGTCTTTACAGCCGGGCGCTCGTCAAACCGGATCATCTCGATTTCGGCCCCCGGATTGGCGCGGCTTACAACGTGGATTCAAAGACCGTCATCCGCGCGGGCGAAGGCATCAGCTACTCCTTCTTCAATCGCGTTGGCAGTGCACTCGAAAACATCAACGCTCCGCAGATCATCTTCGGTACGATCTCGCAATCCATCCCCAACGGCGGCAAGCTTCCCGCCGGGTTCCTGACCACTGCGAACGCCTTCACGACCGGCATCAGTTCGCCCGCGAACTTTAATCCTGTGAATTCCAACGTGGACTATGTCGATCCCAACACTCGCTGGCCCATGGTGATGAATTGGTTGTTTTCCGTGCAGCACCAGTTCACTCCCAATACCGTGGTTGAGGTGGCATATAACGGCAACTCCAGTACGCGACTCCCGATCATTGGCAACTTTAATCAGGCGAACCCCAATGCGGCAGGTGGAACGCTCGGCGTGCAGGCAAGAGTCCCGATTTCGGCCTTCGGTCCCATCACGTGGGTGGATCCCGTCGGCCAGAACAACTACAACGGCCTCTCCGTGCGCACGGAACATCGCAATGGCAACGGTCTTTACCTCCTGAATTCATTCACCTGGTCGAAAGCCATGGGCGATTCCGAACAGGCACTGGAAGTCTATCCAGGCTACACGGTTGCCAACGCCCAGAACATCCACGATCTCAGAAACGAATACGGCCCCTCCAGCTTCGATCTGAAACTGAGCGACGTCACCAGCGTTGTCTATCAGCTTCCGTTCGGCAAGGGGCGGCAGTTCGGCGGCGGCATGAATGCTGTGGCGAATGCGCTGCTGGGTGGCTGGGAAGTCAACGTGGTCAATACCGCTCATACCGGTACTGCGATAAACGTGAACTATGGACCCTCGGCTGCCAACGATGTCTCCGGCTCCATCGCGGATTACCGTGGACTGGCAGTTCTTCGTCCCAACGTCTCCGGCAGCGGTATCAGCCAGAATACCAACGACCTCGTAAATCACTATTTCGCCGGCTACACCTTCACTACCCCCCCGGCGAATGCCCCCTTCGGCAATCTCGGCCGTGATGCTTTTCGTGCGCCCGGTTTCTGGCAGATGGATAGCGGTGTCAATAAGTCTTTCACTCTTCGGGAAGGTCTCCGCATCCAGTTCCGCAGCGAGTTTTTCAATGTTCTGAACCGGACGAACTTTTCGCCGCCCACCGCGACAACCACCAGTTCGGCGTTCGGCACCATCCGCAGCACCTATTCGCCGCGACAGATCCAGTTCGCGCTGAAGGTAATCTTCTGAGGCGAATCCGGCCGGCCGAAGGCGGGGCCGGAAGCGAAAAGCGCGGATAGCTGACAGCGGAAAGCTGACAGCAGAGTGGCGCGCGGAAATTAATTCTGAGAACTTTCCCGCCGCGCGCCACTCTATAGCTGATTGCCACAATTCGGGAGTATCCGAAACGCACTCCATGTTGCATGGACGTTTCCCGTCACGGACGCCGCCTCCGTGACTTCTCTTCAGCAACGCCTGGTTGCCGGGCACGAGTCCAGGCTGTTTAATCTTCAGTCGTGGGACTACTATAACGGCCGGGCATCCGCTACGCTGACGCTTGAAGCTCCCCTCGAAGACGTCGTCGAAGTTCTGTGGGGAGATGGCCGACACCCAGTGGCCTTATCGCTTGTGGAAGCCCGCCGTCCCCCTGCCCGCGAGACCAGATGCCGGACGGTTCTGCTCGCGCTCCGCGCCTCCGCCTGAAAAGCCGGACCAGCGGCTTCTCCTTTGCCCGCTCTCCCTCTGTGCCTCATAGTTGTAGTATCGAAAGGAGACAATTCACCGCCAGCGGTGGATTCGGGAGGAGAACCTTTATGACAATCGTTTCTAAATCGAGCACAATCGTGGCGGCGCTGGTGGCGGGGGCGCTCTTTGCCCAGACGCCACCGGCGGCCAAACCACCAGCCATTCAGCGCACCATACTGCAGCGGAAAGATATCTCCATGCCGGGAAGGGAAGCCGTGATCGCGCGCGTCGAAATCGCGCCTGAATCCTTTGCCGGCCGTCACACGCACCCGGGCGAGGAGATCACTTACATCCTCGAAGGCGAAGCTGAAATCCTTGTGGAAGGCCAGCCCGTTCTGAAGCTGAAGGCTGGCGATTCCTTCATCATCCCGGCCGGCGCGAAACACGATGCCCACAATACAGGTAAACAGCCGTTGAAAATGGTTGGTGTCTATGTTGTGGATAAGAGCCAGCCGATGGCAACACCGGCCCCGTAGGACCCTCCGATGGCCTCGGTCCCCAGACGCAGCCATATCTGCGCAACACCCCACTGTGCGATTCATGTCCAGTCACCCGCGGTGGAGGCAGGCCGGTCGCCTGCTACGATCGGCCTTGCTGCGGGGCTCCGTTCGCTATCCGGTGACGATTGGTTCCCGTGTGAGGGCTCGCGTCTGCTTCCGCCGGCTTCCAGGGTATCCGCTCACTTCAGGGTTGCCTGATTCGCCTTTGCAGCTTCCACCGCAAACACGTACGTCTCGCCAAACATATTGGACCGGAACACGACCCACTTCTGATCCGGCGTGAAGCTGACATTCGGTTCCAGTTTGTACTGGTGCTTCGACATATTCACCAGCTTCTCCGAACGCAGCACGCCAGGATTGACGAAGTTCTTATCCTCAATCCCCCGATTCGGCGCCAGTTCCGGGCGAAACAGATAGATCCACTGCCCGTTCTTCGCGCGCGCCACCTGCCCGGGATCGCCGCCATCGCCGCAAAACAGCGTGCCGTCCTTCGTCACATTGAAGTGGATCGACCACTCGTCGCGATCCAGGTGATACCACGTTCGCGTCCCGGTTTCCACGTTGTAACCCGCCAGCCAGAAGACCTCGCCGCGCGGTGTCTGCAGATCGTACCAGATGGTCTTGCCATCGGGCGCCCAGAATTCGTGGCCGAAGATCTCCATCGCCATGGTGCGGGTGTGGATCTGAGTGATGTGTGTGCCATCGGTGCGGATGGTCCAGATGCGATCCACCTTGTGCCACGGGCCTTCGTGGCAGAACATCAGCAGCGTGGGGTCGGTCGGTGAAAACTCTAAATGATTCAGCCAGTCCGTGCTCTTGTGAATGGTCTTCACTTCGCCGGTCTTCACATTGACCGTGAACATGCCCATCGGGATGCGGGCGGCGAGGCGCTCCTCCATCATCTGCCCTTTGTTGGGGGCCTGTACGAGTTGCTGGGGCTGACCAGGAGCCGTGACGTTGACCGGTGCGGCATCCCGTTCGGTGTAGGTGCCGGCGAGCATCGTTTCGTCGGCATTCACCGTCACCACGGAACTGCGGGCGGGGACTTTGGCGATTTCCCGCGTGACGCCGCTATCGGCATCGGTGGAGAAAATGGTGTCGCCTTTGAGGTAGTAAACGTTCTGCGTCTTGTGGCCGGTGACGATCACTTTGACGTTGCCGGTTACGACAACCTTCGTGGCGCGGGTTTCCAGATTGAAGACAGAGATGCCGTTCGGAGTCGTGTAAATCAGTTTCTTGCCGTCGGCGGTGTAGCCATTCTGATTGAAGTAGAGGCTGGCGCTGCCAGGTTCGTCGGTGAGACGAACGACGCGGTGCCCGGTATCGGGGTCGATCCATTCTTTGGGAGGCGGAGTTTGCGCCGCCAGAACGGCGGCCACGGTTATAGTGCCATAAAGCACGGAACGGAGTAAACGCATGGACGTATTATGTCGCGTTTTCCGCAAGGTGTCACACATCCGGTGATCCGGCCTCTCCATGCTCCCGGCGTTTCAACTCTTCCGCCACCCTACCAGAAATGGGCCGCCAGAACTTTCGGTGGACCCGGTGCGCCGTCAATAATCCTGGTCCCCAGTACGAACTGGGCGTTCCGCCGTCGCCAGTCCTTTGGCGCCGACTGCAGCGCCACTCCCACGTACTCAGGCTTCGTGACAAAATCGCTCGCAGAGAGCGTGCCGAAAGCCTCGATTCCCGCCGCGGAAATGACGATCTGCTCAGTAGCCGGGTCCAATACACGGGTTACGATCGCGTAGTCTTCGGTCATGGACGCACCGGCCGGTTGGGCTACCTTCCAGTCTGCAAACTCCGGATGCCGCCGGTCGGTGATGCAGTGGTAGGTAACGCCGTTCACGGTCCGCTGGTCAAAGACAAAGCGAAGATCCGCGGTAACACGAATCGCCCATGCATTATTGAAAGCGCCGATGGTCACCAGCGGCTCATGCCGGATCAGCGAGTAATTCGTTTGTGCCACCGACATCAACCGCAATGGATGCCCGCGCGACTGAACCCACGATGCAACATTGAAACCCGCCATTGCATCGCGCAGAAACAAATATTCCGGGGCCACCCATGCGATTTCGCCCGGAGCGACGGCAATTTGAGCGGCATCCCGCTCGGGGCTGGATGGGTGCCCCAGCGCGCGGTTCAATTCCTCACTGCGCGGTCCCGTGAAGCGGTAGACACGAGTCGGCTGCCCAATACAGATCTGAATGGTCTTGCTCGCGCGGAACAACGGTTCCCAGAAGGCGTTCAGTTCGTGATCAGCCGTCCGTTGTTCCTGCCACAGCATGTTCCCCGCCGCGGCAACCAGGCCGAGGACGGCCAGGGCCAGCGCCCCTTTCCAGACAATACGAATGCGGCCCGCCACCTGGGGCCGGGCTGGCTCAGGCGCGGCAGGTTCGCGCAGCGGCAGTACCTCAAGGGTGGACTCAGATCCCTGTGGGATCACCGCAGGTGCTTCAAATAAAATTGTCGGCTGGTAAGAACCAGAGGGCAGCTCAATTCGCAGCTCGGAGGCGTGCTCCGGGTGCATGTAGTACTGGGCCAGACGCTTTCGAACGTCGATCGCCGCGTTACGGACAATCGGGTCCTGGGCAGTGTCATAGGCGGCCTCGCGACCGAACACGGTCGCCCCAATGTACCGCTCCTTCAGAGAATTCGAATCTCCGGCGAGCGACATCTCCACCACAAATCGCAAAAGGGATTGACTGCGTTTGCTGTTTCGGAAATGAGGGCTCTCCAGGATCCTCGCGAGCTGTAACTGGACCGCGGCGTGATCGTGGCCTGGCGCACACTTGATCGGTTCTGCGTCGGCAAACTGAGTTCGAACCATTCCCCTACCCTGGGCGGATTCTATCACAGAAGCGGTACCGTACGGGCCACGGAACCACAAAAAACGGGTGACGCTGGCCCGTAACTCATTGGAAATAAATGCCCGTCTGCCGAAGCTGGAGTAGGGTACCGTAGCCACCCTAGTATCGGGTGCCACCAAGTGTTCTGATTGCCGATGAACTGTGGTTCAGGTCCAGGTCCGGCCTGTGCGGCAGTCATCAACAGGAGATCAAACAAACAAATGAATTCAAGATCCTGCATCCGGCCAGGTGTTTTGCTATGGGCATGCCTCCTGACGAGTCCCTTCGCCTTCGGCCAGACCCTGGGCTCGATCACCGGGGAGACCGCCGATGCCACCGGCGCAGTTGTCCCCGGCGTCAGCATCACCGTCACGAATGAAGGCAACAGCGCGGTCCGTTCCGTCAGCAGTAACGATGCCGGCGTTTACGCGTTTCCTTCGCTCCAGCCCGGCACCTATACCCTGCGGGCTGAGAAATCCGGTTTCAAGTTGTGGATTCGCCCGGAGATTGAACTGCACGTTCAGCAGGCTGTTCGTATCGACATCGCCATGGAACTGGGGCCGATTGCCGAGTCCATTCGCGTGGAAGCGTCGGATACTCAGATCACGACTGACAATGCGACCGTCGGCACCGTGATTGAAAACCGTCGCATTGTGGAACTCCCGCTCAACGGTCGCAACTACCTGCAGCTTGTCTCGCTGTCGCCGAACGTCTCCACGGGGTTTACCGGACAGGGGCAAGCCTCGGCTCGCCAGGGTGGTATTCGGGCCGGCCAGACCATTTCCGTCGGCGGCCAGCGGACCAACTTCAATCACTATACCCTCGACGGCGTTGAGAATACGGACCCGAACTTCAACACTTTCATCGTGATGCCCTCGGTGGATGCCCTGGAAGAATTCAAAGTGCAGACAGGCGTTTACCCGGCCGAGTTCGGACGCCAGTCGTCCCAGATCAACGTGGTAACAAAATCCGGCACCAATCGCTATCACGGCACATTGTTTGAATTCCTGCGTAACGACAAGTTCGATGCCACCAGCTACGCGTTCACAGCGCTTCGTCCGGCGAAAGACCCATTCAAGTGGAATCAGTATGGCTTCACACTCGCCGGTCCGGTCCGTATCCCGAGACTGTTCAACGGCAAAGACAAGCTTTTCTTCATGGGGAACTACGAAGCGTATCGAAAACGAGGCAGTGTCACCGGCTTGTTCAGCCTCGCCTCCAACTCAATCCAGTCGGGCGATTTCTCCGGCGTCTCTGCAAAGCTTTTTGACCCGACCAGTCACGTGCTCGGTGCCGATGGCAAAACCATCACCGCCACGCCTTTTACCGGAAACATCCTCCCGCCCAGTCGCATCAGCCAGATCTCGAAACAACTCCTGGGCTTTTATGCGCAACCCACGCTGCCGGGTTCAACGAACAACTTCACCGAGGCGCTCACCCGCCCGGACAATCGCGATCAGTTTATCTTACGCATGGATTATATTGAATCGGCTAAATCCAGCTGGACGGGCCGATACAGTTGGGGCGACGAAAACTCATCCAGCCCGGGGCTGAATCTGAACGGTACTAAACTGCTGACGAACTTCGAACAATACATGGGCACCAACACCCGCGTGCTGACGCCGTCCACTGTTACGGAGACCAGGTTCGGCTACACTCGCTTCTATAACTCAGTCGGTACCCTGCTCGCCGGGGTGCGAAATGTGGTCGACGAACTGAAGATCCCCGGGCTATCCGGTGGTGCCGAAGCGACATGGGGCATTCCGGCAATCAATATTCCCAACTACGCAGGTATTGGCGACAGCACCGACGGTCCTTTCGTCAACAACAATCGCTCGCTCCAGTTTCTGAACAATACGTCAATCGTACGGGGCAAACACTCGTTCCGCTTCGGCGGCGAGATCCGCGCCGATCAGTACAATCAGGACGGCAATCAGTTTGGGCGCGGCAGTTTTACATTCTCGACGACGCCCACCTGGGATCCCTCCACCAGCAGCGGCGGAGATGCCTTTGCTTCATTCCTTCTCGGCAACGTGACCCTGACTGAGGTTGCCGCTCAGATCGCGTCCGTAAAATATCGCCAGACCGCGTTCTACCTGTACGCGGACGACACCTGGAAGATCACTCCGCACCTGACCCTTTCTCTCGGCCTGCGCTACGAAAATACGCCGCCATGGACCGACCAGAGCGGCAATCTTGTCACCGTTTTCTTCAACGGCTATGACACAACCCCGAATGTTGCCGACCAGAGCCGTTACCCCGTTTTCCTGCGCCAGGGACTCAGCAAGGGCGATCCCTACGCCGGCCTGCGCGTCCGCTGGCCCAATATTCCGCTCGTCCAGGATGGTCGCCTGGGTGACAGCCTGGTGCAGCGGGATAATAACGATTTTGCTCCCCGGCTTGGAATTGCCTGGAGTCCGAATGCAAAGTGGTCCTTCCGCCTGGCCGGTGGAACTTTCTACAACCAGGACCAGGGCAATCCATGGTTCGATGTCGGCCGAAACGCGGCCGGCCGTTCGCGGAATGACGATAATCCTTCGTTCCCAGCGGAAACCTGGAATAACGCCCTCGGCGCGTCCGGATCGGCCAATGCCATCATTACGACGCCTCAGGCTTTCTCCATGAAGTACGATCGGCGTACCCCTTACTCCAACCAGTATTTGCTCAACGTGCAGCACCAGTTGGCAAAAGACCTCACGCTGGAAGCAGGTTACCTCGGCTCAACCAGCCACCATCTTGAGTCGTATCGCGGCGTGAGCGCCGCCGTCCCCGGTCCGGGTACGGTCGCCAGTCGTTCGCCGTATCCCAACTTCGGGTTGCTCGTCCTTGTGGACGACGGTGCCAACGCCAATTACAACTCGCTCGGAGCGAAGCTCACCAAACGATACTCCAAAGGGCTCACTACCCTTGTCAGCTACACCTGGTCGAAGTCGATTGACGAAACCAGCGGCGTTCGCACGCAGGATAGCGACACGCTCTTCTCGCAGAATGGCAATTGCATGCGGTGCGAGCGTGGCGTCTCAACGTTCGACAATCGTCACCGGCTCGTGATCTCCGGCCTCTACGATTTGCCGATGGGCACAGGACGTGCGTTCAACATCCGGAATCCCTTCCTCAACGCAGTCGCGGGAGGCTGGCAGGCCGGCTCAATTATCACGTGGCGTACTGGCTTCCCCATCAACCCCTCGGCCGGCGTGAATCGCGCCAACACCAACATCAACGCGGATCGGCCGGATGCCACCGGCATCAGCCAGTCGCTGCAGAATCCCACGACCTCGCTTTGGTTTAACCCTGCTGCCTTCGCACTGGCCCCGCTCTACTCCTTTGGAAATGCGGGCCGTAACACGATTATTGGCCCCGGCGGCTTCTATCTGGACTTCTCCGTCCATAAGGAGTTCCGCATGTTTAAGGATGGGCACAACCTGCAGTTCCGATGGGAGGCGTTCAATCTTCTGAACCACCCGGCATGGGGCCTGCCCAACGCGAACTTCTCCAACAGCCAATTTGGACGCATTACGTCACTGAACGGATCCATGCGGCAAATGCAGTTCGCTCTGAAGTATTCTTTCTGAGTCGCCATGCCCGAATCAGCCAGGTCTCCGGGCGGCCCGAACAGCGCCGCATTGTTCGGATGGATTTCTCACCATCGGGCCTCCTGAATTGTGCTAACTTCGTACAGCAGAGCCCACGCGATTCAGGAGCCCGATTCATGACGACAGCGGAAGTTGCGGAGGAACTCGTAGCACTTTGTTCGGCAGGTAATTTTCAGGAACCGATTGCCACGCTGTACTCGGACGACATCGTCAGCATGGAGGCCGGCGCACCCCCCGGCGGTTCGCGTGAGACCAAAGGCATCGCAGGCATCAAAGCCAAGGGTGAATGGTGGGCGGCGAACCACACCGTTCATTCGTTGAAAGTCGAAGGTCCGCTGGTCGCGGGGCCGTTTTTCTCCGTGACTTTTAAGATGGACGTGACGTTCACGCCTCAGAGCAAAAGGTTCACCATGGAAGAGATCGCCATCTACAAAGTCGTGGACGGCAAGATCGTCTACGAAGAGTTTTTCTACAGCATGTAGCGGGCATACGGAATTTGTCCCCACCCCAACCAGGTCGGTTACAGCACCGCTTTAGCATCGTGCCCGGCCCTTGCAGAAAGTAGCCGGCTGCAGTGCCCCTGAAGCCGCGGCGGCTTCCGTCACGGGCCAGTCGTGCTTCATCCGCAGGTAACCGAAATCATCTATCTGCCGTTCACGGAAACTCAAGAGAAGCGGGGCAAGCAAGCAGTTACATCCTCGAACGCGAAGCTGATATCCGTGTGATTTTCGCGCTTCCGGGAACCTTGTATTTGTCTGTTAGACTGAGGTTATGAGCATCACGGCGACCTGGAGCGAGGGCGTATTTAAGCCGACGGGCGAGGTGAAGGGCGCAGTGCCCGGGAAAGCCTATCGTGTGTTTTCAGACGAGGAGATTCTGGAATTGACAGAGGGCGTCCAGTGGTTGAGAGCGGCGGAACCATCCTTCGAGTTCTGGAATAACGATGACGACGCCATCTACGATCAGTTATAAGCGTGGAGATATCGTACTGGTCTAGTTCCCTTTCACCGATCTGACGTTCGCAAAGCGTCGCCCTGCTCTGGTAGTTTCACCCGACAGCTTCAACGAATTCAATGAGGACGTCATTCTTCTGGCGGTTACGTCACAGTTAAACTCCTCTCCGTACTCGATCTCGATCCTGCCCGGCGACTGCGAGGAAGGCGTGCTGCCGAAAGAATCGATGGTCAAGTTGACAAAGGTTTTTACTCTGAGTTCCGCCTTGGTCCTCAAAAAATTGTGCCGCCTGCGTGACAGGCAATTGCACGAGGTCCTGGCTGGCTTGAGAGACCTGTATTTCTGAATATCCTCAAGTACTCGGTGAGGGTAACAACTACAGCGCGTCAGCCGCGTCCTGCGTAAACTTATCGCAATCCGACTTTGTGGTCGCCGTCACCACAATCGCTTCCACTCGCCCCTTGCTGAACGTCGCCAGTTGCAGGGGCCCGGAAGCCGCAGCCGCTTCCGTGACCGGCTGAGTACGTTTCACCCGCAGGTAAACCGAAAACTCCTTCCCGTCTTTTGCATACACCAGATGCATCCACGCCAGGCCCGCCACGTGGCAGATCTTGGCTCGCTGCAACTGATACCCCGTCGCCTCAATCGCTTTGACATCGGCATCGGAAACGCCCTGCGATTGCTCCAGCGCCGCAATGTCGCCCGCCGCAGTTCGCCAGCGTCGGGGCGACTTCTGTACTACTTCAATCGTGTGATCCCGTGAAGCATCCGCCACCAGCACCGGATTGGGCGGGGCGGCCTTTGGCACGGTGAGAAACACAACCGCCGCGATGGCCGCAGCCGCAGCAGCCACGGTGGGGAATAGCCAGCGTTTCCGCTGCTCACTGCTGATCTGTCCTCTCACCCGGGCTTCGATCACTCGTGAGCGTTCCGTGCGCAGAGCCGCGTCTTCCGCGACACTTGCCCGCAACTGCGCATCCAGAACGCACTGCTCCCGCAGTTCCCGCCCGCAAGCGGCACAGCCGTCCACGTGCCGGTCAAACGCCACACGCCGCGAGTCTTCCAGCTCATTACTATGCCAGAGAGGCGATAATTCTTTAATGTCTGCGCAATTCATGAGTTTTCCTTATGGCTGAAAACCGGCTGCCCCACACATGCCTGACTGCTCTCAGGCGCTTCCACTCCCAGTTGCCGCCGCATGGCCTGACGCGCGCGGCTCATTCGGGACATCACCGTCCCCATCGGTATCCCCAGCATTTCGGACATCTCCTGGCACGTGAACCCCTCCACTACGCCCAGCAGCAAAACAGCCCTCTGCTCCTGTGGTAACTTCGCCAGCGCTTCGTTGATTTCCAAACGCTCGCTGGTTCCGCTTCCGGTTGGCCTGTCCGTGTCCCCCAGCGGCACCAGTGTCAGGTGGCCCTTACGCCCCTGCCCGTAAAACGTGTTGAGCATGATGCAGAATAACCATGCACGGGCGTTAGTCCCCCCCCGGAACTGCTCGAAGGCCCGCCAGGCACGCATTAAAGTTTCCTGAACCAGATCCTCCGCCGCCGAAGGGTCCGCCGTCAGACGTCGCGCAAAGCGCAGAAGACTCGTCGTCTGCGTCAGTGCCACTTCGCTGAATTCGTGTTCGCGTGAGTGCAAGCTCTATTATCCGCCACTTCTCCCCGTCCAGCGAACCAGCAGGTCCGGAAATACGAACGGGCAAGCTCGAACACGCCTTCGTGTTCGAGCTTGCCCGCCGGATGACTATTTCTGAAGTGTGTCGAGCGCCGCCAGCACTTCCGCGCTGTGCGGGTTCGGCTTTACATCGACGTAAACCTTGCGGATCACGCCCTTCGGGTCGATGAGAAACGTGTTGCGATTGGCCACCACATTCTGGCCCATCTGATGCAATGACCCGTACTTATCCACCACGCCGTGCGTCGGATCTGCCAGCAGCTTGAACGTCAGATTCTCTTTCGTGCAAAACTGCACGTGCGAATCCACCGAATCCACGCTCACTCCGACAATAGCCGCTTTCTTCGCTGTGTACTTATCCTGGTCGGCCTGGAAGTTGTGCGCCTCAATGGTGCAGCCCTGCGTCATGTCCTTCGGGTAGAAATAGAGGACCACCCACTGGCCCTTGAAATCCTTCAGGCTGACCTGCTTGCCCTCCTGGGAGCTGAGCGTAAAGTCGGGTGCGACGCTGCCTTCAGTCGGAACGTCCGCCGCGCGCAGGGCGGGGGACATGAGGGCGATTGCCAGCGGTACGGCAACCGTGAACATACGGATGAATTTCATAATCTTTGGACTCCTATTGTCTAAGGATTGCCTGGACCCCGAAATTCATCCGGTCTGATACGAAAATGTGGAACCGGTTGCCGGAACTCCGGCGTCATCGGGAGTTGGTCCGCAACGATTCGGTTCTCCCGGCAAATCGGAGCGGGCGGAAAAACTACTTCCGGCTGCCGCGCGTTACGTTCTTCAGGCGCGATTGCCGCGTCTTCGACTTGGTGCGCTTCGGCTTGGTGATCACGAACGTACCGCTACCCAGATTCTCTGCTTTGTAAAGTTGCTTTTCGGCCAAGGGGAATTTCTCTCTTTCTGATGGTGCTGCTGAACTTCACTATTGTAGCGCGTGCCACTGGCCCCGATACCATAGGGTATGGGTCGCACGGTTCGGGCAGGAAGCGCGGGGGCAGGGAAGCAGTGGCTTCGCGGATTCGCCCTGCTCCTGCTTGCCATCGCCACAGCCTCCGCCCAGGAGAGCCCGGCTTCTCCCCCTCCGGGCAAAGTCCCGGACGCCTCGGAAATCAATTCCGTCCTCCGCCAGCTTTCCGAAATCACCGGCTTTCAGGTCCGCCGCCAGTTGCCGTTCCAGATGCTGACCCGCGACCAGATCAACGCCTATATCAGGAACCAGATCAAGCACTCGGTCCGCGTCAAAGACATCCAGGCCGAAGAACTCAGCATGAAGAAACTCGGCTTCGCCCCCGCCGATTTCGACCTCCGCCAGACCACTATCGACCTCCTTACCGAGCAGGCCGCCGCGTTCTACGACTTCCACCAGAAGAAGCTCTTCATCTCCGAATGGGCCGCCACCAGCATGCGCGACGAAGCTCTGGTCCACGAACTCGCCCACGCCCTCGCCGACCAGAATTACAACATTGAGAAGTACCTGAACAAAGAACCTGCCGACGCCGAACAATCTCTCGCCCGGCAGGCTGTTGTGGAAGGCCAGGCCTCCTGGCTCACCGTCGAATTCGCCGCCCGTCAGGCTGGCAAGACCCTGAGTGACCCCGAAACGGCCCGCGAATTCATCCGCCCCGAACTTGACCCGGACGACCCCCAATATCCCGTTTTCAGCAAAGCTCCGCTCTACCTGCGTGCCACCATGCTGTTCCCGTATTCGGAAGGGCAAAGCTTTCAGCAGGCCATCTTCCTGAAAGCCGAACCGAGCAACCGCAAATCGGCCTTCGCGCTCCTCTTCAGCAAGCCGCCGGTTTCGAGCTCACAGATTCTGCACCCGGACCGCTACATTGCAGGGACCGCGCCGGTCGCCCCCGAACTTCCGAAACCCGCCCCCGGCATGAAGGCGCACGTGGAAGGCATCTTCGGCGAAGAAGACATGCAGGTGCTCCTCCGCCAGTACACCACCTCCTCTACCTCGCTGGGACTGGCACCCGAATTCAACGGTGGCCGCTATCGTATTGACGACAACAAGAAGGACCACTCCACCGCGCTCGTCTTCGCCACCGATTGGGCCAGCGAAGACGCAGCCACGGCCTTCGTGAACGCGTATCAAAAGGTTCTGGAGAAGAAGTGGAAAAGCCAGGAAGGCGGGGAACAAGGCCCGCTTTTCATTTCGGGCAAATCCGAAGACGGCTACTATCGTGTAGAGCGCAAGGGCAAAACCGTGCTCTCGCGTGAAGGCTTCCCGGCAAAGCTATGATGCGGCCGCAGCAACGTGACAGCTTCAGCGGTCAGAACTCCGGTGCCAAACAGTGCCAGCAACGCCCCGGGGACCAGGTTGAGTGCCACCACAGCCATCCGGCTTCGCCGTCCTGTCGGCAATTCGCAAAACAACTGGTAGCCGACGCAGATGCACAGCAACCCAAAAGTTCCCACGAACAACGTGATCACGGAGCCCATAGCCTTCCAGTGGCAATTCCGGTGCCAACCCGAACCCACTGAAAACAAAAGATCTCCCACGCGGCAAAGGTGGCTGAGATCCACCACCGAAGCAGCAAAACAACCAACCACGGTTTTCCTGCGCCCTTTGGTGCGTAAGGAATCTGACATTTTCGCCCCGTCAATGGCTTGAACCCGCCCTGTGTTGCGAGCATACTGGGCTTACTCATGAGACGCACCCGAACGGCTTTGTGCCCGGCGATCCTGTTCGGGCAAATCCTTGCCTTGGCGCAATCGGCCACAGCGCCGGAGACCTATTTTCAGGCCACGGCTAACCTCGTCCAGGTGGACGCGATAGTCCGCGAGAACGGACATCCTGTATCCGACCTGACGGCTGCGGACTTTGAACTTTATGAAGACGGAAAGCCGCGGCAGATAGAAGCGATCACGCTGCAGAGCAACCGCACGACAATGTTCCTGGTGGATGCCTGCGGTAATGCAAATCTTTGGCGTGAGGACGGGCTTCGTAACGACCCTCGGGAGCCCGCCCCTTTTTGGGGCGTCCCCTACCTTCGAACGGAGCGCGCCGTGGCCGGCTTTCTGGCTGACCTGGTTGCCTTTCCCGCTCACAGGGAAGACAAGATCACGATTCTATCCACCAATGAGGGCACCGGGAAACTCGAAGAACCGAGCAGCGACCGAACGACGATTCGCGAAGGCCTCGCCAGGATTCCGCTTCCGGGCCGCCTCCAGGCATTCTGCGCAGCTCACTCACCGGAGGCTTCGATTCAGGTCGCGCTCCAGCACCGATTCAGCAAGGCAGCGGACGTAGCTCCGCCGGGTGACGGGTATTACTCGCGAGGCTTCCGTATTGACGTCCCATCCTACTTCTACAACTTGATTTCGCAGGCCCTCGATGCCCTCAGCGGAATTCCTGGCCACAAGGACCTGCTGGTGTTCTCGTCGGGGACCGTCCATTCAGAACGGGAGGCTTCGATCATTCAGGAACTGACTTCGCGGGCGAATCGTGCCGGGGTTTCCATACACCTTCTGAGCCTCACGCCAACACCCCACAAATCCGATCCTTCCCCGTCTGTTTCCAGCAATGGGCAACTCATGCCGACCGACCCCCTGTACGTGCGGGATGTGGCCAATTACAACGCTTTTGTCCTCGCGATGCAAAGATTTGCGCACCTTGCGACCGATACCGGCGGGTCTTTCCTCGAACTGCCAGACCCAAAGGCGGGTAAGAGCACCCGGGAAATCATCGCGGACGCTCAATTGGGCACTCCGTATGACCGTTTCGGCGTGCTTCGCAAGTACGAAGAAAACCTTGTGAGTGGCGTTCAGGGTTCCAGCGTCTATCTGATTTCCTACCGGCCCGAAGCCCCTTCCTTCGCATTTCACAAGATCGATCTCAAGGTCCGGCGTCCCGGCGTAACCGCGCAATGGCGTAGCGGGTACTATGACACTCCCTCGGAAACGCCCCCAATATCGCTGCCCGCATCGGCTCAACTGGCGGAGGCTCTGGAGAAACCTCTTCACGGCACGTCAATCGGCTTGCGTGCGATGTCATTCGACCGTGCGGACGAGGGGCCGAAGGGCTTGCGCCCGATCATCGACCTGGTTCTCTCGATGGATTCCCGCGACCTCACCTGGTCCCCTCAGTCCGACGGCACACGCAAGGCGACTGTGGAGGCGACGGCGGCCTGGTATGGAAACAGCCTTCACCCCGAGGGCACCGCGACGCACAATTGCAATATCGACGCGGCCCAGGACGAGCGCACACCGGCGCAATGTGTGATCGAATTGGATCCGAGCGCAGCCGGTGGGTTCTTTGTGCGCGCCGCCGTTCGCGACGCGGCCAGCGGACGGATAGGAACGGCTTACACCCTCGCGCCGGTTCCCGAATTCAATCGGGACGGTTACGTGACGATGTCGAGTCCGATTTTGCGAAGCGTCTCCGCCCCAGCCGCCTTGAGCGTGGATCCGGAGTTTGTGCCGGGAGAAGAAGTGGCTTACGACATGACCGCGTACGGCGTGCAGTTGGACAAGAGCACTCGGGATCCGAAGCTGACCCTGAGGATTAGCGTGGCCAGCGAGACGACGTTCGCGCCGATATTTCTGGGGGAGGCGATACCGCAGTCCCTGAAGGGACCCGGCTGGCGCGTGCCGCTGAAAGGCAGATTCCGCTTGCCTCCGGATATTGCACCGGGCAACTATATTGTCCAGTTTCTGGTAGCGGACACACTGGCACCGAAAAAGATAAGGAATTTATACCTGTCGAACTCGCGGGTTGCCGGGTTTCACATCGTGCCACCAAATCACGCCGGAGCGCACGACTGACCAAAGCTCATTAGCGTTCGCCTGTCGCGGAATACACGTCCAGTGATCTCATGGGATACCATTGAACTCCGCCCGTACTTGTTTCAGAATCGGCATGTCTGCATCCGCGCGGTCCCAGAGCGTCAGCAAATCCTGAAACGCCGCCTTTGCTTTGCCCTTCTCCCCTGATGCCAGGAGCGCTTTCCCAAGCTGAAGGCGTGCCACCGGCCCCACGGGATCGGCAAACACGGTGCCCGGTTTGTCGAGAATCTTCTGGAATTCGGCGGCGGCTTCAGCGTCGCGATGTGCGGCAAGATACGCCTGACCGCGCACGTAGACCGGGTAGAGATTTCCGTAGAACCCCGACCAGCTTCCCGGAACTGCCAAATCAAATGGAGCGGCTGTTTGCAGCAGTTCGAGAGCCTTCGACGAATCGCCGTTCTTCAGTGCAGCAAGCGCGCCAAGTACCGGCAAATAGGTAAACCGGACAGCCGTATCGTCGTTGAACCGCTCCTGCAGGTCACGAGCCAGCGCATTGGATCGCGAAAAATCACCCGAGAGAGCGAAGGCAAACGCCGCGCCCCATTTCACATCCCGGGCATCGGAAAGCTTCAGGGCCGCATTTGCCAGGAGTCTGGCTTCTCTGGTATTCCCGAAAAAAGCCTCCCGCACTGCGGCTTCGGCTTCGTACATCCCCGCGTGGTCACGCTTGTGACTATCCTCGCCCGCGAGCCTGATTGCCTGGCGCGATCTGGCCCTGGCATCCTCCAGTTGACCCGAATGTGCCAGAATCACGGACTCCTCGTGCCATGCCCAGTCGGCAACATCGGAATTTTCTTTTGCCAGAATGGCGGCGCGCTCCATCCCGGCCTGATCTTTTTTCAAAAATGCGATGTAGTATCGCATGATCAGAAATTCGGGGAATTCGATTTTTCGTTCGGAAGCTCGCCGCAGCGTATCTTCGGCCTCCGGAAGTTTGTTCATCAGCACATAGGCCCAGGCGAGATTATTCCAGGACGGGGGAAAGTCGGGGCCGAGCACGACAGCTTTCCTGCCGTCTTCCACTGACTCCTCATACTTGCCGAGCCACTGATCAAACGCCGAAAGATACCCGCGGGGGCGCGGATCCCGGGGGTACATTTCGGCCCACTCCTCGGCCGTCCGCCGGGCATTCTCCAGATTCCCTTTCAAATTCCATTCATAGGGCACCATGATGGAGAATCGCTCCGGGTAGCTGACCCGGTCCCGCAGTTGATAAGCAATCTCAGCGCTCTTTGCGGCAAGGTCCGGCTCGAAAAGTTCGCCGTGCATTTGCCCGAGGGCTGCATGTGCCACGGCAAATCCGGGATCAATTTCAATCGCCTGCTGAAGCAGCGGTAAAGCAACACCCGGGCCCTTGTACGACCACACCTTCAGTGCCATGCTGTAGGCCCGGAGTGCCTCCAGTGACGGCGTGGTGGCCTCCTCGAGCGGTGTTGCATGCTTCTCGATGCTCGCCGCCGATTCACCGATTTGCTTTCTTAACTGAGCGGCCACCAGAGTCAGCGCCTTCAGGATCTCCTCTTTTCCGGCGGCCTGCTCCAGTTCGCGGTCAATCATCCCACCGGAGCCGCAATTCGTGGCGGTCAGGCTCAGGACGTAGCGACTGCCCAGAGGCGCAATCGCTCCCTCCACCACGGCGGTGCTCCCGAGCCTTTCGCAGACCTCCCTGGCGAGTCCGGAAGTCAGTCGCGCCTCGGCGGGTTGCCGCATCAGACGCAGCGTCTGCTGGATTCGCTGGTCGGGAACAAGGCCAAGAAACGGCGACTGCTCCAGTTGGATCGCCAAACCCTGGCGAAGTGTTTCGTCAAAAACGGGATCCCCGGTTTTGTTGACGAAATCGGCGAGGACAATTGTGTCTTTGTCCGTGAGGTGTCTCGGACGGCGGTTGGAGTACGCGAAGACGCCGGCAACGGTAACAGCCACCAGCGCGACGAGAAGAACCCGGGGGCGCGTCAAGCCGTTTGGTCGGGAGCCAGTCGTCGTGCCCGGCATCGGGTCCGGCATTGGGTCCATTGCCGCCGCGGCCGGGGCGGGCTGCCCGCTGGAAATCGGCACCACCTCCCCGATGAAACGATACCCGCGTTTTGGCACCGTCTCGATAAAATTCGGCGATTCGCCGCTCTCGCCGAAGAGCCTGCGCAGGACGGACACGTTGAAAGCGAGATTGTTCTCCTCTACAAATGTCCCCGGCCAGACCTTTTTCATCAGATCGTCTTTTTCCACGATCCTGCCCCGGTTCTCCACCAGCACAATCAGTACTTCGAGTGCTTTGGGCGCAATGGAAAGTGGCTGGCCAGAACGCTGAAGAGTGCGTTCCGCAGTGTTCAGGGTGAATTCGCCGAAACTGTGAATGTTTTGTGTTTTCAACGAATTAGCCGCGCTCATCGTTTTCTTATCTATTTCTCAGAGCGTTGAAAGTACTTTCCGGCAGGACTAGTGGCAAGCTGGCACCAGAAGTACATACCAAAAATCTTACATCAGAGGAATTTCAAAAAATGCCGCTCCCGAAAAAGCTACTCCTTTCCCTCGTACTTGCCATCTCCGCCATTCCGGCAATCGCCGGCCCGATTGTTTATGTAGTCAGTCAGGACACCAACAGTGGTGCCACGCAATTCGGGACTGTCGACCTGTTCAGCGGGGCCTTTACTCTGATTGGGCCCGGCGCAACCGAGGGCAGTCAGGGGCTGACTCAAGGCTCCGGGGGTGCATTGTTGACGCTTGGTTTCGGCGGCAATCTCGACTCGATCAATCGCGCCATAGGCGCTGCCTCCACCATTGGGGCCACCGGGTTAGGTGATTGCAGCACGCCGGTTTCTCCCTGTGGGCCCAATTCGGCCAACTCTCTGGTTGGACTTGCCGGCTTCTTTTATGCTACGGATCTCGACAACAACCTCTACACCGTGAACCCAACCACCGGTCAGGCAACCCTGAAAGGTGCCACGGGTATTTCACCTCTCCCGTATCATCTGCTGGCCACGAATCCCGATGGCTCGACGAATACCTTCGATGAAACTCTGTTCACCGCGGGCGGGAACCTTTTCGCCACCTTCGATGCCAACCAGATCAACTTTGGAACCTTTTCCATCAATAACGTGGTTGCGCCCTCGCTTTACCGGATCAACCCCGCGACCGGAATCGCGACGCGAATTGGTGCCACGGCGAACGGCCTTTCCGCGGCGGTCAATGTGAACGGCATCGTATATGCGTTTGACGCACAGACCAGTGAGATCCTCAGGCTTGATCCGACGAACGGCAACACAACCTTTGTGAGCAACTACGACAGTTCCCTGCTCATTACGGGAGCCGCGGCAACCCCCGAGCCGTCATCTATCGCGCTGGCGATGATCGGAGTGGCCGCCATGGTTGCCCGCAGACGGAGAAGTCCGGCGATTAAAAGTGCCGTTCCGGAGAACTGAGAAACGACTGGCAGGGTCACCAGAACAAGTGGCCGCCTTTTGCGGTGGCCATTTATTCTGGCTATGACGGTAGTGTATGGACGTCTCGGTAGCCGATGCCAGGAACCACTTCTCCGAACTGTTGCGCTCGGTATCGGAAGGCAATCGTGTTGTCATAACCCGCAACGGCAGGCCAGTGGCGCAACTCGTCCCGGCGCCGCTTGACGTTCCAAGGTCCGCTTTGACACCATGCGCGGCAAGATTCACCTCAAACCAGGCTGGGATGATCCCATCGACGCGGACCAGTTCCTTTCCGGCGAGTTTTGACAGATGAGCGACAGCAACTGAGTCTTTGCACACTCTCAAAATCCGTTATCGTGAGCTACTTGCAAAACTCCGACACGACGGACTCCAGGCCGAACGGTTTTTCAATTTGGGGGCGAATCGGAAAAATCCGCGAACCTACAAATCAAATTGAAACAAGGGGTTGAAAAAGTAATTAGGAACGGG
>CAIQWJ010000078.1 GCA_903875575.1 uncultured Acidobacteriia bacterium | reverse complement strand
GCACAGGGTGTCGCCGGTGCAACGGGCAGCACGGGATCGACCGGAGCACAGGGCATCGCCGGAGTGACCGGCAGCACGGGAGCCACCGGAGCGCAGGGTGTCGCTGGAGCAACGGGCAGCACGGGAGCAACCGGTAGCACGGGATCGACCGGAGCACAGGGTGTCGCCGGTGCAACGGGCAGCACGGGATCGACCGGAGCACAGGGCATCGCCGGAGTGACCGGCAGCACGGGAGCCACCGGAGCGCAGGGTATCGCCGGAGTGACTGGCAGCACGGGATCGACCGGAGCGCAGGGTATCGCCGGCGCAACTGGAGCACAAGGTCTCGCGGGAGCTACCGGTGCTACTGGGGTACAGGGAGTCGCCGGAGCCACGGGTGCCACCGGTGTCGGCATCGCTGGAGCGACCGGTGCGACAGGTGCTACCGGAGCCACTGGTATCGGAATCGCGGGTGCGACCGGCCCCACCGGCATCGGAATCACCGGTGCGACCGGCCCAACAGGCTCCGCCGGAACCAGCGTGACCGGCCCAATCGGTCCCACAGGACCAGGCGGACCGGCCACCATCTTCGCCGCCAGTATCGTGAATCCAGGCACGGCTTCCAGTTTCTACTTCTCGCCGAACGCGAGTGGCGATTCCACTTTGGGCGGCACCTGGGGCGTTCCTGGGGGTTCCACTACGGACGCGCAGGCCTATAGCCAGGCTTCAGTCCCCATGCCCATGGCCTGTACTTTCGACGCGATGTACGTGAATACCAGTTCGGTGCCGGCAGGCTTCGGTCCGGGAGGGGCCTACACCGTGACTCTTTACGTTAAAGGGTCAGCCACCACGATGAGTGCGTCGGCTAACAGCGGTGCTTCACCGCCTTTCGGTAGGTCCAGTGTCAGCCCACAGTCGGTATCCGCAGGAGACACCGTAGCCCTCCAAGTAACCGGCGACGGACTGACCAAAGGTCAGAACGTCCTCAGCGTTTCGCTCCACTGCAAGTAAGCCGGTCCCTGACCAGCCTCGCTCGCCTCCCCCAACCTATGAAACTCACCGGTAACACGATTTTGATCACCGGAGGCGGCACCGGCATCGGCCGCGCCCTGGCCGAAGCCTTCCATGCACTAGGCAACCAGATCATCATCGCCGGACGCCGCCAGGCCGCTCTCGATGAGACCGTATTCGCCAACCCCGGCATGGCCTCCCTGACCTTCGATATCGCCGACCCTGTCTGCATCCGGTCCTTCGCAACACGCGCAGCCGCAGACTACCCGCAACTCAACATCCTCATCAACAACGCTGGCATCATGCGCGCCGAAAACCTGACTGCTCAACCCGCCGACCTCGCCGACGCGGAAGCCATCGTCACCACTAATCTCCTCGGCCCCCTCCGCCTCACCAACGCTCTGCTGCCGCAACTCCAGTCCCAGCCGTATTCGGCCATCATGAACGTATCCTCCGGTCTGGCCTTCGTGCCCCTGACCATGACTCCAACCTACTGCGCCACAAAAGCGGCCCTCCACTCATGGACCCAGTCCCTGCGTCACCAGTTAAAAGACACCGTCACGGAGGTGCTGGAACTCATCCCGCCCTACGTCGCCACCCATCTCATGAGCGGCGCTTCTGATCCCCGCGCCATGCCGCTGGCGGATTTCATCGCCGAAGTCATGGAGATTCTGAAATCGCAGCCAGCCGTCACGGAGATCTGCGTGGAACGCGTAAAAGGACTTTACCTGGCGGCTGCCACCGGCAAATACGACGCCATCTTCCAGGGCCTGAACGCCGCACGGTACGACTGATTGACTCCGTCGCCGCCCATACCCTCCGCCAATCTGGGGCTCAGCCGCCGTCTGGAAAGCGCCGAGGGCCACGCCTGCGCCATGTTCTGCGAAGCCCGCCGTCACGTAAAGCCGCAGAGCGGTACGGAATGGCTTTCCGTCGATGGCGTCTACACAGTCTTTAGCGGTGTGGAATCCCCCGTGACCCAGACCTTCGGCTTGGGCATCCTGCACGAAGCGAGTGACGGTCTGACCCCGGCTGTCCTGGACACCATCGAAGATTTCTTCTTCAGCCGCGGCACAGCAGCTGTGCACGAAGTCAGTCCCTTCGCCGGCGTTGCCGCATTGGACCTGCTCTGCGAAAGCCAGTACCGGCCAGTAGAAATCTCCAGCGTCCTGTATCAGCCCGCCACGCCACGTGAGTTCCCCGTTCGCACCGGCGTGACGGCCCGTGTCGCGAAGGAAGTTGAAATCGCCGCTTGGGTGGACGTCCTCGCTCGTGGCTGGCTCCACGAATATCCGGAACAACGCGAATTTATCAGCGAGAACGGTGCCGTTTCCGCCGCATGCCAGGGCAGCGTGCGCTTTCTTGCGGAACTGAACGGCGAACCGGGTGCCGCCGGCACTCTATTCGTGCACGACCGCGTAGCCCTCTTCGGCGGAGCGGCCACCGTGCCCGCAATGCGCCGCCACGGCCTCCAGACCGCGCTGATTGAAGCCCGCATCCAGTACGCCGCTGCACACGGCTGTGACCTGCTGATGCTCGTCGCTGAGGCTGGCAGTGAATCCCAGCGCAATGCCGAACGCAACGGCTTCCGCGTGGCCTACACACGCACCAAGTGGCGCAAATCCTGTCCCGGCAATAGCTCCGCGAAATAAACTTCGCCCATAACAGCCGGGGTTATATAATCCCCAGGGAGGAAGCGCCATGTTTACCGCCACGAAAGACCTGATTCTGCCCAGCACCACCACCGGTTCGTTCCCGCGCCCGCGCTGGTTCGACGTGAGTATGTGGGGTAAGCCCCTCGATACCTGCATGCAGGATGTCCGCTACCGCGAAAAACTCCAGGACGCCTTCGCCGTCGTCATCAGCGACCAGGAACGCGCCGGTCTCGACATTCTCACGCACGGCGATTTTCACGTCGACGAAGACATGGCCGGCCGCGCCTGGCATCACTATCCTCTCCAGCGCTGGGCAGGTTTCGAAGGCGACTACCTCCAGCCCGAAGAAACTACCGCGCCCTGGCTCCACTATCCTCCCGGCACTCTGCTCAACGAAATCTACACCGGCTGGCGCTGGCCGCACGTCGTCGACAAAATTGAACACCGCTCGCTCGATTACGCAAAATTGTGGCGCATGGCGCAGTCCAAAACCCGCAAGCCGGTGAAGTTCGGAACCTGCTGCTCGCAGGTGATGGCGCTCTTCCTCGACATCCACACCCCGAAGTACAAGGACAAGCGTCAGGTGATCTGGGACATGGCAGAGGCCATGAACAAGGAACTGCTGGCCCTCCGCGACGCCGGCTGCCGCTGCATTCAGATTGAAGAACCGACCTTCCACTTCATGGCCAATAGCTACGGCAAAGACCATGAGGAAGTGAAGTTCATGATCGACGCCTTCAACCGCGAAGTGCAGGGCCTGGACGACGTCGAAATCTGGATCCACACCTGCTGGGGCAATCCCAACATGCAGCGGGTGATGGAAGATACCAGCTACGCGAATTCCATCGAGATCTATCTCGAACGTTGCCGCGGCGATGTCTGGACCCTGGAAATGAAAGATCGTAACCAGAAAGATATCGAACTCTTCGCGCCCTTCAAAAACGATCTGAAGAAGAAGATCGCCATCGGTGCCGTGAGCCATCGCCAGCTTCAGGCGGACACGCCGCAGGAAGTGGCAGGGGAGATTCGCAAGGCCCTGAAGTACATTCCTGTGGACAAGCTGATCGTTTCGAGCGACTGCGGTTTCGGCCGCCAGGGCTGCACCCGCGAAATTGCGTTTTACAAGGCCAGTGCCATCGCCCAGGCCTGCAACATCGTGCGCGGAGAACTCGGGCTGCCTGCCACTTACGTGCCGGCGACCGATCCGCAACTCCAGATCGACGTTGTCCCTGGCCGCAAAATGGTATGAAGCACGCCGCACTCTTGCGGGGCATCAACGTCGGCGGCAAAAACATGCTGCCGATGAAACGCCTGGTCGAAATGTTCGTTGCGGAGGGCTGCCGCGACGTGGTGACCTACATCCAGAGCGGCAACATTGTTTTCAGTGCGTCGTCTTCGGTGCTGAAGAAGGTGCCCTCTGCGATCCCGAAGAGGATCGAAGCAGAGTTTGGTTTTCGTGTGCCCGTGATCCTGCGTTCGCATGAGGAACTCGACACCGCGATCCGCCTGAATCCATTTGTGGCCACGAATAGCGACGAAAAGCTGCATTACGTCGCCTATCTCTCGGACACCCCGGACGAAGCCGCGATTGCAAAGCTGGATCCCAACCGATCGCCGTCAGACCTTTTCGCGGTGATTGGCAGGGAGGTCCACCTTTGTCTGCACACCGGCGCAGCGAAGACGAAGATCACCAACGCCTGGCTCGATTCGAAGCTCGCAACCGTCAGCACAGTCAGGAACTGGGCGACCACGCTGAAGCTCAGGGAAATGACGCGGGGTTGACCCCGTTGCCCTGTGAGGGACAGAATGGGATTATGTAACGGGAACAGGTTCTCGCCGCGCTCCGTGCGCACGAACAGGAATTGAAGAACGCGGGAATTGTGCGTCTATGGTTATTCGGCTCTACCGCCCGAGGGGAGGCGACCCTGGATTCCGACGTTGACCTTCTTGCCGCCTTTGACCGGGATCGCAAGCTTTCCGCCCTGGATGTGGTGGGCATTCAGTTACGGATATCGAAACTGCTCGGTTGTCCGGTTGATCTCAGCGAAGAGGGAACGTTGAAGCCGCGGGTCAGAGTCAGGGTCGAGCCCGAGGCAATTCGTGCCTTCCAGTGATCCCGTACAGCGACTGCCGGACATCCAGGAGAGCATCGGGAGGATCACCACTTATACAGCGGGCATGGATTGCGCCGCGTTCCTTGAAGACACCAAAACCTACGATGCCGTTGAACGGTGTCTGGAAAGAATCAGTGAAGCGGCAAGGAAGCTCGGAGGTCTTGCTGAAACGTTGTGTCCGGGTATCGCGTGGGCGGAAATTCGCGGACTCGGCAACTCTCTGCGCCATGAATACGATCGCATTGAAAGCGAACGTATCTGGCTCGTCGTTGACCCATGTCGTCGAGCGGGATCTCGCACCCCTGAAAACCGCCGTCCAGCGCGCACTCGCTTCAATCTCCCCACCCGGCGCGTAGCCCCAGTTCTACAATGAGAGATTCACCATGAAACTCATTCGTTTTGGCGAGCCCGGCCGCGAGAAGCCCGGCGTACTTCTTCCGGACGGCAAACGGCTCGATGTCAGCGCCGCCGTTCACGACTACGACGAAGCGTTTTTCGGCTCCGGCGGTCTGGATCACCTGAAAGAGTGGCTTTCAGCCAACGCCGCGCAGTGCCCCGTCGTGTCCGGTAACACGCGCCTCGGCCCCTGCATCGCCCGCCCCTCCAAGCTGATCTGCATCGGCCTCAACTACGCGAAGCACGCGAAGGAAAGCAACATGGAGCCGCCGAAGGAACCGATCATCTTCTTCAAGGCGACATCTTCCATCATCGGCCCGTTCGATACCGTCGTGATCCCGAAGAACTCGCGTAAGAGCGATTGGGAAGTGGAACTCGCTGTGGTGATCGGCAAGAAGGCGTCCTACGTCAGCGAAGCCGATGCCATGGATTACATTGCCGGCTACTGCCTGCACAACGACTACAGCGAGCGCGAGTGGCAGTTGGAACGCGGCGGCCAGTGGGTGAAGGGCAAGAGCTGCGATACGTTTGCGCCGCTTGGACCGTTCATGGCCACGAAGGACGAGATTCCTGACCCGCACAAGCTCAACCTCTGGCTCAAGCGCAACGACGTGATGCGCCAGAATTCCAGTACATCGGATCTCATTTTCGGCGTGCCCATGCTGGTCAGCTACCTCAGCCAGTTCATGAGCCTGCTGCCAGGCGACGTCATTTCCACGGGTACCCCGGAAGGCGTGGGCCACGGTTGCAAGCCGCCGCAGTATATGGCGGATGGCGATTTGATCGAACTCGGCGTGGAAGGCCTGGGCACCTCGAAGCAGCACGTCGTCAGCTACAGCTGATTGTCGGCTGCTAACTACCGCTGAGCAGCCGGATAATCTCCGCCACCACAACATCCAGATCGAAGGCCGGCCGCCGCAAATCATGCGCGGCCCCTTCGATGAACTGGACCTCATGCCGTCCCGGAATCAGCGCCAGCGCCTTCCTCATTTCCTGCGGCGTCCCAAATGGATCCTTCGTGCCATGCACAAAAAGCGCCGGCGTGCGCAGTTGCGGGAAATGCTCCGTCCTTAACTTCTCCGGCTTATCCGGCACATGCAGCGGATAAGAGAGCAGCAGCAGCGCATCGGCCACACCGAATTCTTCCGCCGCCAGCATGGTGGCCTGACGTCCGCCATACGAGTGACCGCCCATCACAACCGGCGCGCCCGGGAACCTGGCACGCAGAAACGCCGCCGCCTGCCGCAGTCCTGCGCGGTCTTCACCTGCCGTGGAACGCGTCGGCGGGCCACCGGGCTTCCGCTGCCGGAACGGCAGATCGCAGCGCAAAACCGCAAAGCCGTTAGCCGCGAATGCCTCGGCCACGGCCACAATCAAAGGTGCGCGGCAGTTGGCTCCGGCACCGTGCGTGAGCACAAGTCCAGCCTGAGGCGCTCCGTCCGTCTCATGCAAAAAACCGCTGATGCCGCCCTGTGTAATCGTTGTAATCGTCATTTGCGTCTGCAAGAGCGATAATAGCGTTAAACTCATGACGATCACCGAAGAGGTTGTTTCGCTCGCCACTCCCACCGGAGAAATGCGCACCCTGATTTCACTGCCGGCGAGCGTGAACGGAGAGAACGCCCACTATCCCGGCATCGTGCTCTTCTCCGAAATTTTCCAGATCACCGGCCCCATCCGCCGCACCGCCGCGTGGCTGGCGGGTCAGGGCTTCATCGTCGCCACGCCGGAGGTCTATCACGAACTGGAGCCCGCCGGCTGCGTGCTGCCCTACGATCAGGCTGGTGCCGAGAAAGGCAACGCCAACAAGACCGCAAAAGAGATCTCGTCCTATGACGCCGACGCCCGCGCGGCCCTCGATTATCTGGCTGCACACAGCCAATCAACCGGCAAATTGGGCGTGATGGGGATCTGTCTCGGCGGCCACTTGGCCTTTCGAGCTGCTATGAATCCCGATGTTCGCGCCGCCGTCTGCTTCTACGCCACGGACATCCACAAAGGCAGCCTCGGCAAAGGCATGAGCGACGGTTCTCTCGCCCGCGCCGGTGAAATTCGCGGCGAATTACTGCACATCTGGGGCCGCCAGGATCCGCACGTGCCACTCGAAGGCCGCAACCTCATCCACGCGAAACTCGAAGAGGCGGGCGTGAATTTTCAGTGGCTGGAAGTCAATGGTCAGCACGCTTTCCTGCGGGACGAGGGGGCGCGTTACGACCCGGAATTGGCACGAATTTGCCTCGGTTTCGCGCTGGACATGTTTCGGCGAAGGTTGTGCTAACCTACTCCTTCCTGCACATGTTTAAGACAATGACTCGCTTTGGTTTAGTTCTCACCGTTTTGCTTGCCGCACCCATCGTGGCATCGGCCCAAACCGACGAAATTCAGGTATATACGGGTGGGCTCGCCGATACCGGCAAGTTCAATCTGACGCTGCACAATAACTTCACGCCCAACGGGCAGAAGACGGCCGCGGATCCGGGCGGCATTGTGCCCGATAAGTCATGGAACGGCACGGCGGAATGGGCTTACGGCGTCAACGACTGGTTTGAGGCCGGACTCTACATGCCGCTTTACACGCTGCACAGCAAGGATGGCGCATTCTTCAATGGCTTCAAGCTGCGCGCGCTGTTTGCGCGGCCCCACGCTGACGATCACACTTTCGTCTATGGCGTGAATTTCGAGTTCAGCGTGAATGCAAAGCAGTGGGATCCCCGGCGCATCACCTCGGAAATCCGGCCGATCATTGGCTGGCACCTGAAGCCGGTGGACCTGATCATCAATCCGATTCTGGATACCTCATATACGGGCGGTGTGAAGGGGCTCGATTTTGCGCCCTCCGTCCGCCTTGCCTATAACCTGTCGAAGACGTGGGCGGTCGCGGCCGAGCACTATGCGGATTTCGGCCAGCTGCGCGGCTTTGATGCGGTCAAAGACCAATCGCACCAGACCTTCGGCGTGTTGGATTTCAGCGGCAAAGGCTGGGACGTTGAGGCCGGAATCGGTTTTGGCGAGACGGCAGCCTCCGACAAGGTCACTCTGAAACTGATCGTTTCGCACGATCTCAACTAACAGCACCCCAACTTTTAGAGAGATGGAAGCCGCGACCGCAAGGGAGCGGCGGTGAAATCTACTGGCCGACGCCGACCGCAATCGCCTCCCTGCAAAGCCGTTCCCGCTCATCCAGTCGCTCCTCCGCGAACAATCCCAGCCCGGAATTCACTTTCATTCGCGCCAGAAACTTCCGCGTCTTGCCGATATCGGCTAACGCATCCTCAAATCTGCCTTCACAGATCGCCACAGCTCCCGCGGCGCAATCGCCACATTCGGGTTTCCGCAGCTTAATCGCCCGCTCCAGCCAGATCTTCGCATTCCCCGCGTTCTTCCGGAGCAGGGCATTCGCTTCCGTCGCTTCCAGGTATAAGGCCTGACGGACCGGTTTTCCGGCTTGTCCAGAGGCCGCCAGCGCATTCTCCACGTGCTGAAAGGCAGCCTCTTCGTTGCCTTCATCGAGCGCCCGGTAATAGGCCAGCAACTGCGGAAATACCTGCCCTCCTGTGGGCTGATCTGCCGCAAGCATCTGCGTCACCAGTGCGGCGTTCCACTCGCGCGGGCGCACGCCACGGTTATTCTCCGCCTGTACTGCCACCGCCGCCATCCAGGCCCTGGCCTGCTCTGGCCGGGTGCAAAGCATCCAGAGACGCGCGGCATCGGATTTGTGAATGCCAGCGGACATCGGGATCGCAGACAGCAGCCCGATCGCCGAGGCCCAGAAGCACGTACCAATCCAGTCCCAGTCGCCTGATCCATGTTTCCGGAATGCCACCCAACAGGCGAAAGTGCAGAGAATGCTCGCGGCGGGCCCGGCCGCCACCATCCAGGCAAACGCGTCCACGCGGAAATCTCCCCCGGCGGGCAACGCAACGCCTCCCCCAAAGATGCGCCGCCGGTCGAAGCGTAACCTCCAGCGGTCGCCGTATTTCATGAGGACAAAACCTCCCACAATCAGGCCGCCCGGGGGCAAGCCAAACGCTCTCCCTGCCGCCAGATGCCCCAGTTCATGGATGGTAATCGCCATATAGACGCAGGGAAGCCACAGCAGAATATTGAATCCAGGCATCGCGAAATCGTATTCGGAGAGCGCAACGCCAATGCCCGCGCCAACGACGAGATAAAGAACCGTGGGCCAGCGGCGGACCCGCGGTGCCGGTGGCTCCTGCTCCAGATCAAGAATGGGCGTCGTGGACATTGACTAGTACAGGATATCCCGAAATCGTCTCCTGCCGGGTAACCAACGCCGCACCCGCTATAATTGATCGGGATGGACGTCTTCGACGAATTAATCCGGCTGCGAAACTCCGGGCAGAAGTGCGCCCTCGCGACAATCGTTCAGGTGCGAGGCTCCATACCCGGCTTCCAGTCGGCCAAACTCCTCGTCCGGGAAGATGGTTCTCTCGTCGGGACCATCGGCGGCGGTTGCGTGGAGGCGGAAGTCTGGAACGCGGCCCGCGAAGTCATGGAAACGGGAAAGCCGCGAAATATGTCGTTCAGTCTCGGGCAGGATGCCGCATATGACAATGGCCTGATCTGTGGCGGCCAACTGGAAGTGTTTGTGGAATGCATCTCACCGCAGCCCGCCGCACTGATTTTCGGCGGCGGCCATATCTCGAAGAGCCTCGCCAAAGTGCTCGATCTCGCCGGTTTCCGCGTTTCCGTCATCGATAACCGCGAGGCCTTCGCCAACAAAGAACGCTTCCCGGAAGCCGCTGAAGTTCACGCCGCCGAGTACGAGGAAGTCTTTCCCACCCTCGCGATGAACGAATCCACCTACGTTGTCATCGTCACGCGCGGCCACCGCGACGATATGCGCGTACTGCGCTGGGCCGTGAATACTCCCGCGCGCTACATCGCCATGATCGGCAGCAAACGCAAGACCATCTCCGTGGTCAAAGAACTGGAAAAGGAAGGCCTGCCGCGCGGCTTGTTCGACAAGGTTTCGGCCCCGATGGGGCTGGAAATCGGTGCCATCTCGCCCGAAGAGATCGCCATCTCCGTTGCCGCCGAAATGATCGCCATGCGCAGAATGCCGGACGGCCCCTGGCGCGCCGCATCGAAATCGATTTTCGCGGACGAACAGTCGCGAGCCATCCTGAAGCCGACTGTAACGAAGTGAGCTGCGCTGCCATCATTCTTGCCGCCGGCGAGTCGCGCCGCATGGGCAGCCCGAAGGCCCTGCTGCCGTTTCGCGGCGGGACTTTCCTCTCTGTCGTGGCCGATACCCTGGGTACTCATTGCTCGCCGGTCGTTGGCGTGTTCGGCGCGCAGGCGGCCCGCCTGATGGCGCAGGCCCCGGCCTCTTTGATACCCGCAGCGAATCCGCTGTGGGAGCAGGGCATGTTGACGTCATTACAGGCCGGCCTGCGGGCCATGGCCGAACTGCCGGAGCGCGTGCTGTTTACCCTCGTCGACCATCCCTCCATCGCCGCCGACACCGTTCGGCTCCTCCTGCAATCGTCAGCCGTCATCGCTATTCCCCGTTTCGCGGGAAAGCGCGGGCACCCGGTCGTCATTCATCGCGCCATTGCCCAGGAAATTCTGGATGAGCCCGTCACTTCAAAACTGAACACAGTCATTGACAGGCACGCTGCCGCAATTCATTACGTGGATGTGGATGACGCCGGTATCCGCGACGACATTGACGACCCCGCATTGTACAAAGACCTGCTTGCGCGGGAGGTTGCACGCGTTTGAAACGCTATTTCACATGGCCCCGCGCCATTCTGCTGGGACTGGCTCTGCTTGGCCTCGCGGCGTATGAGTTGCCGCGAATCACCGCCGGCTGGTACCGCGACCGCATGCTGCAGGCCCTCGAAGCCGGGCTCGGACGCAAGGTTGAGATCGGCCAGGTCCGCTTCCGCCTGGTACCTACCCCGGGTTTTGCCGTCAGCGACGTGCGAATCGGCGAGGATCCCGCGGTGGGAATGGAGCCGGCTGCCTATGTGAATACGCTCGTCGCGAGGCCGAGCCTACTGGGCCTTCTGCAGGGAAGGTTCGCCGTCGGTTCGGTACGCCTTGAGGACGCCAGCATCAATCTGACCCGCGTGGATAATGGCCCCGGCGGCGTGCGCTGGAACTTCTCCTCTGTGGCACCGAGAACCCGCGCCGAGGCTTTCCCGGAGATCCACATGGCCGGTGGCCGCATCAATTTCAAGTTTGGCCAGACCAAATCGATCTTCTATCTGCTCGACACGGACGTGGATCTCACGCCTTCCGCTATCGACAACGGTCCCCTGAAGATTGAAGTGGGTGGCGAGCCGGCGAGGACCGACCGGCCGTCCCGCGGCTTCGGTAGTTTCGTCGCAAAAGGCCAGTGGAACCCAGGCGATCACTCGCTCGAACTCGACGTCAGACTCGAGGAGAGCGAACTGAGCGACGTACTCTCGCTGTTCGAAGGTGGGTCGTCCGGCTTGCTCGGTACCGTCTGGGGCGACGCGCACCTGGCCGGCCCGATCGCGAAGATCGGAGTCGTCGGCAAGCTGAATGTATCTGACGTACACGGCTGGAATCAATCGCCGCCCCGTGGCAGCGCAGTGCCGTTCACAATCGGCGGTACAGTGGACGCCCGGGACCAGGTGATTGAACTGGACGCCACAGCGGCAGGGAAGCCTTCGCCGATGACTGCTCACCTGCGCCTCGCCGATTACCTCGGGCGTCCGAATTGGGCGGCCACAGTCAATCTGGAGGAAATCCCCGTGGCACCTCTGACCGGGCTGGCCCGCAATTTCGGCATCCAGATTCCCGCGGATCTTACCGTGGACGGGAAAGCTCGCGGCACGGTGGACTACACGAAGTCAGGCGACAGCCCCGGCCCGGGTCTGAGCGGACAGGTGCACATTTTCGACGCGACACTCGGGGCTAAGGATTCGCCCATGGTGAAGATCGCGAATGCAGAAGTTGCTTTTGAGGGTTCGCAAATCAAATTATCGCCTTTCTCCATCGTGAATGACGCCAACGAGAGCGCTCTTTTCAACGCCGGTTACGACATCGTTTCCGGAGAAATGCACGCATCGCTTTCGAGCGAAGGCATGGCGATTGCTTCTCTTCGCCGCCAGATTGCCGCCGTGGGTGCGCCCGTCATCGGAATGGCGACTGCGGGTTCCTGGAGCGGCGGTCTTCAATACTCACGCCCAGGCCGGGGCGACGACACCGGGGTAGTCGCTGGCTGGACAGGTGAAGTTCATCTGAAGGATATGGACATTCCCTTCGAAGCTTTCGCGCAGCCCATCCACGTCCTCGAAGCCGACGCTTCCCTTGACGCGACCGGGGCTGCGATGAAGAAGGTTCGGCTGACGGTGGCGGGGATTGCTGCACAGGGCGATTACCGCTATGAAATTGGGGCCACCCGTCCGCATCTCTTCCACATGGTGTTGCCGACGGCTTCTGCGGACGAACTGGAAGCCGCGCTGACGCCCACCCTGCACCGTGCCGATCTCCTGACTTACGCCTTTAACTTTGGTCGTGTCCCACAGCCGGACTGGCTGCGCGACATGCATGCCGATGGTTCCATTCAGATGACGACGCTGACCCTCGGGGGAACGCAACTGGCCAATCTGAAAGCGAATCTGCTCTGGGATGGCCCGGAGGTTGAACTCACAGGTCTCTCCGCGAAGCTCGGCGCTGCGGCCCTCACCGGCGACGCGGCAATTCACCTCGCAGGGCGACAGCCAGCCTACGAAGTGACCGGCGCAATCGCCGGGTTCGCCTGGCAGGGCGGGACCGTGGCCGCGAAGGGGGTGCTGAGCGCCTCAGGCATGGGGGGCGACCTCCTGAGCAATCTAAAAGCTCAGGGCACCCTCACTGGCAAGCGGCTGGAAGTGGCGCCGCTGAGCCCCTGGGAAACGGTGGAAGGCACGTTTGACTTCTCCGTAACCAAGGCGACTCCGCGACTCAAGCTCACGGACCTGACCATCCAAAGTGGCGGAACGAAATGGACAGGCGGAGCGGAAACGCAGGATAACGGCCAGGTGGTTTTCAAGTTTGCGAACGGCGCTCGAAACATGGAAGCTTCCGGTGCCGTGCTGCGTGGCGAAGCTTTAAAAGCTGTCCGGTAGACAAAGCTCACGCCGCGTCGCGCTGCGGCAAAACCGAATTCCGCGCAATCTCCCGCAGGCTCTTCCCCAAATTGCCCCAAACGCGTTCCCGCAGTCCGAGATACGGCTGCGTGCCGGCGAACAGATCCTGCATTAGCTTCCGAAAACTCGGGCTGAGCCGCGTAAACTGCACCATCCGGCTGGTCACCGCTCCCCACAAAAAGCTCCCATGGAAAAAGTGATCCGCCAGTCGCGAAGCGAACTCCAGGTCTTCCGCGATTTCCTTCCGCAGCGCTACAGAGTACCCAGCCGGCGACTCCCCAATAATCGCCTCGGCCGCCAAATCCCCTGACCGCAGCGCATAGTACAAACCCTCGCCGGTAATCGGATCCACCAGGCCAGCCGCGTCGCCCACCGCCATCCAGCCATCCCCCGCCACGCGGTTCTGCTTCCACGCCTGCACTTCCAGGCTGGGCAGGACGTGACCGTAGTAGGTTGACCCGGCTATTGGCAGGCCCTGCTCCTCCATGTACCGATGCAGCCGGGTCCGAAGCGCAGCCGCCGGCTCTTTCCCGCAGATCCCCACCGACATATGGCCACACCGCGGGAAGACCCAGATGTAGCCGGCAAAGCCCTCGAAGAATTTGATATCGATCTGCTTACGATCACCAGGCACGAAGTATCCCAGCGCCGTCATGGAATCGCCCTGCGTCAGTTCCGTGCCAAGGTTGCGCAGCGGATTGCGCGCGCCCGCCGCCATCACGCAAAAATCCGCCTCCATGGCGCCATTCTTCGTGCGGATGTTCCAGCCGCGTTCGGTCCGTTCGGCCCCCAGGACACGCGTCTTCTCCAACTGAGCGCCCGCCTGCTGTGCGCGCTCCAGCAGCATCGCGTTCAGGTCATAACGGGAATAAATGAGGATCGGATGATCCAGCTTCAGACGTGCCGGCGAGCAGCCGGGCGCAGTCAGCACGGAATCGGTCACCGTCTTCTTTGGCGTGGCTCCGTCTGTCAGAAACGGATACTGCGAGTATGCTTTCCACGTCAGACCACCGCCGCAGGGCTTTTCCCACGCCAGTTTTTCGTCGAAAACAACCGTGTCGATACCAGCCGCCGCAAGTTTTGAAGCTGCGAACGCGCCCGAAGGGCCGCCACCGAGAACGGCAACTTTCATTATTCCTGGCCGAGTTGCGGATGTCCCGGAGGCAGATTCAGCTTGGAACCACTGCCACCCACTGCGCCGTCCATCGGGGCTGTATCGCCGCCGCCCATCGCGGCACCGTGCCCCGCGGGCATCGCTCCACCAGTACCGCCCGCCGCACCCGCTGAGGAGGTACGGCTCTTGATGTACCACTGATTATCGTCATGGCGTTCCATGACATATCTCATGGTCATACCCTGGGCGACCGGAGTGCCTTTCAGGGAAAACGTCACAGTGGCGTCGGCTTCCTTGTCGCGGAAAGTCACGGATGAGACCGTGACGTCCATGGCTCCGATATTGAAGGTCTTCGAAATGTCCCGGATCACGCCAGCTTTAATGGCCTCCGGAGTGTCGTTCTTTTTCGCACAACTGGAGAAAATCAGGGCTGTCAGCACTACCGAGGCCGCAAAACCGCGAGCTATGTGAGTTTTCACTCTTCGATTATACCCGTCGCGCGAATTGCATCCACCAATGCCGGAACCGTGTGCGGCCTGGCTTCCGCGTGAACCGTCAGCCCGGACGCTCGTAAAGTGGCGCTCGTGACCGGCCCGATGCTCGCCAGACGGATACCGCGCAGCGCCTCCGCACCGCACGCGGCGATGAGGTTGGAAGCCGTGGACGAACTCGTGAACGTGATCCAGTCCGTCTTCGCGCCCAGCGTCGCAACCGCCCGCGCGGCAAGATCGGCTGGCGCACCGGTGAGATAAGCTTCCACCACATCCACGGTCGCTCCCCGTCGCCTCAGTTCATCCGGCAGGACATCCCTCGCTACCGCTGCCCGCGCAATCAGGACCTTCGCACCGTTCAGCTCGAAAGCCGCCAGCTTTCGCAGCAGGCCTTCCGCCACGTATTCATCGGCCATGAGATCCACCTTCAGATGGAACCGCTCCAGCGCATCGCGGGTCGCGGGGCCAATTGCGCACAGTTTTCCGCGGATCGCCCGCAGGTCCACACCCGCCGCCGCGTCCAGCCGTTCCAGAAAATACTTCACTCCATTGAAGCTGGTGAAGATAAGCCAGTCGTACTCCCCCAATTTCGCGAGGGCCGCATCGAGCGGACCATAATCAGTCGCCGGCTGGATGGCTATGGTGGGTAACTCCAAAACTTCCGCGCCCAGTTGCCGCAACGGTGTACTCAGCGAATCAGCCTGGTCCTTCGCGCGCGTGACAACAATCCGCTGGCCGAACAAGGGGAGCTTCTCAAACCAGCTCAGTTTGTCCCGCAGCGTGACGACCTCTCCGACGATGATCGTCGCCGGAGGCTTCAGTCCTCGCTCATGAATCAGCCCCGGCAGCGTCTCCAGGGTTCCCACGACCACTTCCTGATCTGGACGCGTCCCCCAACGCACGGCCATGGCCGGTGTGGCCGCCCGGCGCCCCCCGGCGATAATCCGCGCCGCAATCTCGTCGAAGTGCGAGAGACCCATATAGATCACCAGCGTCTCGGAGTTCCCGACCTTACTCCAGTCGATCTTGTCAGCGTCATGCCCGGTCACAAACGTGACCACCGAAGTATGGTCCCGATGCGTCAGCGGCACCCCCGTGTAGGCCGCAATTCCCAGCGGCGAGGTCACTCCAGGCACCACTTCGAAGGCCAGTCCGGCCTCCATCAGGGCCTCCGCCTCTTCGCCGCCGCGCCCAAAGATGAACGGGTCGCCGCCCTTGAGCCGCACCACATTGACGCCGCGCCGCCCTTGCTCGACTAACAACTCACAGATTTGTTGCTGGGAAAATGCGTGGTCTGACTTCTTCTTGCCCACGTAGATAAGTTCTGCCGAGGCCGGTGCAAGCGCCAGGAGATCATGGCTCGCAAGGTGGTCGTACAGGATAACTTCCGCCGCTTCCAGAAGCCGTTTCGCTTTGAGCGTAACCAGTTCCGGATCGCCTGGTCCCGCACCGACCAGGTAGACTTTGCTCATACCGCGTCGTCCGGGTGTCCGTCCGGTTTGCCTGCGCCATCCACCCGGTCGTGTTCCACGGAGCCAGCGTAGACCAGTTCCAGAATCTCCCGCGCCCCGCGTTCCAGCAGCACCCGCGCCACATTGCGCCCCAGTTCCGCCGGCTTCGTGAACTCGCCCGCGGCCGTATAGCGGATCATCGTAGCCCCGTCCGGTGAAAAGACCGCGCCGGTCAGAAACATCTCTGTGTTTTCCAGCGTGGCATAGGCACCTATCGGAACCTGGCAACCGCCGCCCAATTCGCTCAGCATCGCGCGTTCAGCCATGACGGGGAACCGCGTCCATGGATCGTCCAGCGCGCTGCAGGCCTCAAGGCCCGCACCAGACTCCAGCGTCTCAATGGCGAGCGCCCCCTGTGCCACTGCCGGGCACATGATGTCGGGTCGGAATGTTTCGGCGATCGCCTTGTCCCAGCCCAAACGTCGCAAGCCAGCCGCAGCCAGAACAATGGCGTCGTACTCGCCCTTTTCCACCTTATTCAGCCGCGTATCCACGTTGCCGCGGATCGACTGAATGTCCAGGTCCGGACGTATCCGGCGCAGCTGCGCAATGCGACGCAGCGAACTGGTTCCCACTTTCGCACCGAACTTCAGATCCCGCAGTTTCCCGCCCACAATGGCGTCCCGCGGGTCCTCGCGTTCCGGAATGGCGGCGAGGGTGAGCCCCTTCGGCAACTCCGTTGGCAGATCCTTCATGCTGTGAACCGCAAGATCCACGCGCTTGTCCAGCAGCGCCTCTTCAATTTCCTTGGTGAACAGTCCCTTGCCGCCCACTTTATGCAGTGGCGCATCGGTGATCCGGTCACCAGTCGTGCGGATGATCTCGATGCGGGTTTCTATCCCTCGCGCTTCGAGGCGCGCTTTGATATGGTTGGCCTGCCAGAGAGCAAGTTGGGATCCACGTGACCCGATGACGAGCATGATTTCAGTGTATCCGGCGGTCAACCGTCAGCGGTCAACGCTGCAGATGAAACACCTTCCGAATCACTTCAATCGCGTGGTCGCCCTCAGGCTCCGTCGCATTCCGCCGCAATTCCGAAATCGGCCCATGCGCAATCTTATTGATCAGCGACCGCGTCATCGCCTCAACAAACTGCTGTTGTTCCGGCGTCAGCGCAGGACCCGGCATGCGCCGAATTGCCTTCGCAACTTCCGCGGCCCGAATCTCTTCCAGTTGCTCCTGGAGATTTACAATCGTCGGCGCGACCTGATCGATCCGCAGCCGCGCCATCATATGCTCCACTTCCTCGGCAATGATGGTTTCGGCCTGCGTGGCCTGCTTCTCGCGTTCCTTCAGGTTCGCGTTGACCACGTTTCCCAGATCGTCCACGTCATACAGGAAAACGCCGTCAATCTCATTCACCACCGGGTCGATATTCCGCGGCACGGAGATATCGATCAGGAACATCGGCTTGTTCTTCCGCTGGCTGATGACCCTCTGCATCTCATCGCGCGTCAGCACGTAATGCTCCGCACCCGTCGAGACGATCACGATGTCGATCTCGTGCAGCATGGCTTTATAAGCCGTGTACTCCACCGCGCGCCCGTCAAACAGCCGCGCCATTTCTTCCGCCCGGGAGAAAGTCCGGTTCGTCACGAAAATCTTATTCGCCCCGGAACGCCGCAAATGCTTCGCCGCCAGTTCCCCCATCTTGCCGGAACCAATAATCAGAACCTTCTGACCATTCAGCGAACCGAAAATCCGTCGCGCCAGTTCCACTGCGGCGTAACTGACCGAAACAGCCATCTGCCCAATGCCGGTTTCCGACCGCACCCGCTTGGCCGCGCTGAACGCCCGCGTCAGGACCGTTTCCAGCATCCCCCCGACAGACCCTTCCGACTTTGCCACCGCATAGGCCGCCTTCATCTGACCCAGAATCTGTGGTTCCCCCACCACCATGGAATCCAGGCTCGACGCCACACGGAAAATATGCTGAATCGCGTCGCGCGCTTCCAGCCGGTAAAGGTGTCCGTCGAATGCCGCACGCGGTATCTGCCACTGGATCAGAAACTGATCGAGCACCATCCCGGGCTCCACATCATCCGGCGTGGAAACCGCAAACTCCACGCGATTGCACGTAGAAAGCACCACGGCTTCTGACGCACCCAACTGGTGCAGTTCGTGCAACGCCCGCGGCAGATTCGGCTCGGATATGGCGAGCTTTTCCCGCAGATGAACCGGTGCCGTCTTGTGACTCAGGCCTGTGAGAATCAGCTTCATTGGATGAGTCGATTCTGCAGCCCGGCATGCGCTGCCCACGTAATGGCGCAGAACGCGAGCGCCACCAGCGAGAGGATTGCGGCCTTCCGGCCACGCCACCCGGCGCTCACGCGGAAGAAGACCAGGGCCAGATAAACGCCCCAGGTCACAAACGAAAGCGTGATGCTGCTGTTGCCGATCCAGCTGGTCCCATGCTCAATAAACGCCCAGACGATCGCAATGATCACGCCAATCGTAATGAAAACGAAACCCGCGCTCAGCGACTTCAGAATCAGGTCGTCCAGCGTCCCCAGCGGCGGCAACATCCGGTAAACCGAAGGGATCATCTTGCGCTTCAGTTGCCGCTCCTGAATCAGGTAAAGCACCGACCCGATCGACGTAAACAGCAGCGCCGCATATCCCAGCAGCTCCGCCACAATGTGGATAATCAGCCACGTGCCACGCACCGTCTCGCTCGACCACGTCGTGATCGGGCTCCGCAGCGCCGCCATAAACGTCATCAGAAAAACCAGCGGAAAAATAAACACGCTCAGACTGGCCGCTTCGTCGTGATAACGCCACCGGATGGCCAGAAATGTCACAGCCACCACCAGTGCGCAAAAAGACAGGCTTTCAAAGTAATCGGTCGCCGGAAAGTGGTGAACGGTCAGCCCCTGCTCCACCACGGAAACCAGTTGAAACATCGCGCCAAGGCTGAACGCTCCCGCCGCCACACGAAAGAAACTTTCGTGCCGCCGCAGAATCGTGACAATGGCGTCAATCAGCCCCAGAAAATAAAGGCAGGCCGCGACGCGCAGCCAAAGAATGCTGGATTCTCCCATTTTGGATCGAGGGTTATTGCGCTTCTGTTCCAATTATAGAGTCACGGAAACCGCCATCTGTCAAAATGGAGAGATGGCCACGCCCCGCTTCTTTGTGCAAAACTTCGGGTGCCGCGCCACGCAGGCCGATGGTGCCGCGCTCGAAGCCCAACTCGCCGGCCGCGGTTTGCCTCTCGCAGCCTCCCGCGAGGCCGCCGAAATCGTCATCCTGAACACCTGTACCGTCACCGCCACCGCCGATGACGACGCCCGCTCCACCATTCGCAGGGTCCGTCGTGAAAATCCCAACGCCCGCATCCTCGTCACCGGTTGCTACGCCCAGCGCGCGCCCGAAGAACTGGCGAAGATGGAAGGCGTCGAGTGGGTAGTGGGTAATTCGCACAAAACGCAGATCGCGGATCTCATGGCAGGCGCTTCTCCCGAAGCCTCGGAACTCCCCTATCACGGCCAGATCCTGACCGGCGATATCTTCGAAACCCGCGACATCCTCACCGCCCCCACTCTCGAATTTGGCTCCGAAGCCTCCGCCGACCGCACCCGCCCCAATCTCAAGATTCAGGATGGCTGCCACAACCGCTGTTCCTTCTGCATCATCCCCTTCGTGCGCGGCCGCAGCCGCTTCGTCAGCGCGGACGACGTCGTCGCACAGGTCCACGCCCTGGCCGCCACTTACAAAGAGGTCGTGCTTTCCGGCATCAACCTCGGCCGCTGGGGCAGGGAAGCTGGCAGCACCCTCCGCCTCGCCGACCTCCTGCGCCGCATCCTCAACGAAACCTCCATCGAGCGCCTCCGCCTCAGTTCCGTTGAGCCGATGGACTTCACAGACGACCTGCTGAACCTCATGGCAGACACCCCCCGCATCGCCAAGCACGTTCACGCCCCCCTCCAGTCGGGTTCGGATACCATCCTCCGCCGCATGCACCGCAAGTACCGGCCCCGCCACTATGCCGACCGCGTCCAGCTTGCCCGCCGCCTCATGCCCGATGCCGCCATCGGTGCCGACGTCATGGTCGGCTTCCCCGGCGAAACCGACGCCTTGTTTGAAGAATCGCGCGCGTTCATTGAGGCGATGCCGTTTACTTATCTCCACGTCTTCACCTACTCGGAACGCCCCGGCACCCCAGCTGCGACGATGACGGATCAGGTGCCGATCCGCGTCCGGCGGGACCGCAACCGCGTTCTTCGCGATCTCGCCGCGCAAAAGAACGAAGCCTTCCGACAAAGCCTGCTGGGCCGCGATTTCATGGCGGTCACGCTCGATCCGCCCGGCCGCGCCCTCACGGACAACTTCGTTCAGGTAGCGCTCGACATGCCCTATTCCCCGAATCGTCTCGTGCGTCTACGTCCACGCTCACTCACCACTCTGGGTGTCCTCGCCTCCATCGTGGCGGCGTAAGAACCGGCGATGAAGAATGACCCCATAGAATCCGCCATCGCTCGTCTCGACGAAGTGCCGCTCCACACCCCGGAAGGCAAGGCCGCCTTCCAGAAGGCCCTCGCCGCCAAGTCGAACCTGGTCGTCGCAAAAGCCGCGCGCATCGCCGGCGGTGCCCAGTGGCTCGATCTCACCCGCGACCTCGCAACGGCCTTTGATCGCATGATCGCCAAAGGCGCGGCCACAGACAAGGCCTGCGCCGCCACCATCGCCATCGCCCGCGCCCTGGTGCAACTCGATTTCGATTCTCCCGACGTCTTCCTCCGCGGCATGAAGCACGTGCAAATGGAAGGGTCATGGGGACCGCCAGTCGATGCCGCCGTGGAACTCCGCGCCATCTGCGCCATGGGTCTCGCGAACAGCACCTATCCTCACAAACTTCGCGAAATGGTCACACTGTTGGCCGATAAAGAATGGCAGGCCCGTGTTGGGGCCATCCGCGCCATCGCCGTAGTGGGCGGCGAATCCGCCTCCCTGCTGCTCCGTTTCAAAACGCTGTCCGGCGATAAAGATCCGGAAGTCATGGCCGAATGCTTCAGCGCCATCCTGATACTGGAAGGCAGCGAAGGCGTGCCTCTCGTTGCAGGTTTCGCCGCCTCCCCAGACCCCGAAGTGAGTGAGGCAGCAATTCTCGCCATGGGTGCCAGCCGCCGGGCCGACGCCGTCGCCTGGCTCATCGAAGAATTCAGCCGCTCCGTCGCGCTGCCTCGCCGCAAATGCATCCTGCTCTCGCTCTCCACCTCGCGGGTGGAAACGGGCATAGCGTTTCTGCTGGACCTGATCCGCGAAGGCGGCTCCGCCACCGCCACCCTCGCCACCGACGCATTGTCCATCCACGCCAGGGATGAAAAACTCGCCGCCGATGTAGCCGAGGCGATCCATTCCCGCGGCTAATTTATGTTCATCCCCCGCGGAAGCACTTTCCGCGGCTCATCCGGCCCATCCCACCGCCGTGACATCCTTCCCCCCGCCGACCGGAATCCCAACCGAACCGCGACTGGAACGAGCGGCACTCAAATCCCGCAGGCGAAGCCCGGATCTCCGCCACACATCAGGGTTTTCTAAACTGGTAGCAGATGCGAAGCGGAATCATGCTGGCGGTGATGCTCGGGATCGCGGGCTTCGGCGCGGAGAACGTGAATTACGATAAAGCAAAGCAGGGCCAACTACCCGCTGGCTGGAGCGCCCCCGCCGGTCACAAGTGGAGCGTCCGCCCCGACAAAACCGCCCCCAGCAAGCCCAACGTCATGCGCGGCACCTCCGCGGAAACCGAATCCCCGCTGGCCTTATTCGACAGCGTCGTTTGCCTCGATGGAGACCTCTCGGTCAAATTCCGCATCGAAATGTCCCAGCCCGGCCAGCATGGCAACGGTGCTGGCATCGTGTGGCGCTACCGTGATCCCGGCAATTACTATCTTTTAAGCCTCAGCGCCGATGAGAAGAACATCGTATTGGAGCACGTAAAGAACGGCGTCGCCGAAGTACTCCCCACCACCGGCGGCAAGCGCGTCGGCAACGGAGTGGCGGAAGATATCCGCGCCGGCCAGTGGCACGTCGTCAAGGTGAGTTTTCGTGGACCGAAGATCCAGGTTTTCTTCGGCAACCGCAGCCTCTTCACCGCCCGGGACGACGATGCACAGACACCCGGCAAGACCGGTCTGTGGGCCAAAGGCCCGAACGGCGCCGCCTTTGACGATTTCCGCATCGACAAGAAGGGCTGATTCGGTTTTCACAACCTGTCGAACAAAAGGTGCAGGCCGTCGCGAACCGCGTCGATAGCCAGGTTGCTCAACTCCCCGGAGAATTCCACCAGTTCTGATTTATCTACCGTCATGACCTGCGAGACGTTGACCACGCTGGCCTTGGGCAGGTTAGCCTCGCCCTTCTTCAGCAGAACATTTCCCGGCGCGTTGGCGCGGCTCAGGTTCGACGTGATCAGGCAAACCACGCTGGTTCCGATCGCGCTCCGATTGAAAATATCGTTCTGAACGACGACGCACGGATGCCGATCCGCCGGTGCTGAGCCAATCGCACGCCCGAAATCCAGCCAGTATACCTGGCCCTGCCGGACATGACTCACCAGCGATCCTGAACCGCCCGTCCCGTGCGCGCCTTGATGGCCGATAGCAGGCGCTTCTCCGCCGGTGCAGCTTTCCCGGCATAAACTTCATTCAGCCGCCGCAGCATTTGTTCCTCGCGGTGCCGTTTGAGGAAATCGTCAACTGCCTGCGCGAAGAGCCCGCTGCGGCTCAGCCCCAGAAGTTGGGCGGCCAAGTCCGCTTCCTGCAATAAGTCGTCGTCAATAGATATGGCCGTCTTCATAGTCCTACTCAGGATTATACCAATAGTATTACCGGTCGGTATTACCCTCGATTTGTTCCGCCGGCCGCCCCGACCAGTCCGCTGCCTTCCGCCTCCTGCAATATTCTGCCGCCTGCCGGTAATATCCGCTCCCGCCCCGCATCCACAAAGGAAAGCTATCCGCGCACCCACACGCGTGAACTCGCCCGAACGGAGATTACCTTGGATCAAACGATGAGACAACGTGCAACTGGAACACCGGACAGACCGAGCGCCCCGCGACCCTGGCTTACCGGAATCCTGCTGGTGCTCGCGCTCCCGTGCCTCCTTCCGGCGGCAACCGTGACCACCATTTATGACGCAAGCCTCGGCACGCTGCCCACGGCGCAGGGCTTCACCGCCAACGTCACTTCGCCCATCGTTCCTGTCGTGAATGCCGGCGTTCTCGATGTCGATGGCTACACCCAGGGCGTGAACAGCCGGGATGCCTACTACACCGGCAGTAACGGAACGTTCCTGTTCTCCTCGTTCGTCATGGAGGCCGACCTCCAGATCTTCCAGTCCACCCAGCGAGGCGTGCCCAACGGCGGTAACTATCCCCGCGGAGGCTTCGCTCTGGGCGCGTCAGACAATAACCAGAAGTTTCTGCACCTCATGGTGTCTGAGACCGGAGCCTGGCTCCAGACTTCTGACGGCACCGGCCTGAATCCTACAGGCACTCCCTTCCTGGCCTTCGACACGACCGACACCTTTCACACTTATCGCGTCGAAACCAACGGCTCCACCGCGAAACTCTACATGGATCATGCCCTCACCGCGTCCCTGACCCTCAACCTCTCGAACCTGACCGTCGCCGGCGACACCGCCAGCACAGTCTCGTTTGGCGATGAGAGCATCCTGACGCGGTCGAACTTCGGTCTCGAATACTTCATGTATTCCTCCGACCTTTCGGCCACCGGACCCAGCAGCGCGACACCGGAACCGGGCACCGCCTTCCTGATGCTGCCGGCGGCCGCCTTGCTGTGGCGCCTCCGCCGCCGTGTCTCATCCCACCGTTCGAATCGATTAGAAGACTGAGTCAGGCAGGCAGCGCCTCAGTGTGTTACTTCTTCCTGCTTAAGCACCGAGCCGATAACTGCTGAAGTTGGTAGACTGAAGAACGAGGACACCTCCGTGGTAATTGACCTGAAACCCGAGCAGCAACGCGTTATTGATGATGCCGTCGGCTCCGGTGCCTACCAAAGTCCGGGCGAAGTTCTCGATCAGGCGATTGAGATGATCCGCGAGCAACTGGATCGCGAGCACTGGATTTTCGAACAGCGGGGCACCGTCGCTGCCCACATCGAAACGGGCTTCGCTCAGGCCGAACGCGGAGAGCTGATTGACGGCGACGCGGCTTTGGTTATGTTGCGAAAACGACGCGAGGAACGGCTCAAGACGCAGGGATGAACGCGGCGTTTGAGTTTACGCCCCTGGCAATTGAGGATCTCGATGCCATTTGGTGGTTCATCGCTGCAAGACTCCCATAATGCCGCGGATCGCGTGGAATCCGAAATCTTTGCCACCTGCCGCCGACTCACAGGTTTTCCGCTGATCGGTACCCGGCGGCCGGACATCACGCGGTTGCCGGTCCGATTTCTGACCGTAGCCAGATTCCCGAACTACGTGATCGTCTACCGGCCTCAAACAGTCCCGTTGCAGGTGATCGCCGTTCTGCATTCGAAGCGCGACTTGGGCAAGGTGTTAGAAGAACGCCGCTGGTAACCGCCTTCTCGTACCCTTCCGCCGCGCGGGGCAGGATGACAGTCACACGGTTTTCAACTTTATTTTCGCCATATTTTTCAGGGACTTGTCGAAAAATACAGCCCAACCCCTTTTTCCGCCCATGTTATTTCTTTCACCAGGGAGCCCCAATTCGCTCCCCCGAAAGGAACCAGCATCATGAGTACGTCAGCCCAGCAAACCGTCAACTCCATCAACGCCCAGGCCTCCACCGGCCCACTCACCGAAGAAGGCCGCGTCAACTCTTCAAAGAACGCCACCAAATACGGCCTCTTCACCTCCGCCGACTACATCCTCCCCGGCGAAGAATCCACCTACGCGGAGTTAGTGCACTCCCTGAACCAAACCCTCACCCCCATCGGCCCCCTCGAACTCTCTCTCGTCGCCGAGATCCGCCGCGCCAACTGGCGTCTCCGCCGCTGCGCCATCGTCGAACACGAACTCGCCGACCGGCCCTACGCCACAGCGACTCTGGACGAGGACGCCGCCAAAATCCAGCTCTCCGTAGACCGCGCCCGCAGCCTCTACAACCGCCTCTCCCACAAATGCACCGCCGAACTGCGCAAACTCCAGACCGAGCGCCAGTTCCGCAGCGAATCCACCGCTCCCGGTACCGACTTCTCCGAATACGGCATCGCCACATTTCGAAACATCCGTGAAGACATCACCCGGCAGAATGCCACCGAAACCCGCCGCCGTCGCACGGAACTCGACATCTTCCTCAAAGCTCCGGGCCCGGCCTTCACTCCGGCGCCGGTTCCCGATTCGTCCCAATCGGCTTCGTTTTGTAAAAATGAAAATTCACTGCCACAGACGCCCCGCAACGCACCCTGCCATTGCGGCTCGGGTCAGAAACACAAACGCTGCTGCGGCAAAGACGCTCCCCCGGTCCTCCACGCCGCCTGACAATTCGTTTTGTAATTTCGCGATGGCCGCTTCCGACGAGGAACCCCGGCCAACAGTTCTTTCTCAACTGAATATCCCCGGAAGCCGTGTGGGGCAGCTTTCTCTTGCCTTATCTGTGTGCATCCGTGTGCATCTGTGGCCATTATTCTAATGCGTCATCGGATACGCCACATAATTCGACACGATCCGAAACGCCAGCGCCGAAAACTTCTCGTCGTACCGCGGATCGTCCGCGTACTCCCACGCGTCGCCCAGATCCATGTCGTTGCAGATCGCAACCACCAGCCGTCCCTTCGCATCGTAAATGCCGCGCCAATGCGGGTCATACCCGTCATACTCATACGTCCGTCCGCTGCGCAGATACTGCGCCCCAGGCACCTGATACCGATTAGAAAGATCGTAAATCACATGGAAAATAGCGTCGTCGTTCGGCAAATCCACAATCGGCCGATCCGGAAACACCTTCAGCATGCTCGCCGTGAACACTGCCCATTCTTCGGTGCCATGGAAATCGTCGCACATGAAAAAGCCGCCCCGGTCGAAGTACTCGCGCATCTGCTGCACCTGATGCTCGGTCAGTTGCCAGTGCCCTACTTCCACGGCGTACAGCCACGGATAGTTGAAAACATCGTCGCCATCGTCAAGATTCACAGGCTGTTCCACCGACCGCACATGAATCCGCGTCAGCCGCCGCAGCGCCCGCGAAACGTGCCGATCCGCGGCGTCATAATCGGTATTCCAGCTGGACCGGCTATTCGTCCAGTTCCCGCCGCCGCCACCGAAGCGCCCGCGACCACCTGGTCCTCTGCCATGAATCGCGCCCGCGAACGGCGGATACATGAGCCGCGCAAACTGCCACTCGGTCTTCTCTTTGTAATCCGGAGGCAGTTCGATGTTGTCCTGGCCAGGATACTGTCGCCACGGCATCTGCCATGCGAACGCAGTACCCAGCGCAACTGTGAGGATGCCAGCCACCACCGCCGCCGCGAACAGCGGAGTGTTCCGCAAGGCCAACATGCGTTCATTATAATGGTCCTGCTATGAGCAAACGACTACGCACTGCTGTCATCGGAACCGGCTTCGTCGGCCGGGTTCACGTGGAGGCCATTCGACGCCTCGGATTTGTGGATATCGCCGCCATCGTCGATGTGAACATCGCGCAGGCGCAACGCTACGCTGAAGAGTTTGGCGCCGAAAAGGGCGTCGCTGATTACAAGGAGGTCCTGGCCGATCCCACCATCGACGCCGTGGACATCTGCACCCCGAACACCTTCCACGCGCCCTACGCCAAGGCCGCGCTCGAAGCGGGTAAGCACGTCATTTGCGAAAAGCCGTTGGCAACATCCGCAGCCGCAGCCGCGGAGCTCGTATCCATCGCCTCGGCGAAGGGTCTGCGCAACTGCACCTGCCACAACCTGCGCATGTATCCGCAGGTTCAGAACATGCGCGCCATGGTGGCCGCCGGCGACCTCGGCGACATCCTCATCGTGCAGGGCACCTACTCGCAGGATTGGCTGCTCTACAACACCGATTTCAACTGGCGCATCGAATCGAAGGACAACGGCCCGTCGCGCACCGTGGCTGACGTCGGCTCCCACTTCTGCGACATGACCGAGCACATCACCGGCATGAGGATCACGGAAGTCTGTGCCGATCTCCAGACGTTCCACAAGACCCGTCTGAAGCCCAAGGGTCAGATTGAAGCCTTCGCCGGCAAGACTCTCTCGGCGGACGACTACACGCCGTTCGATGTCGATACCGAAGATTTCGGTGCCTGCGTGTTCCGTATGGGCGATCGCGCCCGCGGCGCCTACACAGCCAGTCAGGTTTCCGCTGGACGCAAGAACGGCCTGAGCATTGAGATTTACGGGTCAAAGTCGGGTGTGGCGTGGAATCAGGAACGTCCGGATGAACTCTGGATCGGGCATCGCAATGAGCCGAACCAGATCATCATCAAGGACCCGTCCCTGTTGCATCCGGCCGCGCGCGCGTATGCCGATCTTCCGGGCGGTCACAGCGAAGGTTATGACGATACGTTCAAGCAGATCTTCAAGCGCTTCTACGGCTCGATTCTCGACAAGAACGCGAAGCCGGAATACCCGCAGTTTGCCGACGGCCTCCGCCAGCTGACAATTCTGGAAGCAGAACTGCTAAGCAGCAAGACGCGAGCCTGGGTAGAAGTAAAGTAGTCTGGTTCAACCCTCCGTCGCTTTACCGAAACAGCCAGGTGCAAAACGCCTGGCTGTTTCTATTTCGGAAACGGAATCGTGAAGGTGAACTTACCGGCTTCATCCACGATCTTGTAATCGGCGGGAACCTGAAACACCGCGGGGTCAGGCTCACCGGCCTTGTAATCCGGCATCGACTGCGAATTCTCGCCGTTCGGACCACTGTTCTTTGACAGGATCATAATACCCGTTTGCGGATCGGTCCAGCGCTCGGAAATATTGGTCAAAGGTCTGTCATTATTATTCGGCCCACCGACAGGTTGCACCTGCGTAGTGCGCCGCCCAACTGCGGTGACTCCGAACAGGGTCTTGCTGCCGAGGTCTTCATTGGTCGAATTGGGCCCGCCGCCACCCATCATGCCTCCGAGCATCGGACGAAAGTCCATCGTGGTGGCTTGCATCGGCAGGCGGTATGCTGTCTTGTTGACCGAATCGAGAATGTAGCGATACCCGGCCACCGGATCTTCAATCTCGGCACCGAAGCCTTCACTATGGAAGGCTCGGGGGCCGCTGCGGAAAGAGAGCGTCTCCGTGCGAACGCGGCCTTTGATATCGCGCCACGTGGCCCGCCCCAGCGAAGTAAACGGAGGTGCCGTAGACCCGTCCGGTGCCACTCTGCCACTGGACGTATTCGTCAGACGCCCGGCATAAGCCGCACCGGAAACCGCCCGCATTGGCTGGGGCGGCGTGGCGGGGTTGTAAGTGATGGTGCAGGTTTGGTCCGAGCAATCGGCTTCCAGATACTCCCCCTGCATCCCGCCGCCACTGCTGGAAACGCCGCCACGTCCTCCGGCCGCGACATTGCGTGTATGGACCACGTTGAAGTTGCCGGTTTCATCCACAACCTGATAGCCATCAGGAACCCGGAAGAGTGCAGGATCGGGCTCTCCGGCACTGTAGTGAAGCATCGTCATCGTTACTGTGTTCTGAGGGCGCGTGTTCTTGTTCAACAGGATCGCACCGTTCTTGGGATCCTGCCAGGTCTCGACGGGACCCGCAAAGGCGGCCCCGTTGGGCGATCCAGGAGGATAGGCGCGCGTCGTCCGTATGCCGTAGGCAGTGACGCCTGAGATTTCCATGGTCCCCAGCGGCTCAACGGTCGTGGTCGAGCCGTCCGGGTTTGTCGTACTGGATGCCATCGGCTGGCTTCTGGCACTCCATTGATGGATGTTCGTCGAGGCCATAGGCATACGGTGTGCTATATGATTGACCGGATCGAGAATGTACTGGTATCGTGCGACGGGGTCTTTGATCTCCACCACCGTGAAATCGTCAAGGGGAGCCGGGCGGCCAGTCGCGCGGCTTCCGTATGCGGGACGCTCTGTCCGCAGGCGACCCTTCGAATCCTGATAGGTCATGGGTTGCAGAGTTGTCACGGAAGTATGGGCTCCGTTCCCCATCGTGTTAGCCGACTCGACGCTCAACTGTCCGGAATAGGGGGCCCCGGCGACGAACCAAGGCGCGTTGCCGTTGTTGTCGTCGAAGCTGAGTGTGAACGTGCAGGAATCGCCGGAACAGGAAACCGGAAGCGGCATCTGGGCCACCGCCGACGTGGCGATGAGCGCGAGAGGCAGTAGCGTAATTGACGGGACACGCATCATGGATGGACCCTCCTGCCGCATTATATGCCGCATTGGGCAGGTTTCATCCCGCGATAGCGTGCGGTTTGGTACATTTTGCAGGGCAATTGGAGTAGACTGTCTGGAGGAAAAGAGGTGCACAATATGGATTCTTCGACAACAACCGCAGCCCCAAGGCGGCGATTCTTGCAGCGGCTTGGAGCATGGGCAGGTGTGACCGCCGCCGTGCCCGCCGCAAGCAAAGCGCAAGCACCGGCAGCGGCGGCCTCCGCCGATATCCTGCCGAACTACGCCCTGGCCCAGAAGCACAAGTCGCTCAAGCAATCGAGCTATGACCGAACCGGCGGCAATGCCGACCGCTTCCAGATCAAGGCCGGCGATACGCAGGAACTCTTCAACTCCGCAGGCCCCGGCGTGATCACCCACATCTGGTTCACCATCTCGGCACAAGGCGCGATGCACCTGAAGGAACTCGTCCTGCGCGCCTACTGGGATGGCGCGACGAAGCCCAGCATCGAAGTGCCGGTGGGCGATTTCTTCGGCCTGAATCTCGGGCAGTATCAGATCTTCGAATCGGCCTATATCGCCTGCTCGCCGGGCAAATCGCTCAACTGTTACTTCGCGATGCCCTTCCGTCGCTCGGCCCGGCTCACCGTGACTAACGAGGGCAAGCAGGACGTAGGCGCGTTCTACTCGAACATCGACTACCAACTGGTGCCCTCGCTGCCCGCCGACGCCATGTACTTCCACTCGCAGTACCGGCAGAACGCCCCCAACGTTGCGAACACCGGGTCAAAGCTGAATCCCGATGGCAAGGACAACTACGTCTTCATGGAAGCCCGCGGACGCGGGCATCTGATGGGCGTTACCCTGGGCGTCCTGCAGAATACCGACGCCTGGATGGGCGAAGGCGATGACATGATCTTCGTCGACGACGAGAGCAAGCCCGCCATCAACGGCACAGGTCTGGAGGATTACTTCCTGGGCTCATGGGATTTCGGCGGACGCGACGGCTCCATCCCGTTCTCGCACCGCTTCTATGGTGCCCCGCTCATCGTGAACCCCGAGCGCGCCGGCGGACGGTACTGCTGCTACCGCTGGCATGGCGATAACCCCGTGACCTTCACCCGCTACCTGAAACACACCATCGAACACGGCCACGCCAATGACCGCGCGGATAACTACTACTCCGCCGCCTTCTGGTACCAGAGCGAGCCGTTTACCGATTTTCCGGCGCTGCCGCCGGTGGCAGACCGGGCGCCGCGCCTGCACGTGCCGGCATAGTTAATTCGCGGAGGCCGTCGTCTTGCGCAGGTGAATGCCGCCATTGTTCGTCGAAAGGTCGATGCTCGGTCCGCCGCCGCCGATGTTGCCTTCGAGGCGGTGTTTCTCTTTTTCGGAATCGCCGCTGCTCGCCACGTCGAAATCGGAGGAGATGTTTGATCCCGATGTATGAGCATTCAGGCGGGCCGCCAGATTGCCGGGCAGTTCGACCGTGATCGAGCCGTTGCTGGTCTCTGCGGTGACGCTGTTCTTCGGCGATTTGTTCAGTGTCAGGTCAACCGAACCGTTCGAGGTGTGAACCCGCACGGGACCTTCCGGCGCGTCTTTAAATCGCAGCGCGACCGGTCCGTTGGAAGTCTCGGCCTCGCATTGTCCGGTGATTTCCTCGGCGCGAACACGGCCGTTGGAGGTCTTCAGCGTCAGTTTGCCGGTGACGGAGTCCAGTTCGATCGCGCCATTCGATGTGTGGGCATTCACGTTGCCGGTCACGTTCTCAATGTGGACGGCCCCGTTGGAGGTCTCAACCCGGGCTTCGGAGGTCATATCGTGGATTCGTATTGCTCCGTTGCTCGATACGGCGCGGTCAATTACCGTCTTCCGCGGCGCCCGAATGAGCAGGCGTGTTCCCTGGTTCAGATGAATACTGTGAGGCCGGGTGACGTGGATTTCAGATATCGAGGCAGATTCGTGAACGTCGATCTTGATCGAATCGAGCCCGCCCTGGGTATTGGCATATTTCTCGCCGGTCACTTCGATGGAGGCTTCGTCCCAACCCGCGACCTCCACTTCGCCGTTGAAGGTCTCGATGTTCAGACGCTCGGTGGGCTTCAGGGTGTAGTGAATATCGGCCTTGTAACGCTCGGAAGAGCCAAAGTCCGCCGGGTTGCAGCCGGACAGAAGCACCGTGACCGGAAGTAGTATGGCGGGCAGAATCAGACGCATGGTTCAATCTCCTTCAGGATCATACGGTCAAGAGGGCGGGAGAGTTCGCAGAAATAGTGAAAAGGGTACAATCGACTGAATCGCATGCCTCTGTTCGGAACCGTCCACCTGTCGCTGTTGGCCGCCATTGCCCTGATCGGATGGGCTCTTTCGTGGGCCTGCCGGACCAACAGATTGCCACCGACGCTGGTGCGCCGAGTCCTGGGGATTGCGCTGGCCGTGAACGAACTGATCTGGTGGGCTTTTCGCTATTCCCATGAGGGCTTCCACTTCCCAAAGAACATGCCGCTACAGCTCTGCGACCTCACGGTGTGGATGACGGTGGCCACCTGTCTGACGCTTACGCCGTGGGTAGTGGAGTTCGATTACTTTGCCGGAATGGCAGGGGCGGGGATGGCGCTCATCACGCCGGACCTGTGGACCCCGTGGCCGAGTTATCCCGCCCTCTATTTCTTCCTTTGCCACGGTGGAATTGTGGTGGGAATCGGTGTTGTGGTGTTTGGGCGGATGGCCCCGTTGCGCTCCGGGGCAGTGTGGAGGGCCTTCGGAGGGCTGCTGGTCTGGGCGTGCGGTTTGGGAGCGTTTAACGCTATCTTCCACACCAACTACATGTATCTCTGTACGCGTCCGGCAAGTGCCTCGGTACTGGATGCGTTCGGGCCGTGGCCCGTGTACCTGATACAAGCCGCGAGCCTGGCGCTGTTCCTCTACTGGTTGTTGTGGTTGCCGACGCGGCGGTTGACCGTCACGGACTAATGGCCCTTCACGTGGACGGTCTTACGGGATGCGGCGTGTGTGCCAGAAGCGCAATTGGGGTGCGATGCGACGACCCATGCGGCGCTTGACCGCGACGGACTAATTCCACTGGCCGTGGATCATCTTGCGTGTGACGCCGCCCACCGCGGGCGCGCCATTCGGTCCAGCGTTGAGGATGAACAGGTCGGCCGGTTCGCCTGCCGCGATGCGGCCACCGGCGACAGGAACCACCCACTTGCCCGTGAGGTCGGTACGTTCGGAATCCTGCGGGATCGGCACATCTTTGCGGGGGCCGGCAGCCCGGATATTGGCCCCGGAAATGACGATGACTGCGTCCTGCACGGGGTTTTCGCCGGCGTGGATGATGGCGGTGGCACCGATCAGGACTTTCAGATCGGAAACCTGATTGCCGGACTGGCAGCCGAGCGTCAGGAGGCAGGCGATGGCGAGTAGGGAGAGCCGGAACATGGGGTCAGATGGCCTAAACAGGCAGTATCTCATTGCAGGAGCAGCGGCTAACCGTCTGGCAGGGGGCAGCTTCCTGATATGATAGAGACTCATGCCACAAGAGACGCCCACTGTCGTGATCGTGGGTCGGCCAAACGTTGGCAAGTCCACCCTCTTTAACCGAATCACTCATGGACGCAGGTCCATTGTGGGCGACGAGCCCGGGATTACGCGTGACCGGATTTCCGGTATGGCGAATTTCGAAGGCCGCCGGTTCGAGTTAATCGATACGGGTGGAATTGTCGTCGACGATGCCGATTACATTCCGAGCCAGATTCTGAAGCAGGCGAAGGTCGCCCTGGAGAGCGCGTCACGCGTGATTTTCGTGGTGGACGGCCGCTCCGAACTGACCTCCGCGGATCGCGAACTGGCGCAACTGCTCCGCAAGACTGGCAAGCCGGTGACGCTTGCGGTGAACAAAGTGGATACCGGCGCCAGAGAAGTGCTGGTGCACGATTTCTACGAACTCGGCATCCCGGATATGTATCCGGTTTCGGCCGAGCACGGGCTGGGCATGGACACGTTCATGCTCCATCTCACAGAAGGCTTCCCGGAAGGCACGCCGGAAGAACTGGCGGAAGATGCCGGTGAGCGACCGAGCATTGAGGCTGAGGAGAAGATCGCGGCGGGTCCTATCAAGGTTGCCATTATCGGTCGCCCGAACGCCGGTAAATCCACGTTGCTGAACGCCCTGGTAGGCGAGGAACGCGCCATCGTATCTCCGATTGCGGGTACGACGCGCGATGCAGTTGATGAGACGGTCTCGCATTCCGGTACCGACTACGTGTTTATCGATACCGCTGGCATCCGTCGCAAGGGCAAGACCAAGTTGATGGCGGAGAAGCTGAGCGTCGTGATGGCGCGCCGGCATATCCGGATGGCCAACGTGGTGATACTGGTGATGGACGCCACCGAAGGTGTACTGGGCCTGGATGCGACCATCGCTGGCTATGCGCACGAAGGCGGCCGGCCCGTGATTCTCTGCGTCAACAAGTGGGATCTGATCAGCGACGACAAACAGTTCGAGTTCGAAGAGAGCATCCGCTTTCATCTGAAATTCCTCGAATACGCGCCTGTTGTGTTCCTGTCGGCGAAGCTCGGGACGGGTGTATTCAAACTGTTCGGGCTGATCAAGAAGGTGTTCGCCTCCGCGACGTTGCGCGTGACTACAGGTGAACTCAACCGCTTTGTGGAGAGATTGCACTTTGACGAGCGCAAGATTCTCTACATCACGCAGGCCGGTGTCAGACCGCCGTCGTTTGTCGTGTTCACCGACAAGGCGGGGCCGCTGCACTTCTCGCATGAGCGTTTCCTGGTGAACCAGTTGCGGAAACGCTTCGGGTTTGAAGGCACGCCCATCGAACTCAAAATTCGCGGCCGCGTCCGACGTAAGGAACGCAAACCGCTCAGGTAATTTGCTTCGGGTATCCTGAAGCAATTATGCCGGAAGCACCAGACAAGCGATTTGATATCGCATCCTCCGTAGGTTCGCGCATGACAGCGTGGGGGAAATTCCTTTTGTTTGCGGCGGCGGTGACGGGATTGCTGACGCTCGCGGGCATGGCTACGCGCCCGATTCATCTGAAGAGCATCGGCGCTCAGGCACTGGAAGGCAATCTTTCCGTTGCCGCAGCGGCGCTGTTGGCGACGGGAGTTTTCGCTCTATTCGAGCCTGCGGGGTTCCTCGCCTTCGGTCTCGGCGGCCGCGGCAAGGCCCGGCATTTTCTGCTGGGACTGGGAGTGGGAACGGGGTTGCTGGCCGCGCTGCTGGCTGTGATCCGCCTCACTACGGAGTTTCGCTTTGGCGCAATGGCTTTTCGCGGCGCGGAATCGCTGCATTACGGCCTGCTCTATGCTGCGTTGTTTCTGGCTGTGGCACTTTCAGAAGAGACTCTCTGGCGTGGCTACGCGCTGGTGACGCTCTCGCAAGGCACTTCATTCTGGCCTGCGACCATCATTCTCAGCGGGATCTTCGCGGCCAGCCATCTGAAACACGCGGCCGAGAATCCGCTCGGCATCCTGTTCGCCGGTTTGTTTGGGGTTGTGCTGGCGTGGTCCTTCCTCCGGCTCGGTTCGCTGTGGTTCGCGCTGGGCATCCATGCCAGTTGGGACTACGCGCAGAGCTATCTTTTCGGTGTGCCGGACAGTGGCACTATTCTGCCTGGAGCGTTATTCCATCCGAAGATCGCCGGAAACGTCTGGCTCACGGGCGGCACTGCCGGCCCGGAGGGCAGCGTTCTGATGCCGCTGGTGCTGATCGCTGTAGTGCTGATCGTGCGGCGCTTGCCTCGCCCCGATGCTTCCCCCGGGATGTAGTCCTTACCCGGCGGCGATGGCCCCGAAGTAAGTCGTTTGATGGCACCGATACGGAAGGCACTGTTTTGATGCCGCTGGTATTGATCGCGATGGTATTGGTTGTGCTCCGCCTGTCGCGACAGGCGGAGCACAATTGAGTATAGAAGCTAGCCGACCGCGACGGCTTCCGGCGCTTCCGGCTTTTCCACCAGGGGAGTGGGCACAAACTCGCGCTTGTACTTGCACTCGGCATTGGGGCATTGCAGGAAAGCACCTGCCTTGAGGTACTTCTCCACCATGTACGGGCTGCTGCATTCCGGACAGGTTTCGTTCACGGGCCGGGCCCAGGCAACGAAGGCGCAATCGGGATATCGGTTGCAGCCGAAGAAAGTCTTGCCGCGTTTGGAGCGGCGCTCCACAACCTCGCCATCGGTACATTCCGGGCACTTCACGCCGATCGTCTTCTGCTTGACGTACTTGCAGGTCGGATAGCTGCTGCAGGCCGTGAATTCTCCGAAGCGGCCGTACTTCTGCACCATGTTGCTGCCGCAACTCGGGCACTTTTCGTCCAACTGTACGTCGGGCTTCTTCTGCGAACCGCCGATCTGCTTGGTCGTCTTGCAATCGGGATAGCCGGAACAGGCGAAGAAGGTCCCGAAGCGCCCCTTTTTGAGCACCATGGGGCGACCGCAGTTTTCGCAGTACTCTTCGTCGCCCTGATCGGAAAGATCCGCGCCTTCGAGATCCGGCAGATCGACCGTCAGTTCGCGGGTGTAAGTACACTCCGGGTAACCGGTGCAGGCGAGGAAGCTGCCATGCTTGCCCCACTTGATGACCAGGGGCTTGCCGCATTTGTCGCACAACAAGTCGGTGGGTTTTTCCATCCGCTTGATGTTGGTCATCTGCGTTTCGGCGGTCTCCAGGTCCTTCGTGAACCTTTCATAGAACTCCGCCATGGCCTCGCGCCAATCGAGACTGCCTTCTTCGATTTCGTCGAGCTGGTCTTCCATGCGCGCGGTGTAGCGCACGTCGAAGATGTCGGCGAAACTTTCGAGAAGCAGATCCGTCACGACCATGCCAAGTTCGGTGGGCTTGAACTTGCCGCCTTCCTTGGTGGCGTACTGGCGTTCCTGAATGGTCGACAGGATCGACGCGTAAGTGGACGGGCGGCCAACGCCGTCGGCTTCCAGTTTCTTTACGAGCGTCGCTTCGTTGTAACGGGGCGGCGGTTCAGTGAAATGCTGTTCGGGCTTGAGCGCCTGGAGCTTGAGTTCCTCACCCGCGGTTACGGCCGGGAGCTTGTGCTTCAGCTCTTCGTCTTCCTCGTCCTTCTGGTCCTTGCCTTCTTCGTAGACCTTGAGGAAGCCGTCGAACTTCATTACGGACCCAGTCGCGCGGAAAGTGTATTCCTGCGCCGACTTGCCTTCCACGTTGACATCAATCGTAGTCTGATCGAAGACGGCGGGCGTCATCTGGGATGCCAGGAAGCGCATCCAGATCAGCCTGTAGAGTTTGAGCTGATCTTCCGCGAGGAACGGTGCCATGTCTTCGGGCGAACGCATCGCGGAAGTGGGACGCACGGCTTCGTGCGCGTCCTGGGCGGCCTTCTTGGTCTTATAAATGTTCGGCGTATCCGGCAGATACTCTTTGCCGAACTTGCCGCCGACGTATTCCCGCGCTTCGGCGATTGCGTCGTCTGACACGCGCGTCGAATCGGTACGCATATAAGTGATGAGACCGACGGAACCCTCGGCACCGACTTCGACGCCTTCATAGAGTTGCTGGGCCAGCATCATGGTGCGCTTCACGCTGAAACGCAGCTTGCGGGAAGAATCCTGCTGAAGAGTCGAGGTGATGAAGGGCGCCACCGGATTGCGGCGCTTTTCCTTCGTGCCCACGGACTTGACGATGAACTTCTGTCCGTCGATATCGGCCACCAGCCCGTCAGACGTGGCCTGATCGCCGATGACCGGCGTCTCTTCGCCGATGCGGCTGAGGCGCGCATCGAAAAAGGGCTTCTTCTTTGCCGCCAAATTGGCGTCGAGCGTCCAGTATTCCTGTTTGACGAAGGCGCGGATTTCGCGCTCGCGTTCCACAATCACGCGCACGGCCACGGTCTGGACACGTCCGGCGGAAAGACCGCGGCGGACTTTATCCCAGAGCAACGGGGAGATCTTGTAACCCACGAGGCGATCCAGCACGCGGCGCGCCTGCTGGGCGTTCACCAGATTCAGATTGACGAGTGCCGGCTTCTCAAACGCCTTCTGAACGGAGTTCTTCGTGATTTCATTGAACATCACGCGAAGGAACTTCGGGCCCGAATCGGCCTTCTTGCCTTTGAGTTCTTCTTCGAGATGCCAGCAGATGGCTTCGCCTTCGCGATCCGGATCGGCCGCGAGGTACACGGTGTCTACTTTTTTCGCTGCGTCGCGAAGCTCCTGGATGAGCTTTTTCTTGCCTTCGATAACTTCATACTTCGGCTTAAAGCCGTTGTCCACGTCGACGGACAGATCCTTCTTGGGAAGATCTTTGACGTGACCGAGCGAGGCTTTGACGATGAAGTCTTTGCCAAGGTACTTGTTGATCGTCTTCGCCTTCGCCGGCGACTCGACGATTACCAGAGATTTTGCCATAAAATTGCTTTCTCAGCATAAACCACCCCAGGTGCTGGAGCGGGGAGGGCTTCAGGTCGCCCCACATATGCCGACTGAACCGGATGCTACCACACCTTAATAAAGTTGCGCCCGGGGAGTTGCTTCACCAGACCCTGAATTTCCATCTCAAAGAGAGATGCAATGATCTCCGACGGCGAGATTTCCTCACAGGCAGTGACCAGGGTATCGAGGTGCGTGGAAGCATCCACTTTGAGTTGCCGGAGGATCGCCTGATGGATCCTCTGCATGGGGTCTGCTGGTTTGGATGCCGCGAGCGTCTCAGAAGTTGCAGAATTCGCGCCAAGTCCTTCATTCATAATGCGTTGTCGGCCCGCTGCGATCAGCCGTTGCTGGGCTTCGGTGGGGAGTTCCGTCACGACGTCGTTCCAGTCCTGCACCAGTTTGGCGCCCTGCTTGATCAGCAGATTCGGCCCCCAGCTCATTTTGGAGGTGATATTGCCGGGGACGGCGAAGACTTCTCGTCCCTGATCGAGCGCTAAACGGGCAGTAATGCCTGAGCCGCTGTACTGGGCGCCTTCCACAACAAGCAGGCCGCAACTGAGCCCGCTGATGACCCGGTTCCGGATGGGGAAGTTCTGAGGGAAGGCTGTGGCACCCATGGGGAATTCTGACAGGATGAGGCCTTTCGCTGCGATCTCGGCCGCCAGTTTCCGGTTTTCTGAAGGGTAGACGATGTCGACGCCACAGCCCAACACGGCGACCGTCATCCCCTGGCCGGCGAGGGCGGCCTTATGGGCGGCGGTGTCGATGCCCCGGGCCATTCCGGAGACGATGGTGATGCCAGCCCGGGCCAGATCGCCAGCCAGACGCTCCGCCGCCGCTACTCCGTATGGAGTGGGATGTCGGGTTCCGACCACTCCGACATTGACGGAGGACAGGAGATCCACCCGGCCGCGCGCGAACAGGACGGGTGGAGGGTCGAAGACCCGGCGGAGGAGTTCGGGGTAGCGGGCATCTCCGAGGGGGATGAGATGGACCCCGGCATCGCGGACCAGTTGCTGCTGGGCAGCGGCGTCTTCAAAACTGCAGCCGCTGGCTATGGAACGCGCCAGCGCACCAGGTACACCGGCTCCCTCCAGCTCCGCGGCGGAGGCGTGGAAAATGGCACGCACGCCGCGAAAGCGCTCCAATAGTAGTGAGGAGCGCCGGGTGCCCAGCCCCGGCATCATACGGAGTGCCAGCCAGTAAAGTTCTTCCTCATTGGTGAGGGTGGTGGGTGTGACGGTTGCTGTAGCCATTGCCTGATATAGTTGCTTCTTCAGCCCTTTTTTCTCAAAGAAATATGAGTGACCCCCGCCAGATTGACCGGACGCTTGACCGGCTTGCCGCGTCCGTGAAGGAGAATGCAGACTCCTATCGGCAGTCTTTTGCCACCGCTTTACCCTTCCGGCACATCGCCATCGACAGTTTTCTGGAGCTGCAGTTCGCCGAGCGGCTGCTGGCCGAGTTTCCCAGTTTCGATCAGAAGCTGGCCATCAGCGAAGGCGGGACCACTGGCGGCAAGTCGGTTAATACGAAGATTCGTGAAATCAGTCCCGCCTATGAAGAACTGTATGCTTTCATCTCCGGCAGGCCTTTTCTGGATTTCATGTCCGAGCTTTCCGGGATTCCGGATCTCCTGCTGGATCCGAAGATGTTCGGCGGCGGCACCCATGAAAACCGGCATGGCCAGGAGTTGGACCCTCATATCGATTTCAACTATGCCGAGGACCACAACCTCCATCGCCGGCTGAACCTGATTGTCTACCTCAATAAGGACTGGAAGACGGAATGGGGCGGAGCCATCGAGATTCATTCGAATCCGCGGCAGCCGGACCAGAACCAGATCCAGGCGTTCGATCCGCTGTTCAACCGGGCGGTCATGTTTGAGACGAATGAGATCTCCTGGCATGGCTTCCCGCGCATCGACCTGCCGGAGGAGGAGCGGCACCGGTCCCGCAAATCGCTTTCCATCTACTTGTATACGAAGGACCGCCCGGCAGGGGAGGTGGCTCCGCCGCATGGGACGTTTTACGTGCAGAGGCCGATGCCGGCAAATCTTGTTCCCGGCCATGTGTTGACTGCGGAGGACGTGCGGGAACTGCGGGCTTTGTTTGTTCGCCGCGACCGGTGGATCGAGCTGTATCAAAAGATGGAACTGGACAAAAACAGGACCATCGCGAGCCTGGAGCATGGGGTGAAGCTTCTGCGAACCCATTCGCGTCTGCCGGTCACCGGCTACGTCGTCCAGGAAGGCGCGGCGACGGGTGCGCACGGCGATGGCTGGATAGAACCCGTTTTGCAAGTTCGCGTGCGGCCGCTGGAACCGGTGTGTGGCATGACTCTTCGTGCGTACCGGCCCGACGCAGCGGGCGGGGGCAAGGTCCGGATTCTGGTGGATGGTGCGGAAACAGCGCTGGCGGAAATCGGGGCGGGGAAGAGCGACGTTTCCGTGCGGCTCGACCCGGCGAAGGCTGAGGCTTTCGATCTGGAAGTCGCTTTTGAGGCTGATCGGGAATGGTCCCCGGAGGGTGATGGCCGGAATTTGGCATTGGTGATGGAGGAGCTACGCATGGAACACGGGAATGTCGCAACGCAGGCAGGGCCCGCGGACGCAAAGCCCACCGAAGAACGGCCGATCTTTGTGGCGAAGAAGCTGGCCGATGCGGAACGGATTGAAGCGGCATTCGCGGAGGCTGGTGTCGGGTATGAGGTGGAGCCGGATACCTATCAGGGCGGTGTCATCTTCCGTTCGGCCCGTGTGGGGGCGTTCTTTTACGTGACGCCGGAGATGCGGGAGCGCGCGGCGGTGGTGCTGGCGGAAAACGGCTACAGCCCGATGCGATGAGCGGCCTTGGGCGCAGGCAGGCTGGCGGAGGGTTGTGATGATCCTGCGCGTCCGTCCCCTGCGATTCGAATTCCGGGCGAGGGATGCGATTTCTTTCGCTCCGGGACAGACGGCCAACACGTTCCGGGGCGCATTTGGAGAGATCTTTCGCCGGATTGCCTGCTCGGAAGATTGCCCGGGGGCAAAAACCTGCCGACGAGCTTCCGAGTGCGCTTATGCCCGGATGTTTGAGCCCCGCGCTCCCCGTGACGCGGCAGGCCCCAGCGGTTTTCGGGATTTGCCGCGTCCGTTCGTGTTGCGGGCGGCTTCTTTGGACGGGCGGACGTTTTTAGCGGGGGAGCAGTTTGAAATCGGCATTAACCTTTTTGACCCCGGAGTACCTGCGCTCGACTATTTCAGTCAGGCTTTTTCCGAACTTTGCGTGCGGGGGCTGGGCCCCGGACGGCCGCGCGTCGAGTTGCTGCGCGCGACGGAATTGCCTGCGGCTTTGTTGGATTTCGGGATGGCCAGACCGCCCACTCCGCGTGTCAGGCTGACGTTTCTGACGCCGACGGAACTGAAGAGCGGGGGAGAAAGTCTGCGGGAGCCGCATTTCGATGCCGTCATACGGCGGTCGCGGGATCGGGTTACCGGTTTGGTCGGCCTGTATCAGGGGGGCTTTCGGGCGGAGAGTATCGATTTCCGTGGACTGGGGGATCGGGCCAGTCTTGTGCGGATGACGAGTTCGCGCCTGGACCAGTGCGACTACCAGCGTCGGAGCTCCCGAACGGGTCAGTCCCATAGTTTGGGCGGTTTTCGGGGCGAAGCGGAATATGAAGGGGATATTGCCGAATTCCTGCCATGGCTGGAGGCGCTTTGGTGGACTGGCGTGGGACGCCTGACCGTCTGGGGCAATGGGTGGGTCCAGACCGAAGTGGGTTGAAGTCGCTGCTGTCCGGTGTTAAGGCCGACACGCCGGGATACGTGGAATACAATACTGTTATGGGTACACTTGGCGGCCAGGAAATGTTGCTTATCGTCCTCCTGGCGCTTTTGCTATTCGGTCCAAAGGAGTTGCCGAAGATCGCCCGAACGCTCGGGAAGGCGATGACGGAATTCAAACGGGCGCAGAACGAACTGAAAACCACGTTCAACCGTGAACTTGAGAACCTGGAACGCGAAACCGGAGTAAAAGAACTGACGGCCACGAACTATATGGCTGATACGTACAACTACGAATCGATTGACGATTCGTACTATGACGGTTCACACGATTCCTACGACAACACTTATGACACCAGCGCTTCCGCAACAGAGGGCGCTGAGTATGTGGCCGGACCTCTCCAGATAGAGGCCGCGCCCGATTCCGTCCCCAACGGACATGTGTACGATGCAGGTTCCGCCGAGGCTGGTCATGCCGAGGTCGCCCACAACGAGGGTCTGGAACCACCCCCATCGCTGCACCACGAGGGCGAACATGCCGCCGCCGGTAACCCGGTAAACGGCTAACGTAAGCACATGGCATCCAACGACGCGACCGGGGGAGCATCCACTCCGCCCGAGGAGAATTCCTTACTCGACAGGTTGACTGGTATTTTCAGCGGCCTCCAGAAACCACTTTTGGGCGGCGGTTCGGACCCCGGTGACGAAGAAGAAGACGGGATGGTCAGGATGAGCTTCCTTGATCACCTGGAAGAACTTCGACATCGGATTTTGTTGACCGTGTATGGCATGGCGGTGGCGTTTGCCATCAGCATGTTCTTCGCCAATCCTCTGTGGGAAATCGTCCGCAAACCAGCCAAGGTGGCGCTCGAACATCTCCATATCAATCCGCCGAATCTGGTGCTGATCTCGCCGATGGACACGTTCCAGATCATCTGGATGAAGTTGCCATTGCTGTGCGCGATCTTCCTTGCTTCCCCGTGGATTTTGTACCAGGTTTGGGCGTTCATCGCACCCGGTCTTTACAAGCACGAACGGAAGTGGGCGGTGCCTTTTGTGGCGTCGAGCGCAGGGCTGTTCATTCTCGGCGGTTTGTTCGCTTATTTTGTCGCCTTCCGGTACGGGCTTGAATTTCTGCTCGGGATCGGTATTGAGGGCGGGATCACGCCAGGCATCAACGTCAGCGAGTATTACGACCTGTTTGTGGATGTGATGCTGGCGGTGGGCCTGGTCTTCGAGATTCCCGTCATGCTGTTCCTGCTGACGCTCATTCGGGTGGTCAATCCGTCATTCCTGGTGCGTCACAGCCGGTACGCAATCCTCATCATCGTTATCCTTGCGGCGATCATCACTCCGACCGGCGATGTCTTCAATCTGACCCTTTTCGCGACGCCCATGATTGTGCTTTTCTACGTAGGTATTTTTGCCAGCTATCTGCTGGTACTGCGCCGCGAGAAGAGGAAGTTCCCGTGGTCGCTGTTCCTGAAGTGGTTCGGCGGGATTGTAGTGGTAATCTTGACAATTACGTGGCTCACTGCAATGCACTTTGGGTTTAAGTTCGTCATGCACTGGCCATTTTTCGTGAGATAGTCTTGAATGCGGCCGGGGGCGCGGTGTGCGTCTCCGGCTGCAGTGAGGGTGCCCCGGGAGATCATGGACCTGTATCGGATCATTGGCGAACTGGTTGCGGAGAGGAACCGTCTGCAACGAATCATCGATTCACTCGAGGCGGTGGGCGCGGCTTCCGGCCAGTCGGTTGGTGTTCGTGGCCCAAAGCGCGGCCGGAAGTCTATGGACACCGCCGGGCGCAAGGAAGTTTCGGCGAGGATGAAGTCATATTGGGCGAAACGTCGCGAGGCGCAGAACAAAGACGCTGCTGCGGGCGCGGGGAGTGGTGGCGAGACGACCGGCTAGCCGCTTCGCTTCCTCTATTCCAGCTAGCGGAAAATGGCAGGAATACCCTGCCAACCCTGTTTCCGAAGAATGCCCCGGGCTCTTTCCCACCATGTCTGGCGGAAGAACCAGAGCCAGAAGTATTGCGTTTCCGCTCCGATGCGGTGGCGTGGTTCGAACCCACATTCTTCCGCCATGGTCACGGCGTCGGCGTCGGAAAACGGAGCGCCAAGCCATGTGTCGCCGGGAGGCGCATCCATGGAACTGCCGCCCTGCACCTGGAACTTGAACAGGCCGCCGGGCCTGAGGAGGCGATGCACGTCGCGAACGTAGCTGGAAATTACCTGCCGGCTCGGGATGTGCTGGAAGACGATGTAGGAAAAGGCGAAATCCACGCGAATGTCTCCCAGTATTGAGAGGTCCGAACCATTGTTCTGGAAGACATGGGCGTTCGGCCTGTCATGGAGTGATTCGCGGGCCTGCCGGATCATCTCGCCGCTGATATCCACGGCATAGACCTGTCCGAAGACTTCGGAAAGAGCGCGGGTGATGCGGCCGGAACCGCAACCGATTTCGAGCACGGTCATCTGTTTGGGGTCTTTGCCCTGGCAGATATTGCCCATGTCTGTCAGGATCTCGCGGCGAACATTCTCGCGTCCGGATTCGAAATACTCCTCATCGTTCCAGTTCAACTGACCGGTTGCGATGTAGTGGCGGGCGTTCTCGCGGGCGCGTTCGTCCCACTCACTCCGCATTTTGTCGGTTAATTCGGGAGTGTTGAGGGCGGAATCGCGGTCAGAAGAAACCATTTGTTATATTGTAGAGGTTCAGCCCGAGTGGGCGGATAGCTCAGTTGGGAGAGCACCGCGTTCGCATCGCGGGGGTCGCGGGTTCGAATCCCGTTCCGTCCACCAAATTCTCTTGTTTGGCATTTGTTTGGGTTGAAAGGCATTGTTTCGGGGCGCAGTTTGGCTGTGCGCAGTTTGGCTGTGCGCCGGGGCGTCGGTCTCCCGGCCGCCGGGTTCTTGCCCGGCCCCTGATCGCTCCGTTTCCTCCCTCAACGTCCGAGTATAAATTCCTGTTTTTTTCCGTAACGGGTGACAGAGAACTTCGATTGTCTTTCCTGCAGACACACTCTGACTTCGAGGAGGTCATCCCCGCAGCGGAACGGGACGATGATCCATTCTTCGCGGCGCAGGCTGCGGGTACTGAAGTTCTTGCCGTAGATGACGGTGGGGATGCTCAGGCCGGTAGGGCCGAGCAGGAGTTCCAGATCGTTCTTCATATTGCCGATGATCATGTTTGTGAGTTCGGCGAAGGCGTCCAGCACTTCGTCGTTCACATGGTGAAACTCCGTCATGAGGAATCGGCCGGCAAGCTGACAGGCTGAGCCTGAACCGCATCGGAGGCAGCCGGTGCCGGCCCATTCCGCGCCGGTCACGCCCACGAATGAGACGACCCCCTCGGTATTCGCCGGTGGCAGTATCTCGGTGTAGGCCTCACCTGGTTCGGCATCGATTGCCAGCATAGTGGAAAGCACATCTGTGGTGGCGCGGCGCACCATCATCACAATCGTCGCTGAATCTATAAGCTGTTTCATCGGTTATTCTCTCTATCCGTTCAGCGGGCTGCCCGTCAGCCCTGCAAGCACGTTGTTGATTTGTTCCGGCGTAAAGGGTTTTCGCACATACCCGGTAGCCCCCATATGCGCGGCCTCCATGACTTTGGTCTGGCTGCCTTCGGTGGTGATGAGGATCACGGGGATCGCTTTCCAATCCTCGTTAGCCCGAATCTGGGCCAGCAACTGAAGGCCGTCCATGTTCGGCATGTTGATGTCGCTCAGCACGAAGCTGATCTTATTGGCTTTCAGGACCGCAAGTGCTTCCAGTCCGTCGCCGGCCTCGTGTATGTTTCCGATGGGCATTTCTGTTTTCTGCAGCACCCTTTGAAGGATCTTCCGGATGGCCGCAGAGTCATCGACGATCAGTAGGTCAAATGGCATAGTCGTTTTCTGTTCCGATTCACTTGTGGGTCTTATCGGCGGATTTCCGCTGCGCTATAGGTTTGGTGGCGATTGGCACCGTGTTGGCGCAAAGCTCCTGTCTAAAAGGGAGAAACAGAAAATCCGCGCGACGTGACTACAGGTTTGCGAAACCGTCGCCGATAAGAGAAACAGTGCGCTGCAGCACCTTGGCGGCCTTCAAAAGAGGGCCCCGGGATGGGACCGCAGGCTGGTGGCTCCGCCTGGGCGGAAACGATGATCACCAGAGTGATGCGCAGTGAGGAGCCGATTGCCGCTCCGTGGAGACCGAACAAATGCAGGATCAGGAAGTGATTCGTGAGTTCCTAGTCGAGAGTTATGAAAACCTCTCACGCCTCGACCAGGAGCTTGTCCGGCTTGAGAAGCACCCCAAGGATGCCGCGCTGCTCGACAGCATCTTTCGCACCATTCACACTATTAAAGGTACTTGCGGGTTCCTGGCATTTTCCACACTGGAGCGGATTACCCATCACGCGGAAACGCTCCTGAGCCAACTCAGGGATGGGCAGCGGGAACTGGACCCGGCGCTGATCTCGCTGATACTGGAAACCGTCGATGCCACCCGGACCGTTCTGGCTGCGATTGAAGCCGGGGGCGAGGAGGGTCAAGAAACCTTCGATACATTGACGGAGCGTCTGCGTGCGGCAGCTTGTCTGTCTCCGGTGGCAGCTGCTGCGGAGGCATCCGCCGGGCATGAACGCCCGGAGGCTGTACACTCGCAGGAAGGCGCCAGGCGAAGTGAGCCCGATTCCGCCGCTCCTGTGGTTGTTTCATCCACTTCGGGTGTTGCGCACCCGGCGGAATCGGCGAAGCCTCACGCAGCAGCTTCGACTACTCCGGCAGCGTCAGGGCCGCTGGTTGCCAGAGCGGACGCGTCCCGGCCCGAAGAGGAAGGCTCGCGGTCATCGGCCGTGGCGGATGCCAATATCCGTGTCGGAGTTGGGTTACTCGACAAGCTGATGGACCTGGTGGGTGAACTCGTCCTCACGCGTAACCAGATTCTCCAATTCAATACCGAAAGGGAAGATCCGGCGCTCAATGCGACTTCTCAGCGTCTGAATCTGATCACCTCAGAACTCCAGGAAGGCGTCATGAAGACGCGGATGCAGCCCATTGGCATGGTGTGGAACAAGCTGCCCCGCGTTGTCCGCGATATTGCACTGGCGTTGGGGAAGCAGGTCCGTCTGGACATGGACGGAGCCGAGACGGAACTCGACCGGACGATTATTGAGGCGATTAAGGACCCGCTGGTCCATCTGGTGCGCAACAGCTGCGACCACGGGATTGAGTCGCCGGATGTCCGCGTTCGGGCGGGCAAGGCGCCGCAGGGAAGGCTGACGCTGCGGGCCTACCACGAAGGCGGACAGGTCAATATCGAGATTGGAGATGACGGCGGCGGGATCAACGTCGCACGGGTTCGTCAGAAGGCGGTTGAACGCGGGCTCCTGCGGCCGGAGCAGGCGGCAAAACTCAGCGATCGCGAAGCACTCTATCTCATCTTCCAGCCAGGCTTTTCAACGGCGGAGACCGTGACGAACATGTCCGGCCGAGGCGTCGGGATGGACGTGGTGAAGTCCCACATTGAGAAGATCGGCGGTGTGGTGGATATTGCCAGCCGCGCGGGCGAGGGCACCACGGTCAAGATCAAGATCCCACTGACTCTGGCGATCATTCCCGGCCTTGTGATTACCAGTGGCGGTGAGCGTTTCGTCATTCCCCAGGTCAGTCTTCTGGAACTCATCCGTCTGGACGGAGATTCTTCGGATAAGCACATTGAACACGTCCACGGGACACCGGTCTATCGCCGGCGCGGCAGCCTTCTGCCGATCGCTTACCTCAACAATGTTCTGGGACTCAAATCCAGCGAGTCGGCCGACGCCGTCAACATGGTGGTCCTTCAGGCGGAGGACAGGCAGTTTGGGCTGGTGGTCGACGGAATCAACGACACGCAGGAAATCGTCGTGAAGCCGCTTGGGAAACAATTGAAGGGAATTGCGGAGTATGCCGGAGCGACCATTATGGGCGATGGCCGGGTGGCGTTGATCCTCGACGTGCTGGGTATTGGACAGCGCTCCGGTGTGATGACGGAGTCCCGCGAGCAATCGAGAGCTGTGAGCGACCAGAAGGCGCAGAAAGAGCTGGAGCAACAGCGCATTCTCCTGTTCCGGGCGGGTTCCTTTGACCGGCTTGCGGTGCCACTCTCTCTGGTCGCTCGTCTTGAAGAGTTCCCGCAATCTGCGATTGAACGGGCAGGTGGGGGACAGGTCGTCCAGTACAGGAACCGGATTCTGCCGCTGATTTGTCTGCGCGAGGTTCTCGAACCGGGCATTCCGGCGCTGGAGCAGGAACCCGACCCCGTTCAGGTAGTGGTGTTCAACGATGGAGACCGCAGCGTGGGTGTGGTGGTGGATCAGATTCTGGACGTAGCCGAAGAGGTGGTCACGGTGCGCCAGCGGTCGAACCGCGCGGGCTTGCTCGGTTCAGCGGTCGTTGGGAAGCGCATTACCGATTTCCTGGATTTGAACTGTGTGATCAATTCCGCCGGAGATAACTGGTCGCAGGGGACAGGCGGGCCCTCCAGTGGCCGGAGGGTTCTGCTGGCCGAGCCTTCCTCGTTCTCCAGAGGCTTAATAAGAAGTGGCCTGGATATGGCGGGCTATCGGGTGCTCGAAGCGGGAAACCTGGACGACGCCATCCGGCAATTGGAGCAACAGCCTGTGGATCTGGTGATCGCTGCACTCGACCTGCCAACCGATGGTTCGTCCGCGCTGCTGGCCGCCATGCGGCTTCGCCCGGAATGGTCCGGCATCCCGCTGCTGGCGCTGGCAGAATCTTCAGCTCAGACTCAAAGCGAAGCGATCCGCTCCGCTGGATTCCACGACTGCCAGACGAAGTTCGATCGGGAAGCGATGCTGGAATCGCTGGCGAGACTGAGCGCCGCCCTCGCACCGGCAGAACGCGCGGCAGCGTTTGCGGGAAAGGAATCATAAGCAGATGAATATGGAAAGTTCTCCAACAGCATCCGAGTCCGCCCAGGCACGCCCTGGTCCCGGTACGATGATGCAGAGCAGCGGCCAGTTCTCTACGTTTTTCGTGGCGGATTTGTTCTTTGGGGTGGACGTATTGTGCGTGCAGGAAGTATTGAGGCCGCAGCAGATGACCAGTGTGCCACGCGCGCCGAGAGTCATCGAAGGTCTCATTAATCTGCGCGGACAGATTGTCACAGCCATCGACATGAGGCGCAGGCTTGGTCTGCCACCCCGCGACGGAATGCAGACGCCCATGAACATGGTCGTCCGTACCGAAGATGGCGCAGTCAGCCTGCTCGTCGATGAGATTGGCGACGTTCTGGATGTGGATGCAGCTACCTGGGAGCGTCCGCCGGAGAGTCTCGATCCCGCGGCGCGGGAGATCATTCGGGGAGTGTATAAGCTGCCGGATCGTCTCCTGCTGATTCTCGACACAGACAGGACAGTCGACCTCGGCGGCGGAGTTCCGCTCAGTGCAAATTCAGGGATCGGTCGCCAGTGAAGAAGGAGCCGAGGCAGATGTCGGCGGCTACGCTTCAGGCGGCGCTTACGGCACTCTCGTTATTGGTGCTTTTCGCCGGGGGGCTGGCATTCAGGCCGGCACCGGTCTTTTCAGGCAATGTCAGTGGGCCGGTCTGTATCTCCTGTCATCAGACCAGGAACAGCGTGGATTACATGACAGGAACGCGGCAAGTCAAGAACCAAACGTACACGAACACAGGGAGAACGGAATATGATCAGTAAGCCCAGTAACAGAAAGACGAACAGCACGCCGGGTCCCGGCCGGTTTCCGCAGGCCGGCGGTGCGGCGGTGGCCGATTGGCCGGAGGAGACAAGGGAAGTCCGGCAGTCCCGCCCGGGCAATGTCCAGGTGAATTGGCCCCAGATTGGCCCCGATTCGCTGGCGACGCGTTTCGGCATGGATGAGAACAGTCTGGCCGCGCGTCGGCAATTCGTCCGGTTGGGCGAGGAAGACAGGGCGGTTCTCGGTGAGATGGCGAGCTGGGCGCGAGATGTTGCTCCGGACATTGCACGCGAGTTCTATGACTGGCAGTTCCAGTTTCCGGCCACACGGCTTTACTTTGAAGGTATCGCGGCCCAACGCGGTATGCCTCTCTCGGCGCTGCGTCAGCATCTCGAATCCGCTCAAACCGGCTATATTACGGAGGTTTTCGCCGGGGCATCGGTGAACTGGGATCTTCGCTACTTCGAGAAGCGGTTGCAAGTGGGTGCTGTCCATGATCGGATCGATCTTCCGTTCAAGTGGTACGTCGGATCTTATCCGGAGTTTCAGCGAATACTTGGCGAGTATGTGCGCCGCGATGTCGAAGATGAAACCAAAGCCCGGCAGATCGAGTCCGCGGCAAGCCGGGTTTTTAACCTGGATTTACAAGCCATCGGTGACGCATTCATGCTCAATACTCTCGAAGGCATGTTATCGGCCGGCGGTATCCGCCTCGATGACGTCTGTTCCACCGGGGATCGGGCGGAGCAGGTTGGGAAAATCAAGCGCGCTCTGAATACGCAACTCGACGCATTTGCCGCTTCGATGCGCAGCATGGCGTCGGAGCACGAAAAAGGCGAAATCGACGTCAGTATACCTGCCGAGAAGTTTCTCGGAGCCTTTGCCGGCATGGCGCAGGGCGTGAACGACATGGTATTCGGCCACATCGCTGTCAAGAAGAAGGCGATGGCGTGCGTAGCGGAGTTCGGAAGAGGCAACTTCGAGGCTCCGCTGGAGAAGTTTCCGGGCAAGAAGGCCTTTATCAATGAGACCATCGAACAGGTTCGAAGCAATCTGAAAGCCCTTATGGCGGACACCGAAATGCTGGTTAAGGCGGCATTGGACGGCAAACTGGCCACACGGGCGGACGCGTCAGCTCACGCGGGCGATTTCCGCAAGATCGTCGAAGGTATCAATGCCACACTGGAGACGGTCGTGGAGCCGCTGCGGATCACTTCCCAGAACGCCACGGCCCTGGCGTCCTCGTCGGAAGAACTGACGGCAGTGAGCCAGCAGATGGCGGGCAACGCTGAAGAGACAGCCACGCAGGCGAATGTCGTGTCGGCGGCGAGCGAACAGGTGTCGAGAAATGTCGCATCGGTGGCCTCCGCCTCTGAGGAGATGCAGGCGTCGATTCGTGAGATCTCGAAGAACGTCAATGAATCCGCGCGTGTCGCGAAAAACGCGGTCAGCGTGGCTCAGACAACCAACGAAACGGTCAAGAAACTGGGAGAGTCCAGCCAGGAGATCGGCAACGTCATCAAAGTGATTACGTCGATCGCCCAGCAAACCAATCTTCTGGCTCTGAACGCGACGATCGAAGCGGCCCGTGCCGGCGAGGCAGGGAAGGGGTTCGCCGTTGTCGCCAACGAGGTCAAGGAACTGGCGAAACAGACGGCAAAGGCGACCGAGGATATCGGACGAAAGATCGAGGCCATTCAGGGCGACACTAAGGGCGCTGTCAAGGCGATCGAGGAGATCGGCACGATCATCAGTCAGATCAACGATATCTCGAACAGCATCGCTTCCGCTGTCGAGGAGCAGACGGTGACGACGAGCGAGATTGGGCGTAGCGTCACGGAAGCGGCCAAAGGCGTCGGCGATATTGCCAAGAATATTGGCGGAGTCGCCAGCGCGGCGAGGGAAACCACGCAGGGAGCGACCGACACACAGAAGGCTTCTCAGGAATTGAGCAGGATGGCGTCCAGACTTCAGTCCGTCGTATCCCGGTTCACGTTCTGACCAAAGCTGACAGGTGCTGCGCGACATGGCAGGGCGTCGCGCAGCGCACCTCGAAAGCAACACTGACGATTCATCGCAAGAGGTAATGATGGCCAAAGCATTGGTAGTTGACGACTCCCGGGCAGTCCGCATGATTCTTTCCGGAATCCTGAAAAAGCTCGGGTTTGAAGTGAGCCAGGCAGCCAACGGGCGGGAGGCTCTCGAGATGTTAGAAGCGCAGCCGTCCGCCGTCTCCCTGGTGCTGGCGGACTGGAACATGCCCGAGATGAACGGTCTCGAGCTCGTCAAACAACTCCGTCAGAAGCGGGAGCTGGATTCAACAGTTGTCGTGATGGTGACGACGGAGACCGAGATGGAACAAATGGCTGCCGCGCTGGAAGCTGGCGCCAACGAGTATGTCATGAAGCCGTTTACTCAGGACATTCTCGTGGAGAAACTGCAGCTTGCCGGGGTTCAGTTGTGAAACGGGCAAAATAATGGTCTTAACAAAGAAACGCCTTCTCCAGCCCGGTGAACGTATCCGCGTTCTGGTGGTGGATGACTCGGTCGTCATCCGGCGGCTGGTTACGCATGCCCTTGAACAGGATCCGGCACTCGAAGTCGTCGGGACTGCGTCCAATGGCTCGATTGCGCTACAGCGGATCGTCCAGTTGACGCCGGACGTCCTGACTCTGGACATCGAGATGCCGGAGATGGATGGTCTGGCGACTCTGCGCAGGCTCCGCACGGATTTCCCGCACCTTCGCGTCATCATGTTCAGCACGCTCACGGAACGCGGGGCGGCTGTGACGCTGGAAGCTCTCACTCTGGGAGCGGACGACTATGTTGCCAAGGCGTCCAACGAAGGGTCTCTCGACCAGTCGATGGCCAGGCTTCGGCAGGAACTCATACCGAAGATCAAGCAGTTCTTCATGCAGCCCGGAAAGGCTCCTGCCCCTGTTCCGAGCGCGGCCATCGGTGTGGTCCCGGCCTCGCCTGGTCCACAAAGCATTGCGGTCCCGGCGAGTGGAAAGCCCGCGCCAAAGATCCTGGTGATTGGTGTTTCCACAGGCGGTCCTACCGCGCTGGGAGCGCTCCTGCCGGAATTACCCGCTAACTTTCCATTGCCGGTGCTTCTGGTGCAGCATATGCCCCCAATGTTTACGCGCTTGCTGGCCGAGCGGCTGCATTCCACCTGCAAACTCGCTGTAGAGGAGGCGGGAAGCGACTCCGTTGTGGAACCCGGAAAGGTCCTGATTGCGCCAGGGGACTACCACATGAAAATAACCTCCGGCGTCCGGGGAGTTCGCACATTTCTGGACCAATCGGCACCGCAAAACTCCTGTCGTCCGGCTGTTGATGCGCTCTTCAGCTCTGTAGGTGAAGTCTACGGAGGCGCGGCCATTGCGGTCATGTTGACCGGAATGGGCCAGGACGGGCTGCGCGGGACGGAGATCCTCAAGGCTCAGGGGGCAAGCGTGATTGCACAGGACGAAGCATCGAGCGTTGTATGGGGTATGCCGGGCGCTGTTGTGGCCGCCGGCCTGGCAGATAAAGTACTGCCGCTCGACCAGATTGCACGAGAGATTGTACGGCTGGCTGGCCGGTAGTAACCAGACCAAAGTACGGAAGGCCGGAAACCGATGGCGACGCAGACACTCAGTACAGATATCTTCTCCGACAATTACCGATTCCTGCAGGACTACGTCCGCTCCGAGGTTGGCATCGTAATCGAGGGCGACAAGCATTACCTGTTTGAAAGCCGGCTATCCCCGATCGCGACAGATTTAGGCCTCGGATCGGTCAACGACTTATGCGCGCTGCTCAGGGCCACGAAAGAGAAGGATCTGAGCCGCCGCGTCGTTGAGGCGATGACGACCAACGAGACCTACTTTTTTCGTGACCCGGCACACTACGACGCCATACGCAACGAACTGCTGCCGCGGCTGAAACAGGAACGCGCGGATACACGCAAGCTGAAGTTCTGGTCGGCGGCTTCGTCCACGGGGCAGGAAGCATACAGTCTGGCCATGCTGCTGATGGAGCAGGGGCTGAGCGACTGGAATCTGCAAATCCTCGGTACCGACTATTCGTCTCAGATGGTCGAACGCGCACAGTCCGGGACATACCAGCAGATTGAGGTCAACCGGGGCCTCCCATCCACCCTTCTGCTGAAGCATTTCAAGCGGGCAGGTGTGAACTGGCAGTTGAGCGAGGCGGTTCGGCGGATGGTGCGTTTCGAGACGATAGATCTCCGGAAAAGCCTGCGTGCGTTGGGCCCTTTCGATATGGTCTTCTGCCGCAATGTGCTGATTTATTTCGATGCCGCCACCAAGCAGAACATTCTCGAGCAGATCCACGGTACCCTCTTCCGCGGGGGCTGGCTGATGCTGGGTGGTGCCGAGACGGCATTTGGGTATGAGAAGTTCTTCGAAAAACAATCAATAGGAAACGCGATTGTGTTCGTGGCGAAATGAAAGGATATCCCATGCTGACCGAAATAACCTCCGAAGTTATACCCTCCGAACTGGCGCAGATCGTCACTTCTGTTTTCAATACGATGCTCGGACTGGAAGTCCTGCACTGCGAAACACTGCAACGGGAGGATCACGACCCGCTCCCGGAACCGGTGTTTGAAAGGTGTCTGACGTCTGCCGTTCGTTTGACAGGAGAATGGGAGGCCGTCGTGTTGTTCCAGTGCGATCATCCTCAGGCGAGATGCTTCGCCGAACAATACCTGGGAATGGGTAGCCCCTCGAAGGACGACCCCGTCACCGCTTCCGCAATGGATTGTGCTCAGGATTCCACCGTCGATGCCGTCATACCCGACGTGCTTGGAGAACTCGCGAACATGATTGGGGGGAACCTCAAGTGCGCGCTGAACAAAGGGCTCCATCTTTCGGTGCCACAGGTTGTGGATGACGACTACAAATCCAGGTTTCCCGGATTTGCCGTCCGGCAGTGGCTCGTGTTCCACTGCCTCGCGGGATTCTTTTCCGTCGCCGTCATGTTGCCGACGGGCCTCGTTTCATTTACCGGAAGTACGAATTGATCCCGCGCCCGCGTGCCAGGCGATAGAATAGCGGTTTGCCCTCTTCCCAGGATGTAAACGTTCTGATCACGGGCGCCGGACGCGGCATCGGCAAGCGCTTAGCCATTGGCTTCTCGCATGCCAAAGCCAGAGTAGGCCTGTTAGGCCGGAGTCAGGGCGAACTTGATGTCACCAAGCTTGAAATCGAAGACAGCGGCGGAACAGCGCTCCGTCTGCGTGCGGACGTCCGCAATTACGATCAGATATCGGCCGCCATCGAAAAAATGACAGGTCATTGGGGCCCGGTCCACACTCTGATTGCGAACGCAGGCATTCAGGGGCCGATCGGCCAGTTTGTAGAGAATCGTCCAGCCGCGTGGGCCGAGGTATTCGAAACCAACGTTATCGGTGTGATGAATTCCTGCCGCGCCGTGCTTCCGAAAATGGTGGCGCGCCGTTCGGGAAAGATCATCGTTGTGGTGGGACAGGGCGCGGCCTCGCCCCGGCCCCGGTTCGCAGCCTATGCTGCGAGTAAGTCAGCCCTTGTTCGATTCGTGGAGTGTGTTGCCGACGAAGTTCGTGACGATAACGTACAAATCAACTGCATGTTCCCGGGCGAAACCTACACCAGCATGACGGACGAGATCCTTCATGCCGGCGAACGCGCAGGTGTCGAAGAGCTCGAAGCCGCCGAACACGTCCAGTCGACCGGTGGCACACTGTCGGACAGGCAGATCAAACTGGCCCTCTTTCTGTCCTCGGAGGTCTCCAATCACCTCACAGGGAAGCTGATTTACGTGCAGGACGACTGGAAGAAATTCGAACATGACAGCGCACGTCCGGACGCCTATACTCTGCGCCGCCACCTGAAGTAGCCGGCCTGGTCCGGGTTTGCCCGATTGACATAATCCGGGGGTACAATCAGACATGCGCCGCTTCTTACTTGCTGCAGTCTTCAGTTCGCTATTTTCTTCCGTTGCCTTTGGCTGGGGGTGTGAAGGCCACCAGATGGTGGCTCTGATTGCCCGCGCTCATCTCAACCCCGCAATAGCCAGTGCTGTTGACGATCTGCTGAAGCAGAACCCGGTCGACCCGGCGCTGAATCGTTTCTGCAAAGACAGGCCGGATGATCCGATGGCAGACGCCGCCACGTGGCCGGACGACGCCAAGAGCCGCGAGAAGACGGGCAATTGGCACTACGTCGATATTCCGCGCTCCGTGGACCAGGTCACCAGCCTCGATCCCTGGTGCCCACCCCTGGGGCCTTCTGTCGATGGGAAGAACCGTCCTGGCTGCATCACGAATGCGATGGAATTCGAATTGACCGTATTGCACGACAAGGCCCGCCCCGTCGCCGAGCGTGCGACCGCCCTGCGATATATCATTCACTTCGTGGGTGATATTCATCAGCCTCTACATGACGAGGACAACAACGATCAGGGCGGAAACTGTACTTCGATGCAGTTTTTTTCGGAGACCACACCTTCCAATCTTCACGCTATCTGGGACTACAAACTAATTCAGCATCGGCTCGAGCAGGCGAAGCTTACGCAGTCCGCTTACGCGGCGGACCTGAATGCGCGTTTTGCGGAGAAGTTCAGGGCTCTTTCGGCCGCGAAGCCCGCCGATGCCACAGCGTGGGCCTGGGAGACGCATGCGGTGGGGCAAGCAGTGGTGTACGGAAGTTTAGATCCCGGGATTCCCGTTGAAACTCCGGATGCGCAGGCGGTTTGTTCCGCGGAGCGAAGAGGCAAGGTGTCGGCACTTCACATTACTGTAGGCGCGGACTACTTCGGAAAAGCCATACCAGTGATTGATGCGCAGTTGGCGACCGCTGGCTTCAGGCTGGCCCGACTCCTCAATGACACACTGCGCTGATTTGCTTTGATCCGGCTCCAAAAATCGCTGTCGATGGTTAGCGTTCTGTTCCTCTCTTTGGGTAAAAAACGGCCAAATTGGTGTATTTCGCCCTGAAAATCCACTAAAGTGGTGATACATGGCACAGGCCGGATTGGAAGAGACGGGTTACAATTGGTCAGGAAGCCGTCTACCGCTGATGCGTCGACCGAGAAACTCATCCTCCAGAGCATCGAACCCCCTACGCGAGCTTCTGGCCGAAAGAAGCCGGACGTCTGACTTCGGACGCGGCAGGCGTCGCGACCAGGAAATCTCGGGTGACTTGCCTTCTCTCATCGAAGAGCGAGTCGGCGAGCACATGGAAATGCTGGAGACCAAACTGGTCGAGAACTTCCGTGAGATGGGGCAACGGGTGGTTGAACAGAGCACCCAGGCTTTGACGTCGCAGCTTGACGGCCGGATCACTCAGCTTGAGCAGATATCGGCGTTACAGACGGAAACCGTGGATCGGTTGCGGGATTCGTCGAAGATCTCTTCACAAAAAGTCTCCGGGGTGGTCAATCGCATTGAGCAGGCGCTGGGCGAAGCTGTTCCTGGCTTTCAGTTGCCGCCCCCCGCTTATCCTTCCCCTGAAGTCATTCCCCCAACGCATCAGCTGGTGCCGGCGGAAGATCGTTCGCTCGAAGACGGACGCGTTCCAAATGTTTACTGCCCGAAGTGTACGTCTAAGAACGTGCGCCGTTCCGCGCGAAGCGGGATGTGGGAGGAATTCCTGCGGCTGTTTTTTATATCGCCGTTCCGCTGCCGGGCCTGCAGACACAAATTTTACCGGTTCTGAGCAGCAGCCTCTGCAGCAGTTCCAAATCAACCGCTTACCTGCCTGCGCGGCTCAGCAGCGTGAATGCGTTACCGCGCCGCGACCGCAAGGGGGCGACTATTGCCACGGCTGCCAGCCAGGCCGTGTCAGGCACCGACGGACTGAAGTTCTTCGTACGCGCCCTTGAAGTCTTCGATGCCCGCGTGAGAAACCCGCCAGATTCGCGTGGCAGTCTCCTCCAGCAGATCGTGATCGTGCGTGACCAGGAACAGCGTTCCCTGGAACTTCTGCAGAGCGAAGTTCATGGCGTTGATGGATTCGAGATCCAGGTGGTTCGTCGGTTCGTCCATCACAAGGATGTTGGGTTTTTGCAGCATCAGTCGGCAAAAGATCAATCGCGCCGCCTCTCCACCCGAAAGCGCCGCCGTCGGTTTCAGGCCTTCTTCGCTCTTGAACAACATCTGTCCAAGCAGCCCGCGAAGTTCTTCGTTGCCGGCCTGGGGGTCGAACTGCTGCAGCCATTCAAACACCGTGAGTCCTGGCAGGATCGTCGCCCGATGGTCCTGCGCGAAGTAGCCGACCTGTGCCTCGTGACCCCATTCGATGGTGCCGCTGTCGATTTTGAAGTCTTCGTCGCTGACCCCGGGGGCTGCGGCAATGATGGAGCGCAGGATCGTGGTCTTTCCCACGCCGTTGCGCCCGATGATGCCGATCTTCTCACCGCGGGAAATGCTGGCTGTGAAGTTCGAGATGACAGGGGCTTCACCGTCGTAGGACTTCGTCAGTCCCTTGATCTCCAGCGCGTGGCGGCCAGATGGGCGCTTCATGTCGAAACGCAGGAAGGGGCGCGCAATGTTGGAACGCGCCAGATCGCTTGTTGCGAGCCGTTCGACTTCCTTCTTACGTGAAGTCACCTGACTCGAACGTGTACCGGCCGAAAAGCGGGCGATGAATTCGTTGAGCTGGGCGATCTTTTTTTCCCGCTGCGCGTTTTCCGATTCCAGTCGCGAGCGCACCTGGGTCTTCGCCAGAACCATGTCATCGTACCCGCCGGTATAAGTGATGATGGTTTCGTAGTCGATATCGGCCGTATGGGTGCAAACGCTGTTGAGGAAGTGGCGATCGTGCGAAATGACGATCAGGGTGCCCTGGTAACGTGACAGGAAGTCCTGCAGCCAGTGGATCGATTCCAGATCGAGGTGGTTCGTCGGTTCGTCGAGAAGCAGCGCTTCGGGTCCGCCAAACAAAGCCTGCGCGAGCAGGACGCCGACTTTCTGGCCGCCCTGCAGTTCGCTCATTTTGCGTTCGTGCAGATCTTCGGGGATGTCCAGACCGTCAAGCAGAATCGCCGCGTCGCTCTCCGCCGTGTAGCCGTCGTTCTCCGCGACCACGCCTTCCAGTTCGCCGAGGCGCATGCCGTCCTCGTCCGTCATGTCTTCTTTGGCGTAGAGAATATCGCGTTCTTCGAGGGCCTGCCAGAGGGGACGATTGCCCATGATTACGGTATCGACGACGCGGAAGGCGTCGAACGCGAACTGATCCTGACTCAAAACGCCGACGCGTTTGGGGCGCACTACAGTGCCTTTTTGCGCGTCGAGTTCGCCCGTGAGGATCTTCATGAACGTGGATTTTCCAGCGCCGTTCGGGCCGGTGAGGCCGTAGCGGCGACCGGGCAGGAACGTCACGTTGACGTCGTCAAATAGTACTTTGGCGCCGTAGCGCATGCTGAGGTTATTAACTGAGATCACGGGTTAGAAGGGGAAACTACTCTCTTATGATAACAGTGGAGTCCGCAAAGTGCCGAAACCGCGCTATGCTGTAGCTATGGCAGCGAAGACGGCAATATCCGCCGATGAGTATCTGCACACAAGCTTTCCCGGTACCGATCAGGAATACCGGGACGGCGAATTGGTGGAAAGATCAGTGCCGGATTACCTTCACGCACGCACACAAGCCCTTCTCATATTCTTTTTTGAAGCGTTTCGCAGGAAGCTTTCCGTGTTCACTTGCCCGGAACTGCGGGTGAAAATGCGCGAGGGCCTGTATCTCATCCCGGATGTCGCGATCTTTTGGCCTTCCCAGCCGGAAAACGTTCCCGATTCGCCGCCTCTTATCGCCATTGAAGTTCTATCTTCCGACGACCGCCTGAGCGCCGTCCGCGCCAAACTGCAGGAGTATCGCGCCTGGGGCGTTACGCACGTCTGGCTGGTGGATCCCCACTCCCACCGCCTCTACACCTGTGACGCGGGCCTGAACGAAGTCACCTCGTTCACGGTGCCCGAACTGAACCTCACCGTCAAGCCCGACGACATGTTCGATTAACTCTTGCCCGCCGCGATGCCCAGCATTTTTCGGAAAGCATCCGGCAAACTCGCCGGTCGCAGTTCCCGGTTCAGAAACATGTGACTCGTGAAGCCCTGTGCCAGTACCTGCCCTGAACTGACCGATTTCATCTCGTACTCGAAAGTCACGGCACGCCGGTTCGCCCTCGATAACGTCGTCGTGATTTCCACCTCATCGTCGTACCGGGCGGGACTCTTGTACCGGCAATTGGCCTCGGTGACAGCCAACAGAATGCCGTGTTCCACTTCCAGATCCTTGTACCGGAAGCCGGCGGCCTGGCAGTAGTCTACCCGCGCTACCTCCATCCAGACGAGATAGTTGGCATAATAGACTACGCCCATCTGGTCGGTTTCGGCGTAGCGGACTCGGATTCTGGTGACGGTGGGCGTCATGGGGATTCTCTCCGACATGGTAGCGTGGTGGTTCTCGCCTCTGAAAATGAAAATTAACGTACTGTTTTTCGGCCAGTTGAAGGATGTCTGTGGTTGTTCCGAAGACCGCCTCGAAGTCCCGTCCGGAGCCACTGCCGGCTCCGTCTTCGACCATTACGCGGCACTCAATCCGAAACTCGGGGCCATGGCCGGCAGTGTCGTGATCGCACGTAATCAGGAGTTCACAACAAGGGAAGCGTTGCTCGCGGAAGGTGATGAAGTTGCTCTTCTGCCGCCGGTTAGTGGCGGTTCAGGCCCGTTTCATGAGATTGAAGATCCGGCTGGTCACTATTTCGCCCTGACGCGCGAAACAATCGACCTCCGGGGCCTCGAATCGAAACTTTTGCAGGGTTTTGACGGTGCCAGTGTAACTTTTCAGGGTGTGGTCCGTAACAATACCAGGGGCCGTGAGACGCTGCGGCTGGATTACGAGTGCTACGAGGGCATGGCGATCCGTAAGATGGCTGAAATCGGCCGGGCCATCGCTGTGGAGTTTGCAGTCAGCCGGGTCGCTATCGTGCATCGGCTGGGCACCATGCAGATCGGCGAGGCCAGCGTAGTCATCGTGGCCACGGCACCCCACCGGCGTCCGGCGTTCGATGCGGCGCTTGAAGGGATCAACCGCCTGAAGCGACTGGTCCCGGTCTGGAAGAAGGAGTATTTCGCGGATGGTGAAGTCTGGGTGGAAGGAGAGTGGGATCAGGATGCTCCGCGCGCCGGCACTGTTGCCGCCGAGTAAGCTCGCCGCCTGCCTCGCGGGCTGCCTGATGCTGTGCGGCAGTGTCCCTGCCCAGCAGGCCGCTCCTCCCACTTTCAGCGCTAACGTCCAACTGGTCAGAATTCTCGCTACGGTCAAGGATGCGAACGGGGCACTGGTTGGCTCACTTGAGAAAGCCGATTTTGCGGTCCGCGATAACGGGGCAATCCAGCAAATTGCCGTCTTCGAGCGAGAGACCGAACAGCCGCTTTCGATCGCCGTCCTGATTGACGCCAGCGGCTCCACCGCGAAGGACCTCAAATATGAGACGGATTCCGTCACTCGTTTTGTCCGCGCGGTCACCCGCAGCGGAAATCCCCAGGATGCCGTCGCCTTGTACAGTTTCAACTGGGAGGTCGTAAAACAGGTCGGCTTCACGCGCGATCCCGCCACGATAGACCGTCAACTGCGGCTGCTGCATGGCGAGGCAGGGACCTCGCTTTATGACGCCATCCTGCTCGCATCGCGCGATATTGAAGGCAGGCCGGGGCGCAAGGTTCTGGTCGTGGTCACGGATGGCGGCGATACGCTTAGCAGGACTTCCTTTCAGCTCGCCGCGGAGGCGGCACAACTGGCGGATGCCGTGATCTATCCCATTCTTGTGGTTCCGGTTACCAATGATGCAGGCCGCAATATCGGCGGCGAGAATGCTCTCACCACTCTTTCTCAGCGCACCGGCGGCCAGGTGTTTGCGCCCACGCTGGGGACTGAATTAGATAAAGCCTTCGACGGGATTCTGCGGGATCTCCGCACCCAGTACCTTTTGGCATTTTATCCGAAGGGTGCGCCCCTGACTGCCGACCGTTTCCATAGCCTGCAGGTGACCGTCACCGGTTCTTCCGCGACACCGGCGTGGAAAGTATCGGCACGCAGTGGATACTATGGAGAGGCGGTCGCGCAATCCGGGGCTGGTTCGCCGCAGGGCAATCAGTCGCAAAGCGTAACAGTCACGCCGTCTGATGAGACCATCCGGACGCCGAAAAAGCCGGTGCCGCCGGCGCCAAAACAGCCGCAGCGTATCGGAAACTGATCGGGAAAACGACTCTCAATGAAGCCAGCAACCAAAGCAAAGGCCCTACGGCCCGTGGAACAGACGTTTGAGGAAACAAGGTACCTGAAGCACCTCATTGAAAAGAAGATTCCCGTTCGCGTCAAGCTGGCCGATAACGAGACAGTTGGCGGCATCATTGAATATTACGACCAGCGGTTTATTCGGATTACGCGCCAAAACGAGCCGAACCTGTTCATTTTCAAACACGACATCAAGTACCTCTACGAGGTCGCGTAGAAGATGCCTTCACATCTGGAGGCGGCCATTGAGATATCGCTCGCCGCTGGTAATCTGCTTCGTTACCACTTCGAACGCCGATCTCTTGAGGGGCAGAGCGGGTACGATCTGAAGACTGAATTCAATCTGGTAACTGAGGCGGACCGCGCCTCGGAAAAGCTGGTCGTAGAGCGCCTTCGCGAGTACTTTCCGTCACACTCCATTCAGGCGGAAGAAGGTGGCGGCCAGGAATGTGCCTCCGAATACCGCTGGTATGTGGACCCGCTTGACGGGACGACGAACTTCGCCCATGGCTACCCGATATGGAGCGTGACAATGGCGCTCGAAAAGGCGGGAGAACTGATTGTCGGCGTCGTCTTCGATCCCACACGCAACGAGCTATTTGCCTGCGAGAAGGGTGCCGGAGCCTTTCTGAATGGCAGGCGAATCCATGTTTCGCGCGTCGACAGTCTGGCGAAGAGCCTGACATGTACAGGCTTTCCCAACGACAATCGCAGCAACAGCGCGAATATCCATTACTTTTATCAGCTGACGGTGGAGAGTCACGGCGTGCGGCGCGCCGGTTCGGCGGCCCTCGATCTGGCCTCTACTGCCTGCGGCAGGCTGGACGCCTTTTGGGAGGGCGGTCTGAGCCCCTGGGATCTGGCGGCCGGCAAGTTATTGGTGACAGAAGCAGGGGGTGCCTGCACAGACACGCTTGGCCGCCCGCACTCCATGAAGTCCGTCGACATTCTGACCGATAACGGTTTGCTGCACGAAGAAATACTTACGCGTTTCGCCGAAATCAAACGCGGCGAAGTACTGCAGACGATGCCGGGCCCGGGCTGATTTGCGCCAGGCTAACTACCAGTTAGCCTTCGTGCCGTCCGGCAGTTCCATGAGTTGATCGCGCCATTTTGTGCCTTCAACAGCGCCGCGCTTCACTTCTTCCCAGTCGATATCCACGCCCAATCCGGCGCGCTCGGTGACGGGCAGGTGCCCAGTGTCGTCGGTATCGAACAACGGCCAATCCTTCTCCGCGACGTAACGCAGCCAGGGGTCCACCGACCCTTTCGCACCGTGAGAGTTGTAGTGAATCCCCTTGGACCATTCGAGAATCCAGCCAGCCCGGGACTGCGCCACCACCTGCATGGACGCCATGAACATGATTGGAGAAAGGGGACAGTGCGGGGCCAGCGCGATCCCGTTGGCTTCGGCCAGCGCCGCCACTTCGGCCGTGTTCATGATGCCGCCGATGTGAACGACGTCGGGTTGCAGAATATGCGCGCCCTTCGCGGCAAGGACGGCCGCAAACTCCGCTACGGTGTGCATGCGCTCGCCGGTCGCAATGGGCACGTGTGTAATGCCCGCAATCTCCGGCAGCCAGCGGTTGTATTCGGGCCTGACAGGTTCCTCGTAGAACAGCGGACTCGCGAACTCCAGTTCCTTAGCCAGCCTTCGCGCCATCGGAACATTGCAGCGCCCGTGGAAATCGAACGCGATATCCACTTCCGGCCCCACGGCGTCGCGAACCGCCCGCGCGCGATCCACCGCCGCACGAATACCGCCGTAGGTGTCGATGGCGGCCAGTGGTGGGCAGGCGTTCATCTTCAGTGCACGCGCGCCCTCCGCTACCACTCTTGCGGCTTCTTCCGCCGCGGCTCCCGGAGCGTTGTTGTTGCCGCCCGCCCAGCGATAGACCTTGACTTTGTCGCGAACCCGGCCGCCCAGCATTCTGTGAACGGGCTGGCCCAGGCTCTTGCCCACAATATCCCAGAGCGCCATCTCGATGCCGCCGAGCGCCGACATGTAGTGCGCGCCGCCGTGATAGAAATTCTGGTCGTAGCAGCCGCGCACCAGGCGCTTCAGGTCGCGAGCGTCTTGTCCAATGAAATGCTCGGAAAGTTCGTGGACCAGCGCCTCAGTGGAACTCAGTTGGCCTTCCACACTGTAGTCTCCGTAACCCACCGTGCCATCTTCCACGACGATACGAAGCAGCCCCCAGCGAGGCGGCACCTGAACGGTTTCAATGCGATCTATACGCAGCACACTGCCAGTTTATTGCACGCGTTTGGGTGGTGTCGCGTGCCAGTTTACGGCATGCGTTTCAGTGGTGTCGCGTGCCAGCTTAGGGCACGCGTTTCAGTGGTGCGGCACGCTGATACTGTATTGGCCAGGGACCGGCATGCCCCAGTGTCGTCGCCGCATGCAGCGGCCAGTAGGGATCGCGCAGCATTTCCCGCGCGAGCAGCACGATATCTGCCTGACCGTTGCGAATGATGGCATCCGCCTGGACGGGTTCCGTGATCATGCCGACCGCACCTGTCGGGATACCCGCTTCTTTCCGGACGCGTTCCGCGAAAGGCACCTGGTAGCCCGGGCCGATCGGGATTTTCGCGTGTGGCACCAGGCCACCAGAGGAGCAGTCGATCAGATCGACACCGCGGTTCTTCAGGATCTTTGCCAGTGCGACCGATTCATCGGGGTTCCAGCCCCCCTCTGTCCAATCGGTGGCGGAGATGCGCACGAGCAACGGCAGTGCGTCCGGCCATGCGGCACGCACTGCGTCGACAACCTCAAGCACCACGCGAATTCGATTTTCAAACGATCCGCCGTATTCATCGGTCCGCACGTTGCTGAGGGGTGAGAGGAATTCGTGCAGCAGGTAGCCGTGGGCCGCATGGATCTCGATTGCATCGAAGCCGGCCTGCAGGGCACGCTGCGCGGCAACAGCGAACGCGTGAACCACCCGCTGCACTCCTGCAATATCCAATACCACCGGATGCGGGTATTTGTCGGAGAAGGGAATCGCGCTCGGTGCGACCACGTTCGTCCAGCCGCCGCGTTCCACTGGCACCACTGCCTCGCCCTCCCACGGGCGCGTCATACTCGCTTTGCGGCCCGCGTGCGCCAACTGGATGGCTGCGTGCGCACCCTGCGCGTGGATGAAATCAGTAATCTGCCTGAGCTTAGGGATATGCGCGTCCAGCCAGATGCCGTTGTCCTGCGGCGAAATTCGACCTTCCGGCGATACTGCGGTCGCCTCCATCACGATCAGACCCGCGCCACCCACGGCACGGCTGCCAAGATGCACCAGATGCCAGTCTGTGGCAAAGCCGTCTTCGCACGAATACTGGCACATCGGGGAAACGGCGATTCGATTCCGAAGGGTTACATCCCGCAATTGCAGTGGTGAAAAGAGATCCGGCATTTCGGTTGCCCCTCCTGAAAGGGCCTTGTTAACAGCGTGCGGCGGCGGTATGAGAATCGTCGGCATGATACGAACTTCGCACCAGCGGGCCCGCTTCCACATGCGCGAAACCCATCTTCTGTCCGGCCTCGCGAAAACCATCGAACTCAGCCGGCGGAACGTAGCGCACAATCGGCAAATGCTTCGGGGAAGGCCGCAGGTACTGACCGAGCGTCAGAATATCCACCGAATGCGTTTTCAAATCCTGCATCACCTGCAGCACTTCGTCTGCCAATTCGCCCAGTCCCAGCATCAGACCTGATTTCACTGGTGTTTCCGGCCTCAGTTCCTTGGCGTAGCGCAGCATGTCGAGCGAACGCTCGTAGCGTGCACCCAGACGAACCTGCCGGTAAAGCCGGGGCACGGTTTCTGTGTTGTGATTCAGCACATCGGGACCCGCGTCCATCACGGTTTTCATGGACGCTCGATTGCCCTGAAAATCCGGCACCAGCACTTCCACCTTGCAACCGGGGACACGTTCCCGAATGGCCTCGATGACCCGGGCGAACAACTCCGCGCCGCCGTCTTTGCGGTCATCCCTGTTTACGCTGGTGATGACGGCGTATTTCAGGCCCATCACCGACACAGCCTCGGCGACTCGGCGGGGCTCGTCGTAATCCACAGCCAGAGGCGCGCCTTTCTGCACCGCGCAAAAGCCGCAGCGGCGGGTGCAGACGTTGCCCAGAATCATGAAAGTGGCTGTGCGGTGATTCCAGCACTCCCCCACATTGGGGCAGGCGGCACTCTCGCAGACCGTATGGAGCCTGAGTTCCGTGATCAGAGATTTCAGTTCCCGGTAGTTGGAACCCACCGGTGCCGGGGCCTTGAGCCAGGGTGGGCGGGCCAGGGAGGGCGAGGGGAAAATGGAAACGAGCACTGCACTCAGTCTAACTTGAGATGTGGCCGCCGCGCCCCGCCGCCGCCTGCCATGCAGACCGGTTGCAAACCTCAACCGGTCATGTGCCACAATATTAAAGTAAATTCTCATGTCCAATCCCTCCACGCCCGTTCGCGAAGAAGACGTTCGCGACACGGAAGGGCTCAATCCGACAGAATCGGAAAGCTCTTTCGGCGATATCCTCAACCAGTTTGAACAGAGCCAGGCGCAGGAAGCTCCGCGCGACAGAGGCGTAGCGGCCACCGTACCCGCGGTAGTCGTTGCCGTCAATGCCGAAAGTGTGTTCTTCGACATCGGCCAGAAGACGGAAGGTGTGCTGCCTCTCGCGGCGCTTGTCGACGATCAGGGGCCCATCCCGGTGAAGCCCGGCGACACGGTTCAGGTCTCGGTTGGCAGCCGCAACAGCGAAGGCTACTTCCAGCTCTCTCTCATCAAAGTGGAGCGACCCAGGGACTGGTCCAATCTCCAGAAAGCGTTTGACGAAAAACTGACGATTTCCGGCGTTGTGACGCAGGTCATCAAGGGTGGTCTCGCCGTTGACGTAGGCGTCCGGGCTTTCATGCCGGCGTCCCGTTCCGGTGCCCGCGATGTGCCTGAGATGCAGACTATGGTCGGCCAGGAAATCGCCTGCCGCGTCATTAAGCTCGATACCGAAAAAGAAGACGTGGTGGTGGACCGCCGCGCCGTGATGGAAGAAGAGCGCGCACGCGCCAAGGAAGATCTCCTGGCGCATATGCAGGCCGGCTCCGTGGTGCACGGCACCGTTCGCAGTCTGCTCGATTACGGTGCCTTCGTCGATATCGGCGGCATCGACGGCATGCTGCACGTGGCTGACATCTCTCATGGCCGCGTCAATAAGCCCGCTGACGTCCTCACCATCGGACAGCAACTGGAAGTCAAGATCCTCAAGGTCGATCCGGCCAAGCAGCGTGTTTCGCTCGGGCTGAAGCAGCTCCGGGCTGATCCGTGGAGCACTGCGGCCGAGAAGTATCAGGTTGGCTCCCGCGTAAAGGGTACCGTGGCGCGCGTCACTGATTTCGGTGCGTTCGTGGAACTTGAACCCGGCCTTGATGGCCTGATTCACCTTTCGGAGATGTCCTGGTCGAAGAAGATCCGTAAGCCTTCGGATGTTCTGAAAGCCGGGGACAGCGTGGAAGTTGTCGTACTGGGCGTCAACCCGGCCGATAAGCGCATCGCACTGGGCCTCAAGCAGGCATTGGGCGACCCGTGGGAAGACGTCGCCACTCGCTACCCGGTGGATTCCATCGTGGAAGGCCCTGTGACGCAACTCAAGCAGTTCGGAGCCTTCGTCCAGATCTCGGAAGACATTGAAGGCATGATCCACGTCGGCGATATCGTCAACGACAAGCGGATCAACCACCCGCAGGATGAGTTGAAGGTCGGCCAGATCGTGAAGGCCATTGTCCTCGAGAATGATCGCGAAAAGCGTCGTCTGCGTCTGGGTCTGAAGCAACTGCAGCCGACGTCTGTGGACGAGTTCATCGCCGAACACAAAGATGGCGAAACGGTGACGGGCCGCGTTTCGGACGTCAAGGGCAACCGCGTTACCGTGGAACTGGGCGAAGGCGTCCATGCCACGTACAGTCTGGTTGCGCACGAACAGAAGCAGGAACAGCGCGTTGCCAGCGTCGACGTTTCCGCGCTGTCTTCCATGCTGGCCAGCAAGTGGAAGGGTGGAGCGGGTTCCGGCGGTTCCGGGGAATCGAGTGAAAAGCGCGACGTGCCCAAGCCCGGCCAGGTGCGCAGTTTCCGCATCACGAAGCTCGACGCTGAAAAGAAGAAGATCGAAATCGAAGCGGTCTAGCCTCCCGTTCAGGAATCGCGACCGTACGGGAGCGACTATTGCGACGGGCTTCTGGTTCCCGGTCTTCCGTGAGTGCCGCATCGGGGTTCCGCCTGGTGCGGCACTTTTTTAGTTGGCGGAGATTATGTGACAGTTCCCGCGGTTCCAGCCTCCGGACGTTCCGACGACGCGGAACGTGTCCGCGTCGTAGATCTCCTGCGCGGCTTCGCCGCCGTCTCTGTGACCTGGTATCACCTCACGGGTGGCGGAAAGTTCCTGCCGCATCTGCCCGTCCTGGCCCGGCTTTCACACTATTCTTATCTGGGGCTGGATGTCTTTTTCGTCATATCCGGCTTCGTTCTGCCGTGGTCGTTGTATCGCGCGAACTACAGGTTGCGGTCCTATGGGAGCTTCCTGCTGCGGCGCGTGGTTCGCATTGACCCGCCGTACCTTTGCGTGATCGTGCTGACACTGATCCTGGGTTACCTCTCCAGCCACACGCCGGGTTTTGCCGGTGCGCAGCCATTTATCGGCTGGGCCGCCGTCTTCGGCCACATCGCTTTCCTGAACGCTTTTACGGGGCAGCCCTGGCTGAGCCCCGTCTTTTGGACTCTTGCGATTGAATTTCAGTATTACGTTCTGATTGGCCTGATCTTCCCTCTGGTGGTATCGTCATCCCGGGTTGTCCGGGCATGCGTGGCAATGGCATTCCTGATCGCGCCACACATTGTCAGACGCGATACCTGGCTGCCTGGCGAGGCCTGCGTCTTCCTGTTGGGGATCGTTACCTTCCAGTTTCGTTCCGGCCTGCTGCCGAAGGGGCAGTATTTCGCCACCCTGGCGGTTGCCACTTTGGACCTCGGCTACGTTTTGGGGCCCGCCATCGCAGTGGCAAGCCTGTCGGCGGCTCTGCTGATCGCGTATGCCGACCGTTTGCGCTTACCGCTCCAGTCGCGCTTTTTGCTGTGGCTGGGGAGCATCTCGTACTCCCTTTACCTGATCCACGTACCCATCGGCGGCAGGGTTGTCAATCTCGCCCATCGCATGCCGCAAACATGGTGGATGCAGTCAGCGGAGGCGATTGCTGCTTTATGCGCGTCGCTCGTGGCGGCTGCGGTACTTTATCGGTTGGTGGAGAAGCCGTCACGCGAATTCGCGTCGCGCGTTGGTCGTTAAAGACCCTGCTACGGAAGGATTCCCTGCAGATTATTCATGAGCTGGATCTCCGGTTCCGAATACCGGCGGATGAAGCCAGGCTTACTCATGTAGGTCGCGCGTTCTTCTTCGCTCATCTTGCTCAACTTGTTTAACTCCGCACGGATGACCACGGCTCTCGGCTGAGGCGTGTTGCGCAGTTCCACAAGCGACTCCCGGATCTGCGCACGTTTCTCCGGGGGTAAGGCCTGAAGCCGGCCCAGTTCGTCCGTCACACGTGCCTGCTGTTCCGGTGGCAGGTTGCTGTAATTCCGGACCTTCTGCTCAATCGTCTGCTGCCGTGCCGGTGGCAGACCCGAGAGTGCCGCCGCCCGCTCTTCCGTAGTCATCTGGGCCAGTCGCTGCAGCGTAAGGCCGCCTGGAAGGTTCACCGGCGCGTTAAGCGCCTGCTGTGCAGCCTGGGCTTCCTTGTTGACAGCCTGCGCCTGGGTCCGCATCTCCTGCTGTTTTTGCTGCGCGGGTTTGGGCGCGGACGGAGTGGGCTTCGCGGCCACTTGGGCCGGCTTGGGTGGTGGCGGCGTTTTAGGCTTTGGTTCAGCAGCACTGGCCAAAAACGGCGATCCGGCTGCCAGCAAGGCGGCCAGGCACACGAAAGGTACAGTCCGTCTGAGGATGGCCACGTCCTTCCCGTTAATCCAGATCGTTCGCATGTACTCTCGAAAGACTCCCTTTTTATTCCCGACGTTACACCCCGACAGACCCTACATGATCTCCGTCTGTGGCTTGGCACCGGTCTGCACCGCGTCCACCTCTCGCAACAATTGTATGTCGTCCAGCGTGCGTTCCAATTGATCCGCGTCGCTGACCGTGACCACGATTGCGGAGCCCGCCGGAACCGGGGCCGACTGCTTCACATTGTGATCGAACACAAACGCCGTAATAATAACCGCCGTGGCCACGCCAAGCGGCGCAACCTGCTTCCACAGATTGAACCGCAGGCCGCTCCTCAGCCTGCTGAAGCCGGAATTGGCATCCGCGTCGATCTTGCGCCACAGCTCGCGGTTGAAGCCCTCGCTGACTGGCGCGGGCTTCCATTCGTCCAAGGCAAGCCATATCGTCGCCTGCGCCGACCGTAGCTGCGAGCACCGTGCGCAGCCGTCCGCGTGGCGCTCAAACTGCGCAGACTGTTCCGGTCCCAGCTGGCCGGCCGTGTAATCCAGCAAAATGTCTTCTGTCGGGCAATTGGTCATGGCATGCTCCCGGTAAAACTCTGAAATACTCATACTGCCGCTCCTGTGGACATATGGGACAACCGCGCGCGCAACGTTTCGTAGGCACGGAACAAAAGGCTTTTTACGGCCGATTCCGAACACTCCAGCGCATGTGCGATTTGCGAATAGTCCATTTCCTCGTACTTGTGCATCAACACCGCCGCCCGCTGCTTGGCCGGCAGAGCTTCAATGGAAGTCCTGATTTCCCGCAACCGGTTCTCGTAGAGCATTTCCTGCTCCGCCGTAGGCCGCAGATCGCGGACCTCCCGTACCGGTAGTTCGCCGCGGTCTGACCCCTGTTTCTGTCCGTTCCTGGGACCGTCAAGGCGTTCCGCAGCCCGCTCGTGCTTCTCATCCCGAAGCCAGTTCAGAGCCACGCGCGAGGCGATCCGGAACATCCAGGTGGTGAACTTGGCCGACGCCTCATACGTCTCCCTGGACTTGTAAATCCGCAGGAACACCTCCTGCGCCAGTTCCTCCGAAACACCTGAATCCTGAACCATCCGCTGCAGAAAATGAACAAGCGGGTTGCGATGCTTATCGAGCAGTAACCGGAAGCTGTCGTTGTCGCCCTCGCGGACGCGCAGCATCAACTGCGCATCGAGATCGGGCGCCGAGACTGCTTCCATACCGTTGCTAACCCGGTTAGTCATCAATAGTTTCGGTTCAAGGGGCGGGCGCTAAGCGAACTCGCCCTTTGGCGCTCGTCCCATGAGCCGCCGGATCGCCTCCGCCGGGGCACGCCCCTCGTTCAGGACGGCATGCATCTCGGCAGTGATCGGCATTTCGACTCCCCAGCGCTCCGATAACTGCATGGCCGCAGACGTTGTCTTGATCCCCTCGGCAACCATGGGAGTCGATCCTACTATGCTTCCAAGTGTATTCCCAGCAGCAAGTTGCAAGCCAACCTTGCGATTTCGGCTTAAGTCTCCTGTGCACGTCAAAACCAGATCTCCCAGGCCTGTCAGGCCGGAAAGCGTGGCTGGCTTCCCGCCCGCCGCCACGGCGAGTCGAGTCAGTTCCGCCAGCCCCCGCGTAATCAGCGCCGCGATGGCATTGTGTCCCGCGCCGAGGCCGTCGCAGATACCTGCCCCGATCGCGATCACGTTCTTCAGCGCCCCGCCGATCTCCACGCCGACGGGATCGTCCCCGGCATACAGACGAAAGGTTGGGCCAGAGAATGCATTCTGGATCTCCGCCGCTAACTCCGCATCTTTCGAAGCAGCTACTACGGCAGTCGGTTTTCCGTCCGCCACTTCCTTCGCGAAGCTGGGCCCGGAAACCACGGCAATCCGGTAGCTGTCGCCCACGACCGCCCGAATCACCTCCGACACGCGCAGCAGGGAGCCGCCCTCCAGGCCTTTGGTCGCACTGACCAGCCTCATGGTGGGGGTGAGAAACGGCAGCATCTCCCCGTAAACCGCCCGCACCACGTGGGAGGGCATGACGCTGAGCACGATGTGGGCTCCGTAGAGAGCGTCCCCAAGCGAGTGCCCCGGATGCACATTCTCCGGCAGCCGGATGCCAGGCAGGAACACGTCGTTGGCTCGCGTCTCGCGCATGCGGTCGGCCAGGTCCGCTTCCTTCACCCACAAACGGACTTCCCGGAACCTTGGTGCCAGCACGCAGGCCAGCGCTGTGCCCCAGCTCCCGCCGCCGATAATCGCCAGATCCTTCATGGACTCAGCCGCGCTTCCCGAAGCTGAGGATATTTTCATTGCCTTCGCGGATCCGTACCATGTTCTCGCGATGCCGCCACAGGATCAGCACCGAGGCGATGACCGATGCCGCCAGCACCGGCCAATCGGGATGCAGGATGAGGAAGCAGGCAAACGGGTAGAGCGCCGCGCCAGAGATTGACCCCAGCGAAAGGTAATTCGTCAGCACGATGACAAGGACGAAAATGATCGTAATCACCAGTACCGGCAGCGGCGTCAGGTAACCGAACGCGCCAAGGAAACTCGCCACCGCCTTGCCGCCCTTGAACTTCAGGTAAGGCGAGAAGACATGGCCCACCAGGACGGCCACTGCCGTCAGGCTCATCCAGAAGATATCGCCGTTGGTGAGCGTATCGGCCAGCCAGACGGAAAATGTACCCTTGGCGGCGTCCAGAACCAGGGTCAGGATGCCAGCCACAGGACCCGTGGTCCGCAGCACGTTGGTCGCGCCGATGTTTCCGGAACCGGACTTCCGCACGTCGGCACCAGTCTTCAGCCTGACGATCAACAGACCGAACGGAATGCCACCTAAGAGGTACGCCACCAGAACGGCAATGAGACCACTCATGAGATTCAGTTGTTCTCCCTCATCAAATCATACGTGGCGAGTTTTGTGTAGACGGAACCGGCGTCCGTCGGCCTGCTCTGGTAGAGATGAAAACTTGCGGCGGCGAAGCTTCCGAAATCGTGGTCGGACATGGCCGCGACCCGCGCACGAAGGCCGCGTATTTCCTGCCTGTGTTTGATCCGGGCCAGCGTGACATGCGGCCTGTAGGGTTTCGATTCGCGCGGACAGCCCAGCGGTGCGAGCGCTCCATCGATGGCCGCCGCTAACTCCATGAGGCCTTCATTCTCCTGGACAGCGGCGAAGAACGAGTGCGGCTGGTGCGGATTGGGGAAGAAACCGAAGCCCACCATCGTGACCGCAATCGGCCCTCTGACGGCGACACCACCGAGCGCGCTTTCCAACTCCGCCAAACGGTCGTCCGGCCATTCACCGATGAACTTGCTGGTGATGTGCAGGTTGTCCGGAGGGGCCCAGTTGATCTGCGCCGTGTCCCGCAACTCCGCCATTGCCCCCGCGAGCCTGGCCTTCACCAGTGGCGCGGGTTCCAGACCCGTGAACAAACGCATAGACGACTACCATCTTACAGAGCAGCCGTGTCGATAAAATGGCCGCAGCGAACATGCCAGCCATCCGCGTCATCCACTGGAAAGCCGCCGAAGCGGAGCCGCTCCTTGAAGCCTGTCGCAGGACCGGGTTTCAGGTGGACTACATCGAAGGTCGCGGTCCGTCTGTGGCGCAAACTCTTCGTGCCATACCTTTCGATGTGCTGGTGATCGATCTCTCACGGCTTCCCGCCCACGGTCGCGAGGTCGCCATCTGGATTCGGAATACGAAAGCGACACGGGCCATCCCGATTCTCTTCGTTGGCGGCGATCCAGCCAAGGTTTCGGCGATTCGCGAGCAACTGCCCGACGCCGATTACTGCGAAATCAAACAGGTCGCGGCGGCACTGAAACGGGCCCTTCGCAGGCGTCCCGGAAGCGCAGAGCCTGTCATCCCGCTCAGTATCATGGACCGGGTTGGCGTGAAGCCCGCGGCACAGAAACTCGGTATCGCAAGTGGATCGTCGGTCCGGGTGGTCGACCCGCCCCGCGACTTCCCTGCACTCCTGGGTGAGATCCCGGACGGCGTGGAGTTCGTGGAAGACGAGGAGGCAGCGCCGGTAACTCTGTGGTTCGTGCATGATCTGAATTCGTTCCTTTCGTCGCTGCGGGGGATGCGGGCAGCCGTTTCCCGGACCAAACTCTGGCTGATCTGGCGCAAGGGTGCCGGGCAGGAGATCACGCAGAATACCGTCCGCGAAACGGCCCGAGAAGTCGGCCTGGTCGATTACAAGATCTGCTCGGTGAACGATCGCTGGAGCGGCATGTTATTTGCCCGAAAGAAGGCGTGATGGGGGCAATCCTCCCTCGCACTTTCTACCGTCGCGACGCCGTCGTCGTTGCCAGAGATCTGCTCGGCAAAGTCCTCGTGAAAGGCGAGACCTCCGGCGTCATCGTAGAAACCGAGGCCTATCCAGGCGGCGACGATCTCGCTTCCCACTCCGCCGCGGGCATCACCAAACGCACGAGAGTGATCTTCGGCCCGCCCGGTCACGCCTACGTCTATTTCACCTACGGCATGCACGTCTGCATGAACGTGGTGACCGCCCCGGAGGGCACCGCCGGCTGCATCCTGATCCGCGCCCTCGAACCGGTTACTGGCCTCGAAATCATGCGCCAACGCCGAGCAGCGGCGCGCACCGATCGCGATCTCTCCTCAGGGCCAGCAAAGCTCACACAGGCGCTCGGCATCGCGCTTTCCGATTACGGCGCAGATCTCACCCGCGGCGATTTCGTCATCCAGAACCCTGCGAGGCCCGACGAATTCAGCATCGAAATCACCCCGCGTATCGGCATCTCGAAGTGCGTCGATCTGCCCCTGCGTTTCGTCATGCGACCTGCGCGAAGATAGGGAAATGCTCTGGCTCATCCGGCACGGCGAAACAGAATGGAGTCTCTCAGGCGCGCATACCGGACGCACCGATATCCCGCTCACCCCGGCCGGTGAGGAAAGCGCGCGCGCCATTGGCGCGGAACTCGCCGGCCACAAGTTTGCCATGGTGCTGACCAGCCCGCGCCAGCGCGCCATGCGCACCTGTGAGCTTGCCGGTTACGGTGATCAGGCGCAGGTGGACCCCAATCTCGCCGAATGGAACTACGGCGACTATGAAGGCCGCACCACGGACCAGATCCACGTCGAGCGCCCCGACTGGTTTCTATTTCGCGACGGTGTGCCTGGGGGAGAGACCATCGGCCAGGTGGCGGCCCGTGCACTGGACGTCATCGACCGCGCGGTCCAGGTGGAGGGCGACGTGGCGCTATTCGCCCATGGCCATATACTCCGCATTCTGACGGCTTGCTGGCTTGGCCTGCCGCCGGAGGATGCCAAGATGTTCGTCCTCGGCACCGGCGGAATTTCCATGCTCGGCTACGAACGTGAAACCCGCGCCATCCTGCGTTGGAATTCGTGATTCTGCCGCCAAAAACAGAACCGCCCCGGGAGATCACTCTCCGGGGCGGCTTGAGATTGCGTTGAACGTGGATTACCGCGACTGATACTTCGGCGAAGACAGGTAACCCGAAATCGTATCCTTACCCACAGAGTTGACCACGATCTCATAGAGCGCCTTGGAAACATAAAACTGCAGCGGCTCGTTGATATTGCGATCCTTCTTCTCCGTCAGCTTGTCGTCCGCCATCACGTTCAGCGTGAACTTGTTCTTCTTCTGGTCTACCTTCTCCAGCTTCAGGCTGATGTTGGCGACCTTCGACATGTCCTTCTGCTTTTTCAGCGTGAATTCCACGTAGTTGCGTTCGCCCAGTTTCTTCAGTTCCGCCAGTTCGGAACTGTTGGTGGCCACCAGACTGTTGGTGCCGCCCAGATCGCCCTGTACTTTCTTCAGCAGCGCGATGTTCGCGTTCAGATCGGTTTTCGTCTGATCGAGCGAAGTCTTCGTGGCGCTCAGATCCTGCTTCACGCCGCTGACGTCGCTGTTGACGTTCTCCACTTTCGCGGCCGTCGTGTCCGCTTTCTTGCTGACTTCGGAAACCGCCGAACTCACCAGGCCAACCTGCTGCTGGGTCTTCTGCTGCTCGGATTCCAGAACCTTGCTCTTCTCGTCGGCATAAGAGACAGCTTCCTTCTTCGCCTGGTTGGCCTGCGCGGCCAACTGCCGGGAACGCGTGTCCAGATCGTCCTTCAACTCGTCCATGTGCTTGCGGGCGGCTGCGGAAATCGCGGTGCTGCTTTCCTTGAGGGTGTCAACTTCACCCTGGAGGACTTCGCGGGAATGCGCCGCCTCGTCTTTCAGGTTATTCACCTGATACATAAGAAAGAGGTTAGCGCCAAGGGAGGCAACAATCGCCGCCACGGCCACAATCGTCATGACATTGCTTTTGTTCTCTGGCGGAGGCGCCTGGTAATTCATTTGCGGGGAGCTCATAGTGAAAATTGCCTTGTCTTCTGAGTATATTAGACCGCGCGAGCCCGGTTTTGTGTTTCAACGTTAAAGATCGTAAATTTGTCCTGGCGCCACGGGGATCGCCTCAACCCCGTACGTAGCCAGAATCCGGGCTGCCAGTGGGCCGGATTCCTCTTTTTCGCCGTGCACCAGAAACACTCGCTTAAGAGTCGGTGTCATCGGTTTCATCCATGAAATCAGCTCGTCGGCATCGGCATGGCCGCTCAATTCATTGAGAGACTGCACCTCCGCCCTCACTTCCGTGGGGATGCCGAAGATCCGCACTGTCTTCATGCCGGTCAACAGCTTTCGGCCCAGCGTGTTTTCCGCCTGATAACCCGTAATCAGCACTGTATTCTTCGGATCGCCCACGTTGTGCATCAGATGATGCAGCACTCGCCCCGCCTCACACATCCCCGAAGGCGAGATTACGATGAACGGCCCACGCAGATCGTTCAGCTTTTTCGACCCTTCTGCCTCGCGCACATAGCTGAGGCGCTTGAAGCCAAACGGGTCCGCCCCTTCTTTCAGATACCGCGCCGTCTCTTCGTCAAAGCATTCCGGATGCGCGCGGAACGTTTTCGTCACGTCCACAGCCAGAGGACTATCCACAAACATCGGCACAGCCGGGATGCGCTGCTCGTCGATCAACTGGTGCAGCAGGAGCACGATCTGTTGCGTCCGCCCCACCGCGAAGGCCGGGATGATCAGGCGTCCGCCCCGGCCGATAGTGCGCTTCACGACCTCTTCCAGCCGCCCGAGCGCCTCGCCCTCTTGCGGATGCTTCCGGCTCCCGTAGGTGCTTTCCATGATGAGGTAATCCACCGGCGGCAGCGGTTCCGGATCGCGGATGATCGGCAATCCCGGTCTGCCCACATCACCGGAAAATGCCAGCCGCGTTTTGCCATCTGTCAGCACAATGGAAGACGACCCCAAAATGTGTCCCGCGTCATAGGATTCCATGGTCAGCCCGCCCGCGATCTCCGTGGGTGTCCGATACTCCACCGGACGGAACAGCGGCATGGTGGCATCCGCATCCGCCATCGTGTAGAGCGGTTCGGCCCGTTCGTCGTCCGGATGATGACGGTTTACAAATGCCGCGTCGCTCTCGGCGATGTGCGCCGTGTCCCGCAGCATGGAAGCGCAGAGATCAATCGTCGCCGGTGTCGTATAGATGGGGCCGTGAAAACCTTCCTGCACCAGCAGCGGCAGCCGTCCGCTGTGATCGATGTGGGCGTGCGAAAGCACCACGGCATCGATAGACCGGGCTGGGAAGGGCATTTCCCGGTTCTTCTTCTCGGCCTCTTTGCGGCGGCCCTGAAACATCCCGCAGTCGAGCAGGATATTCGCGCCGTTCGATTCCAGTTTGTGCTGCGATCCCGTGACGCCACCCGCCGCGCCGTGAAATGTGAGTCTCATCCTGCATCAGGATATCTCAGGGACTCAGGGTCTTCGTACGCCGGGTTCCGCTAAAATGTAACATTGTGCAACGAAGAAGCCATCCAGCCTGACAGTCTGAAGCGCAAACGCGCGTTCGTCGCGCTTGCCGCGGCACTCGCCTTTCTGGCGAAACTCGCGCTCGCCCTCAAAACCTACGGCACGAACGACGTCTACACCTACCACCGCTTCGGCCTCTGGTCCCGCGTCTTCGGGGCTGATCTCTACAACTTCGCGCCGGACCTCAATCATCCGCCGTCCATGCTCCACATCCTGAGCGGCATTATCTGGCTGGCGGACCACGCACCGCTCGGCTTCGCCTTCTGGCTCCGCTTTCCGGGCATTCTGGCCGATGCCGGAACCGTCTGGCTGGTCTGTCTCATTCTCGGCACGCGCCTTGCCGCCCGACCCGTTTACCTCGCGGTTCTTCTCCTCGCCATCGCGCCCACGAATATTCTGGTCTCGGGCTTCCACGGCAACACGGATCCGGTGATGATCTTCTTCGTACTTCTGACGGTCTGGCTGGTTGGTTATCGGGACAACGCTGCGGCAGGCGGAGTCGCTTTCGGTGTTGCGCTCTGCATCAAGATCGTTCCGGTAGTCCTGGTGCCTGTGCTGTTCTTCGCTTTGCCGAGCCGGAAGAAGCGCCTGGTCTTCTTCGGTACGGTCGCCGCAGTCGTCCTCATGGCCTGGGCACCTTATCTCTACCAGCAACCCGCCGCCGTCTATCGCCAGGTCTTCGGCTACAAAAGCAGCTATGGTCTCTGGGGGCTGTCCTGGATATTCCGCGCCATGGCCAATGAATTCCCGGCATCCGTCTGGGTCAGCAAGGGTTTCATGAAGGTGGGAACTCCCATCCTGATCGCCGCTATTCTTGCGCTTTCCATTCGGATGAAGTTCCTGAAAGTTTCGCTCTACACCCAGGTTGGGATGGTTTTCTTTCTGTTCTTCACGCTGACCAGCGGTTTTGCCGTCCAGTACATGGTCTGGCTAACCCCCTGGCTGGCGGAAGCGGGCGTTTTCCCAGTGGCATGTTTTCTTCTGACGGGCTCGGTCTTTCTCTTTGTGGTTTATAACTACTGGAACCTCGGTATGCCCTGGTACCTCGCAATCGCCTACCCCTGGGCTTCCCACCAGTATTTCCAGATACTGTGCTGGGTGTCGGTGGTGGTCCTGGCCGCCTCCATGTGGCTCCGCATCCGCCGCGATACGGTTCCGGAACTCACGGCGCTGCGTCGCATCCCGGTCGTGTTTCGCCTCGCAGCAGCCGCGCTGGCCGTGGCCCTCATCCTCATCAACCCCGCTATCAAACGCATCCGGCAAGACAAGCTGGCGGTCACACCTGCCTATGCGGAAGACGTTGTCCTCTACACGCAGGCCGACGAGTTGCACAACATGGCGGGGGAACTCTACAAGCGCGGGCGTTCGCAGGAGGCGGACGAGGCTGAACTCCAGGCTAATCATCTGACGGCCCAGGCACAGACTATTTATAACGTCCTGGTTCGCGAGCAACCTGCCCGCCTGCAACTGAAGGCCCCGGAAGATCTCGTCGATGACTCTCTCGCCGAATACAACCGCGGAGACTACGCCCAGTGCGTTTTCGACGCCACTGAATCCCTGAAGCTTCGTCCCGGCATGCCGGCGGCGTGGAACAATATCTCGCTCTGCAACTTTTCGTTGGGTAACTACGATGCCGCAGCCACAGCGGCTGCCGAGTCGCTGCGCCTCGAACCGGAATCCGACGAGCTACGCCAGTATCTAAATCAGGCACTCGCCGCGAAGAGGCAGAGCCACTGAGCCCCAGTGCGGTCAAAAGCAAAACGGCCTGATCAGAAACTGACCAGGCCGTTATTCGCTACAAATTGAACCTCAAAGTTATTCGCCGCCACCACCGCCGCCAGCGCTGCTCCAGCCACTGCCCAGCGGATCGGCACCTGTCGAGGGTGCTGCCCGAAGAATCTGATCCACGCCGGCCAGGACCATCATCGCTGAGAAACTCGATGAATCCGGCGAACTCGGGCCCGAAACGATAATTGGCTCACCCGGCTTCAGGTCCGCGATCCCGGCATCCGCCTGCGCGTCGATCAGGGTCTGAATCTGGTTTGCGCCGCCACGTCCGCGACCGCCACCACCGCCGGCACGACCGCTACCGCCGGGCGCACCACCACCAGCCTGTCCGCCACCGCCAAAGCCACGTCCGCCACCACCACCCGCACCCGCTCCAGCGCCACCGCCTGCGCCGCGTCCGCCCGTTCCCTGGAATGAGGGATTCACGATGCGAGCAATCATCAGCGCCGTTGGATCGTCAAGACGTTTCACCTTTGTCGCGGTCCGGATCGTAATCGTGACCGACTTCTTGGCCGTGTCCGTGGCCGTAATCGTGCCGCTGGCTGCGTCAATTGACTTGATTGTCGCGCCAATCTGCTTGATCGCATCCGCCGCCACGTCCGTGACCTTGATCTGCGTCACGTCGGCATTTTTCGTGCCCAGAACCCGCAGATGATCGCCGGTCTTGATGGCGCTCATGTCGGCGTTGTCATACGTGAAAGTCTTATCGCTGAAACGCTGATAATTCACTTTGCCGCTGAGGTCCAGAGCCACGTCGCGGTCAGGTGCGCCTGCCGCGCCCTTTACCTTCATGCTGACCTTCTTGCCGGCCGCGTCGATATTATCTACGTAGCCGGAAACAGCCTGAGTCTGCCATTCCTGCGCCTTGGCCGCGTTTTCTTTGGCGATGTCGGACGAACGGTTCACATAGATCGTGCGTGCGGGGAGACCTGTCGGATCCTTCGTCTGCACACGGGCCAGGATATGATCGCCCGCGCTCATCTGATCCGCCTGAAGCGGCGTTGCCTTTTTCGTATCCGCTTCGCCGGGAGGCAACTGCATCAGCTGTGTCTGGTCGTTGAACTTTACCGTGGTCTCGCCGGTGTCCGTTTTGACGGAAATCACCTTGCCTGCGGCATCAACTTTCGTGATTGAGCCACTGACGCTGACATAGGGGGAGGGGGCGGCCGGAGCCTGCGCGCTGGCAACGGGCAGCAAACCCGAAAGAGCGATGAGCGGCATAGCCAGCAATGCCGATTTGAAGACAATTCGCATAGCACCAGTATAGGACTGATTTCAACGCGACAACCAGCCGTCGCCGCACCATTCTGTAAAGATTCTTGAGGTTGGCCGTCCCCTACGAAAGCGCGGGCCGGCCGGAATGGATTCCGGGTCCAGGCAACCGCGCGGGCGTGACGTGTATCCCCTCGCTGGATTGCCGAAGCCGGGCCAGGGTATGCAGGGTGGCGGCTGTATCCTGGTCAACCCGGTGTCTCGTAGCGCTTTCCATGCCCAGACACGTCCAGAGGGCGGCAACTGCGATTGCCATGGCCATCAGGCCCTGTCTCGTTATGGCGAATACCCTGAGGGTCATGACGACCTGATTGCACATCGTGGACCATCTCGGTTTTCATTGATAACAAGGTACTTAGAAGAGATATCGTCCACGCAGCCGCGGGTAGGAATCGGCACGCTGTGAAGATCCGCCACACCAGGTCAGCGGCGAGGCAGGATCTGTGCTGAAATGACTTCATCGTGCCTGCCCCGACAAAATCCGAACTTGCAGACGACCACCTGCGGCGTGTGCGGCGAATCTGTGGTCTGCTGCCAGGGACCGCTGAAAAGGTCTCTCACGGAGAACCCACGTTTTTCACCCGGAAGCGTGTTTTCGTCATGTTCTCCAATAACCACCACGGAGACGGCCACCTTGCAGTTCTGATACCGGCCGCCCCGGGTGTCCAGGAAATGCTGATACATACGTCACCGGCCGTCTACTTCAGGCCGAAGTATGTTGGCGTCGCTGGCTGGGTCGGAATAGAATTGGCTGAAATTGATGACGACATGCTCGCGCAGCACATTCGGGAGGCCTGGGAACTGATTGTGGACAAGGCCACGCGCGGCAGCAAGGCCAAACCGCGACCCACCGCCGGCGGCCTTACCGCGAAACGCCGATAGCTCCGATTTCCGTCGTTCGCAGCCCTTGCACTGGCTCCGTGAGCAGTTCACTCGCAGCCGACAGGAAGCGAACTGTGTGAGGCAGGGTCAGGTGGTGGTCGAAGACATCCTCGTCCAGCCATTCGGCATGGATCTGAAAGGTAACGGGTTCCCGGTGCGATTCAAAAACCCGGACGCCAACGCAGCCAGGCTCTTCCCGCGTTGGTCCCAACACCTCCAGTAAAGCTTTTCGGAACGCGTCCGCGTTACCTGGCTTCGGCACCAGTCGCGCGAAAAAATGCAGCGTCATAGAAAAACCTCCTCAACCAGTATCCACATTCGGCGCGACGGTGCGGATCCGCTCCCGGTTGTCATATAGAGCCACAGCGCGGAGCGCCGCCTGAAACGCAACAAGCCCCGTCCTCAGGACGGGGCTTGTTGCGAAACGTTCGGTGAAAACCTGAACCGGAAGCTATCCCAGGCCCAGAATCCGGCGGTTCTGCTTCGTGTTGCTGGCACCACCCGCGAAATCGTCAAACGCGCGGGTCGGCACTTCGATCAGGTGTTTGGCAACAAAAGGCGCGCCTTCGGTTGCGCCCTGCACGCTGTCCTTAAACGTGCATTCCCACTCGACGACGGCCCATGACTTATAACCACCCGCAGTCAGACGACTGAACACCTGCGTGAAGTCCACCTGTCCATCTCCGAGCGAACGGAAACGGCCCGGACGTTCCTTCCATGGCAGATATGCGCCGTACACGCCGGCCTTGGCCGAGGGACGGAACTCCGCATCCTTCACGTGGAATGCCTTGATGCGCGAGGCATAAACATCGATAAAGCCGACATAGTCCAGGCACTGTAAAACGAAGTGCGAAGGATCGTACAGAATATTGGCGCGCGGGTGATTGCCCGTCGCTTCCAGAAACTTCTCAAAGCTCGCGCCGTCGTGCGCATCTTCGCCCGGATGCAGTTCGTACGCGATGTCCACACCCTGCTCATCGGCATAGTTCAGGATCGGCAGCCAGCGCTTGCCAAGTTCCTTCCAGCCTTCTTCCACCAGCCCGCCCGGACGCTGCGGCCACGGATACATAAACGGCCACATCAAAGCGCCGGTGAACGAGGGGATGGCGCTGAGTCCCATGTTGGCCGATGCCTTGATCGCATAGCGCATCTGCTGAATCGCCCACTTCGTGCGGGCCTTGGGATTGCCACGCACTTCCTTCGCGGCGAAGGCATCGAATTGCTCGTCGTAAACCGGATGGACGGCGATCAACTGACCCTGAAGGTGCGTCGACAGTTCCGTGATTGCCAGGCCGTTAGTCTGTGCCTGAAGGTCATCGCAATAAGCCTTCGATTCGGCGGCCTTCTTAATATCGATGACGCGGGAATCCCACGACGGAATCTGCACTCCGACATAGCCGAGGCTCTTCATGAAGGCGGTAATGTTGGGAAGATTGTCGTAAGGGGCGGCGTCTGCAAGAAACTGCGCCAGAAAAATTGCGGGTCCTTTGATTTGTGCCATAGCGAATTCATTGTATATCGTCAAACTCTGCTGTTGTCGGCGACCTGCCTGTAGACTTCGTCCTGCCGCTTTCCGATGGCGCGCCAGTCGTATCGGAGCGCCGCTTCGCGGGCGTGACGTTCCAGTTGGACGCGCAGTCCGTCATCCTGACCCAATTCCAGAATCTTTTGCGCCATTGCTTCTGCTGTCTCAGTCAGTTCGAACTCCTGGCCGGCCACCAGCTCCAGGCCATTCACGCCCGCAGGGGTGCTGACAACCACCTTGCCCATGGCCATCGCTTCCAGTACCTTGATGTTGGTTCCGGCCGACGCCGTCAGCGGTGCCAGCACCAACGAAGCGCGCCGGTAGGCGTCGCGGACATCGCTGACGAACCCTTCCACTTCGATTCCGGCCTGAGACAGATCCATCTTTACTCGTTCGCGGAAAAAATCGAGGTAGTATTCATGCCGTGCCCCGCCGATCACGTGCAGCTTGTATCCCGGACCCAGCCGCGGCCAGACATCGCGTAGAAAAAACTCAAGCGCCAGCAGATTCGGTAGGTGCGCAAAGGACCCAATCAGGAGCAATCGCCCAGGCTCTGGCGTTTCCTCGCTTGGTTGAAAGCGGTCGCAATCCACTCCATTCGGCAGGCACTCCACTGCTCGCGCGCCCTGCGCTGTCGCCGAGTCCTTGCCGGACATCGTAACGACGCAATCCACCTGTTTCCAGGCGACCGTCTCGAACGCCTTCCATTTTCCGAGTTGCTGCTCCAGTTCGAGCCTCGCCATGCCTTCGGTAGGCATCGTCGCGAGCATTTGCTGCTGAAGATCGAACGTGATGTCGTGTTCCACCAGCATGACTTTCGCGGGCTGGCACGCATCCGCATACTGCGCCATCCAGGTGAATTCCAGTTGAACGATCTCCGGCTGCCACTCCTGTACGGCCTGTTTCAGACAGGCGCGGAAGGTGGCCGAATCGAACTCCTCAACCGCATCCGGCCGATCCGTATCCCGTCGATAGTGCGAACCATGCCGACAAACCAGCACGATTCGGCTGCATAACGAGAGCAATTCACTTGGCGGTGTTGCCAACTCATCCACAAATGCAGCCAGAATTAAGTCGTTTTCGGTCGCCGCCTGCCGCATCAGATTATAGATACGCACCGCTCCGCCATGCGACAGAGGGAACGGGAGATACGGGCTCGCGATCAGGATCTTCCTGCCAGTTCCGCCTCCTGTGCCGGGAAACAGGCTCACGTCGCCATTCGTCAGCGCGAGGATCTCCGCTTCCGTCAGATGCCCGCCCATTTCCGGAGCCGCCGCGATCTCCGGAACATGCCGTAACGTATCAAGTGCAGCGCCGCGACCGTTCATCGCCTGCAGTTGCAGCCTCCGGATCCCTTCCAGCCACAACTTCTCAAACAACGGCCCATCGGATACGGCGTTTGCCACGAAACGCAGATAGTTCTGCTCCACGAAGAAATCGATTTGCCGCTCCGTGTAAAAGCGCGACGTCGTGCTGCGATGCCGGTGCTCCACTGTGGCGAGCGCGCAATAAACGGTAGGCCAGCCCCGCCTCCATGCCCGATAGCCGAAGTCCAGATCTTCCACGTACGCCGGTTCGTAAAGCTCCGCAACGCCGCCCAGAGCTGCCAGTTTCTCCGTGTCGAAGAGCGAACATCCGCCGCTTCCGTAGAGCACCCACGTCAGGTCTTCGCCCTCAACGGGGTCGTCGCAGCGAACGGGAAAATCGAGATCGCCTACCTTCCGCCATACGGTTTTACCCGTCTCTTCGCGCCGCACTCCGGCGGGAAAGAGGATCTGCGCTGTGGCGCAGAAGAGATCCGGTACCCGCGCGAACGCAGCCTCGAGCGCGGCCACGAAGCCGGGTTCGACGATCATGTCGTTGTTGAGCAACAGCACTCGCGAACATCGCGCCGCGCGGATGCCCCGATTCACTGCTGCTGCGAATGAAAGCGGTGCTGCGTCGTGCAGCACCTGAATTGCAGGGTACTCCCTTGCCAACCATTCTGCGGTGCCATCGGAAGACCCGTTGTCCACCACCATTACTTCGCCCGCCCCCAATTGCGATACCAGCGGTGGCAGCATTTCGCGCAGCAGTTCCAGACCATCGCGGCTGGGAACGACAACCGTCACGCCCTTCTGTAGAGTTGCCACGGACAACTTCATTGGGACTTCCACTCGCGTGCCACGAACACGGCTCGCAGCCAGTCCGCGCGCCTGAGCGGCTCTCGCTCGAAGCGGGATTTCGGCCTCTGCGGGATGCGCGATCCTTCGCAGCCAGGCTCGTACCCGACCGCCGGTTTTGAACTGCCCTGCCGCCGCTTCCAGCCTGCGCCGCATCAGGAAGCCACGTAAAGCTCCGGGAGCGGCGACCCGCAGTTTTTCGTCATACGCGGTCACCATACCGGGTGCCAGTGCATACGCGGCCTGTCGAAGCTCTCCGAGTGCGCTGCGCGAATCGTAGGCTACCGCCGCCACCTCGATTCGCCGACCCGCCAGTGCAGCCTTCACAGACTCCAGGTTTTGTCCATACGGCCGCTGCACGTGCCAGGCGATCCATTCGCCGATGTGCGGTGGAAACTCGGAGACCACGCAAAGAAGAAGGTCTTTGCGTTCGGCGGCGAAACGCTCCAGCATTGAGCGATTCAGTTCCGCGCTGCCCGATGCGAAGACAACCCGAACGGCGCTTAGATGGGCGATTGCAGGCACGTTTCGGACTCCCCGGCCTCGTATGCCCGCCACATTTCAAGTGCCTGTATGGCGAACGTAGTGGATACGGGATTCACGTGAGGCGACATCACGCCCGCGCGTTTCCCGAAAATGAAACCGCCTTTGAAACGCGGATCGTCGCTCTGCGACTGGAACTCAGCCAGCGCCATCGCTTCTTCCCGCGCTGCGGCCACGTCCATCGGGATGACGTGCCAGGCTCGCACCCGCGCACGCAGCACCTGAGCGTAAACATCGCTCCGGACGAAATCGGGTGCCAGTTCCCGCAGATACTTCGCGTCTTCGGTCAGCACCTCCTGGTACGTCCGCACGCATTCCGGCCGATCCAGGAGCGGCGACAATGCCTCCAGAAAATAAGAATAGGCGTGCAGCCGGTCCATGATCCTGAGCCGTTCGTTCGCGCCGGCCAGAAATCCCCGGCACGTGTGGATACCGGACTGGATCAGGTCGAGATAATCCTGCTTCAGTTTCTGGTCGCCGGTCACTGCCGCAACTTCCCACCAGCCCAGTGCCGATTTCGTCTGGTAGCAGCCCTGTCCGGTAGACCATTGCGCGGTCCGCGGCAGCGGACGTTTGTCCGGCAGCGTCAGAATCGCGTGGTAATCGCGACCGGACCAGAAGGCCGACATCCCATGTGAAGCCGCGCTGGCGATCTCCATCAGGCGATCTTCCTTCGTTACCTGCCACAGATCCACCAGGCTGCGAATAATGATGCCGCAGTCGAAAAAGTAGGCCAGGTGTTTGCTTTCGGCCGTTGGCGAGGGGTGCTCGTAGGGAAAAATCTGCAGGCCTTTATCCCATGCCTGGTCGATCAGGAAGTGCGCGGTCCGGTTGGCTGCATCAAGGTATTCGGTATTGCCCGTGGTGCGGTAAAGAAACACCAGCGCCATGGACGCGTAGGCCGAAATCTCGGTGGAGACCGGAAGATTTTGACCCAGTTCAGAGCGATAAAAACGGGAGAACCCGCCAGAGGGTTCCTGAATTCCCGAATGCAGGAACCATTGCCCGGCGCGTGCCAGAGAAGATTCTGTTGACAAAAAGCGATTTTACCATTGCGTTATCGGACGCGCCCTATCTTTTCAAATGGCCAGTACACCAGTACCGCCTTGCCGTAGATCTTCCCGCGATCCACGAAGCCCCATACCCGGCTGTCGCTCGAGGAATTGCGATGGTCGCCGAGGACGAAGTAATTGTCCTCAGGCACCACCAGGGGCTGAATCGACTCGTGGTCCCGGTAATCGTCGAGTACGTACGGCTCGTCCAGCTTCTGCCGGTTAACGAAGACTTCGCCGCTCCGGATTTCCACCCGGTCGCCGGGTATGCCGATGATGCGCTTGATGTAGGATTCCACCGGATTCTTCGGGTAGTGAAAGACCACCAGATCGCCGCGATGGATGTTGCCCGAGCCCAGTCGGTACTCGTACTTGTTGACGAAGATACGTTCCTGATCCGTGAGGCCGGGCATCATGCTGGTGCCCTCCACCTTGACAGGCTGATAGATGAAGACGATCAGGATGACGGCCAGCGCCACGGAAATCGCCATATCCCGCATCAGGGAAAGGGGGCCTAATCCGTGGGCGGGTCGGCTGTGTGCGTGGACCGGTTCCGGGGCGGCGTCGGAATACGGGTGTCGTTCCGGCGGGGTTTCCATGTAACTGCATTATAAGACGGCCCGTCCCTGGTTTTGTTACATTACGGCACACTCATCGAATCATTGGCTCCCCGGAGTGTGAGGCCAATTAAACATTGCTATCCTCATGGGGAGATCATGGTCAGGCGCAGTGGAAAGGCGGTAGCGGTCGCGGTCGGCCTGGTGCTCACGGCCCTCGGCGTTTTTGCTTTCCAGAAGCCTTTCCGTCAGTATCCCGGAGTCGAGCATTTCACCTACCCTTTGCCACCCGACTGGAACGTCGCCGGCGACTTTGTCTTCGCCCGCCTCATGTACCCGAACGGGGGGCCGATGGACGGCTACTATCCCCGCTTTCAGGGCGACTGGCGCGAAGGCCTCTCCCTCTGGACCCAGGACTATCCGCCGGCCGACCGGCATTTTCTCACGGCTGTCCGCCGCCTGACCCGGATACAGGCCCGCTCGGTGGAACAGTCGGTTAACCTGGACGAACACGACGAATACGACTTCCCGTTTCTCTACGCCGTTCAGGTTGGCGAGTGGGCGCTGACCGAGGCGCAGGGCGCGGAGATGCGCGAGTTCCTGCTTCGCGGCGGGTTCTTCCTTGCTGATGACTTCCACGGCAACGCGGAGTACCGCGAATTTGTGACCCGCATCGGGTATGTTTTTCCGGGCCGGCCGATCGTCGAAATCCCGGATAACGATCCCATTCTCCACTCCGTTTACGACCTCCTCTATCGGGTCCAGATCCCCGGCCAGGCGCATCTGCGCGACGGCTGCAAGAACTGCGGGGATGGCGGCCGCGGCGCGCATTGGCAGGGCATTTACGACGATAAGGGCCGCATCATGGTTGCCATCGCCTTCAACGAAGACCTGGGCGACGCGTGGGAGTGGGCCGATGATCCGGCGTACCCCGAGAATGCCGCGTCCGTCGCCATGCGGATTGGCGTGAACGACATCGTTTACGCCATGACCCACTGAGCTGCCTCTAAAGCAAAAGGCCGGTCCCGGGAAACCCCGGAGCCGGCCTTTTTTGCTGCGTTTCTGCTGAAAACTACGCCTTGCTCACGATCCTCATGCCGTAGAACGACCGGTAGATGAAGAACAGCGCGATCACCAGGAAGATGGCCGAGAGCACATGTCCCAGCACTTCGCCCTGTTGTTCCGCCATCGATACGGCCAGTTCCACCGCAAGCAGACCGAACAGCGTCGTGAACTTGATGATCGGGTTGAGTGCCACGGAGGACGTGTCCTTGAAGGGATCGCCTACCGTATCGCCGACCACAGTTGCCTCGTGGAGGGGCGTGCCTTTCTGCTTGAGTTCCGTCTCCACAATCTTCTTGGCGTTATCCCACGCGCCGCCCGCATTGGCCATGAAGATGGCCTGGTACAGACCGAAGAACGCGATCGAAATCAGATAGCCGATGAAGAGGAACGGCTCGGCGAAGGCGAAGGCGAGCGTGGCAAAGAAGACCGCCAGGAAGATATTAAACATACCTTTCTGCGCGTACTTGGTGCAGATGCCGACCACGGCTTTGCTGTCTTCGACGGAGGCTTTCGTGGCACCTTCGAGCTTCATGTTCTTCTTGATGTACTCCACGGCCTGATACGCGCCGGTGGTCACGGCCTGCATACTCGCACCGGTGAACCAATAGATGATCGCGCCGCCCGCCATCATGCCCAGCAGGAAGGGCGGGTGCAGGATGGAGAGCTTCTCCAGATTTTGCGTGAGTCCGCTAGTGAGCGCCACAATGATGGAGAAGATCATCGTCGTCGCACCGACGACCGCAGTGCCGATGAGCACCGGCTTCGCGGTCGCCTTGAAGGTGTTGCCCGCGCCGTCGTTCTCTTCCAGGTTCTCTTTCGCGTTCTTGAAATCAGGCCGGAAGCCGAAGTTCAGATGCAGATCCTGCTCGATGCCGGGAATGTCTTCAATGAGCGAAAGCTCGTAGACCGATTGCGCGTTGTCGGTGACCGGGCCGTAGGAATCGACCGCGATGGTGACAGGCCCCATGCCGAGGAAGCCGAAGGCCACCAGGCCGAAGGCGAAGACGGCGGGCGCCAGCATCAGAGCGCCGAGGCCGACCGTACTGATCCCGTAGGCCGCGGCCATCAGGAGCATCATCGTCATGCCCAGCCAGAAGGCGCTGAAGTTGCCTGCCACCAGACCGGAAAGGATGTTGAGCGATGCGCCGCCTTCTTTGGAAGACGTGACGACCTCGCGGACGTGCCGTGAATCCACGCTCGTGAAGACTTTCACGAACTCGGGGATGATCGCGCCGGCGAGCGTGCCGCAGGTGATGACGCTGGAGAGCTTCCACCAAAGAGTGGAATCGCCACCGAGATCGGGAATCATGAAGTACGAAACCAGATAGGTGAGGCCGACGGAAAGGATGGAGGTCAGCCAGACCAGGAAGGTCAGCGGATGTTCGTAGTTGAACTTCTTCGCGGTGCTGTACTTGGCTTTCGCGATTGCTTCATTGATGAAGTAAGAGGCGGCGGAGGAAACCACCATCATGATGCGCATCACGAAGATCCAGACCAGAAGCTGCACCTGCACCAGCGGATCGCGAACAGCCAGCAGGATGAAGGAGATCAGGGCGACGCCGGTGACACCGTAGGTTTCAAAGCCATCGGCGGAGGGGCCGACGGAATCGCCCGCGTTATCGCCCGTGCAATCGGCAATGACGCCGGGGTTGCGGGCGTCGTCTTCCTTGACGTTGAAGACGATCTTCATGAGATCGGCACCGATGTCGGCGATCTTGGTGAAGATGCCGCCGGCGACGCGCAGGGCAGCCGCGCCCAGGGATTCACCAATGGCGAAACCGATGAAGCAGGGGCCCGCATAGTCGCTCGGGATGAAGAGCAGGATGCAGAGCATGATCAGGAGTTCGACTGAGATCAGCACCATGCCGATACTCATACCCGCGCGCAAAGGGATCTGGTAGCAGGGGTAGGGAAGCCCACGGAGGCTGGCGAAGGCCGTGCGGGAGTTCGCGAAGGTGTTGACGCGAATGCCGTACCATGCTACGCCGTAGCTGCCGCCGATGCCGATCAGGCTGAACAGTAGAACCACCAGTACCTTGACGGCGCTGAATTGCCGGAAGTAGCCGAAGTAGACGAGGATGATGACGCCGATGAAGAGTTCCAGAATGAGCAGGAAGCGGCCCTGGGTAAACAGGTAAGTTTTGCAGGTTTCCCAGATGAGTTCGGAAACATCGCGCATCGATTTATGGACCGGCAGGTCACGTAGCTGTCGGTATGTGAGCAGGCCGAAGAACAAACCGAGGGCGCAGATGGCGAGGCCGGCCATCAGGAGATGGCGTCCGTCGATACCAAAGAAGGTGCCGATGCTGAGATCCGGCAGGATGAGGTTCGCTTCTCCTCCGGAGGCGGAGTTGCCGCTGGCCTGGGCGAAGCCCGAGAGGGGTGTCAGCAGGAAAACGGCAAGGGCGAAAAGAATGGAATAAAGGTATCGCACGCGCGGCGGGAAAACCGGCGCGGACAAGGCGTCACTGCATCGGCTGTTATTCATGGCTTCAATATTATCCCCATAGGTTTAGCGGCCCTTTGCGGCTGGCCGTCGACACACCGATCTAAGCTACCCAATAACCTGAGGCTTCGCAATCGCGGCGTGGGCGGGGTGGTCCGCGTCGGATTCCGGAGGAGTGATCCGTAGCGGACGCCGATTGGCCAGTGGCGTGCCCTGTCAATGCCGACGCTGTTACTCACACGTCGGGAGAAATTCAAATGAAAAAGAAGCTTTTGATTCTGGCGCTGCTGGCTGGCGGCTCTGTATTTGGCCAGGGATTTTCGATCGGCATCCATATTGGAGCCCCGCCCCAGCCGAGGATCGTGCGTGTTCGGCCGCGCAGCCCAGGACCGGGGTACACGTACGTGGAAGGCTACTGGTATCCGGTGAATGGCCGGTATACGTGGCATAACGGCTATTGGAGCCGCCCACCTTATCAGGGTGCGGTCTGGATATCGCCCCATCACGACGGAGAGCAGTATTTCAATGGCTACTGGCAGGGCGAGGGCCATGATCGCGTAGAGCATGACCACGGCTGGGACAGGCAGAAGGGTCGGGACTATCACGAAGACCGCCACTAACAGCCGATGGCAGCACGCAGGGCAGGCCCACAAAGCGGGGGGGGGCAGGTCAGGGCAGACGGATTCCGTGGGCCCTGACCGTATGTGGTCGTTTTTCCGGTGCCCCTGATAGATAATGGGGGCATCATGCCTATCTACGAATACCTTTGCGAAGCCTGCGGCAACAAGTTTGAGAAGCTGGTCCGGCGAAGCGACGCGGAGAGCGCCGTCGCGGCGGCCTGCCCTTCCTGCGGGAAGCAGGACCTGAAGCAGGAATACTCCACGTTTGCCGCCCGCGCGGGCGGTTCCTCCGAAGCAGCCCAAATGCCTCAGTGCCCCGGCGGAATGTGCGGAAATCCCGGAATGTGCGGACGAAACTAGTCCGCAGCCGGTCCCCATCAATTTCCCCGATGCGCCAAATTCAAAAAAACAATTGCCGAGCGCCCGGTCTATCGTTGATAATTCTAATTTGACCGTACGGATGGACCCCAAACCGGGGAATTGTTTCGAAGGACTGATCCTCCCAAAACCATGACAAAATACAAACTTGAGTACATCTGGCTTGACGGCCGGCGTCCCGTTCCGGAATTGCGCGGTAAAACGTGCCTGAAGGATTTTGAGAATCCGCCCACACTGGCCGATCTCCCTAACTGGGGTTTTGACGGCAGCTCGACGATGCAGGCCGAAGGCAAGAGCTCGGACTGTATTTTGAAGCCGGTGGCTCTCTATCCCGATGCCAGTCGCAAGAACGGTTATATCGTTCTGAGCGAAGTCATGCATCCCGATGGCACGCCGCACTCCACCAACTATCGCGCGACAATCGAGAACGATCCGGATCTTTGGATCGGTCTGGAACAGGAATACTTCCTCTATAAGGACGGCCGTCCGCTGGGCTTCCCCGAAGGCGGTTATCCGCTGGTTCCGCAGGGTCCGTATTACTGCGGTGTGGGCTACAAGTACATGGGGGGCCTGGCCCGTCAGATCGTGGAAGAGCACCTGGAACTTTGCCTGGCTGCCGGCATCAACCACGAAGGGATCAACGCCGAAGTGGCGAAGGGCCAGTGGGAATTCCAGATTTTCGCCAAGGGTTCCGCCAAGGCGGCCGACGATACATGGACGGCTCGCTATCTTCTGATGCGTCTCTGTGAGAAGTATGGCGTGGACGTGGAACTGCATTGCAAGCCGATCAAGGGCGACTGGAACGGTTCCGGTATGCACTGCAACTTCTCCACGAAGTACATTCGCGAAGTGGGCGGCAAGGAATACTTCGAAGCCCTTATGGCTGCTTTCGAGAAGAACGTTGCGGCGCACATTGCGTGCTACGGCCCGGACAACCATCTGCGTCTGACCGGTCACCACGAAACGCAGTCGATCGACAAGTTCAGCTACGGTCTTTCGGATCGCGGCGCTTCGATCCGTATGCCTGTGAACTTCATCAAGAACGGCTACAAGGGCTATCTGGAAGATCGGCGTCCGAACTCCCAGGGCGACCCGTACCAGATCGTCTCGGTGATTCTGCACACGATCAACAGCGTGCCGAAGCCGTAAGGTTTCAGTAGCTCGCAGCAGGAAAAAGCCCCGGCGGGAACGCCGGGGCTTTTTGCGTGTCCAGGCACCCACTCGAAAAGATTCCTGAGAATTATCTTTCTCCAGGTAACTATGTCGTTGGCATGCATGAGTACGACATAGCACTGAAGAGCGCTCTGCGATGTCTCACCGGGAACGTGCTCCGCGAACTGACGGGTTGTGAGGTGACTCGCTGGGAAAACGTCGAACTTGTCGACGTGCAGAGCCGACGTGCCGACATGCTGGGAGAGACGTCGGATGGCGGTTTACTCCATATTGAGATGCAAAGCAGTAATGAGGCGGGTATGGCTGCGCGAATGCTGGAATACGCTGCCGCGATCAACAGGCAATTCGGGAAGATTCCACAGCAACTGGTACTCTACGTCGGTCGCGGGAAACTGCGAATGAAGACTGAACTGCCGGGCCACGGCTGGAGTTTTCGCTGCCGGATAGTGGACATCCGCGAGTTGGATGGCGACAGGTTGATTGCCGGCGGCCAGGTGGAGGATAATGTGATTGCGGTTCTTGCGAATCTGCGGGACGAGCGCGCGGCAATCCGGAAGATCCTGACCAGGATTGCCCGTTGCGGGCCTCTGCGGCGGGAATCGGCACTAGCGCAAACTGGTGTTGCTGGCCGGGTTGAGAAAGCTTGCACCCATCCTGGAGCAGGAGAGACAAAACATGCCAATTACAGAAGACATCATGGACCATCCGATCATCGGACCCAGAATCCGGCAAGGCGTGCGGCAGGGCGTCCAGCAAGGCATGAGGCAGGGCGTGCAGCAAGGCATTCGACAGGGCATGGAAAAAGGCATGGAAAAGGGCCGTCAGGAAGGGGAACGGCTGATCCTGCTCCGCATGATAGGCCACCGTTTTGGGCAGGTATCCCCAGCTGTGCGCAAGCAGATCGATGCGCTGCCAGTTACAGGGGTGGAGAAGCTTGCCTTGCGTCTATTCGAAGCATCAAGCCTTGATGAACTTCTGAAACCGGCAAAGCCCCGGGCGACCAGCCGGCGCCCCAGCTAAGGCACTGTTGCGCGGGCAATGGTGCCAACAGCTCCATCGACACGAAGCACTGCCTTCATGTGAGCGGCGTCGCGAGACTTGTCCCGCGGCCGTCTTCCGCTGCCCCGTCCATTCCACCGAACAAACTCCCCAGGGCTGCCAGCAGTAAGCCGGTAGCCGCGCCGATGGCCGCTGCCCACCAGCCCAGGCCCTGTGATTGTGAGGGAAGGGCGGGGTGATCGATCACGTTCAGGCGGATGGCACGGTTTTCGGGGTGCGTGGCTGGTTTGGCGCGGTCGTCGTCGAAGGGGATGGCGATGGATGGCGCGGATTTTGAGATGATTCTCGTCTCGGTTTGGGGTGCCGGGGTGGCATTTTGAAAAAAGAGCGTGCCGGAGGTGCCTGTCATGGGGGCTGGCCCAGGCAACGAGGGTGTGATTTGCGGTAGCGGTTGCAACGCCGATATTCCTGCGGCTGAAGTAAACGGTGTGCTCATGCGACCACCAATCTGGATCAGTGCTCCATCCACGCCTCGGACGTCTTCGAACTCTGTATTGGCGGAACTGCTGAGACTGGAGACCTCCCGATCCACCGCCCCCACAAGTTCCTCAACGACATCACGAGCCATTTCCGGGGTGGTGGCGGAGAACCGGAGCCGGAAGGTGCCCGTGGCACTTGAGTCGACGCGGGACCAAGAGAGGCCGTGTCCGGGATCGCTGTGAAGCTGGCTCTGCGGGTGCTTGTCCGCCAGTTCGCGGAGCCCACGACTGATGGATGTGCTGACGAGGTTTCCGGCGCGGTCGGACGTGGTGTTTTCGAGCCGGAATAACGCGTCGGAGGTGTAAAGAGCGGGGGTACGCAGGGCGTAGACGAGCCCGGCGGCGGCACCGGTTGAGGCCAGCCAGAAGGCCAGCTTTTGAAAGCGGATGCGATTGAAAATGTGGCGGCGCGGTTTCTCGGTGGGAACGCATTCCGACTGCGTCTCTTCCGGCGTCCAGCGATGGCGCACGGCGGCGATCAGTGCCGCGAGGAGGAGGCCTGCGAGTGCGCCGAACAGGATGGGTTTCGCTGGGCCGGGGTTGATCGCGTCGACGCTGATCGGGGGCGCAGGGTTCAGGAAGCTCCCGAGTCTTGGTACGGTCGGTGGGGACGGCGGCAGCGTCGCCGCCAGCCAGGCAACCCGGTCCTGGAGATAGGCAATGATGGAGGTGACGGTCTGCATGGCCTTGTAGCGATCGGAATAGATGAAAGAAATATCGATCAGTTCCGGACCCGCCTGGACCTTCCGCTGGGTGATGGCGAGATCCTGGCGCATCTTCTCCGTGACTCCATCGATCTCGTCCGCGCCCAATGACCGCGCGGAATAAAGCTGCAATTTCGGGTCGACGATCAGCGCGGCGAGCGCCTGGCGGCTTAGCGCCTGCTCGATGATGGTGCCAGGCGGTACGCGACTGTCGCTCGCCAGCATGGTAGCGTGCGATTCGTATTGCAGGCCTTTTGTGCCATCGGGAATTATCCGGTACATCGCGGGCACGAGCCAGTACAGGCAGCCACCGGCCAGCGCTCCGGTTATGGCGAGTACCGCGGTTGCGCGCCGTCGCGGTCCGCGCTGGCGGCGCACGGTGCGCCAGAGTAATGCAATCAGAAGTCCAGCAGCCAGACCGAGGGGAGTGGTGAGCCAGGGATTGGGTTGCAGGGGGCGAACGGGCAGACTGGGGACGTCGAGAACTTCGAGGTGAGGCCTAAGTTGGATGGGCTGTGCTTTCGTTGTCTGGAGGCCATAGGCAAGTGCGCTGGTCATGCGGCGCACAGTCTGTTCGGCTTTGACCTTGTCGCGGTAGGTGAAGCGGAGGGTGAGGTTTGAGGTGCCGAGGGGTGCGTCGATGACGATATCGCGGCGCATTTGGTCGATGACGTCATCGAGCGGCATGCTCTTAAGCTCTTCGTCGTACAATCCGAGGCTCGTGTCGCGGACCATTCCGGACAGTGCGTGGCGGCTCAACACTTCTTGTTGCAGCATCTGGGACGACCCTCTCGGGTTGTCCGCACCGACGAGCGTCATGGTCGCGCTTGCTGTGTAGAGGTTCGGCGTGAGGAGGTAGGCACCGGCTCCGGCCATGATGCCGGCGAGACCGAGGATGGTCGCGAGTTTCAGCAACGACCAGGTGGAGAACTGCATGACGATTGCTCCTTTGAACAGATCCAGTACGGTGGGCAGGTCCGCGCCTGCGTCTTCCATGAGGGTTGCGACTTCTTCGCCGTAGCGATTGCGCCAGGTGGCAGGGTAGAGGCGCAGCGTCCATGTGGCGAGACGATTCATGGTGCGTTATCCGTTCACCGGGTTGAGGGGGTACTCGTGCTCGGGGTGTTCGCGGCGGCGGAAGAGGGAGATGATGGCGGCGAAGAACAGGCCTGCGAGTCCTGTTTCGACTGCGATGAGGATACGGTTGGGGCTGACCGGGAGGGTGGGGGTATTGGGCTGGTCGAGGATTGTGATCGAGCTCGGCGGGCGCGGTGTTGCGGGTGCGCCTGATGCAGCTGTGCCGATAGTGCGATTCACTTCGTCGAAGCGGTTGATCACTGCCGAGACGACGAGCATTGCTTCATAGCGATCATCGTCCTCAAAAATAATGGAGAAGAAGTGTCCTGTCGAATCGGGCGTGACGGTTAGGTGGTTATGCACCATGGCGACGAAATCTTCACCAGGCCTTGGTCCGAGATGGTTGTACATCGTTCGCAGGGCCGCATCGTTCATCAGCTGAGATATCGAGGTGGGACTCACTACTTCGCGCGTCAGCGTCTGAATCCGGTCGTTTGTCCCGTTCGGCAGGAACAGGCTGGCGCTGGAAACATACCGCGCACCGAGGCGGCTCCTGTGGGCTGTGATGTCCATCTCAAACACAACGGCTGCAGCTATCAGGCCAACAAGACCCATCGCAATTGCAGCACTGAGAACCCTCCACGAAAGCACGGTCTTCCTTCGCAGGCGACGCCATGCCCAGACGATCAACACGCCTGCCAGAAACCCCGTGGTCAGGAGCACCGGCGCGACTGGTGAGGACGATCTGACAGGCAGACTGGCGACGTCGAGGACTTGCAGGCTCCAGTTGTTTTGCCCGGTCTGTCGTACGAGGTCTATTTGTTTTCGGAATGACTCCTCCACAAAGGCCTGCATGAGGAGTGCGGTGGTCATGCGCGCCTTGTCGGGATCGGGGTAGCGAAATGAGAAGTTCACCACGGAGCCAGCGGGATCGATCCGGATATCGCTGTGCATGCGCTCAATCACGTCGTCGAGCGGCATCATTGAGAGTTCTTTCCGGTACAAATTCAGGCGCGGGTCCAGAATCATTCCGGAGAGGGCGGTGCGGCTGAGGATCTGGGTGCGCGTGATGATCAGGTCGTTCAGCGCGGAGCCGGTGGCGGCGGGTTCCACGCGCAGGGTCCCCTTCGATTCGTAGATGGGCGCAATCATGTACGAGCCGGCGGTGCCGAGCAGCAGGCCTCCGAGGCCCAGCACGATTGCCAGCTTCGCGAATGACCATGTGGAGAACTGCATTTTTACGGCTCCTTTGAGTAAGTCGGCTATTGTGCGGGTGTCGGCGCCGGCGTCTTCCATGAGCGCGCCGATTTCTTCGGCGTAGCGCGTCCGCCATTTCGCGGGGTACAGGCGCAGGGTCCAGGTGGCGAGACGTTTCATGGGTTATCCGTTTACCGCGTCGAGGGGGAGTTCAGGCAGTGGGTTTCTGCGGCGGCGGATGAGTGAGGCGATGGCTGCGATGCCGATGCCGGCGATGCCTCCGGCTGAAGCGATCATGTAGCGGTTGGGCTTGACCGGTGCGACGGGCAAGGATGGCGTGTCGAGGACTTCGAGGTTCGTGCCGCCGTTCAGGAGCTGAGCTGGCGAAGGGTGGTCGCCGTAGAGGCGAACCTTGGAAGCGACGAAGCTCTTCATAATGGCGTCGACGGTTTGCTGGGCTTTGACGCGGTCGCTGTACTGGAAGGAAAACTCGATGCCTGCGCCATGGGGGAGCCTCACGACTTGTATGCCCACGCTTTTCCGCATTTCGGAGATGACGTCTTCGAGCGGGGTGTCTTTCAGTTGTTCTGCGTAGAGTCTCAGGTGCGGGTCCATGACGATCAACGAGAGCGCAGTTCGGCTTAGAACTTCGTTGGCCACAATTCCGACTTGTCCTGGTATTCCGTCCCGCCATTCTATGGTTGCCGTGGATTGATAACGAGTGCCGAGCAGATTCGCCGCGTAGCAACCGTAGCCGAGGATCGCGCCTGCGAGACCGAGGGAGAGCGACGCCATGACAAATGGGGTCTGGCGCGTGTAGCGCAGGATTGCGGCTAGCGCGAGGCCGAGGCAGAGGCCGGTGAACATCAGCATCCGGACGTTCGGGTAGATGGGGTTCCTGGGCAGGGATGGCACGTCAAGCGTGACGATGGACGAGGACTGCTCTTCCAGTTGGCCGGATTTGCCGGAGGCGGCCAGGTTCTCTTCGTTGAATCGGTCAATCAGACGCTGTACGGTTTGTTGGGCTTTGTAGTGGTCGTAATAGTTGAAGCTGATATCGAAGGCGGAAGCTCGATTACCGATTCTTTTGGGCAGCGCGACGATGGTGACGCCGATATTCCGCCTCATGTCTTCAATGACGTCGTCGAGCGGTTGGGTCTTAAGCTCTTCGGTATACAAGCGGAGTCTCGGATCCTGAACCATTGCGGCAAGCGATGTCCGACTGAGCACGGTCTGCTGGATTTGCTGTATCCGTTCATTCAGAGTTAGGGCATTGGTGACGTCATCCGAGATCTGCACCGGCGTGATCTGCATCGTCGCCCTCGACATGTACTCATTCGGGAGCAGCAGCGACAGGCCGCCGCACAACAGCACGCCCGCCAGACACAGCACCACCGCAAGCTTCGGAAACGACCACGTCGAAAACTGCATACGAATTCCCCCTTTCAACAAATCAGCTACTATGCGCGCGTCGGCACCGGATTCGGCGAGGAGCGCGTCGAGTTCATCGCCATAGCGTTTTCGCCAGCGCGTCGGATACAGGCGCATCATCCAGGTCGCGAGTTGGTTCATGCGTGTTTCAGCCTGGAGAGTCCGGTCTTGAGGACCTGCTGGAGGCCCGCCAGTTGGTTTTGCAGATGGCCGCGGCCTTCGGGGGTGATGGTGTAGGGGCGGCGGCGGTCGGTGGAGGCGACCGGGCGGATCCAGCCTTCCTGTTCGAGGCGGGTGATGGCGCCGTAGAGGGTACCAGGGCCGAGCTTGACGCCGGCGAAGGCTTCGATGTCGAGCATCATGGCGTAGCCGTGTTTATCGCCCTCGGCAAGGCTGGCTAAAACGAGAAGTGTGGGGTCTGACATGGCGTTAGTACGTTATACGTAGTATCGTAAGGCGGAAGAGTTTAAAAGTCAAGGGAAAAAAAGAAGTACGCAAGATGGACCCGGTGCCGCCAGCGACCGGCAACCAGAAACGTGAGCAGCGAAACTTCGCGCTTGACATACGAAAGTCGTCGTAGTAATGTCTTCGTATATGGCAAACGCGTCGAAACAATCTCCGAAACCCACACCGCGCCCTACAGACGCCGAACTTGACATCCTCACCGTCCTCTGGTCCCGCGGCCCCGTCACTGTCCGCGAAGTCCACGAAACCATCGCCGCTCGCAAGCCCACCCAATACACCACCGTCCTTAAAACGCTCCAGATCATGACCGAAAAAGGTCTTGTCCGCCGCAACGACGAGCAACGCGCCCACGTCTACGAATCCGCACAACCGCGCGAATGGACCCAGCAACAACTGGCTGGCGACCTCCTCCAGCGCGCCTTCAACGGTTCGGCGCGAAGCCTCATGGTCGGCGCTCTCTCCGCGCGCAAGGCGTCGAAAAAGGAACTGTCTGAATTGAGGGAACTGCTCGACCAGTACGAGCGGGAGGCGTTATGAACGCTGTCTGGATGTCCACGCCATTAGCTGCTGCTCTCGCGCGAACGCTAATCCACTCACTCTGGGAAGGCACAGCCGTAGCTGCCGTCCTCGCGGTAACACTCTGTCTGATCCGCAGCCCGCGCTCCCGCTACGGTGCGGCGTGCGTTGCAATCGTCCTCCTCCTCTGTTCATTCGGCGTCACACTCAGTCGACAGTTGCCGGATGCCTCGGCACCGATCCTGTCGATCGCGACGAACCGCACGGCAGTAACACTTCCGTCGAACATGACCCCAACCCTGCCCGCCATTCCCCGAGCGTCCGACGACCCCACCTGGCTGGTCCCGCTCTGGCTCGTCGGATTCATCCTCTTCCACCTCAAAGGCCTGGCCAGTTGGCTCTCCGCCCGCCGCCTCCGCCGCACCGGCGTCTGCGCCGTCCCCGAACTCTGGCTCCACCGACTCACCCACCTCCAGACAAAACTCCAGATGAATCGCTCGGTCGCTCTTCTCGAATCCTGCCTCGCGGAAGTCCCCGTCGTCATCGGCTACATCCGACCCGTCATCCTGATGCCCATCGGCTTACTCGCCGGCCTCCCCGCCGGACAAGTAGAAGCCATCCTCCTCCACGAACTCGCCCACATCCGCCGTTACGATTACCTGGTGAATCTCGCCCAGGTCTTCGTCGAAGGCATCCTCTTCTACCACCCCGCAGTCTGGTGGATCTCCGGCGTCATGCGCGTCGAACGCGAGAACTGCTGTGACGATCTCGTGGTCGAAGTCACCGGCGGTGCCCACGAATTTGCCTCCGCCCTCACCGCTCTTGAACACCGCCGCGCCAACCCCACCGCCGCGCTCGCAGCCACGGACGGCAGCCTCGTCAAACGAATTCACCGCCTCCTGCGCCGACCCACTCGAAACTTCGCTCCCGCTCTGCCGCTCCCGACGGCGCTGATCCTCGTTGCAACGGCGGTCACCTCACTAGCAGCCCTCCAACAGCGCCAGACAGTCTTACCGGAGGCCACAAAGACGGCTCTTAGCACCTTACCTCCGGTTCAGGTCCCCGAACCAGTGATCCTCGCTCAGGCAAGACCGGCGCCCGAAGCTGCCGCCCCGCGAACTGCTCCGCCTGCGCCTCCCGCCGCCCCGATCATCCAGGAGCCAGCCCTCCACAGTTTCACCGTCGAAGGTGCCGTAAAGAATCCCGGCCAATTCGAGTTCGACGGTTCCATCACACTTCTCGAAGCACTCGCCAAAGCGGGCTCGACCACGGACGATGCCGGACCCGATGTTCTGCTGACCGCGCCAGACTCCGAGACTCCGAGAAGAATCTCCATCGAAGCGCTTCAATTGAGTGCCGGCCCGATATTCAACGTCATTCTCACTGGAGGGGAAACGGTCAGCGTGCCGTCAGTTGTGGCCGTAAGCGTCTGGGTGACCGGAAACGTCACGTATCCCTCAAGAGTGCCCTTCAAAAAACCGGAAGATGCCACGGTTCTTAAGACGATCGCCCGCGCAGAAGGTTTAACCCAGTATTACGGCCACATCGCCTACATTTACCGTCCGGACAAGACCGGAATCAGGCGCGAAATCCCGGTGCCGCTCTTTGAAATGGTGCATCACCGTCTTCCCGACGTGAGATTGCAGCCAGACGATATCCTTTTGATCCCCAACCAATTCGCAGACCAGCGTCGGCAGTTGCAGCAGCTACTGAATCCGCTCTACCTCGCAACGCCAAAGGATCCACAATGAACGCTCTACAAACCTCGATCTCCACGCCACTTGCCGCCGCAATCGCGCGGACTCTGGTCCACTCACTCTGGGAAGGCACAGCCATAGCGGCCGTGCTCGCGGTGACGCTCTTTCTGATCCGAAGTCCTCGCGCCCGCTATGGCGCGGCATGCTTCGCGATTCTCCTGCTCCTCTGTTCCTTTGCCGTGACGCTGAATCGAGAGTTGCCCGATTCGCCGGTCCGTCTGCCGCGGACGGCGTTCACGCACGTTGCCGTGGCACCCCCTGCGACCACGGCTCCATCATCGACCGTGACTCCCCACGACTCGGACGACCCCACCTGGCTGGTCCCACTCTGGCTCGCCGGCGTCCTCCTCTTCCACCTCAAAGGCCTGGCCAGTTGGCTCTCCGCCCGCCGCCTCCGCCGCACCGGCGTCTGCGCCGTCCCCGACCTCTGGCGCGACCGCCTCACCCACCTCCAGTCCAAACTTCACATGAACCGCTCGGTCGCCCTTCTCGAATCCTGCCTCGCGGAAGTCCCGGTCGTCATCGGCTACGTCCGACCCGTCATCCTGTTGCCCGTAGGCCTTCTCGCAGGCCTCCCCGCCGGACAAGTCGAGGCCATCCTTCTCCACGAACTCGCCCACATCCGCCGTTACGATTACCTGGTGAATCTCGCCCAGGTCTTCGTCGAAGGCATCCTCTTCTACCACCCCGCAGTCTGGTGGATCTCCGGCGTCATGCGCGCCGAACGCGAGAACTGCTGTGACGACGCGGTCATCTCTATCACCGGTGGCGCCCACGAATTCGCCACCGCCCTGACCGCTCTCGAAAACCGCCGCGCGAATCCCGCGACAGCGCTTGCCGCCACCGACGGCAGTCTCGTCAAACGAATTCATCGCCTCCTGGGTCGCCCCGAACGACGTTACGCAACGGCCATGCCCGCGGTGACGGCAGCCATTCTCATTGCGACTGCAATAACAGCCGTGGCCGCCTTACCGTTCGATTCCGACGTCCGACAATTCTTCCCGAACGTGCGGCAATCATCCGAAATCAGCACTCTGGCTCTTTTGGCGCAGACCCTCCCACCGGCTGCCGCGCAACCAGCTTCCGGTGCCCGGCGTATTCTTCCCAGCCAACCGCAGTCATCCGCAGTCGACCCCGTTCTCCTCGCGCAGGCGAGACCTGCTCCACAACCAGCACCGACGTCCCAACCCACTCAATCAATGCAGCCCGATCAGGTACTCTACGAACGCGCCATCGCGAACATCGAACGCGGCCAGTACCTCGCAGCCCGGCTCACGCTCAACACTCTGATCAATACCTATGCCACTAGTTCCTACCTGCCGAAGGCAAAGCTCGCAATTGCCGACAGCTGGTCCCGCCAGGGAGGTGCAGAGGGTAAGGCGCAGGCCGAGGTCGAGTATCGGGACCTTTTGATCTTCTATCCCAATACACCGCAAGCAGATTTAGCCGCACGTCAACTGGAATTCAATGCCAACATGCTGGTATGGCTGAATGAGGAAGTTGTCTATATCATTTCCCAGGAGGAACGCAAAGCGTTCCTCTCACTAGCCACGCTTGAGGAACAGCGGCAGTTCGCTATCCAGTTCTGGGACCGCCGCGATCCCACTCCTGGCACACCCGAAAACGAATATAAAACGGAACACTATCGCCGACTTGCCTACGCCAACGAGCATTTCACTCCAACCTATCCCGGCTGGCGCACCGACCGCGGCCACATCTACATCCAGTTCGGCCCGCCTGACGAACTGGAAAAACATCCTGCCACAGCCAGCGCCCCGGCCGAAGAAGACTGGCGTTACCGCTGGATCGACGGCGTCGGCCAGAACGTAGTCGTCCGCTTTATCGACAAAGCTGCGAACGGCACCTACTCGCTGGCGACGGACTTGTCCTCGGTCCGATAGCGGAAATTACCGTCGTCCGCCGACGGCCCGTACATCCCGGGAATTGCGATCTCATTCAGTCGCAGGTAAACGCCCAACTGCGCCCGATGATGCACCAGATGATTGATGAAACTCCGCACCACATTCGGTCGCGGAGAAGTCATCTCGAACATCGTCCCGAACCGGAAAGTCCAGTTCTTCGTCATGGCCTCATCGCTCACCGTGTCAATCGCCGCGCGCCCCGATGCCGCCGCCTGATCGAAGATCTCCAGCAACTCCGCCGTCGATCCCGCAATGCGCGGCTGAAACCCCGCTTGCATCTCCAGCACTTCCTGTTCGAGCGCGACCTTCATCCATCCCGGCAGTTCCGCCACATGCGTCGCCAGCCGATCGAGCGGCATCGACTTCTCATGTGGCCTGTAACCCCGATGCGCGTCGTCCAGCGGCACGCGCTCCAGCAGCTTTCGCGTATTCTTCATTTCTTCGTCAAAATCGAGTGTGATTGTCTTGCAGGTAGTCATGTGGAGAGCGTATCAGTCATTGCGGACAACTTCAGTCCTCAAATAATGTCACACTGAAGCCATGCTGGGAACTTCCGCGCGCCTCCTCCGCCTGCTGTCGCTCTTCCAGGGCCGCCGCTATTGGACCGGTCAGGACCTTGCCGCCCGCCTCGAAATCACCCCCCGCACTCTCCGTCGCGACGTCGATAAACTTCGCTCTCTCGGCTATCCCGTCCACTCCGCCGCAGGTGCGGAAGGCGGCTATCAACTCGGAGCCGGTTCCACAATGCCCCCGCTCCTTCTCAATGACGACGAAGCCATCGCCGTAGCTCTCGGCCTCCGCTCCAACGCCACCGGCAACATCGAGGGCGTCGAAGAAGCCTCCGTCTCCGCCCTCGCCAAAATCGAACAAATCATGCCGCCGCGGCTCGGCCGACGCGTGGCAGCCCTCCAATCCGCCATCGTCATGCCGGCTCGCACGGAATCCTCGGTCGCGGCCAGCCTGCTCACCACTCTCGCGGGCTCCTGCCGCGACCTCCAAACCCTGCGCTTCCGCTACAACGACCGCACCGGCACTGCGACCGTCCGCTCTGTGGAACCACACCGCCTGGTGAACACCGGCCGCCGCTGGTACCTGGTAGCCTGGGACACCACTCGGGAAGCCTGGCGCACATTTCGCGTTGATCGCATCCAGCCCAAAGTAACCGCCGGAGCCCGCTTCCTCCCGCGCGAGCCGCCCGCCGCCGATCTGGCAGTCTACGTCGCAAAAGGAGCCTGGGCCAGCCCAATCTGCCGGGCAAAAGTAAAACTCCTCGTCTCCGCCGAAGCCATAGCCCCACGCCTATATCCCGGTATAGGCCTTGTGGAACCAGTGGACAAGCAAACCTGCTATCTCGAAATCGGGGCCGCAACCTGGGAGAACCTGGCCATGCAGATCCTGTTCCTCGGCGTCGACTTCGAGCTCAAAGACGCTCCGGAACTCGCCACCCAAATCAAACGCCTGACCAACCGCTGCCAACAATCCATATCGCGACACCCCGAAAGGCCTTCCTGTCGTACCTGACGCGATCAGTACACCTGTCAGATACGCAAAGCGAGGGGAGGCATCCTCGAAGCCGACCACATCATCCCCATCTTCCGCGGCGGTTCTGATCGTCTGGACAACCTCCAGACCCTTTGTCAGGCCTGCAACCAGGGCAAGAGCAAAGACCTCCAATAAAGTTTTCACTCAAAACAGCCGAACATACCGAGGATGCGGCGTAACGGGTTTTCTCTGTGCTCTCTGTGGAACCTCTGTGCACTCTGTGTGAAAGTCCTGGTTCTGTTCTCCCCTGTCTACGCCCAATCCTGGAACATTTCCACCATCGCCGGCGGTGCGCTTCCGGTCAATCTGCCTGGTGCGTCCGCCAGTCTTTACGGCCCGCAGACTGCCATGGCGGTCGATCCCGCAGGCAACCTCTTCTTCGCCGATGGCAACACCGTCCTTCGGCTCGGTGCTGTTTCCGGAGTCATCACTCTCGTCGCAGGCAACGGCACTCAGGGCTACACCGGTGACAACGGTCCCGCGGTAGCCGCTCAACTCCACAACCCGTACGGCATCGCGCTCGATTCAGCCGGTAATCTCTATATTTCGTCATCCTCGGACCATGTGATCCGCAAGGTCTCCAACGGCACCATCACCACGGTGGTCGGGACTGGCGTTGCAGGCTACGGCGGCGATAACGGCCCCGCCGCAGCCGCCCAGCTGAATTCCCCTTCCGGCCTGGCCTTCGATTCTCTCGATAATCTCTACATTACAGATCAGGGCAACAACGTTGTTCGCGAAGTCTCAGGCGGCGTCATCACGACGGTTGCGGGCAACGGGACGGCGGGCTTCAGTGGAGACAACGGTCCCGCCACAAGCGCCCAACTCAACGCCCCCCGTGGCGTTGCCATCGATGCCTCCGGCAACCTCTACATCGCCGATTGCGGCAACAGCCGCATCCGCCTGGTCTCCGCCGGCGTCATTGGCACCATCGCGGGCAACGGCGTTCCAGGCTATGGAGGCGACGGCGGCCCTGCTACCGCTGCCCAACTCAACGCCCCCACCGGCGTTACGCTGGATGCCGCTGGCAATATCTACATCGCCGATTACTACAACAACCGCATCCGCAAAGTTGCAAACGGCGTGATCAACACTGTCGCAGGGAAGGGAACTCAGGCCTTCAGCGGCGATAATGGTCCGGCTGTCTCCGCTCAGTTGAATCGGCCGTTTCTCATTGCTGTCGACATCTCCGGCAATCTCTACATCGCCGACTACGGTAACAACCGCATTCGTCAGGTTGCCGCCGGAGTAATTACCACAGTCGCGGGCAACGGCACCTCGGGCTTTTCCGGCGATACAGGATCCGCCGTGACAGCCCAGCTTCATTTCCCCTGGAGCGTCGCGCTCGACTCGTCAGCCAATCTCTATGTTGCCGATCTCCCCAACAATCGGATTCGGCGCATCTCGGCCAGCGGAGTCATAAATACCGTGGCGGGCACCGGCACGGCCGGTTTCAGTGGTGACGCCGGATCTGCGAGTGCGGCCCAACTCAATCAGCCGTCGTCAGTCGCGGCGGACGCCTCCGGCAACCTCTATATCGCGGACTCGGCCAACAACCGGGTCCGCAAAATCTCGTCGTCCGGCATCATCTCTACGGTTGCCGGCAACGGTACCGCCGGCTTCGCGGGCGACAACGGCCCAGCCACCAACGCTCAGCTCAATCAGCCGCTCGGAGTTGCCGTCGATTCCTCCGGCAACCTCTACATTGCCGATGCCGGCAACAACCGTATTCGCAAAGTCACTGGTACCACAATCGCCACCTATGCCGGTAACGGCAACCCTGGGTTTGGTGGTGACGGCGGTTCCCCTGCCACGGCTCAACTCAACAACCCCATGGCAGTTTCGCTCGATACCTCCGGCAATCTCTACATTGCGGATTCCGGCAACAATCGCATTCGGAAGATCACGGGTAGCACCATTTCAACCGTGGCTGGCAACGGTAACCCCGGCTACGCCGGCGATGGTGCCGCTGCCACCGCCGCGCAGCTCAACGCTCCGTCCGGAGTCGCCGCGGGTGCCAATGGCGTCGTCTATGTCGCGGATACGGTAAACAATGTCGTCCGAAAAATCTTCGGGGGCAATATCGTCACCATCGCCGGAGGAGGCGCTTCGCTCGGCGATGGCGGCCCTTCCACCAATGCGGAACTCGGCGCTCCTCAGGGTCTTGCCCTCGATGCGTCCGGTAACGTTTACATCGCCGATACTGCCGACAACCGTATTCGCCAGATGGTGCCCGTTCCTCTCAGCATCATCGGCCCCACGTCCCTTCAATCCGTGATCGTCGGTGTCATTTATCCGGGTGTCACTTTCACTGCTGTCGGCGGTGCCGGAGGCTACACCTGGTCGGCCACCGGCATCCCGAAAGGGCTCTCCCTCAGCGCCGGCGGCCTGCTGAGCGGAACCCCCACCCTGGTTGGCACTTTCCCGTTTCCCGTCACCGTGAAGGATTCCGCCGGTGCCACCGCCACCATCAATGTTTCTCTGACGGTGGCCAATCCAACCCCTGCCATCTCCGCTCTGAACCCGTCCTCGATCACCGCAGCAGGCGCGGCCTTCACTTTGACAGTGAACGGATCTGGCTTCATCGCCGGAGCGGTCGTGCGCTGGAACAATGCCGCGTTAACAACCAAAGTCGTCAACGCCACTCAACTGACTGCCTCTGTGACGGCACCTTTGATTGCCAGCGCAACTACGGTTGTGGTCACCGTGCTTTCCGGCGGCAATACCTCCATAGCCGCAAATTTCACTGTCGATCCGCTGCCGGTTCCGGCCATCTTGAGTTTGAGTCCCGCATCGGCTGTCGCGACAGGTGCGGCCTTCACTTTGACCGTGAACGGGACGAATTTCCTTCCGGGTTCCGTGGTGCAGTGGGATGGTTCGCGCCTTGTGACGACGGTGGTGAATGCCACTCAGGTCACCGCCGCGGTAACTGCGGCGCTGATTGCTGCGGCGGGCAACCCCGCCATCACCGTCGTATCTCCCGGAGGCGTCTCTTCGCCTGTGACCTTTTCGGTCAATCCGCTGCCGCCACCGGCCATCACCTCGTTGAATCCGTCCTCGGCCACCGCGTATAGTGCGGCGTTCACCCTGACGGTCAACGGTACTGGTTTCCTCACGGGCGCGGTCGTGCAGTGGAACAGTACGTCTCTGGTTACGAAGGTCGTCAGTGCCACGCAGTTAACCGCTTCTGTCCCTGCCAGTCTGATCAACGGAGCTGGCACAGTGCCGGTCGCAGTCGTCTCGGGCGGAAATATTTCGGGCACGGCGAACTTCACCCTCACGCCCCAGCCCCCCACGCTGACAACGCTGAGTCCGGCTTCCGCCATCGCGACCGGCCCTGCTTTGAGCATGACGGTGAACGGGACGAACTTCGCCCAGAACGCGATTGTCCAGTGGAACGGCTCCGCGCTCTCCACGAGCTTCATCAGCGCCACCCAGCTGAGCGCCTATATTCCGGCCAGTCTGGTGGCAATGGCTGGCACCGCCACCGTGGCGGTGAACTCCGCAGGCACCACTACATCAACCGTAACCTTCACCATCAATGCTCCCCCCGCGATTACGTCCCTGAGTCCGGCCTCCGTCATCGCCGGCATGCCAGCCTTCACTCTGGGTGTAACCGGGACAGGATTTGCGCAGGGTGCAGTTGTCCAGTGGAACGGTTCCCCTCTCCCCACCACCTTCGTGACGGCGACGCAGGTTAGCGCCGCCGTCCCCACAGGCCTGATTACCACCGTCGGTACGGCTGCCATTCAGGTATCTCTCGCGGGCGTATCTTCTGCCGGTGCCACACTCGCTATTAACGGCCCGCCTGCAATTTCTGGCCTCAGCCCCGCCTCCGCTGCCGTTGGCGGCGCCGCCTTCACCCTTACGGTGAATGGTAGCGGCTTCATTTCGGGTGCCACTGTCCAATGGAACGGGACACCGCTGACCACGAAGTTTGTCAGCGCCACGCAACTCACCGCCGCCATCACCGCCAGCCAGTTTGCCGCTGCGGGCAACGTCGGTATTACCGTGAGTTTTGCGGGCGTCAGTTCCGCGTCGATCACTTTCCCCGTCAATCCGCCGCCCGCCATTGCCACGCTCAGTCCCGCGACAGTTTCCGCCAGCGGAGCCGCCTTTACCCTGACTGTCAACGGGACTGGGTTCGTTTCCGGCGCAACCGTTCAATGGAATGGGACGCCGCTGCCCACTACTTATGTCAGCGCCACCCAACTGACCGCTGCCGTACCGGCCAATACCGCCGCTGTCGCCGGCACGGCCTCCATCACCGTGGCTTCCGGTAGCGTATCTTCTCCGGTCGTGAAACTCACACTGACCGCCGCTCAGCCTACTGTGACGACCGGCGGCGTCGTCCCGCTATATAGTTCCACTCCTGTCATCCAGCCAGGCTCCTGGATCTCCATTTACGGCACGGGTCTCGCTACCAGCACGGCCACGTGGACGGGTAACTTCCCCACCACACTCGCGGGCACCAGCGTGACTATCGATGGCAAAGCCGCCTATCTGTGGTCCGTCAGCCCCACCCAAATCAACCTCCAGGCACCCAACGATACGAATACCGGAACAGTCCCTGTGGTCGTGACCACAGCCACAGGCAACACCAGTTCCACCGTGACGCTCGCAGCCTATGGCCCCTCATTCAGTCTGCTTCCCGGCAGCAGCTATGCGGCGGGAGTGATCCTGACTCCGGCTGGCACCGGTGCCTACGCTTCCGGCAAGTATGATCTGGAGGGTCCTTCAGGAAAGTTCAGCTTCAGTACGCGCCCTGTTCGCGCCGGTGAAATCCTCGAACTATACGGAGTTGGCTTCGGCCCCACCACGCCCGCCATCCCGGCAGGCAAAGCCTGGTCTGGCGCGGCCGCCACCACAAACCCCGTCTCTGTCACGATCGGCGGCACAGCGGCGCAGGTCCTTTTCGCCGGTATGACCAGTACCGGGGTCTACCAGCTCAACATCGTCGTCCCCGCAGTGAGCGCGGGTGATCAGGTTCTGCTGGCTTCAGTTGGCGGGACACAAACTCCGGCCGGCGTCCTTCTCAGCCTTCAATGAACGCTGACCGAGACGCTGCGCCCCCGTGCCAGCAGTTCCAGACACTCTTCCGGACCCAGTTCGGGTCCGCGCAGGCTGACAGGCAGCGCCACCGGCTCTTGTGGAATGCTGGTCAGCATCTTGCTGCGCCGCTTATTGGCATACATCTTCCGGTCAGCTTCCGCCAGCACGGCATCCGCATCCACGTCGCCTTCAGAAGGCTCGAAGACCACCGCGCCTATGCTTGTCGAAAGACCCGCATAGCCAAGCCGGATTCCCGTGAGTTCCACCGCATCGCGGAAGCGCTGGAGGTTCTCCTCCAGGTCGGCCCGCCTGACGTCCGGTGCCAGCACCACAAATTCATCGCCGCCCATCCGCGCCACATAGTCGTAACCCCGGCAGCATTCTTTCAACGCCGCCGCAACTGCCGCCAGCACCCGGTTTCCTTCCAGATGTCCGAACTCGTCGTTCACCTTCTTGAACCCATCCAGATCGCAGAGAAACACGCCAAGCGTCGCCTGACGCCGCCTGCATCGCGCCATCTCGGCATCCAGATGCAGGTAGAGCGAGCGCGAATTCGGTAGCCCCGTCAGATAATCCGTTACAGCATTATCCTGCGCCTCGCTCAGCTTCCGTCCATTGCTCAGTGCCGCGCCAAGTCTCGGTCCCAGTGCCTGTAACACCCGCAAATGATCCCTGCTAAACGCGTTCTTTTCCTTTGAGTACAGACTGAGCACGCCGATCGCGCTGCCGTCTTCCTCCAGCGGAATCGCCAGCGCGGATTTCAGGTTCGTAATCACGGTAGGGTCGTTCAGGTATCCCGGCTCCACCGCCGGATTCCCGTTCACGACCGGCGAATTGTTCTCCGCCACCCATCCGGAAAGCCCCTGACCAACCGGAATCCGCAGCGACGAAAATAGTTTCTGCTCGCTTCCCGCCGTAAAGTCCGGCATCAGGACTCCATCCCGGATCGTGCTGATGCAAACCAGATCGTGCGGGATCATGATCTTCAGCTTGGAAGCAAAAATCGCCAGAGCGTTGCTCTGCGAAACCGACTGTCCCAGATCGTCGGACAACTCAAACAAAGTCTGCACTTCCTGCCGCGCCGCCGCAATCTGCGTCAGGAACCCCAGCTTGTCGTGCATCGACGCATCCGCCCGCGTCTCCTCAAAGCCGGCCGCCGGCCGCTCGCCCCGCTCCACCGGCGAGTTCGAAGACAGTTCCAGCACTGGCAGCGGCTCTTTTCGCGCCATGACTTCCAGTTCCCTGTAACGTCGCTGGAGAATCGCCACAATCTTCGGATCGAAGGCCTTGCCGGATTGCTCGGCGATCATCCCCATGGCCTGGTCGAGCGGCAGTGCCTTACGATATTGCCGGTCTGCCGCGATCGCGTCCAGGCAGTCCACCACGGCAAGAATCCGCGCGCCGATCGGGATCTCTTCGCCCTTCAGCCCGTCCGGATACCCCGTGCCATCCCACTTCTCGTGGTGAGACCGCACCACCGCGGCCACCGGATAGGGAAACTGCACCCTCTCCAGAATCTCCGCGCCTACCGCGGGATGAATCTTCATCTTTTCGAATTCTTCCGGCGTCAGCTTTCCGGGCTTCGAAACGATGTGCTCCGGCACTGCCAGCTTGCCGATGTCATGCAGCATGGCCGCTGCCTGCAGCGCTTCCATTTCGAGGTCGGTCAGATTCAGTTCCTTCGCAATCTCGCTCGCGTAAACGTGGACACGCTGTAAGTGATCGTGCGTCGTCTGGTCCTTCGCGTCGATAGCGAGCGCGAGCGCTTCAATCGTTCGAAGGTGTAGTCCCGCGATATCCTGCGCATGACGTTTTTCGTTCTGCAGCCGCCCCAGGTAGAAGTGATAGGCGCTGTAGAGAATGTAGATGCCCGGCAGCGCCAGCATCGCATTCTGCCATCCAAAACGCTCAGTCAGATGATGAAATCCGGAGGCGAACGCCGCGCCCAGGAAGAAGAACGGGAACACCCACAGGTAACACTCCCGCCAGACCCGCAGCAGAGACTTGGCTTCCGTAAGCGCGATGATCGAAGCTACCGCAAACGTGTGCAGCAGGAAGTAAGTGATCGAAGCAAACGTGAGACGCATCAGCAGTCCGATCCCGTGCGAGATCAGATACGGCGAAGAAAACACCTGCCCGCATACCACCACCGCGACCGCGATATTCGCGACATTAAACAAAACCTGCACCGCGCTCGGCCGCGCCTTCGCATGAGCGACGCACTGCACAACAGTCCCCAGCGTCGCCGCAATCAGGCACTCCGGCAAAGTCAGATCGGCCAGACCGATCAGCACGAACACGTAGTTGACGGTCAGGGTCCCCGTGATGCCGGGTAACGTGACTTTTAGGACTGCGGCAATCAGCGCCAGCCCCAGATAGCAGGCGAACTTTATCGGGTCAGCGATGGAAAGCTGAGCCGCCGTGGTCACGAGTGCGATGGCACCCATGACCAGTACTCCGTACAGAAATAGTTTTGTTGCAAGCCTGTTGTGTGCCATATCGCCTCCTCTCTGTAGTTCTACGGCTCGCCGTTAATTGCCACGGTTAGATCTTCGGCCGCCAGACTGTTGGAGGTCCCCCATACGACGTTTAGCCCCGTCGCCCCCGTCCCCCAAATTACATTGGTTCCCCAAACGACGTTCGTTGCATTTATGCCGCTGGTTGAACCCCAGACCAGGTTTTGGCCTGACACCGTCGAACCCCACACCAGATTTGAACCCCACACCAGATTTGTCCCCCAGATTACATTTTTGGCGTTGACACCGTTGAGCGTGGCAGCGCCTGTGGACGGGTTGATCGTGACCGAGGGGGAGGCCGCGCTGCCGGTGGCCGTGTTGGTATCAGCCAGGGCCGCGGTGATATCGAGATAGCCTGCGCCCACGGTGAAGATGTCGTAGTAGCTGGTGTATGAAATGTGCGTCAAGGGGTCCACCGCGGTGCTGCTCGCAGGGAAGGTCTTGGTGGCTGTTTTCATCAGCCGGGCTTTGAGCTGATCGGGTGTCAGCGAAGGGGTCTTCGAAAGCAGAATGGCTGCAGCGCCGCTCACCACCGGCGTCGCCATGCTCGTACCGCTCAGAGTGACCATGTCGCCGTTCACCCGGTTGGATGGATAGAGATTGCTCAAAGTCGCGCCGGACTGCATCGTGGAGACGATCCTATTGCCCGGTGCGACGATATCAGGCTTCACGTAGTGGTCATATGCCGTCGGGCCTTTCGAACTGTAACTGGCGATCATATCGTCGGTGCGTGTGGTTGTGCCACCGGTCTTCATGGCACCGACCGTGATTACGTAGGGATCGTTGCCGGGTGCGCCGATGGTGCCGTAGCCGTTGTTGCCGGCGGAGTTGTTGCGGCCCTGATTGCCGGCCGCGACCACCACTACAATGCCCGCTCTCCATGCCGCTTCGGCGGCCTGGCAGAGGGGATCCTGAGCGGCGGGTTCGAATGCCTGCCGCCCCAGCGACAGGTTAATCACCTTGATGTTATAGGTCTTTGCCAGAGAGATAGCCGTGTTGATCGCCTGGATCACGGTGGCGTCAGTGCCGTGGCCGTTCTGATCCAGTACGCGCAGATTGATCAGGTTCACTTCGGGGGTCATGCCGACATACACCGACCCACTGCCATTCGAACCGATGATGCCGGCTACGTGCGTTCCGTGTCCGTATTCGTCGTTCGGCTGTTTGTATTGCACTGCCGGCTGCGCGGCAATGTTGACATTGCAGGCCTGGCTATCCCAGTTACCCCAGGCGTCCCTGACCTGCATCGTGAAGTTATAAACTCCGCTGGTACCGGGGACTCCGTAGATCGCCCCGGAAGTCGTATCCAGCGAGAGTCCGGCCGGCAAACCACCCCACATAGAGAACGTGTACGGTGCGGTGCCGCCGGGAGACGGTGGAAGCGCATCGAACCAGGAGCCAACGGTGCCTCCGGCGGAACCGCAGCTCAGCTGGAAGTTATTCCGGGCCCACGCGCTGACGGTTGCGGAAGCGGCAGTCACGCTCATGGAACAGTTCTGGGATGCTGTGTTGCCCCAGGAATCGGTCAGGGAAAACGTGACGCTCGCGCCACTTGTCAGCTTCGTTGCAACGCCTTCAACGTTGTACGACGCAGAATCGAATGACAGGCCCGTCGGCAGACTGCCGGCGGTAATCGCGACCGAGTAGGGCGCGATGCCGCCCGTCAGATTCAGCGAGGCCGCGTACCAGGTGTTGAGCTGGGCAGCGGCGGGGCAGGTGATAGAGAGTGGGTTCGTTTGCGGTACGAAAGACTGCTGATAGACGATCGTGCCCACACCAGTCTGAAATTCCTGCATGTTGGAAATGCCGCTGTCGATGACAGCGACGCCGATGCCACGCCCCGTATAGCCCGCCGTGTTGGCCACATCCGAGTGGACTGTTGCCGCCGTGATGTTCAGCGAACCGGACACCGGGCGATTCGGCGAGATGTAGGCGATGTCAGGATCGTTCGCCAGCGAGCGGAGTTGCGATACCGGCACGGAGTAATGCGCCGCGCGGACGTTGGTCATTTCCTGGTGGAGTTTGCCACCGAGAGCGGCGACCCTCGAGTGGTGCGCCCGCGTGGGGGCCGTCTTGTACTGAATGATGATCTCGGCGTCGGGAGCCGCCGAGGTCATCGCTTTCAGTTCCGGCGACAACTTTTCGTCGCCGCCCCAAACGATTGCCGACGCGAACAGCAGCGTCATGCATGCGGTGGCGATGGATTTCATCATGCTGGTCATGTTCTTCATGGCAGGACCTAACTTTCCAGAATGGAGTGCGAAGCGTGAACAGAGGGGCTTGAACCAGAGATCGCCCACATAGGGGGCACGTTGATTCCCACATACGCCGGGAGGGTGCCCCATATCGCGTTGGCGTGGCGTGCATGTGCCGGATCGAAGCCGAATACCTGGCAACCGTGCCGGGCATTCAGGGCATGCAGTTCGGAGAACTCGCTGGCGTCATATTGTCTGGGCATTCCGTGGTGTGTCATGTGCGTCCTTCGTTACAGGTTCAGGATGACTTTAATTTCCGGTGCCGACAATTGCCGGAGTCCTGTACTACTCCCCGGTCGGGGCGCTGGAAATGGGCCACGGCACGCCGTCCGGGCAGAGAAAAACAGCGAAAATCCCATAAAAAACTCTGTTTTTTAGGTGCGCTGCCGCCAACCGGGCTGTTCTGAAGGGAAGGTACCCGTTAGCCATTGGTATACATTCGGGTGTTACACGGACGCAGTCGTTTTTGGATGGTTTCCAGCGGTTTGGATCAGCCAATCCGGCTCCGGCGGTTCGCCAAACCAGGGCATCGGCTATCATCGATGTTTTAGAGGGAGGCCCGCTGGATGGCCGTTATTGTAGGATTGCCCAGGGAGACTTTCCCGGGTGAACGAAGAGTAGCTCTTACCCCTCGCGCATGCGAGACGTTGAAAAAGGCGGGTTTCGAAGTCATCGCCGAGTTTTCCTCCGGAACTGAAGCCGGATTCACTGACGACGATTACACAAAACGGGGCGTCACCCTCGCCACCCGCGCCGAAGTCTTCCAAAAAGCACAGGTCATCGCTCAGGCCCGCACCCTCGGGGCAAATCCGGTCAACGGAACCGGGGATTTGGCCTTGCTTCGGCCCGGACAGGTTCTGCTGGGCTTCGCCGAACCGCTGACCGCGAAGGAAGAAAACGCCAAAATCGCGGCGACCGGCGCATCTTTGTTCGCGCTCGAATTGGTCCCGCGAATCACACGCGCCCAGAGTATGGACGTACTGTCGTCCATGGCCAGCATCGCTGGTTACGAAGCCGTGCTGCTGGCCGCTCTCACTCTTCCCAAGCTTTTCCCCATGATGATGACCGCCGCAGGCACCATCGCGGCCGCGCGGGTGCTGATTCTGGGTGCGGGCGTGGCCGGATTACAGGCCATCGCCACTGCGAAACGTCTGGGCGCGATGGTTTCCGCTTACGACGTTCGCGCCGCAGTGAAGGAACAGATCGAAAGTCTGGGCGCGAAGTTCGTGGTGCTCGATATGGGCGAAAGCGCCGAGGGCACCGGCGGCTACGCGAAAGCCATGGACGAGGCTTTCTATAAGAAGCAGCGTGAACTGCTCGGCAACGTGCTGAAAGATATGAATGTGGTCATCACGACGGCCGCCGTTCCCGGACGGAAGGCTCCGGTGCTGGTGACGAAGGAAATGGCGGAACGCATGCTGCCCGGTTCGGTGATTGTCGATATCGCGGCGGAACGCGGCGGCAACTGCGAACTCACGCGGGCCGGCGAAACCGTGGTCCACAACGGCGTGACGATTCTGGGGCCGGTCAACATGGCATCCATGGCACCGCAGGACGCGAGCCAGATGTACGCGACGAACCTGATCGCGTTTCTCAAGCCGATGGTCAAAGACGGCGCGCTGGCGATCAATCGCGAAGACGAAATCATTCGCGAAACGCTGGTGACGTTTGAAGGTAAAGTTGTGCATCCGCGGGTGCTGGAGGTAATGGGCTGATGAATTACGAATTTGGACTTTACGTTTTCATGCTGTCGGCGTTTCTGGGCTTTGAACTGATCCGCAAGGTTTCGCCGCTGCTGCATACGCCGCTGATGTCGCTGACGAACGCGATCGCCGCCATCTCCGTAGTGGGCGCGATCATGATCAGCGGAGAAAAAGAAGTTTCCACGCTTTCACGCGTGCTGGGCTTTATCGCCATCGTCTCTTCCACAACGAACCTGGTCAGCGGTTATATGATCACGGACCGTATGTTGAAGATGTTCAAGAAGCGGGAGCCCGCCGCCAAATGAGCGTCTACCAATTTCTCTACATTGTGGCCGCCGCCGGTTTCATCCTGGCGTTGAAGTGGATGAGTTCGCCGGCCACGTCGCGACGCGGCGTTTTCGCGGGTCAGGTGGGCATGCTGCTGGCCGTCGTCGGCACGTTGATGCGCCAGGAGATCTTTAACTACGAGTGGATTCTGGCCGCGATGTTCATCGGCCTCGCCATTGGCGCGCCGCTGGCGCTGCTGATGCCCATGACCGCCGTGCCGCAAAGGACGGCGATTTCGCAGTCCTGCGGCGCTTTGGCTTCGGCGCTCATTGGAACCGCCGAGTATTACCGGCAGTTGCCGCATGGCTTCACCATGGGCGCGCTGGTGCTGGAAACGCTGCTCGGATTTCTGACGGTGACTGCCAGTCTGATGGCCTTCGGCAAACTACAGGAGATCCTGCCTGGCCGGCCCATCACTTACAAGGGGCAACTGTTCGTCAATCTCGGCGTGCTGTTTGCGGCTATTGGGATCGGTGTCTATTTGGTACTGCATCCGGAACGTACGGATCTCTTTCCGTATTTCGTCGTCCTCGCGATGACATTCGGTGTATTCCTCATCATGCCGATCGGCGGCGCGGATATGCCCACAGTGATTGCGCTGCTCAACTCTTACGCCGGGCTTTCGGCCTGCGCGATGGGTTTCGCGCTCAACAACAAGCTGCTGATTATTGCGGGCGCGCTGGATGGTTCGTCGGGCTTCATCCTTTCGATCATCATGTGTAAGGCGATGAACCGGTCGTTCACCAACGTCCTGTTTGGCTCGTTCGGCCAGTTGCAGGCGGCGGCGCACGGGACCGAGGCGCGGCCGGTGCGTTCGGCGACTGCGGAGGAAGCGGCGCAGATTCTGGAAATGGCGAGCAGCGTCGTGATCATCCCCGGCTACGGGATGGCTGTGGCGCAGGCGCAGCACAAGATTCGCGAATTGGCGGACGCGCTGACGAAGAAAGGTGTGGACGTGAAGTTCGCCATTCATCCGGTGGCGGGCCGCATGCCGGGGCACATGAACGTGCTGCTGGCCGAGGCGGATGTCTCGTACGACAAGCTGATCGAGATGGAAGATATCAATCCCGAGATGGCGAATACGGACGTGGTGCTGATTGTGGGCGCGAACGACATTGTGAATCCGGCG
>CAIQWJ010000077.1 GCA_903875575.1 uncultured Acidobacteriia bacterium | reverse complement strand
GCAAAACCGCACAACTGCCTGCGCATGCCTGAGGCGAGAGTCTTCAGGAGAGCCGGATGCGGGAAATCCGCACGTCCGGTTCGATGAGGGGAGAACGAGCCGTGCTATTCGTCGCTCGTTCTCCTACTCCACCGTCGAAAGCTGACCTGCACCATCCCGGAGTGCGGTCGAAGTTGCAACTATATCCAGCTTAGAATCAATACTTTAATAAATCAGTCGACCGTCTCCTCATCCGCCGCGTGGTAGATTTCATGCGAGGAGGCTCGCGCCATGACCAGTAAATCGGCTTCGTTTTGTAATTTCGCCTGTATTCCGCCAATCGGATTCGTTTTTTCGAGTTGCATTTCCGCCACTTGCAAGCCCGAGCCCGAATCTCCCGCCCACGCCTCCCCCAAAAAATCGGCTCCGTTTTGTATTTTCGCCCGCAGCCCCCCAAAGCCCACCCCGCAAAACGACAGCCAACCAGCTACAAAACAAACACTTACCCCCAAATCGGATTCGTTTTTTCGACTCCCCGCCCCAACCGTCACCCGCTACCAGTCCCAATCCGCTACATTGTCCTATAGGGTCAAAATCGTGAATCTCTCAAAAATCCTCCTCCCCACCGCGCTGGCCGTCTTCCTGGCCACCGCCCTCCCCGCGCAGGACCTCAAACAGTTCGAAAAACGCGTCACCGAATTCACCCTCCCCAACGGCCTGAAGTTCATCGTTCTCGAACGCCACAACGCCCCCGTCGTCTCTTTCCACACCTACGTCAACGTCGGCTCCGTCGATGACCCCAAGGGCAAAACCGGCCTCGCCCACATGTTTGAGCACATCGCCTTCAAGGGCACGGACGTCATCGGCACCACCAACTGGGCCGGCGAAAAGGCCGCCCTCGCTCAGGTCGAACGCGCCTGGGACGCCCTCGAAGCCGAACAGCGTAAAGTCCCCAAGCCCGACCCCAAAAAGCTCGAAGCCCTCCAGGCCGCCGTCGAAAAGGCCGCCGATAAGGCCGATTCCTTCGTCGTCCCCAACCTCTACCCCCAAATCATCGAGGAAAACGGCGGCGTCGGCATGAACGCCGGAACCCAGGAAGATTCCACCGAGTACTTCTACAACTTCCCCGCCAATCGCGTCGAACTCTGGTTCTACCTCGAATCCGCCCGCTTCCTCCACCCGGTAACCCGTGAATTCTACAAGGAACGCGCCGTAGTCCGCGAAGAGCGCCGCATGAGGACCGAATCCAGCCCGGATGGCAAGCTCTTCGAACAACTGCTGGCCACCGCCATATCCGCACATCCCTACCGCGAACCAACCGTCGGCTGGGCCAGCGACATCGAAGGTCTCCGCGCCGCCGATGCCGAAGCCTTCTTCGCGAAATACTACGTCCCGGCCAACATGACCATCGCCATCGTCGGCGACGTCCAGCCCGCGAAGATGAAAGCGCTCGCCACCGAGTATTTCGGACGCCTCCAGAAGCGCCCCATGCCGCCGCCTGTCACAACCATTGAGCCAAAACAGGAAGGCCCCCGCCGCGTCGAGGTGGAATCGCCCGCGCAGCCCGTCGAAATTCTCGCCTACCACCGGCCTGATCAGCAGAGCCCCGATGACCCTGTCTTCGATGTCGTCGCCGACATCCTCTCCGGCGGCCGCACCAGCATTATCTATAAGGACCTGGTGCGCGACAAACGCCTCTCGCTCGACGCCGGAGCCGGTGCGTCCATGCCAGGCAGCAAATACCCGAACTTGTTTTACTTCTATCTGGTGCCGGCACGCGGGCACTCAGCCGAAGAGAACCAAAAGGAACTCGACCAGGTGATCGCCAATTTCAAAAACACCAAAGTCGACGACGCAACCCTCGCCCGCACCAAAACCAAAACCCGCGCCGGTCTGATCCGTCAACTCGACAGCAACTCCGGCCTCGCGCAGCTACTCACGTCCTATCAGGCCAACTTCGGAGATTGGCGCAAGCTCTTCACGTCCATTGACGACATCGACAAGGTGACTGCCGAAGACGTGCAGCGCGTAGCCCGCCAATATCTGGTCCCTGAAAACCGCACCATCGCCCTGACCTACCCGCCCGCTGAAGGAGCCGCCAAGTGAGAACCCAATTGCGCCCCACACACCCAACCGCAATACGCGCCGCATCGCCCGCCGCACGCCAAGCCATACTGAGAAGCCGCGACCGCAAGGGAGCGACACGCCAACTCCGAATCCTCACCCTAATCCTCTGCGCGCTCGTGCTTCCGATCTTCGCTCAATCCCCGGCACCCAAACCAGCCTCCACCGCCCCTCCTGCATCCTGGAAAGCCATCAAATTTCCACCCCTCCCGCAAATCCAGCTCCCGAAAATCGAAGAGACCACCCTCGCCAACGGCATGAAGGTCTATCTTCTTGAAAACCACGAGCTCCCTCTCGTGAGTGGCTCCGCCCTGGTCCGTACCGGCAATCTCTTTGATCCCGCCGGTAAAGCCGGCCTCGCCTCCGCCACCGGCGACGCCATCCGCAGCGGCGGCACGTCCAAACTCTCCGGCGACCAGATTGACGAGCAACTCGAAAACATCGCCGCCAGCGTCGAAAGCGAAATCGGCGAAGGTGCCGGCTCCGTCGGCTTCTCCACGCTCAAGGAACGCACCGACGAAGTCATGGCCATCTTCCACGACGTCCTGACAGACCCCGCCTTCCGCCCCGATAAGATCGAACTCTGGAAGACACAGGCCCACAGCGGCATCCAGCGCCGCAATGACGAACCCATGGGCATTACCGCGCGCGAATTCACGGATATCGTCTACGGCCACACCACCCCCTACGGCTGGATGCTCGAACACTCCACCGTCTCCAACATCAACCGCGACGACATCATCGCGTTCTACAAGCGCTACTACTTCCCCGCCAACATCATCCTCACCGTTCAGGGCGATTTCTCCGCCGCTGAAATGAAGGCCAAAATCGAAAAACTCTTCGGCACCTGGAACTACTCACAGCCCCCTGTGCCTCCCTTCCCCAAGGTCGATAACCAGGCCAAGCCAGGCGTCTATCTCGCCACCAAGCCCGACGTGACGCAAACCTCCTTCGCCATGGGCCACCTCGGCGGCATCCTCAAAGATAAGGACTACCCTGCCCTCCAGGTCATGGCCGATATCCTCGGCGGCGGCTTCCACAGCCGTCTCTTTCGCCAGGTCCGCTCAAAGCTCGGCTACGCCTATGACGTCGGTGCCGGGTGGGGAGCCGCTTACGATCACCCCGGCGTTTTCGAGATAGAAGGCAGCACCAAATCACCCAGCACCGTGGATACCCTTCGGGCCGTGAATGCCGAAGTCAAGAAGATCCGCAGCGAAGAAGTGACCGATGAAGAACTCCAGTCGGCGAAGGACACCGTCCTCAACGGATTCGTTTTTGCGTTTGACACGCCGGCAAAAACACTGAACCGTCTGGTGCGCTATCGCTACTTCGGCTACCCCGACGATTTCATCTTCCAGTACCAGAAAGCCATCGGCCAGGTCACCCGCGCCGACGTGCTCCGAGTAGCCAAACAGTACATGGATCCCTCAAAGTTCGTCATCGTGGCGACGGGCAATCCAAAGGACTTCGGCACCCCGCTGACAGCCCTGGAATTGCCAGTCACCCAGATTGACCTGACTATTCCGGAACCGAAGAAGTAAGAAACAGGAAGATGACTCGCCGCCGATTCACCACCGCCCTGTTGCCAGGTGCTCTGCTGCCGGGCATTCTGCACGCTGCCGAAACCCAGCAGGAGCGCGCGAAACGCGTGATCGAGCAGTGCATCGCGGCGCTGGGAGGCGATGCCTTTCGGCACCTTCCCGGCCACCTTCAGACCGGCCGCGCTTATAGTTTCTACGAGGACGAGGTGTCCGGTCTGTCGCCAGCAAAGATCTACACGAAGTACGTCGAAACCGGCGTCGTGAAGGAAATCCAGCGTCAGGTGCTCGGCAAAAGCGATGACGAGACGGTTCTCCTGACTGCCACCGAAGGCTGGGACATCACCTATCGCGGAGCGGAAGCCATACCGGCAGCCCAGTTGGACAAGATCCACGAGACGCAACTCAGCGACATCTTCTGCATTCTCCGCACCAGGCTCGCCGAACCAAACATGTCCCTCTTCTCAAAGGGTTCGGAAGTCATGGAAAACCAGCCAACCGAAGTGCTCGACTACTACGACGCCGACAACCGCAACGTCACCGTCTGGATCCACTCGACAACCCACTTACCAGTGCGCCAACTGGTCAAGCGTTGGGACCCGATCCTGAAAGAGCGACGCGACGAAGTCACACGCTACACGAAGTTCCGCGACATCGGCAACGGCGTCATGTGGCCTCACGATGTTCAACGGGAGCGCGACAGCCAGAAAACCTACCAGCTCTACTCAGATTCCGTGAAGGCAGGAACGTACCCGGACAGCATGTTCCAACTCCCGCTAAACGCCAAGATCATCCAGAAAAAAAAGTAGCGCTGCCCCTGACTGATGACAGCGTACCGCGCGGGCGCTCATTACCAGGGCGGCTGAACCGATCCGAACCGCGACTAAAAGGAGCGGCACGCAAACCTACGCGCGCAACCTCGCCGTCCAGAATCGGCCAATCTCGGTCACAAGCCCCGAGGGAATATTTTATCCCCGCCAATCGTCTGACAGGAAGCAACTTAACAAGGCAGCGCCGCCCTGGATGCGTATCCGAACAGGCCACACCCCACCGCCCAAATGGTACTTTTCAAATCGGAAGCGGACTCCATCGCCATAGCGATAACCGCCCCGCAGTTCCTTGACAACTCAATATATTTACGCTGAGAACTACGCCATCTGCGCAGCCAACTCGGGCTTTTCAGCCACCCTGGCGCTGACCGGAAGATCAATTTCAACCCGCAGCCCCGGCCGGACATTCGTAGCCCGCATCGTACCCTGATGCAGTTCGATGGCACGCTTGGCGATCGCAAGCCCCAGCCCAACGCCACCACTCGTGCGGCCGCGGTCCTTCTCCACCCGATAGAACGGATCAAAGATAGAAGGCAGCGATTCTTCCGGTACGCCCGTCCCGTGATCGCGCACCGAAATCCGATTGACTGAGCCCACCTTCGAAAGAGACACATCCACGGTAGTCTCTTCCGGCGAATAGCGAATCGCGTTGCGAACCAGGTTCTCAATCGCCCGCCGCAGCAACTCGGGGTTACCCGTCATCGTGACTTCCGAAAGGCTGGCGTTCAGTATGACGTGCTTCTTCTCGGCCTCAATTCGGGAATCATCCACAATCGTATTGATCAGTTCATCCAGCCGGATCTCTTCGGTGGAAAGCCCCTGCGGATCGCCTTCGCCGCGCGTGACCTGAATCAGTTCACCCACCAGCGTGTTCAGCCGCGTTCCTTCGCGCTCAATGCGGTCCAGCGAACTCTGCAGCTCGGCACCATCGCGGGCCAGTTCCACAGCCACGCCAAGCCGCGCCAGGGGCGAGCGCAGTTCGTGCGAAATGTCCTGCAACAGTCTTCTCTGTGACTTCAGAAGATTATCAATGCGCTCCGCCATGCGGTCGACCGTGCGACCCAGCTGACCAAGTTCATCACCGCGCCGCGAGTTTACGCGCGCAGTGAAATCGCCCTGTCCAAACCGCTCCACAATCTTCTGCATCTTGCGCAACGGCGACGTAACGTGCCGCGCCAGCACGTAGCAAAGAACCGCGAAGATACCCAGCATCCACCAGGTCTGCGGCAACAGTTCGATCCTGCTCTGCTGCGCATTGGGATCTACCGGATAGCGAACCACGAAATAGTACTTCGGTCCGGTCCTGCTTTGCGTGACCGAGAACTGCGGCCTCGGAAAATTGATGCGGGTAAAGAGGAAAAAAGGATTGCCGGAATCACCCCGACCACCCCGACCGCGTCCCTGGAAAGACTGCGCCAGCGTAGTCTCGATTTCCTTTGACCAGTCCTGGCCGGTCAATACATCGTGTCCGTTGGCATCCGCCAGGTGCGCTTCCAGTCCGTCTGCGTCCTTCACGCGCGCCAGAACGTCTTCCAGTCCTACTGCACCGCGAGCCTGCCAGTCATCGCGCGCATCCCGCAGCTCATACGTGAAACGGCTGAACTGCGCCGGCTGCTGCTGTTGTCTCTGCATCAGAACATTCGATACATAAAACGTGCCGCTGACGGCCACCACCACCGTCAGAATGAACCACAGCAGGATTTTGACAAACAGACTTCGCACAGTGATCTCCTAGGCTGTCACAGCTTCGTCCGGCGAACGAACGAACTGGTATCCCACGCCGCGTACCGTCTTGATCAACGGCTTATCCACTTCCAGCTTTTTGCGCAGGTGGCTGATGTGCATATCGACGGAGCGGTCGAACGGCGTCGCCTTGCGGCCATAAAGCTCTTCCATCAGATCGTCGCGCGACACCACGCGGCCCGCCGCCGCCATCAGCGCTTCCAGAATGTCGAACTCAAACGTGGTCACTTCCACCGGCGTGCCGTTACGCGTCACGTCACGGGTACCAGGATCTATTGAGATTCCGTTGACCTCAAACTTAACGCCAGGCCGCCGCTCTTCCAAACGCCGCATGATGGCGCGCACGCGGGCCACCAGTTCGCGGGTATTGAAGGGCTTCGGCAGATAGTCGTCCGCGCCGAGTTCCAGACCGATAATGCGGTCTTCATCCTCACCCCGCGCCGTCAGCATCAAAACAGGCAATCGTGACTCACGGCGCACGCGCCGCAAAATCTCGAAGCCGTCCATGCCCGGCAACATCACGTCCAGGATCAGCAGGTCGTAACCGCCGCCCAGAGCCGTCGCCAGACCTTTCGGCCCGTCGTGCTGCATATCGACACGGAAACCCTCACGGGTCAGCAACTCGGAGAGGAGACCCGCAAGTTCCTCATCATCATCCACAATAAGGATACGCACACCTGCAAATCTATCACTTTGCCCTGGCCCGTGGGGGTAAACCTTTGTAATAGACCGCACATTACGGCCACAAAACGCCCTTCGGCGGCCTGCTACACTCGACTCTTCATGAAGCCTTCTACCCCGCCAGCCCCCTTCGCCGCACAGGTCCCGCATCCTGCGGTGATCCACGGCGAGACCGTCATCGACAACTGGTTTTACCTGCGGGATCGCGAAGACCCGAAGACCATCCCCTATCTGGAAGCGGAGAATGCTTATACCGCGCAGATCATGGAGCCAGCCGCCACTCTGGAAACCCAGATCTATCAGGAAATGGTGGCCCGCATCCAGGAAACCGACTCCTCGGTCCCCGCCCGCAAAGGGGCCTTCGAATACTACGTCCGGATGCAGCAGGGGCTCCAGTACGCCATCCATTGCCGTCGCGCTCTGTCTGGTGGCCCGGAAGAGATTCTGCTCGACTGCAATGGGCTGGCGGCAGGGCAGCAGTACTTCTCGCTCGCCTACGACATCGTCAGTCCCGACGCCACCCTGCTGGCCTTCGCCATCGACACCGATGGCTCCGAAGTCTATACGCTTCGCTTTAAAGATCTGAACACGGGCACCACCCTCCCGGACGAGATCCCCAACGTCTATTACTCCGGTGGCTGGACCGACAACTCCCACTTCTTCTATGCAACTCTCGACGAAACCAAGCGCCCCTACCGCCTCTGGCGGCATGAGATCGGCTCCGCGGTGCCCGATGCCCTGGTCTACGAGGAAACGGACGGCCGCTTCAACCTCTCAGTGGACCGCACCCGCAGCGGCAAGTTCCTGCTCCTGACCATGGACAGCCACGCCACCAGTGAGGTGCGCTATCTTCCGACCTCTACCCCCCTGGGTGAATTTCAGGTCCTCCGTCCGCGCGTGCAGGACGTCGAATACTACGCCGAGCACCAGGGCGGCTACTTCTGGATTCGCATCGACGAAGACGCCATTAACTTCCGGCTTCTCCGCGCCCCGGATCACGGCCCCATCGAATGGACCGAAATCCTGCCCCATCGCCTCGATGTCTCCATCGAAGGGTTGGAGGGTTTTCGCGATCACCTGGTCGTATTGGAGCGCGCAAGCGGCCTCAATCAACTGCGTATTATCCCGACGAGCGGTACGTCGCACCTGGTGGAGTTCGAAGAGCCGGCTTACACAATTTCCATCGACGAGAACGAGGAATACGATACCGCCACCGTGCGCTTCCTCTACACCTCGCTGGTCACGCCGCGCTCAGTTTACGACTATGACATGAACCTCCGCACCCGCGAATTGAAGAAGCGTTTCGCGGTGCTGGGCGGCTATGACCCGGCGAACTATTCCTCCGAGCGGATCCTGGCCACCGCGCAGGATGGCGTGAAGGTGCCCATCTCGCTGGTCTATCGCCGCGGCATGGAGCGAAACGGCGCGAATCCGCTCTATCTTTACGGCTACGGCTCTTACGGCATCATCACGGAGCCCTCGTTTTCATCGGAACGCATCAGCCTGCTGGACCGCGGCTATGTCTACGCCATCGCGCACATTCGCGGCTCAGGCGATATGGGCCGGCAATGGTATGAAGACGGCAAGCTGCTCTTCAAGAAGAACTCCTTCACAGATTTCATCGCCTGCGCGGAGCATCTGATCGCGGAGAAGTACACGTCGGCGAACAGGATGGACATCGCGGGAGGCAGTGCCGGCGGCTTACTGATGGGGGCGGTGATGAATCTGCGCCCGGACCTGTTCCAGACTGTGGTTGCGCACGTGCCTTTCGTCGACGTAGTAAATACGATGCTCGACGAGACTCTGCCGCTGACAATCGCGGAGTACGAGGAGTGGGGCAATCCGAACGAGCGTGAATCTTACGACTACATGCGCGCCTACGCACCTTACGAGAACGTGCAGGCGACGGCGTACCCGAATCTGCTGGTGACGGCGGGGCTGAACGATCCTCGCGTCTCCTACTGGGAGCCGGCCAAGTGGGTGGCGAAACTCAGGGCAATGAAAACAGACTCGAACGTCATGGTGCTGCGGACGACTATGGGAGCCGGCCACGGTGGACCCTCCGGTCGCTATTCAAGGCTGAAGGAAAAGGCGTTCGAATACGCCTTCATTCTGACCAGATAGCAGCTAAGCCGTGGCGGATTCCGCGACTGCAATACCGGCCCGTTCGAGTTCGGCTTCCACCTGCGCCACATTCAGGCGGGTGGCGTCGTATTCCACCAGCAGTTTGCCGGAGGGCTCGACCTTGATTCTTTCGATCCCGTAGACGGCATTAACCCGGCCGATCTGTTCCATCAGGGGCTCATCGATGGGGCGCTGCAACTGGAAGTGGCGTTGAACTTTCGTCATAACGTGTGAAAACACGATTATAGCGGTCGCTCCGTTTTAGCCAGTGCCGTCTGTAGTTCCCCGATCTTTGTTCCCAGGTTTGCGGCCGCCTGATCCAGTGCCGCGGCAACGGTCAGCGCGGAACTATTCACAGCCTCACTCACGCCGTTGAGGTCGGCAACGTAAACCTCATGCTTCTCGTCCCACTTCGTCGCAATCTTCCTCCCCGCGACCTCAATCGCGCGCGACACCCGGCGTACGGCGTCAGACATCGCTTCCGCCCACGCATCGGCTTTATCCGCCACAGCACCGGGCTCCCGTTCCGGCGCGATCCGCTGGAGTTCGGGCAGAAAGCCTTCCGTCACGTCGCGCTCAATCCCCGCGTAGAGCCGCTCTTCCGCGGTCTGAATTCCCGACGTAAACAGCATAAGAACCAGCGACGTCAGCAGGCCTTCGAGCGTGATTAAAAACGCGAACGAGAGACCGCCGGTCACACCCACCAGCCCGGCCTTGATCTTCGAGATATCGTCCACATTCGTGGAAAGAAAACTGGCGAAACCTCCCACCGCAATGGAAATTCCAACGACCGTGCCGATCAGACCGAGCACCGGCGTGGCCCACACAAAAATGCGGAGCAGGTTGTAAGACCGCTGCGTGGCCTCCCGATCCGAGATCACCTGCTGCTCCAGCACCAGATGCGCGTTCTGGAGATTCGGGCGAATCAGCCACTGCTCCAGTGTGATCCACACGCGGCGAATCAGAGGGCTGTGGCGGACCACACTGTTCGGATCCCCTTGCCCCCGCAGCGCTTCTTCCAGACGCGCCACGCCGAGTTTGCGCAACCCATCCAGCACCGCCGCCAGCAGCTCCGGGCGATTGAGACTGGCGATCGCTTTGAGCCGTCGGCGTCGATTCATCCCGTAAATCAGGCCCCAGTAGAAAAGGCACAGGATGCCAACAGGGACCATCGATGTAGGTGTTCGCAGATCGAACATGCGGCGCACAGGACTGGCGGGCGGGGTCAGAAATCCAAGAAAAACAGAGAAGATGATACCCGTCAGAATGCCTTGAATCGCAGCGCTCTTTCGCTGCCCCGCTTCGGAGCCGGTGAGGATGCCCGGCACGCTGTCCGGCAGCGGCAGGGTGAAGGAATCGACCTCTTCCGGAACCTTTCTTACGGGCCGTGGAGGACACAATTGCAGCTGCGGATCGGCAAACGACAGGATACGGTGGCGGAACTGCCGGAGGTCGCAGTCCGGATCGTCGTTTTGGAGCGTCACTCGCCACAGCGTCGGGGCGGCGCGCAGCAGGTCCAGATTCTGCGCCGCCGCCACAACGTTCCAGTTGGCCGCCAGATCGTCGCCCACGATGGAACTCAAATGCCCGAGCAGCGCGGCGGAGTCCAGTTCGGTCTCGAATTCGACGTCGGGATCCGGTGACGGAATGTCCGGCGTGATGTAGAGCAGATCGATATGCGGCATAGATTCCTTTACTGGATAGTGGCTTCACGCCCGCTGCCGGAAAGAGACACTCGGGCGGGCACGTCCGGAGCGACCGGGGTCCAGCCCACCTGATAACCGGCCTCGGCGGCCCGATCGCGGGCGGCCCGGAAGAGGCGAACGCTGTCGGGGCTGACAAAGAAGAACAGAAAGTCGTCGGTGCGACTGCGTTGGGTGAGTAGTCGCTGAAAGGACGAGGCCGAATTTCTGATGGCCGCCTCATCGTCACCGCGATCGGGCCGCGCTCGCACCGCGACCAGTTGGCGGAGTCCACCGTTTTCCGTATCGGCTTCGCCAGAGACAAAGAGGTCATCGGTCGTGAGACTGCGCCCCGAGTAGCGGCGTGCCCATTGTTCGACGTTGGCCCCGCTCGGTTCACCCAACGGCAGCGCGAGTTCGCGGCCAAGTTCATTCGCATCGAAGGAAACGATGCGGCCGTGGGCGCAGTACAGCCAGACGGGGTGAGCGTGGGTGGCGCGCTCTCTGGGGAGGTGGCGGGAGATGATCACGCCGCCAGCGGAGAGCGAGACGAAGATCAGAATGAAGAGCATGATGCCGACAGTGTTGGTCACCATGTCGGCCATGGGCACCAGCGACGGCTGTTCGAAGAGCTGTGTTCGGCGGCGCGTCATTGTGTTTTTGCACCTGTCTCACCGGGGTTGGCCGGAAGAATAAGGTGAATGGGTTTCCCCGCTTCGACCGGCTCCGAACCGATTTCGATTTTGCGTTCCTGGAATCGGGCGGTGAAGCGGCGGAGGTTGAAGAAGCCTTCGGGGCGGATGGCCAGCAGGGCGTAGTGGGTCTGCTTCCGGGTTTCCAGATAGTCGAGCAGCAGTTTAAGATCGCCACCTTTTTGGTTTCGTACTTCTTCCTGGCCACCGTCTGGGTCGACGCGGAGCCAGCCAACGTTGGTCCGTGCGTAGCGGGCAAGATCGACTTCGATCGTGCGAATGCCTGCATCGCTGTGCCAGATCGCCGAGTGGCCGTCCCATTCGATGAGGACGGGGATCTTCGCGCCGGGGTCCTGTTCCGGCACCCAGCCTTCGCCCGCGCCAGCGCCGACATTGATGGCGGCCATGCTCATGGTGACCAGCAGCAGAGTGCCAAGGAGGCACATCATGATGGCAATGAACGGGAGGAGGTCGAAATGGTCCTGTTCGGCGGGTTGGTTGTTTGCCATGGCCAGACGATCTTCCCCGGGCGCGGAATTTGGGCGCGTTGGAATTTATTATCGTCTATTACGCGGGGCGAGTGTAGGACACGCAGACCACCTGGGCAATGAAGGCATTCGTATCCTTACGATCTGCTCAGGCTGCGACGACCAAAGCGCCCCGCGCACGGCTATTTCAGGTTCGCCCAGTGATTGAGCGGGCCCGACCCTGCCCCGAGACGCGGGGCCGTTCGAATCGCTTCGTGAATATAGGCCTTCGCCTGGCGAACGGCCTCGACAAGCGGCATGCCGTTCGTGAGGCCCGCCGTGATCGCGGCCGAATACGTGCACCCAGTGCCATGTGTGTGTCGCGTATCGATGCGCGGCGCACTGAATTCAGTGAAGGTTCCTTCGTGCCACAGAAGGTCGACAGCTTCACCCGCAAGATGCCCGCCCTTCACCAGCACGGAGCGCACACCCAGATCCGCAATGCGGCGCGCGGCCTCGCGCATCGAGGCGAGATCCTCAACCGGAATGCCAGCCAACTCCGCGGCCTCATCCAGATTCGGCGTAAGCAGATAAGCGCGAGGTAATAAGAGACGCTGCAGTGCGGAACGGGCCTCTGGATTCAGCAGGGCCGCGCCGTGTTTGCCGATCATCACCGGGTCCACAACCAGAGGACAAGTGAATGGTCTGGCCGCTACCGCTTCAATAATGGCCGCCGTACCCAGCGCGCCAGTCTTGATCGCTTGCGGCGCAAGGTCTTCCAGAACGGCATCCAGTTGCTCGCCGACCAGTTCGGCGCCGAGCATCTCCACCCGCGACGTGCGAACCGTATTCTGCACCGTGATCAGAGTCACGACCGAAGTGCCGTAAACGCCGAACTGGTGGAAGGTCTTCAGATCGGCCTGGAGGCCCGCGCCGCCGCCTGGGTCGGAACCGGCAATGGTGAGGGCGATGGGTGTCATTTGCATTCTCAGCGTAACGCGCGTGCCTCACGGCACCCCGGAATGGTAGCTACTTTCGGCGATTGTGGCAGGCCTTCCGCATCGGCGCAACATGGCCCAATTACCACCAAAGTTCGCACCGTAAAGCGCGCGTTCTGCGCAGTTTAACGCAGTTGCGTGACGCACGAGGTGGCGGGTCTTCAGGAAAACTTTAGTCGATAAACAAAAATATTGTGCCGATAAGGAATCATGCTTAAAAACGGGGCCTCGCCGGCGGTGGTGGCGATGGCGCTTGTAATATCCATCTGCGCGTCCGGGCAGGAAATTCACCTGAAAACACGGACCTTTTCGCCGGTATCGACGAGTATTGGTGGTACAGCTACTACCGTTCTGAGGGCGGGGGATGGGACGGCGGCAAATGGCACGCCGGGCGGAGTCAGCGAAACAGGCGGAGCGGAGGCGAGAGCGGGGGCCGGAACATCGCGGGGAACTCGCGGCATCGTACATCGGATTGTGGAATTCGACCATCCTCCCGGAGTGGAAGACCTGGATGCCTTGCTGGTAGCGGGTGGACAGGTGACCGGCGTTTTGCCTGATAACGCCGTTATGATTTCCGTTGCGGGGCAGTTGGGGACGTTGCCGGAAGGCGCGATCTGGTCGGGACCAATGGTCGCGGAAGACAAGATCAGCCCGGCGTTAGGGAAGGGAAGAATGGCGCGGCTTCCGGGTCAGACGGTGCTGGTAGTGGTGGAGTTCCACACGGATGTGGCCGCTGTGGCGCAGGCTGCTTTGGCGACGTCGCTCGGAATGACGTTCCTGCATCCGGCCGGCCTCATGCCGAAACACGCGATGGTGGAGGCAAGTAGCGCGGATGTCGCGCGGCTCTCATTGGAGGATGAGGTGGCGTATGTGTTTCCGGCAGATTCGGCAATGCTGGCGGGAACGGACACTTATCCCTGCGCGGGCATGTTGACCTCTATGGGGATGGTGGCGCAGTATGCCAACATCACGCATGGCTGGGACGTGGGAGCGGACAAGATTGCCCATCTGAACTATATTTTCGGGAGCCTGACGCCGAAGGTTCCGGCTGCGAGCGTGGAGAGCGAGATTTTGCGGGCTTTTGCCCAGTGGGCAGGCAAGGTGAATGTGACGTTTCAGCCAACGGTGATGGCCGGGCTGGCCAGAACCATTCTGGTGGAATTCGCCAGCGGCGCGCATGGCGATTCTTATCCATTCGACGGTCCGGGAGGAAGTCTGGGGCATACGTTCTATCCGGCTCCCGTGAACAGTGAACCGATTGCGGGGGACATGCACTTCGACGCCGATGAAGCCTGGAGAGTAGGAGGCGACACGGATATCTATACGGTGGCGCTCCACGAAGCGGGGCATGCACTGGGCCTGAGCCATTCGGACAATCCGGGCGATGTGATGTACCCCTACTATCGGCGCGGCAGTGTACTTTCCGCAAACGACATCGGCGCGGCGCTGGAGTTGTATCCGGCGGCAGGCACGACGCCAACCGTAGTTTCGACAAGCACCGGAACGGCGAGTTCGGGCTCCGGGACTTCGGGAACAGGGACTTCAGGAACGAGCACTTCCGGCTCCAGTACTTCGGGACAGCCGGGCACCACTTCCGGTGGCGGAACCACGGTCAAGCTGACACCTTTGACGTTGACGCTGAACACAGTGCCTTCCGCGACACAGATTGCCGTCATCGGACTGAGCGGCTCGGTGACAGGAGGCATGAACACGAATGCGGTCGTCTGGCAGACGGATCACGGTTACACAGGGAAGGCTGCAATGTCTGCCACTGGCTCGTGGATTGTGTCGAACGTGCCGCTGGTCACCGGTACCAATGTGATCACCGTGACGGCCTGGAATACGGCGGATCAATACTCCACGCAGACCGCAACGGTGGCCCTTCAGACAATCGGTGGCACGGCTTCGCCGGTCGCGATCTCGATTGTGGCACCTGTGCTTTCAGTGGTGAGCACCACGGCATCCAGTATTTCAGTAAGCGGCAAGGCAACGGGGGGCGCGGGAATTACCCAGGTGACATGGCAGACTTCCAACGGAGCCACAGGTACGGCCTGCGGGACCGGGGCGTGGATCGCAAACGGCATCGCGCTGCCCAAGGGCAATACAACAATTATGCTGCGGGCGTTTGACGCGAAGGGCACCAGCGCGTGGGTGTCGCTGGTGGTCGTGCGGACCTGAGTCATTGGTGTTACACTGACCCTGCTTGACTGGCACGAACTCCAGCCTGCGGGCAGGTACTACGGTCCGATTGACCTCGCAATGCGTGGCCACCGTGGGTTTTCTCGCGGTCGCGTGGCACGGGGCTGCCCTGTTGATTCCTTCATTTGCGGCTCGCCATTACCCCGTCGGCTATCCGGCATGGCGGCACGGCGTCTTTATCGCGATCAATCTGGCGTTTAGCTGGCTGTTTCTGGCGAGGCCACCCTGGCTGATCTGGCCCTATTCGCTTCTGGTCATGCAGATTCTTGCCGGGCACGGCGCAAGCGTCGTGAACCTGTGGAGACGGGACGCCCACATGGACTGGATCTCCGTCCTGGTTGTCGCCATCGCGCTGGTGGGCCTGATCCCGGCGGTCTGTTTGTGGCGCGACCGCCACAGGCGATAACGCCCCATCGGCGGTCTGGTATCATCAATTTCACCCCATGGATCAGGCTGGCCGAATCATTGCCGGAATGAAAGGCGCTGCCGCGGTCACCAGCCCGGAACGCATTGCTCTCGGAGCGTGGAAACGCGCCGTTGGTAAGCGTCTGGCGGTTCGCACCAAAGCGCTGAAACTGGTACGTGATCGCCTTGTCATTGAAGTGGAAGACGAAATCTGGCGCGACAGCCTCTGGAAGCTGCGATTTCAGATTCTGAAGAATCTGGAGCGCGAAATAGGGCCGGAAATTGTGGCGGATCTGAGCTTTGTCGTGGCCCCGCCACGCCGCCAGCCGGAGCGCGCGACCAGTTCACTGCCCGCGCTCGCCAGCCTGGACGAGGCCGATGCCATTGCCGACCCCGGACTGCGCCGCGTCTACCGGAATTCACGCCGTCGCCTGTCCGCCTAACCCTTTTAACGCATGAGACTGACCGAAAAAGACGTTCGTTACGTTGCCGCGCTCGCCAACATCACCTTTGCCGACGAGGAAATCGGCGTCATGCTGCACGATCTGGACGGCATCCTGGGCCAGATGGACGCACTGGCCGGAATTGATACCGAAGGCGTGGAACCGATGTCGCAGGTTCTGTTCGACGCGGCGGAAAACGCGACGCTCCGGGCGGACGTGGAGCGAATGCCGCTCGAAAACGAAGTCGCACTGGCGAATGCGCCAATTTCCGGCAATGGCTATTTTAAAGTTCCGAGGGTGATTGAACGTTGACGAACCACACGATCACATCCATCCGCGAAGGCCTGCGGGCGAAGCAGTTCTCAGCCGTCGAAGTAGCGCGCGAAGCGCTGGAATTCGCCGAACGCGAGAACCCGAAGACGAACGCCTATCTGATGTTCTGCCCGGAGCGCGCCCTGTCCGCTGCCGCAGAAGTGGACCGCAAGCTTGCAGCGGGCGAAGATGCGGGCGCGCTGGCCGGCGTTCCCATCGCCGTGAAAGACGTCATTCTGACAAAGGGCGTTCGCACCACCTGCGCTTCGAAGATGCTGGAGAATTACATCCCGCCTTACGACGCCACGGCAATTGAGCGCATTGAAGCGGCGGGCGGCGTGATTATCGGCAAGACGAATTGCGACGAGTTCGCGATGGGGTCTTCGAACGAGAACAGTTATTTCGGACCAGTGCGAAACCCTGTGGCGCTCGATTGCGTGCCGGGCGGATCGAGTGGCGGTTCGGCTGCGGTGGTCGCTCAGGGCACGGCGGTCGTTTCGCTCGGTTCCGACACGGGCGGATCGATTCGGCAGCCGGCATCGTTCTGCGGCGTGGTTGGCGTAACGCCCACATATGGTCGCGTATCGCGTTATGGACTGGTGGCTTTTGCGAGTTCGCTCGATCATATCGGACCGTTTGCCCGCAATGTGAAGGATTCGGCGACGCTGCTGGCGGCCATGGCTGGACGCGACCCCATGGATTCCACGTCGGCCAACGCACCGGTGCCCGACTACGGAGCGCAGTTGACCGGCGACGTTCGTGGCATGAAGATCGGCCTGCCAGTGGAGTACATGAAGCATGCCACCGGCGAGACGGCGGATCGCATCCACGAAGCGGTGGCCAAACTCCAGGGTATGGGCTGCGAAGTCCAGGACATCAGCCTGCCCTCTACCGATTACGCCATTGCGACTTACTATGTGATCTGCACGGCTGAAGCGAGCGCAAACCTGGCGCGGTTCGACGGCGTGCGTTACGGCTACCGTTCCGCCGAGGCCGGCGGTGCCGACTCGAACAAGCTCGCCGCCATGTACTGCAACACGCGCGGCGAAGGTTTTGGGCCGGAAGTGAAACGCCGCATCATGTTGGGCACCTACGTGCTCAGTCATGGCTACTATGACGCGTACTATCTCAAAGCGCAGAAGGTCCGTGCGTTGATCGCCCGGGACTTCACCAACGCGTTTCAAACGGTCGACGCGATCATGGCACCGGTGTCGCCGTTTCCTGCCTTCCGGATCGGGGAGAAGGTGAACGATCCGGTCTCGATGTATTTATCCGATATCTATACGATTACCGGCAGCCTGGCGGGAATCCCCTGCATGAGCGTGCCCTGCGGCACGACCGGTACCGGGTTGCCTGTGGGGTTGCAGATCCTCTGCAACCATTTCGAGGAACAGAAGATGTTCCGGCTGGCTCACGCGTTTGAAAATTCCTGAGAGGGTCCAAGAGTAATTTTTCAAGGAGAATAAAACTATGGCATTTACGTTACCCGCACTTCCCTACGCAACCGACGCACTGGAACCTTACATCGACAAAATGACGATGGAAATCCACCACGGCAAGCATCACCAGGCATACGTTACCAATCTGAACAAGGCGCTGGAATCCGCGCCCGAACTGGCGGATAAATCGCTCGAAGAACTGCTGGCGCGCAATCTGGTGGTAGTGCCGGAAGGTATCCGCACGGCTGTGCGCAACAATGGCGGCGGACACTGGAACCACTCCATGTTCTGGAGCATTCTGGGACCGAACGGCGGCGCGCCGTCCGGCGAACTGGCCGCTGACATCACGGCGACCTTCGGGAGTTTCGACGCGTTCAAAGAAAAACTTTCCGCAGCCGGCATGACCCGCTTCGGCTCCGGCTGGGCGTGGCTGACGCGTTCCAACGGCAAGCTGGAGATTTCCTCCACCGCCAATCAGGATTCGCCGATCATGGAAGGCAAGGCTGTGGTGCTGGGTGTGGACGTGTGGGAACACGCCTACTACCTGAAGTATCAGAACCGCCGCGCCGATTACCTCGCGGCTTTCTGGAGCGTGGTGAACTGGGCCGAAGTGGAAGCACGTTACGCCGCCGCAAAGTAACTGGCCACATATCACGTTTCTAAATGGCGCGGATCGGCTTCGGCTGGTCCGCGCTGTTTTGTTCTTAGCGGTTGATCTCGGCGGGTGATAGTTCACGAATCAGGACGAGCGATCGTGGCCAAAGATGCGCCGTTCCGGGTCCGCGACCTCCGTACATTGACGCCAGTAGGATGAAATGTCATACTCAGATCATGGTGCAGAAAATTGCCGTGACACTGAACCCGAACACGGTTGCGGATCTCGACCGATGGGTCCGCGAGGGTCGTTATCCCAATCGAAGCAGAGCTCTCCAATCGGCCGTTGACTATTTTGTAGCGCGGGATAAGCGAAGTCGTCTCGTGCGCGAACTCAACAAACTTGACCGCATTGAAGAGAGCCGTCTCGCCGAAGAAGGTCTGGGTGACGAGTCATGGCCCACCTACTAAGGGGCGAAGTCTACTGGGCTGATCTGAACCCGGTTCGCGGAAGCGAACAATCGGGGATTCGTCCCGTCCTGATTCTGAGCAACGATCATTTCAACCGGCGCTCCGGCACAGTTATCGCAATGGCAATTACGAGCCAGCCTCCCAAAGCGGGCTTTCCCCTGACTTTCGAATTGCCCTCCGCCAGTCTCCCGCGCGCCTCCTGGGTCAAGATCTCTCAGGTTCGAACGATCTCGGTTGAACGAATCGGAAAGCGCATAGGGGAAGTCGATGAAATGGACTTGAGTCAGATCGTCGAGGGCCTGACTGAATTGATTACTTAGCGGCAGGGATTGACCCAACCCCAAAGTAACCCGCGTGTCCACTAAATCTTCTCTACGAATAATCGGCCGCAGCCACTCCGAAACCGAAGACGCCGCGCCATCACCACCCATCGCGATCGCCTTGCCCACCTGACCGACCCGCAACTCAGCACAGTCGACCTCAGAGGCGACAACACCGCCGCACCGCCCACGACGACCTCGCCCGCCGCGACGCAGTCTGGATGCGTCGCGCTGCGCAGCAGCCTGGTAAGTGTGGTATCGATTCGAAGCACGTTATTGAGCCGGAAGGCAAACGCGCAGTCGCAGACCAATCCACGTTACCGGGGCATGCCCCAAAGGGAGCGGTTGTAACATCTGCTTTTCCAAAACGAAAACTGGCGCGGATCGGCTTCGGCTGGTCCGCGCTTTTGTTTTGCAGTCAGCTAAACAGCGCAGTGACAGGCTCGGCCCCGACTTGCAATCCCAGTGTCTGATTCACCGTGGCGATGATCCTGTTGAAGTGGACTGGCTTGTCTTTGGGCTCGGAGCCCGTGGCATCGGAACTGCCGTAAACCTGCCCGCCCTGAACGAGGCCACCCGCCATGAGAACTGTCCAGCACTTCGTCCAGTGATCGCGACCACCGGCTGGATTCATGCGCGGCGTGCGGCCGAACTCACCCGTAGCAACCACCAATGTCGTGCTGAGTAACCCGCGCTGGTGCAGATCTTCCAGGAGCGCACTGTAGGCGAGATCGAAGGCGGGGCCGACGGTTTCATGGTAGTCACGGATTGTACTGAAAGGACGGGTGCCGTGGCTGTCCCATGTCGCGCGATGGAAGACGGTGTCGAACATGTTGACGCGAACGAACCGCACCCCGCTTTCCACCAGTTGCCGCGCTTGCGTGCAGTTCTCAGCGAAAGAGCGCGAAGAATCGCAGGACGCGGCGGCAGCTGGGTGACACCCCATGAAACCAATCGGACCCGGTAGTGTGACTTGCGGCGCAGCCACGTCGTCTATTCCGGCCAACCCGGTTTCATGCACCGGCGGCGCATCGCTGTAAACAGAGCGGACCAGCGCGAACTTGTCGGCATGCCGCGCCATGCGGGGAAAGATTTCGGAGATTTCAATGCCCGGAACATTCGTGCGAATCGACCGGAAAGGCCCGCGGAATTCGCTCGGCGCATCGGGCTTCGGATCCCAGGTATCAAGGTGCGACGGGCCGCCGGTCAGCACCAGCAGGATACAGCTCTTCGCCACGGAGCCCGCATCGGCCTTCGCGTTCAGGCCGAGCATGGGTGCCGTGAGCGCCAGACGCAGAAGCTCGCGCCGGGCCAGGGTCACTGGTTGTCCTTGTACTCCTCGAGCCAGGCCATCTGGATGGCTTCGAGCTTACCTTCGCTCGACTTGGCAGGGTCGTCGCCAAACTTTGGCAGTTCGGTGATCCATTTATGAAGATCCGTGAAGCGTACCGTGAGAGGGTCCACCTCCGGGCGCGCGTCGTAGAGTTCGAGCGCGATGTTATCGATTTGTTCCCATGTAAGTCCAGCCATATGGTTCAGTATCGCAGGGTTCAATCGGGTTAGTGCGCGCTGGCACGCTTCATGAGCCAGGCACCCACCACGCAGATCATGCCGCCTGCAATGGACAACGCCGCAACCTGTTCGTGCAGGATGACGACACCCAGCAGCAGAGCCACCACCGGAATCAGAAACGTAGTGGCGGAAGCGCGCGCCGCGCCGTAGCGACCCGCCGCCGACGCCATCAGGACGTTGGCAATCGCAGTGCCGAAAGCGCCCAACGCCAACAGGGAAAGCAGCGGAACCAACGACCAGTGGGCGTTGACCAGATCCGGAATTCCGAGCGGCGCGGTCAGAACCACAGCCACCGCCTGCGCCCGCCAGATCACGGGCACCGCGCCGTATTTCTGCTGCAGCGATCTCGCGATGCTCAGTGCAATCCCGTAAGACACAAGGGCAATCAGAATCATGGCGACGCCCAGAGCGCTGCTGCGGCCTGCACTCAGAGCGGGAATCGACAAAAGGACAATACCCGCCATGCCGACCGCCAGGCCGACAGCAACACCCCGCGATGGCGCACGGCGGACGATCCACGAAGCAACCACGGTTGCGAATAGCGGATTCGCGCCATTCAACATGCCCGTCAGGGCGGAGGAAACCCGCTGCTCCGCGAAGGGAAACATACTCAGCGGGAAGGCGAACCAGAGCAGACCGAGCCAGGCGACCGAACCCCAATCCTTCCGTTCCACCGGCCGTCTGGCGGAGCGGAACATGGCGAGCGTGGCGAAGCCGACTGCGATGCGAATGAACGCGACGCCGCTGGGGCCGACGGCGCGAAGGCCCTCGGCCATGAAGAGGAATGATGTGCCCCAGATGAGTCCGGGAATGATCAGGAGCAGCCAGCCGCTGGACAAGTTCTTTCATGATGGCATGTTCGGCGAGGATGGGCACGTTATTGCCAGTATGAGTTTCGCCGCTTCAGACTGAACTTATTTCCATTGACGGACCCGGAGAGTCCGTCGCGTGTGACAGTACCTTCAAAGTGAATGACTAAGTCAGGGGCCGGCTTGCCATCCTGGTCGACGAGCGGTTCCCTGACGGTGAATTTCACGTGAGAGCCGGACAACTCAACAGGTGCGACAACCGGAGGATCCGGTTCGCCGTCGGCCATTTGTACGGTCGCCCAGTATTCTCCACGACCGCCTACAATCCAAACTTCCGTACCCACGACATCTCCTGCCTCGCTGATGTAGTGCATGTCGGTAAAGAACCCGGTCACGCGGGGGCGTTGTTGGGCGTTTGAACCGGATCCCGCAGCGAGCAACAGCAGACACCCCAGACAGAATCCGTTAAAGCGAAAAGGAGAAGCCATGTCCGATCCTAACCCGAAACGATCCGGCACGTTGCGGCACATCGAGGGCTGGACCTTATGAATTGCACCTTGCAAACGTGGGATGATAGAGGCAGCAAGATTCTATGACCACCGCCGACTTCACAGCCGAACTCGCACCAAACGGCAAGATAGCAGTGCCCGCGGAAGTTGCATCCCAGGTGCCGCCAGGCCAGGTTGTGCGGGTCATTCTTACGTGGGGTCTCTCACAAGACGAGGCCGACTGGCGGACAGCCGGGCGACGACAGTTTGAAGCGTCCTGGGTTGAAGACGATTCCATATACGAAACACTGCTGGATTCTTCCTCTACGCCATGATTCTCGAGCCGGGTGAGGTCGTCCTGATAAGGATTGACTTCAACCAGACTCCGGGCGGCAAATTGCGCCCCGCCGCAGTCTTACTTGATACTGGCGACGACGACTTCGTGGCCGCACCTGTGACGTCTAGTTTTCGCACATCCCGGTTCGACGTGCCCATATCCGAATGGCAAGCCGCTGGTTTGAATACAAATTCGACGATCAGGGCTCACAAGCTCACCGTATTGGCCAAGGCTGAAATCGTTCGCCAACTTGGACGCCTCACCGCACCCGATCTCAGGGCTCTGGCTGAAACCCTCCGGCACGCTTTCACTTTGAAACCCGGTCCGTAGGTGGATCGACTGAAAGTACCGCAACCGCAATCTGAGGTAAGATGTCCATGTGCCACCACAGGCCATGGCGCCGATTGTCCCCACCGAACTCGACCAGAAGGCGCGGCTCCAGTTGAACCGCATCCTCGCCAGCCGCACCTTTCATCAGGCCGACCGGCTCAAGCGCTTCATCAGCTTCATCGTCGAGGAAACCATTTCCGGCCGTGGCTCACACCTCAAAGAGTTCCTGGTCGGCATGGAAGTCTTCGGCAAAGACTCCCGCTTCGACCCCCGCACCGATCCCATCGTTCGCGTCCAGGCCCGCCGCCTGCGCTCGCGCCTTTCGCGCTATTACACCGAGGAAGGCCACGACGACGAAATCGTCATCGACCTCCCCAAGGGCGGCTATGCGCCCGTCATCCGTCGCGCGGAAGTCGCAGCGCCGAAACGCCTGATCGCCGCGACGCTGGTCAGCAGGAACACCGTGGTCGTGCTGCCCTATGCCGATCACAGCCAGCAGCACGATCAGGAATACTTCTGCAACGGTATCGGCGAGGAGATCATCCAGACGCTGATGCGGCAGAACAACATTCGGGTGGTCTCCCAGGAAAACTATGCGTCCTTCAAGACCGAATCCGATCCCCGGGACGCGGCGAATAGCCTGAACGCCGCCGTGATCGTGACGGGCAGTGTCCGTCGGTCTCATGAGAGCTTTCGCATCACAACCCACCTGATTGACGGCGTAAGTGGCCGCTATCTTTGGTCGGACTCTATTGATCGCACCATGGACGATATCTTCGCGATCCAGGAAGAGATCGCCGCGGCGGTTGGAGAAAAGCTGGTCACGGAATTATCGGGTGGGCGTAACGCGAAGGGGCTGAAACAACCGGGGAATCTCGCGGCCTACAATCTCTATCTCCAGGGCCGCTATCATCTCGGCCAACGGACAGAGGAAGGGCTCCGACTGGCAGTCGAATTCTTTGAAAAGGCCATCGTCGAAGACGAACAATACGCCCAGGCGTTTTGCGGTCTGTCCGATGCCTACGGCCTGCTGGGCCACTACGGAATTCTCTCGCCCGCGGAGGTGCTGACCAGGGTTGCTTCCAACGCCGCGTGGGCCGTCACGCTGGACGATAATTCCGCCGAAGCGCACACATCCCTCGCTCATGTGAAGGCCACGCAGGATTGGGATTGGGTTGGTGCGCAGCGGGAGTTCCAGCGGGCGACCCGCCTGGATCCCCGCTATCCGACGGCACACCACTGGTATTCGATGTCGTGCCTCGCACCGCTCGGCAAGCTCGACGAAGCGCTGGAAGAAATCGAAATCGCCCAGGCGCTGGATCCCATTTCATCCATCATTTCGCGGGATCGCGCGATGATTCATTACTACCGGCGGGACTTCGAGCGGGCACTGGAGCAGTGCGATAACACCATCGAATCGAACCCCCATTTCTCGCCTGCATACTGGGCACTCGGGCTGATTCAGGAGCAGCGTGGAGATTTCGATGAATCGGCAGCCGCTTTCCAGCGAGCCATTCAGTTCTCACCGAACAGCCCGCGAATGCGCGGTTCCCTGGGGCGCACCCTGGCGCTCTCGGGAAAGAAGAAGGAAGCGCTCAAGACTCTGAGCGACCTCCATGACCTCGCTGCGAAACAGTACGTCTCGCCGTTCGAACTGGCATCGCTGCATTTTGCGTTGGGACAGGTGGACCCCGGCTTCGAATGGCTCACGCGGGCCTATCAGGATCGCTGTTACGAACTGGTCTCCATCCGCGTCGATCCGCGTTTCGATTCACTGCGCGGACATCCGATGTTCGCTTCGCTTGCAGTCAAACTGGGAGTAGACAGGTAGGCCGGTCTGTATAAACGTAACGGTTACAACGCTCTAAAATCAGCGACGCCGTTAACATCCGCGACATAATAGGTGCGGATGCAACTCCCGCTCAAACTATCCCTCGCAGCCCTGACGTTCATCGCCAGCGTCACCGCCCAGTCACCTCCGCCCATCGGCGTTCCGCACGTCGCGCTGGCCGACGGGCCGTTCACGTTCGATACAGCCGAACAGCACAAGATCCGAGTGACTGTAGTCACGCGAGGCCTGGTGCATCCCTGGAGTCTGGCCTTCCTCCCGGATGGCGGCATGCTGGTCACCGAACGTTCCGGCAGGCTCCGCATCGTACGTGATGGCGTCCTCCGCCCCGAACCGTTGACAGGCGTACCGGCTGTCCACGCGGTTGGATCGTCGGGCCTGCTTGACCTCGCCCTTCACCCGAAATTCGCGGAAAACAAGCTGGTCTACTTCACCTACACCAAACCCGGCGAAGGCGGCAAATTCGCCACCACCGTAGCGCATGCCCGCCTGACTGACACGGGCCTCGCGGATGTGAAGGACATCTTCGCCGGCGAATGGAATAACCTGACCGGCGGCTCGCGCCTGGCCTTCGGCCCTGATGGCACGCTCTACATGACTCTCAGCGCCACGTCAGGCAACGCCGCGCAGGATCCCGCCAGCGACTACGGCAAGATTCTGCGGCTCCGCGACGATGGCTCCGTACCAGACGATAACCCCTTCGTCCATCGCGCCGGATACAAGCCGGAGATCTTTTCCCTTGGACATCGCGATCAGTTGGGCCTGACCTTCCGTCCCGGCACGACCGAACTGTACAGCTCTGAGAACGGCCCCAACGGCGGAGACAAGATCAACCAGGTGCTCCCCGGCCGCAACTACGGCTGGCCAGTTGTGAGCTACGGGCGAACCAATCCCGGCCCCAGGCTCTCGGAAGTGCCTTGGCAACAAGGCTTCGAAGTCCCATTTGTCGTCTGGGTGCCGTCCATCGCTCCATCGGGCCTGACGTTCTATTCCGGGAGCCAATTTCCGGCATGGAAAGGCAACCTGTTTGTCGGAGGCATGCGATACGGGGAACTGCCCGTGACAGGCCGTCTGGAACGCGTTGTGTTCAACGACAAGATGGAAGAAATCCGCCGCGAGTCTCTGTTGACAGACCTGAAGCAGCGCATCCGCGATGTCCGCCAGGGGCCCGATGGCTTCCTCTACGTTCTGACCGAAGAAGAAGACGGCGCGATCCTGCGAATCGAACCGGCCCGTTAGTCCCGGGCTCGCGGCGGACCCGAAGCACCACGTCCGCCCGCCGGTCCACGACCACCAACATTGCGCGAGGATATGAAATCAAGCCGCGCGGCGTTCATCGGCTGAATCGCAACCTTGTCGCCGAACTCGACCAATTGCTCCTTCTGTGACGACCACGCCGGCCACTCCACCGCGGGCGTGTTCGGATTACCTGTCTTCGCGAAAGCAATCAGGGCATCGGTCATCTTCGCCGACAGATCACGGTCGTAAGCAGTCCAGTTGCGCGTGGGGCGAATGATATTGAGCGCATCCTGCGACCCAAACCAATAGGGCACGTCGCTCGTATGATAAGCGCCAATGGTGGCTGTGTTCTGATCCGCAATCACAACGCCGGGGATGTAAGGATGAACCCGCGAATACATGAAGACGTAGACCGGTGCCTTCCCATTCTTTGCCTGGGCGATCGCCCATTTGCGTTGACTCGCTTCGATGGCTCCCTCGCGCGCCGCGGCACTGCCCATCGCATGAGCCTCCGCGTCGTTGGTTGCAGGGTACAACTTCAGAAACGTGTCAGCATCCGCGCCAAACAACTGACGCGCCGCGGCCTTGTATTCTTCCAGATTCTTCGCCGTGCGCAGCGCGTTGGTGCTTTCATCATGCGTGAAACCTACGATGGCCGGGACGTCGTTCTGTTCATGCGCGGCAAAGATCTGCGCCGGAGTCTTCGGCATGAAGTAGCCATCCACATTGCCGCCGCCGATCCGAATGGAACCGGCGCAACCCAACTGACAATCTTCCTGGAGCGCAAGAATCCGGTCAGCGGGAATCTGCCTCATCTCGTCCAGCGACTTGACCTTGAGCGCCTCCTGCACCTGAAGGCCAGTCTTCTCGGCGCTTGCAAGATCTCCCATCTGGCCACCAGAACCCCACGCACCGCCGCTCATCGCGATCACGCCGCGAAACAGCCCCTTCGCCAGCGGGCTGTTCTGAAGCAAAGAAACGGAGCCCGCACCTGCGGATTGCCCGGAGATAACGACTTTCGCGGGGTCGCCCCCAAACTTTGCGATGTTGCGCTGAATCCATTGCAGCGCCGCCACCTGATCCAGATAAGCATAGTTGCCCGACTGGTGATGTACCGACTCCGCCGTCATTTCCGGATGAGCCAGAAAACCAAGTGCCCCCAGACGATAGTTGAAATTGACAAAAATCGCGCCCCGTTTTGCGACGCCCTCGCCGCCATAGATCGCCATGCCACTCGAACCGATGGTGGAGCCGCCGCCGTAAATGAAAACGATCACCGGCAGTTTAGGCGCAGGAGTTGCCGTGGCGGGTGCCCAGACATTGAGATACAGGCAGTCTTCGCTGGTGGCCTCTTCGCCGAAATAGTGGTTGATGTTGTGCGCACGCAGGACCTGGATGCATTCCGGCATCTTCCGGTCGGCATGATAGACGCCCTTCCAGGCTTTCACCGGCTGCGGCTCGCGCCAGCGATTTTCACGCACCGGTGGCGCGGCGAACGGCACGCCGAAGTAAGCCTTCACGCCAGAGGGCAGCACCATGCCTGAAACCGCGCCAGTGTCAATTGCGACGGGATCGCCGGGGATCGGCTTCTCCACAATCTGGGCCGCTGCTGGAATCATCAGGGCACCGGCTGCCAGTAGCGCCATTGCGTAACGACGTGGTTGATTCATGTGTCCTTTGAAAAATACTAGACGGCGACGCCGAGTTCCGCCGCCACTTTCTTAATGTAAGCCGCGCCCTGCTGGAACTCCTCGTTCGTGTTCCAGTGCTCCTGCATCAGCGGCACGCCCGCTTTACTCACTTCCGTAATGTAAGCGTGATAGTCGATGCCGCTGCCCGGCTGACCCGGAATGCCGCCCTGTCCGGCGGGCACTTCCTGGAAGTTGACGTTCACCTGCGTAGCCCAGCACAAATCCTTCGCATGGCACGAAAGCACCCACTTCCCCAGCTTCTGGAATGTCTCTTTGATGAGCGCGGTGTTGTTGTAGTAGCGAACCGGCGAGTTCACAATATTGCAGATATCGATATGGACACCGAAGGTGCTCCTGTCGATGGCGCGTATCAGTTCCAGATAGGAATCCGGCCCGTCCGGAATGTCCCAGGCTTTCATCTCAATACAGAACTTCGCCGTCTTCGGCTTCACCGTATCCAGGATCTTCCGGCAATTCTCCACCGTTCCGTCGAAGAAATCCTTGGAGAGGTTTTTCGGGTGCGGTCCGGAAAGCGTGGTGCCGTCGAACGAGCCAGCGATGTCCACGCAGCACTTGACGCCCAGTTCATCGGCCAGTTGCAGTTGTTGCATGACGTATTCGAGATTCGCCTTACGCGCCACTGGGTCCGGCGTCATCATATTGCGCCACGCACCAACTTCGGCAATCAGCACGCCCGCGTCGGCGAAAGCCTTGCGGATGGCGTTGACCCGCGCGTTATCCCCGGCCTTGCAGTCAGGGCAAAAAGCCGCAGTATAGCCAAGCCGGTTATGCTCACGCGCCAGCACCGCCGGATCGTGTCAACGCCACGTGAGAATGTCCTATTAGTGCCAGATAGAAATGTCCTCTTGACGAAGTCAGGCTGGGGAGGTGAAAGAACAAGGAGTTCTCCCTATGACCCAGCAGGACAGAGACCGATTGGTAGTACTGCGGAAGG
>CAIQWJ010000076.1 GCA_903875575.1 uncultured Acidobacteriia bacterium | reverse complement strand
CCTTCCGCAGTACTACCAATCGGTCTCTGTCCTGCTGGGTCATAGGGAGAACTCCTTGTTCTTTCACCTCCCCAGCCTGACTTCGTCAAGAGGACATTTCTATCTGGCACTAATAGGACATTCTCACGTGGCGTTGACACGGGGAAACTTTCCTCTTGACATGAATTACAATTTGCAATAAACTAACCACAGATTGCAATATGACCCTCGGTGAGAAAATCCGTTACCTGCGCGAAGTAGAAGGCACTCTGCGAGGTCTCGACCGCGAGATCTCCCAGCAGGAACTCGCGCGCATGATGCAAAAGGAACTGAAGAAAACCATTTCCCAGAGTTACCTCTCGCAGATCGAGTCCGGCGCGCGCCCCCATGTCACAAACTCAACGCGCATGCTGCTGGCCCGGTTCTTCAAAGTCCATCCCGGCTACCTGGTCGATGATCCCGAAGGCTTCGAGAACACCCTCGTCTCCGACGTTGGCACCCTCGAAGATAATCTCGATCTCTGGCTGGTCGCCGGCGCTGAGCGCTTCAAGCGTGACCTGGCCCTCCATCACGCCTTACTGACGGTGGCCAAACACGCCGATTCCCGGCTATGCCTCGTGCTCATCGGTGAAATCCTCGAAAATCCAGGCATGGCGGAACGCCTGATGGAAGTCCTGAAGCCGCAATCCAACGGCGACGCCAAAATGCGGAGGCCACAATGACCTGGTCGAACTTCTATCTCATCTGTCTCATCATCGGCTTTGCGCTCAGCGTGATCTCACTCATGGCGGGTAGTCACCATTTACACCTACCGCACATGCACCACGGCGTTCACATTCATGGCACGAACCTTCCGTGGTTCAACATCGGAACTCTGGCTGCATTTCTCGCCTGGTTCGGTGGCACGGGCTATCTGCTCGATCACGTCTACGGCGTCTGGTTCGTGGTTGCACTCGGAGCCGCCACCACCAGCGGCATCGGCGCCGCCTCGCTGGTTTTCTGGTTTCTGGTGAAAGTTCTGCTGGCGCACGAATCGCCTCTGAACCAGGCCGATTACGAGATGTCCGGCGTCCTCGGCCGTCTCAGCCAGCCCATCCGCCCCGGCGGCACGGGTGAACTGATCTATTCGCAGGAAGGTACGCGCCGTGTCACCGGTGCCCGCGCGGAGGATGGCGAAACCATTCCCAAAGGCGCGGAAGTAATCGTGACGCGTTATGAGAAAGGCATCGCCTGGGTCCGTGTCTGGGACGAAGAGCGAACATGGCTCTCTCAGGGAAATTCGGAAAGTAATTCGCAGTCCCCGGCCCCTCAGGGCGCGCCGGCAGATCGACAGGAGAAATCGAAGTTATGAACGAGCAAGTCCTCATGGTTGCCGGCATCGCGGTGCTGGCCGTCGTTTTCATTCTGGTCATGTCCGCCAGATTGTACAGAAAAGCGGGGCCCAATGAAGCCCTCATCGTCTACGGTTTCCGCGGCACGCCGCGCGTTATCAAAGGCGGCGGTACCCTCGTCATGCCGATGGTGGAAAACTGCCGCGGCCTCTCGCTCGAACTCATGTCGTTCGATGTCGCCCCCACCCAGGATCTCTACACGAAACAGGGCGTCGCAGTAACGGTCGAAGCCGTCGCCCAGATCAAAGTGAAATCGGATCCCGAATCCATCCTCACCGCCGCTGAGCAGTTCCTCACCAAGTCTCCGGCCGAGCGCGAAGGTCTCATCCGCCTCGTCATGGAAGGCCATCTCCGCGGCATCATCGGTCAGTTGACCGTCGAAGAAATCGTCAAGCAGCCCGAAATGGTGGGCGACCGCATGCGCTCCACCTGCGCTGACGACATGAACAAGATGGGTCTCGAAGTCATCTCGTTCACCATCAAGGAAGTCCGCGATAAGAACGAATACATCAGCAACATGGGTCGTCCCGATGTCGCCCGCATCAAGCGCGATGCCGATGTCGCCACCGCCGAAGCCGAGCGCGATACCGCTATGCGCCGTGCCATCGCCGCCCGCGAAGCCGCCGTAGCCAAAGCCCAGGCCGATCAGGAACGCGTTCTCGCCGAAACACTCTCCATGGCCAAGCAGTCCGAAGCCCAGCGCGATCTCGACGTCAAAAAGGCCGAATATCTGGACATGGTCAAGAAGCAGCAGGCCACCGCCGACAAGTCCTATGAAATCCAGACCAACATCATGCAGCAACAGGTCCGCGCGGAAGAAGTCACCATCCGCCAGATCGAAAAAGAGCATGAAGTCAAAGTGCAGGACGCAGAAATCCTTCGCCGCGATCGCGAACTGACCGCCACGGTCTCCAAGTCCGCCGAGTTTGAACGCAAACGCATCGAAACTCTCGCCGGTGCCGAACGCCAGCGCCGAATTTCAGAAGCCGAAGGTATGGCCTCCGCCATCCGCGCCCAGGGCGAAGCCGAAGCCGACGTCATCCTCAAGAAGGGTGAAGCCGAAGCCAAGGCCATGAACCTCAAGGCCGAAGCCTACAAAGAATACAACCAGGCCGCCATCGCCGACAAGCTCATCATGATGATGCCGGATGTCGTGAAGGCACTCGCCGCCCCACTCGCCAACGTCGACAAGATCACCATTGTCTCCACGGGCAACAACGAAGCCTCCGGCATGAACCAGGTGACCGGCGACATGGTCAAGATCGCGGCCCAAATCCCCGCGTTGTTCGAAACTCTGTCCGGAATGAAGCTACAGGATCTTCTGGAGAAGGTCCACACCATGGGCGGCGACAAGAAGCCCCCGATCGATGTCACGCCGAAGTCATAAGAAGAGATAAAGGAGAATCACCATGGCCCTATTAGAACGAGTCACAACATTAGTCCGGGCCAATCTCAACGACCTTGTCGATAAGGCCGAAGACCCGGAAAAGATGATCAAGCAGATCATCCTCGATATGGAGAACCAGCTTCTCCAGGTCAAGACGCAGGTCGCAATCTCCATCGCCGATCAGCACGTTCTGGAGAAGAAGCGCAAAGAGAACGAAGACTCCGAAGCTCAGTGGAGCCGTCGCTCTGAAATGGCCGTCGACAAGGGCGAAGACGCCCTTGCCCGGGCCGCCATCGAACGCGCCATGAGCTACAAGGCGACGGCCGAAAGCTTTAACGGTCAGGTAGAGGATCAAAAGGCCCAGGTGGAAGTTCTCCGCCAGGCCCTGATTCGCCTCCAGCAGAAACTCGACGAAGCGAAAGCGAAGAGCGATATGCTCATTGCGCAGCATCGCCGCTCTCGTGCCATGAACAAGGCTAACGAAGCTGGTCGCGTCATTGGCGACGGCGCTAAAGCCGCAGCCTTCGACCGCATGAAGGACCGCGTACACCACACCGAAGCCACCGCGCAGGCGTCCACCGAACTCCTCTCCGATGACATCCACGGCAAGTTCGCCGCGATGGAGAAAGAGACCGAAATCGACCGCCGCCTCGCCGCCCTCAAGGCCAGCCGCCAGTAGCCGTTATGTCTTCCATACCGCGTGCAACCTTCAGCGCGTCCTATGATGGAACCGCGAAGATCCTCTCGGGCGTGGTCTGTGTATCGCTCATCGCGATAGCGGTGATGATACACAGCCCGCTCGAGGCGAGCATCGCAGCCGCGATTCTCCTGGCCTCGTGGGCATGGTCTCCCCTGGGCTATGCGATTTCCGACGAAGGGATCGTCATCCGGCGACCGGTCGGCCACATCCTGATCCGCACGAAATCCATTCAGGGTATCCGCGCGGCAACGGGCAAAGATTTCGATGGCTGCATCCGCCTCTTTGCCAGCGGCGGCCTGTTCGGCTACTTCGGCATCTTCCGCACGTCCGCGCTGGGGAAGAGCCACTGGTACATGACCAACCGCGATAACGCAGTTGTGATTTTTACCAACTCCGGAACGGCACTCGTGAGCCCGGATGATGTCGATGGCTTTCTCACGACCGTTCGGGCTTCGGGCGTAACTCAACTCGACAGGGAGATGTTCCCGGCTGTGGAAGGCGGTTCCGGCGGCTTCGGTGCGCCGCTGATCCTCGGTATCGTCTTCGTCGTGGTCACCGCCGCGTTCGCGGGAGTCTTCCTCTACAAGCCAGGTCCGCCGGCTTACACGCTAACCTCGGAATCCCTCGCGATTCAGGACCGCTTCTACCCCGTCACCGTCTCGGCGAACGACGTCGATGTCGCCAAAGTCCGGGTAGTCGATATCAACGCCGAGCCATATTGGCGACCGGCAACGCGCACCAACGGCTTCGGCACCGAACATTACCACTCGGGTTGGTTCCGAACCGGGGGTGGACAAGAGGTCAGAGCCTACCGCGCAGACGGCACACGCCTCCTGCTCTTACCGCCGAAGCGCGATGGCAGCCCCGTCCTTCTCGACGCCACCGACCCCGACAAACTCCTCGCCGACCTGCACCAGAAGTGGGGTGCACGAAACTGAGAAGAAGCGTAGGGTTCTCGGCAATCCGGGTGAAGCGATACCCGTCCATAGAGCCACCGCTGGAAGCCTGCCGCCCGCACTGAATTCCTCACGACGCCGACTCCACCACACGCAAGCGCTGTTTCTTCGACTTCCGGACAATCGTCTCCATCCGGTTTAACTCCTCCCGGAGCGCCCTCGCCCCGTTGCCAGTGAGTGCGTAATGACGGTATCGGCTGTCACCGTCATTCGGACCAGGCACTTCCTGAATCCACCCCGACGCCAGACAATCGCTGAATCGTCGTGTACAAAGCAGCCGGCCCGATCTGAAAAGGTGCAGTCGGAAAGGCTCCTGCGCCTCGCGCATCAGCGCATAGCCGGGATTCTCCCCATCACCAGCGCCATCAGGAATTTGCGTCCCCTACCGAAGCGCTACTCCAGGAGTGGCACTCAATTTACTTTTTCAGAACACTGTTAGTTATCGGAAGGCTTTTGTTCGATATGATCAATTACCAATGTCTTGACGGGCATCGCTGGTACTTTCACCAGTTTGAGGCCGAGTTGCTTCTCAACGGCGCTGAAAAGCGTAGGATACTGGCTTGGTTCAGAGGCGCCCGGCGCCGGAATGGTCTCCCCGCCGCCCACGATATGTCCGCCTCGAAGAAGGCTGCTGAAAGCAAGGGTAAAATCGTACCGGCCAGTCAGGCCCGTTTCATCGAGGATCGGAAGAGCACCCAAACCAGCGGCCTCTTCGACAAAACTTTTAAGATACGGTTCCAGGAATTCCTGAATAGTATAGCTTTGAAATCTGGCGCGTGTCCCATCGCCTCCCATGGTGACAGCCCCCGCGTGGCCTGGCGGCAAGACAGGGAACCCTTCCGCGTCGTGTCTCGATGTCGGCACGCCCCGCACGGTTTCGTCCTGAGTCGATGTGCGCATTCGCAAGCCTACAGGTGCAACTATCAACCGATAGCCGACCTTGGGTCGCGTCTCAATAATGATAGATGATGCTGAAACGGTCCTGCAGGAGGTTATGAAGCATGACCATGAATCGGGCCTTGCTGGTATTCGGAGGCATGGTCGCTACGATTGTGTATGCCCCGCTCTTGAAATTATCCAACCACGCGGGTCCTTCGACCTGGTAGTACTTCAAATCCCAGGCATCCATCAATATCTTTCGCAGCGGCATCTAGTTGTAAGTGACGCGACCGGTATCTGGACCTCCGGTCCTTGTCGCCGTAAAGTCTGTGGCCTGTACGACGGCCGCCATCCGAACCGAAGCAGCGTCGAATGCTGGTATCGCCGGTTGCCCAAAAGCCAGGCCGCCGAAAGTTGTGAGGAGCAGAAGACGAGCAATCATCATTGCTTTTGACCGCGTGCTGCGGAACAGACAAGGACCTGAACTCAGCATACATAAACCTCCTTCCGGGAATCAGCTTTTCGCCGGAGTCCAGGCTTCTCGCTGGCTTCCAACCACCCCAAAAAGATAAAAAGGGGGACGAAGCTCGCGCCTCGCCCCATTACACACACAAAACCACCCCACCGCTTAATCGCTCAGCGTAAACGCATACAGCGTATCCCCGCCGGCAATCGTAATAAACTGCTTCCCGTCGATCATCCACGTCTGCGGTCCATTACTCGGATTCGACAACAACGCCGAATGCCATAAAATCTTCCCATTCGCCGGATCGAACGCGATGAAGTTGGAATACCCATCAGTCCCAAACAGCAAATGCCCAGCCGTCGTCAATAACCCCTGCGCACCCACCGCCGTATCGTGCATCCACTTCATCTGCCCGGTCTTGTAATCGATCGCGCGAATCCCACTATGCCCGCCGCTGCCTCCGCCACCGCCCGTGAACCCATACCCTTCCGGTCGCTCATCCGTATCGGTGAGATAGCTCATCCCGTAACTCTCCGAAGTCCCCACATAGAACAACCCGGTCTGCGGCGAGAAACTCGGCGGCGGCCAGTTCGTAGCTGACCCCGGACCCACCAGCACGCCATCAATCGACGGTTCCTTCTTATCATTCGGAATCGGCTGCCCCTTCGCGTCAATCCCCTTCGACCAGTTCACATACTCCACCAGAGGCTTCGTCACCAGATTCTTACCCGTCACCCGATCCAGCACAAAAAAATACCCATTGCGCGTAGCCTGAATCACCAGCTTCCGCTGCTGCCCGCCGAACTCCGCATCCACCAGCACCGGCACCTGCGTGCTGTCCCAGTCATGACTGTCATGCGGCGAAGTTTGGAAGTACCACGCCATCTTCCCTGTATCGGGATTCAGCGCCACCAGCGAACACGTGAATAAGTTGTCGCCCTTCCTGCTTTGCGTCGCCCCCACGGGGTTTGGATTCCCCGTCGCCACATATATGAGATTTAACTCCGGATCGTAAGTCGGCGGTTGCCACGTCATCCCGCCGCCATGCTTACGCGCATAATCGTCCGGCCAGCTGTCATACCCCGCATCGCCCGGATTCTGCGGCGTCGTATACCACTTCCACTGAATATCCCCAGTCTCCGGATCGCGCGATTCCAGCCAGCCCTGCACATCCAGCGAATCGCCACCCAGTCCGATCAGCACATGATTCCCGACAATGATCGGCTCCGGCGTGCAGAAATACTGCTGCTTCACGTCCGCAATCTGCTTGTGCCAGCGCTCCTTGCCAGTGCTCGCGTCGAGCGACACCACATAACAATCCGGCGTCTCCATAAACAACCAGTTGCCATACATCCCCAGACCACGATTCCCAATGTGAATCCCGCCCGTCGTCTTCCACGTGTAATGCCAAAGCTCCCGGCCCGTGCGAGCATCCACCGCCCACGCATTATCCACGGAGCTCATATAAAGTACGCCATTCACCATCAGCGGCGCGCCTTTGATATTCGCAGCGGTCGAAGGCGTGCCCCAAAACGTCGGGTCTCCATCCTTGTACTCGCCGCCCGTTCGCGTCGGGTCCGGCGTCATGTTCGCCTTATAAAACCACTGCAAAGTCAGCTTGTTGACGTTGGACTGGTTCACCTGGTCCAGCTCGCTGTAACGCTTACCGGAATAGTCGCCGTGATAAGTGGGCCACGCATCGGTGGCAGGCTTCTTCAGCAGCGCCGGATCCAGACCCTGCGCCGATAAAACGCCGCAAAACGAAACTAAGATAGCGAAGTGACGAATGTTCATTTTGTCTGATCCTCGGTTCTATTTCAGGCTCACCAGATACGCTGCCAGGTTGTGAATATCCGCGTCCGTGTACTTGCCCAGCAAATCCACATGCGCCTGCAAAGGATTGTGCAACTCCACCTTCGGCCAGTCGCCCACCTTCAGGAACGACTTGATCGGACCCGTCGCCGGCTGAATCACCACCACAAAATCCGTGATCTGCACCGGCAACCCTGTGAACTTCTCGCCGGTCTTTGTGGTGACCGTCGCCGTAGTCGCCGATTTCGAAGGCGTCGGTGGCGCATCCGTCGCCCCGCCCCGGCCTCGTCCTCCGCCTCTGCCACCAGCCGAACCCCCGCCCACAATCAACCCCTGAATCGTCGAAGCGTCGTTGTTACTCTTCGCCGCCAGTCCCTTCATATCGCCCGTCGCCGAGTGGCATGTATTGCACTTGCCAACCGATCCATTAAAGAACGCCTCGCCAGCTTTCGCATCCCCGCTCAGCACATTGAGCCGCTGGTAAGTACCGCGCTCCGATGCCGCCACAATCTGCCGATGCAGAAACGCCGCCATATCGGCATTCTCCTGCGGTGTCACGTCGAACTTCGGCATGTTCTTCTCGGGGCGCCCGTACTTCAGGAACTCGCCGATCTCACGCCCGTTCGTATCGTCCAGCACCATCGGAGAGCGCAGCAGATCCACCTCAGCGATCCCCTTTCCCGTGCCTCCGCGCGCATTCGCCCGATGGCACGAAGCGCACTTCTCACCGAAAGTCTTCTCGCCCCGCGCCACCTGCGCCGGATCGAACGAAGTCCCGGTAGTCGGGCTCGGTGGCGCATTCCCTATGCCGACCACCCCACGCCCCGCGCGTCCCGCTCCGCCACCGCCCTGTGCCAATAACTGGCCCGACGCCGGCAACAGACATACGCCGGCGAGGATTGCAATCCTGAATTGATTTTTCATGATGACCTCTGACGATTCTTACGTAAACGAAGAACCGTCTAAGGTTATTGAACTTGGATCATGCTGTCAAGCGTAGTTCGTAGCATTCCTACCATTCACGGGGTGGCCCGGATAGAAATAACTCCCCGGGCGTTCTGCCCTGCGCGCTGTGCGCACCCAAAACAACCGCCGACTCCAGCGCCGTTTTCGCAGCCGCCCCCTGCCCGTGTGCTGCAAGAATCACTCCCTGCGCCACCCAAACCGATGCCGCTTCCGGCCACCGCCGCTGCGCGTCCTTCAGTAGCTCGAGCGCCCCATCGCTCTTCCCCGAAAGCTCCAGAACCGCCGCGCGAATCGCCGCAATGTCCGCCGCTCCATCTACAGCCGTCTTTGCCCCCTGATCCAGCAAACGCAGCGCATCGTCACCACGCTGGTTCCGAGTCATGAGCATTGCGGCCCGCCAATACAAATCGGTGTCCCCCGGTACCACCGCCAGTGCCTTATCCATTGCCGCAATCGCATCAGCAGGCTTCCCCGAAGCGTCCAGCATCTCGGCCCGCGCCACGTAATAGCCGCCATTCCGTCCCGCTTCTGCAACCTGATCCAGTTGTTTCAACCCGGCATCAGCCGCCGCAGCCCCCGCATCCGCCGCATGAAACGTCGCAATCGCCATATCAAGCCTCACGTCAGCCGAGGCATCCGCCTTTGCCGCTTCTTCCAGCAGCCCTTTCGCGACCGAATACTGTCGCGCCTCGATCGATGCGTGACCCGCATCCGCCAGCGCCTTTGCGCCAGGTTTCATCGCCACCAGGTCCCGCGCCACGGCCGCCGCTTCTTTCGCCTGCCCCTCTGAAAGCAGAAATTTCAAATAGAGCAGCCGCGAGGTCACGTCCTCCGGGCGATCATGAACTGCCTTCTCCAGTCGCGTCCGATACAACTCGTGCCGCGCTTCCGGCGTCAGGCTTAGGTAGTCCACCAAACCCGCTACCTTGCCCTGTCTCGTGCCCGGTCGCATCTGCCGGAAGTGCGCCATCAGCGCGTCCGATTCCTCCGTCTGCCCGCTCTCCGCCAGCGCATTCGCCAGATGCAGTTGCGTCGTCGGGTCGTCCGGCGACAGCCGCGCAGCTTTCCTCAATACAGGTATCGCATCCTTGAGGCGATTCACCGCCACATAAGCCTGCCCCAGCCGATCCAGCATCGCTGCCTGCTCCGCTGATTCGTCCGGAATCGAACGCAGCGCGAATTCCAGATCCGGCACCGCCGCCTCCGGCTGATTCTGCGTGTACAACAAAATTCCTCGCCCCGCACGCGCCGCCACAAAATCCGGCTTCAGTTTCACCGCACGGTCCAGGCTCGCAATCGCCTTTTCCGGCTCGTTCACGCTCAGTGCCATCCCCAACTCGTAGTGGCCGGTCGGATCGTCCGGATGCCGCGTCACATAACGCTGTAGTTCCGGCATCGCTTCGTCCAGCAACGCCAGCCGCGCCTTTCCAAAAGCCTGCTCCCGCCGTGCCTCGTCGTCATTCGGCACCAGCTTCAGATAACGCCCCCAGGCCGCCACCGAATCTTCATCCGCCTTGATATTCCTCGCCGTCACCGCGAGCACCTTCTGCACGTCCGCCCGCTGCGGTGCCAGTTGTCCTGCCTCCGCCAGCAGTCGAATCGCGGGTTCCGGCTGCGAGAGCGCGTTATCTACCAGAGCCAGCGCGTACATCACATCCACATTCTTCGGTTGTTGCCGCAGCGCTGCCTCCAGGACGCCCTTCGCTCTCTCGTTGTGCCCTGCCTGTGACGCCGTAACTCCCAGCCCATACAGCGTCTGAAAATTCGAAGGTTCCAACGCGAGCGCGTTCGTCAAAAACGTCTCCGCCTGTTCGAATTGCCCGGCCCGCGCCAGTGCCCAGCCATAATCCGAGCTGCGCTTCGCATCGGCCTGCGACGCAGCTGTCAATTCCGCAAACAATGTCGCCGCCGCTGCACGATCCCCCGCCAGATCCAGTGCCGTCAATCGCAGAATAGCCGTCTCCGGAACGTCCTTCACCTTGTCCAGATACGTGACAGCCTCTGCCCCGTCCTTCCGGTTCAGCGCCATCTGCGCCAGTCCCATGTTGGCGTTGCGATCCTGCGGATCAATCGCCACCGCCTTCAGCAGCGTCTCCCGTGCGCCTTTCTCGTCGCCTGCCGCCAGCAGATGGTTTGCGTAGTTATACAGTGCTGCCGTCGAACGGGGTGCATTCGCCACCGCCCTCTTATGAAACTCCGCAGCTTCCGGAATTCTTCGTTGCTGATCGAGCGCAATTCCCAGCAGACTCAGGGTTTCCGCGTCGTTTGGATGCAGCAACAATTCCGCGCGCAGTTTCTGCTCCGCGCCCTTGAAATCCTGCCGCTGCATGGCCGCCACCGCATCCTGCATCCCCGCGCTCGGCCCGCCGGCGCGCTGCGCCAGGGCCAGCGTCGACGCGATCGTCAGCACCAGCGCGATCCGGTAAAAATAAGGCCTCGAACTACGGCAGCAACGTTTCATCGGTCCCCTTAATGATCAATTATATGTGGAACCGGTTTGAGTCGCGGTTTGATACGCTGAGAGAACCCGATGACCAGACGGCAGCTCCTCTCTCTCCCCGCCCTTGCGCTCCCCGCTGCCGGCCTCGCTTCTGCCCAAATGCGCGCCATCGCTCCGCAGGGCGTCAAGGCCCAGCCCCGCGGTAAAGCGTCCGGTCTCCCCTACGAAACCAATTTCACCAACGTCGCAGCCAGCGCCGGCCTCCGCGCCCCCATCGTCTGGGGCGAACCCGGTCATGCCGACTTCATCCTCGAATCCATGGGCTGCGGCGTTGCCTTCATTGATTACGATAATGACGGCTGGCAGGACATCCTCCTCCTTACTGGTCGCCACCTCGCGGAGTCCAAAACCCCTGGCACTCCCACGCCAGCAACCGCCATCATTCGCCTCTATCACAACAATCGTGACGGCACATTTACCGACGTCACCGCCAAATCCGGTCTCGGCCGCTCCGTCTGGGCCTCCGGCGTCACCGTCGCCGATTACGATAACGACGGCTTCGACGACATCTTTATCGCCTGCTGGGGCCAGAACATTCTCTTCCACAACAATGGAGATGGCACTTTCACAGATGTAACCGCCAAAGCCGGCCTGATCCACCCGAATCTGCCCAATAACATCGCCCGCTACGGCACCGGCTGCACATGGATCGACTATGATCGCGATGGCAGGCTAGATCTCTTCGTCTCCCACTACCTGGTCTTCGATACCACCGTCATTCCCGCCCGCGGCGTAGATCCTGCCTGCCAGTACAGCGGCATTCCCGTGCAGTGCGGTCCCACCGGCATCGCCGGTGAGACGTGCCTCCTCTATCACAACAACGGCGATGGCACTTTCACCGATGTCAGCGAGAAAGCAGGCATCTCCACAGTTAAGCCGCGTTACTGCCTCACCGCCGTTGCCGCCGATTTTGACGGCGATGGCTGGCCCGATATCTACGTCGCCTGCGACGCCACCTACAACCTCCTGTTCCGCAATAATCACGACGGTACCTTCACCGAGCGCGGTCTCGAAAGCGGCGTCGCGCTCAATGAAGATGGCCGCACCCAGGAAGGCATGGGCATGGGTATTGGTGATTTCGATTGCGATGGCGCGCTCGATATCTTCAAGACGCACTTCAGTTCCGACACGCACGTCCTCTACCGCAACAACGGCAAAGGCGTTTTCCGCGACGTCACCATCCGCGCCGGCCTTGGCGTGGAAACCCGCTTCGTCGGCTGGGGTGCCGCCATGGAAGACTTCGATAACGATGGCCTGCCGGATCTGTTCCTCACCACCGGCCAGGTCTTCCCCGAGATCGATGGCAAGGTGTCGGACTCGCCCTACAATTCGCCCAACGTACTGTTTCGCAATCTTGGAGGTGGCAGGTTCGAAGAGCTCTTCGAGCAGGCTGGCCCAGCCATGAAAGAAGTGCATTGCGGTCGCGGTCTCGCCGTGGGCGATTTCGACAACGATGGCGATCTCGACATCCTCATCATGAACATGCATGAGCCGCCGTCGCTACTCCGCAACGATATCGGGTCCACCAATCACTGGCTCAAAGTTCAGCTCGTGGGCACCACTTCCAATCGGAGCGCAATTGGTGCCACTGTCATAGCTTCATATGGAGACAAAAGGCAGGCGAAGGCCATGCTGGCGCAATCTTCATATCTCTCTGCGAACGACAAGCGCCTGCACTTCGGTCTCGGCGTCGAAAAGGTTGCGTCCCTCGAAATTCGCTGGCCCAACGGCAACGTGGAAAAGCTCGCCGATGTCGCCGCGGACCGCCTTCTGACCATCAAAGAAGGCTCCGGCATTGTCGCCAGCCAGCCGTTTGCCAAAACTCCCGCTGCTAAACCAGGCGCTGCGAAGCCAGCAGCGGCGAAACCGGACGGCACGGAAAAGCCTGCCGGTCCTGCAAAACTCATAGCCCCAAAGAAGGGGTAGCATAGGCTCAGGTGTGTCGAGCGCACCTCGACGTGCGGTCGCCCTACCAGAAATACGAAGCCACCACGCGCCCGGCACCAGCCACCCCGTTCTTCACCTGGACTGCCAGCACCGCCTGCATGTTCTTCTTCCGCCAGTCCCGCGGTGCCTTCGCCCTCACCGCGTCAAACTGCTCCGGATGGCTCAGAAATTCTGCTGCCGCCAGGTTTCCATGGCATCCAATTCCCGCCGACACAACCGCGATCCGATCCGTGACAGGGTCTATCACCCGTGAAACGATCGCATAGTCAGTTTGTGTAGCCGATACATCCGCTGGTGATGCCGTCACAGACCAGTCGCGCCTCGCGGGATTCTGCCTGTCCTGTATATAAGAGATCATTGCGGATGCGCTACTTCCCTCCGTTGCAAAAGTAAATCGCAATTGCTGCGTCAGTCGCCGTACTACAGGGCTGTCAAACCCTCCCACCAGCAGGGAAGGGCCCTGTTTCATGACTTCCGGTGTCAGTTCAGACTCCCGTAGAATCCGGTAAGGCTTCTTCTGCGAGTGAAGCCCCAGGCTCAGGTGCGCCAGCGCGAGGGCGTCGTCGAACTCCAATCGCCCATCTTGTGCCGTGCCCGCATAAACCACAACCGGGCCCTCTGCGTCTACCACCGGTCCCCAAAACTGTTCATAAGCGCTCCCCGGCATCGTCGACGCCAGAATCGCCACGGTGCCCAGCAGCGCAATTGTGGCGATGCCAACCGCATAAGCCACCCGATGCAGCCGAAAGCTTGCGAATCGATCGCGCGCGGGCGGAATGGCTGGCTCAATCGTCGGCTTTGGTATGTTCTCCCTGATCGGAACCGGAACTTCCACCCTTGCGGCCTCCCTCTCAACGGAGGCCGTCGTGGAAATGCTGAAGGTCGGACGGTATGCCCCCGCCGGCAGATCGATTCGCAACTCACCCTCGTGGCCCGGTTCGTGATAATACTGCGCGATGCGCTTCCGCAGATCCCCCGCCGAAACCCGTACCACCGGCTCCAGGCTCGTATCGTAATCTGCCGGCCTCCCGAAAACATGAACTCCAACCGTGCGCTCCTTCAGATTCCCTGCTGGATTCTCCACCGTTTGCAGCACAATGAAGCTTAGAAACGCCGACAGGCGCTTGCTGCCCCGGAACGCCGGACTGGCCAAAATGCGGTCGAGTTGCTCATGCACGGACTGTCGGCCAGCCTCGGTTTCAATGGACCAAACGGAGACTGACAGATCGTCACGGCTGACGTGGCCGGAGAGTGTGTGGTTTGTCACAGCAGGGTAAGTATACATTTTTACAAACCCCATGCAAAGCCCTTTTTAGCCTTATTTTTTGCCGCGCTGGCCTTGCCACCTCCGAAGCGGAGACGTTGGTTCAACGTAAATTACAGTCAGCGCGAGGCCGTCACCAGTTGCTGAGATCCCCTGATTATTTCTAATGAAATCAATATCTTAGCCAGGTAAAATACCGTATCGTTCTTGTTTCAATTTACGGTCCTTGACATACTTCACACACTCGCGGGTCCGGGTCCAATCGGCACGTCTTCGCGGGAAAAATAGTTTAGAGACAATAAAGAAAAAAGGGGAAAGCAATGCAAAGAAGCAGTGCAAAACGTCTTGCGCGCATCTTCCTGGGGACCGCACTTTGTTGTGTCGGTCTGTTTGGACAGACAATTACCAGCTCGCTGGTTGGCACCGTAGTCGATCCTGCGGATGCTGCAGTTATCAATGCTCCGGTCATTCTGACCGCCACGGACACCAAGTCAACTCGCACGGCCAATACCGATAGTGCCGGTACTTACCGTTTCCAGTCGATCGACCCTGGCACCTATACCATTACCGTCAAAGCACCCGGCTTCAAGACCGAAACTCAGGTCAACATCGTCGTCGCGGCGTCGGAAACTCACAACGGCGGTAAGATGATCCTCCAGCTCGGCAACCTCTCCGACTCGATTTCGGTCACCGCCGAAGCCGCTCAGGTTCAGCTCCAGAGCTCGGAAAAGTCTCAGACCGTCGATTCGGCGTCACTGGACAACCTCACCCTAAAAGGTCGCGATCTGTTCGGCTATATGAAGCTGATTCCTGGCGTCATTGACACCGGCGGCGGACGTGATGTGACCTCGCCGAACGCTATTGGCGGTATCACCATCAACGGCAACACTTCGGCAAAGAACTTCACTGTCGATGGCATCACGGACATCGACACAGGTTCCAATGGCTCCATCCACTATGAACCGAATCTCGATGCCGTTCAGGAACTCAAGGTTCTGACCTCCAACTATCAGGCGGAATTCGGCCGCAACTCCGGCGGCACCATATCGGTCGTTACCAAGAATGGCACCCAACAGTTCCACGGCACTGCGGCCTGGAATCACCGGCATGAAGAATTCAATGCCAACAGCTGGACCAACACCCATACCCTCAAGAGCATCAATGGCCTTCTGGTCGCCACCCCGCGCGTGCCCTACCGGTACAACGTGGAAACCTACAGTATCGGCGGCCCGGCCTACATTCCGAAACTGGCGAACAAAGATAAGAAGCACCTCTTCTTCTTCGTCTCGCAGGAATACACCGGCCAGTTCGTCAGCGGTGGTTCGCAGACCCAGTACATGCCGACAGCTATCGAACGCAAGGGCGACTTCTCGCAGACCTTCGGCAACTCCAACGGTAACCCGCTTGCTCTCGTCCTCAAAGATCAGACGGCTGGCAACGCCCAGTTCCCCGGCAACGTCATTCCGCCGTCTATGCTGACTCCGGTTGGTCGCCAGCTCCTGAACTTCTTCCCGCTGCCGAACTTCACCCCGACCATCGCCAGCCAGCTCTACACGAACAACTACTTTGAGCAGGGCAGCGCCACGCATCCGCGACGCAATGACGTGATCCGCGTCGATACCTATCTGACCTCGAAGATCAGCGGTTACTTCCGCTGGATCAACGATCACGATCAGATGGATGTCCTCTACCAGGGTGTTCAGTTCAGCGGCAACCCCGCTGGCCGTTGCGACGCCGTGGACTGCACCGTTGCTGGTGCGCCGTCGTTACCTTCTGTTGCCAACGTCTCCCATCCCAATCCCGGCCACGGCTATTCCGGTACGGTTACGGCAACCATTACTCCGACGCTGATCAACGAGTTCACCATCGCCAATAGCTGGAACACCTGGGCCTACTATTCCCTGAACAACTACGCAGATTCGCTCCGCACCCTGGAGCCGGGTCTGCCAACTCTGTTCCCGGTGCCCACCGCCGCGCAGAATGGTCCGCAGTCCGTGACAAACGGTTACCTGCCCCTGATGCCGACCTTCTCCTTCGGCGGCGGCACCTTCCCCGGTGGCGTCAGCTGGGGCCGCAGCCCCGGTACCTCCTCGGGTTCCGAAGAAAACTTCAATCCGATCTGGACGTACCAGGACAACATCAGCAAGGTTGTCGGCAAGCACGCTCTCAAGGCCGGTATCTACGTCGAGCACAACCTGAAGCTCCAGCCCTCTTCCCGTAACTATGCCGGTTCCTTCGGCTTCGGCGCTTCCAGCTCCATCCCGTTCCTGAATTCCAATTCCGGTTACGCGAACGCCCTGCTGGGTAACGTCAACAGCTACAGCCAGTACAATGCCACCACGACGTTCAACGTCAGCTACTGGAACGCCGAATTCTACCTCCAGGACAACTGGAAGGTAAATCGGCGTCTGACTCTCGATCTCGGCCTGCGCTTCTATCACCAGACTCCGCAGATCGATCTCAACAACACGTTCGTGAACTTCAGCCCCTCGCTCTACAGCAAGACTGCTGAAGCGCGCATTTACGTTCCCTTCTGCGCCAACCTCGCGGCCACCTGCTCCGGCAGCAGCCTTGTCGCCAAGGATCCGCTGTCCGGTGCCACTGTTGGCAGCGGTTTCATCGGCGACTACGTTCCCAACTCTGGTAACCCGGCTTCTGGTCTCCAGACCCTCGGTGTCAACGGAGTTAGCCCGAATCCCTACACGACGGCACCCATCGCCTACGGTCCCCGCATTGGTTTCGCTTATGACCTGATGGGCGATGGCAAGACAGCAATCCGCGGCGGTTGGGGTATCTTCTACAACCGTCTCGATGGCAACCAGGTTTACGGTATGTCTGGTCAGGCACCGTCCACTTACCAGCAGGTGGTGAACAACGTGACGCTGACCCAGATCGCTGCGCTCAACACGGGCGCGGCCCCCAGCTTCACCAACCTCAGCGTCGCCCCTCTGGGGCCGAATAGCTGGACCACGGGCAAGGTGCCGTTTGACGCCGTGCAGAATGCCAGCCTTGACATTCAGCGCAACATCGGCAAGACGATGGTCATCGATATCGGTTATACGCTCAACTACAGCTACAACCAAAAGCTGACCTACAACATCAACTACATTCCGCTCGGCACCGGCTGGCCGTTTAACCCGTCCGCGCTCGATCCCACCACAGGCGGTAGCTCGAGCAATTCCATCAGCCAGTACCAGAACAGTATTCTCCAGCGCACACTCTATCCGGGCTATAACGGCATCAACGCCGCCTACTTCCTGGGCCACAACAACTACAACGCTCTGACCATGAACGTCAGCAAGCGCTTGTCGCACGGTTTGGCATGGGGTGCCGTCTATACCTATTCCAAGGGCTTGGGCGCGACGGGCTACACCCCGGTTGTGGCAAACAACGATGCCTGGAACTACGGTCGTCTCGGTTCGGACCGCCGTAACAATCTCCAGGTCAACTACAACTACGACATTCCCGGCCCGGCAAAGGCTCTGGGAATCAAGGGCCTCGGCCTGATCACGGATCACTGGGCACTCTCTGGTATCACTTCATTCCAGAGCGGCGCTCCATTCAATCCGGGTTGCGGCTTCACCTCCGGCACGGCTGGCGTGACTGGTGGCTTCACCGGTACGCCCGACCTCGGCAATCGCTGCAACGTCATCGGCAACCCGCTGACGGGCATGGGCACCAACGGCAACGGTCAGGTGTATTTCAACTTCAACGCTTACGCCATGCCGGCGCTTCCCACCGGTCCGAACAACTCGCTCGCATTGGGCAGCGCACCAGCACTGGGCAACCAGGGCGGCGGTTCCGGTGCTCTCACCCTGCCACACGTCACCAACTTCGATCTAACGCTGACCAAGAATATTCCTCTCGGCAGCGAGAAGCGCGTGATGAAAATTCAGGCACAGGCTTACAACGTGTTCAACCACAATGAAATCAGTGGTATCAACAGCGGTGTTCAGCTGAGCCCGACCACCAACCTGGTCACGAACCCGAGCACGACCGGCTACCAGAGCAGTGCCACCAACGCCCGCGTTCTGGCCTTCTCGGCCCGCCTGCAGTTCTAGGCGGCTCGGGGCGTTTTACAGTCCTCTTTTGTAGGGGCGGTTTCGGTACCTCAAAACGGGTGCCGGGCCCCCCTCACAAAGGGACCTTCGGACAGGCTTCAGAGCCAGACAGCAGGGCCTTGCGGAAAGTCTAATAGAAATCAATTATTGGGCGGATATGTCGGACCATAGGCAAACCGGCTCAAATATGAAATCTGGAACAGGCCCCAAATAAAACAAAACAATAATCTTACGTCTTGTTTTTTTTTCGCAAACACAATCCTTGACAATGCTCCCGCCGGGTGATAATTTAACCCGGAGACGCTTCTTTACATTCGGATGAACGGATGAGGAGAGTCAGCTTCAGTAACACAAGGGTCTTTTGCGAGCTAAAAGGCAAGGGGTAAAAATGAATTTGAAACACTATACGCGCATTGTTTTTGCGTTGGCGCTATGCAGCGTCAGCATGTTTGGCCAAACCATCTCCAGTTCGCTGATTGGAACGGTAGTGGATCCTGCGGATGCGGCGGTTGTCAACGCGCCGGTCACTCTGACCGACGTTGGCACCAAATCCACTCGTACAGCTGTCACCGACAGCGCAGGTACTTATCGTTTCCAGAACATCGATCCTGGCACCTACAACGTAGTCGTCAAAGCCACCGGCTTCAAGACGGAAACAACGACAAACATCGTCGTTGCCGCGTCTGAAACCCACAACGGCGGCAAGATGATCCTCCAGCTCGGCAACCTGAATGAATCGATCTCGGTCACCGCCGAAGTCGCCCAAGTTCAGCTCCAGAGTTCGGAAAAGTCCCAGACCGTCGATTCGGCGTCTCTGGATTCGCTGACTCTCAAAGGTCGCGATCTTTTCGGCTATCTGAAGCTCGTCCCGGGCGTTATCGACACGACCTCGAGCCGTGACGTTACCGGTCCTGGCGTTATCGGTGGTATCACGATCAACGGCAACACCTCGGCCAAGAACTTCACGGTTGACGGTATTACCGATATCGACACCGGTTCGAACGGCTCGGTTCACTACGAACCGAATCTGGACTCGGTTCAGGAACTCAAAGTTCTGACCTCCAACTATCAGGCTGAATTTGGCCGCAACTCTGGCGGCACTATCTCGGTCGTCACCAAGAACGGTACGCAGCAGTTCCACGGCACCGGTGCCTGGAATCACCGCCATGAAGAATTCAATGCCAACAGCTGGTCCAACACCCACACGCTGAAGAACATCAACGGCCTGAACGTGGCGACCCCGCGCGTTCCGTATCGTTACAACATCGAAACCTACAGCATTGGCGGCCCGGCTTACATTCCGAAACTGGCCAACAAGGAAAAGAAGCACCTCTTCTTCTTCGTGTCCCAGGAATACACCGGTCAGTTTGTCAGCGGCGGTTCGCAGACTCAGTACATGCCCACCGCTCTCGAACGCAAGGGCGATTTTTCGCAGACGTTCGGTAACTCCAACGGTAACCCGATTGCCCTGGTCCTAAAGGATCAGACCGCAGGCAACGCCCAGTTCCCCAACAACCAGATTCCGCTCTCCATGCTGAATCCGGTGGGTCGTCAGCTCCTGAACTTCTTCCCGCTGCCGAACTTCACCCCGACCATCGCCAGCCAGCTCTATACGAACAACTACTTCGAGCAGGCCAGCGCCACTCACCCGCGCCGCAATGATGTGATCCGCATCGATGGCTATATGACCTCGAAGATCAGCGGCTACTTCCGCTGGATCAATGATCACGATCAGATGGACGTTCTCTACTCCGGCGTACAGTTCAGCGGCAACCCCGCTGGCCGTTGCGCCGCGGTGGATTGCTCCGTCGCAGGCGCAGCCTCTCTGCCTGCCGTGGCCAATATCAACCATCCGAATCCCGGCCACGGTTACTCCGGTACAGTTACGGCCACCATCACCCCGACTCTCATCAACGAGTTGACGGTTGCCAACAGCTGGAACACCTGGGCTTATTACTCCCTGAACAACTATGCCGATTCGCTCCGCACTCTGGAGCCGGGTCTGCCCACGTTGTTCCCGGTGCCCACGGCCGCACAGAATGGTGCCCAGGGCATCTATAACGGTTATCTGCCCCTGATGCCGACCTTCTCCTTCGGCGGCGGTACCTTCCCAGGTGGCGTCAACTGGGGCCGCAGCCCCGGCACATCCTCCGGCTCTGAAGAAAACTTCAACCCGATCTGGACGTACCAGGACAATCTCAGCAAGGTCATCGGTAAGCATGCTCTCAAAGCCGGTATCTACGTCGAGCACAACCTGAAGCTCCAGCCCTCTTCCCGTAACTATGCTGGTTCCTTCGGCTTCGGCGCTTCCAGCTCCATCCCGTTCCTGAATTCCAATTCCGGTTACGCGAATGCCCTGCTGGGTAACGTCAACAGCTACAGCCAGTACAATGCCACAACGACGTTCAACGTGAGCTACTGGAACGCCGAATTTTACCTCCAGGACAACTGGAAGGTCAATCGTCGTCTGACTCTCGATCTCGGCCTGCGCTTCTATCACCAGACCCCGCAGATCGATCTCAACAATACGTTCGTGAACTTCACCCCGTCGCTCTACAGCAAGACTGCTGAAGCGCGCGTCTACCGTCCGTTCTGCGCCAACCTCGCGGCCACCTGCTCCGGCAGCAGCCTCGTTGCGCAGGATCCGCTGTCCGGCGCCACCGTCGCCAGCGGCTTCATCGGCGACTACGTTCCGAACTCCGGTAACCCGGCCTCTGGTCTCCAGACCCTCGGCACCAGCGGTGTCAGCCCGAATCCGTACACGCAGGCTCCCATTGCCTACGGTCCCCGCATTGGTTTCGCCTATGACTTGATGGGCGATGGCAAGACGGCTATCCGCGGCGGTTGGGGTATGTTCTACAACCGTCTCGATGGCAACCAGGTGTATGGTATGTCCGGTCAGGCTCCGTCTACCTACCAGCAGACGGTCAACAACGTGACTCTGTCCCAGATCGCCGGCCAGAACACGGGCGCGGCTCCCAGCTTCACCAACCTCAGCGTTGCGCCTCTGGCACCCAACAGCTGGGTCAGCGGCAAGGTGCCGTTTGACGCCGTGCAGAATGCCAGCCTTGACATCCAGCGCAACATCGGCAAGACGATGGTCATCGACATCGGCTACACCTTTAACTGGAGCTACAACCAGAAGCTGACCTACAACATCAACTACATCCCGCTCGGTACGGGCTGGCCGTTTAACGCGTCCGCTCTCGATCCGACCACGGGCGGCAGCTCGAGCAACTCCATCAGCCAGTGGCAGGGTGGTATTCTCCAGCGCACCCTCTATCCGGGCTACAACGGCATCAGTTCCGCTTACTTCCTGGGTCATAACAACTACAACGGTTTGACCATGAACTTCAGCAAGCGCGTGTCGCATGGCTTGGCGTTTGGTGCGGTTTACACCTACTCCAAGGCTCTGGGCGCAACGGGCTACACCCCGGTTGTTGCGAACAACGACGCCTGGAACTACGGCCGTCTCGGTTCGGATCGCCGTAACAACCTCCAGATCAACTACAACTACGACATCCCCGGTCCTGCAAAGGCTCTGGGAATCAAGGGTCTTGGTCTGATCACGGATCACTGGTCTCTCGCCGGCATCACTTCGTTCACGAGCGGCGCTCCGTACAATCCGTCCTGCGGCTTCACCTCCGGTACCGCTGGCGTAACTGGTGGCTTCACCGGTACGCCTGACCTCGGCAACCGTTGCAACGTCATCGGCAACCCGCTGGCGAACATCGGCACCAACGGTAATGGTCCGGTGTACTTCAACTTCAATGCCTATGCCATGCCGGCGCTTCCGTCCGGTCCGAACAACTCGCTCGCGTTGGGCAGCGCCCCGGCGCTGGGCAACCAGGGCGGCGGTTCGGGTGCCCTCACCCTGCCGCACGTCACCAACTTCGACTTGACGCTGAACAAGAACATTCCTCTTGGCAGCGAAAAGCGCGTGCTGAAGCTTCAGGTTCAGGCGTACAACGTGTTCAACCACAATGAAATCAGTGGTATCAACAGCGGCGTACAGATGAGCCCGACCACCAACCTGGTCACGAACCCGAGCACGACCGGCTACCAGAACGGTGCGGTCAACGCCCGCGTTATTGCCTTCTCCAGCCGCCTCCAGTTCTAACGAACTGGTTTGCTGTAGAATAAGTTTGGCCCAGGGGCCGGTATCCGGATACGGATATCGGCCTTTGGTTTTTTCAGGCGCATGAAGAGCAGACGATATGCGGGCGCGAGCCCAGTCTAAAAGGAAATTCAGATGGATCTTAACAGAAGAGATTTTGGAAAACTGGCTTTGGCTGCGGCCGCGATGCCTGCGGGAAATCTGCTGGCGGCAAAACCCAACTCGAAGTTTGGCGGTGTGCAGATCGGCACTATCACTTACAGCTACAGAGGTGAGCCCGGAGTGAACGATGCCGTGCAACTCCTGAAGATGATTGTCGACAGTAACATCAGCGCGATTGAACTTATGCCCCCGGACGTGGAAGCCTTCATGGGCTCTCCGGCAGTGCAGGCCCAGGGTGGCGGCGGCGGTGGCGCACGTGGCGGCAGTGGTGGTGGTGGCGGTCGCGGCGGTTCGGGCGGCTTCGGCGGCGGCCGTGGTGGTAGCGGTGGACGTGGCGGCGGCGGTGGCCGCGCTCAGTTGACGCCGGAACAACTGGCAGCGCAGCAGGCGGCGGCGGAGACCCTCAAGAAGTGGCGTCTCTCGGCCTCCATGGACAAGGTCAAGGAATTCCGCAAGATGTACAACGACGCGGGCGTGGAAATCTTCTGCCACAAGCTGACGCCCTCGGCGAATATGTCGGATGACGAATTCGACTACTTCTATACTGTGGCAAAGAACCTGGGTGCCACTTCGGTGACCACGGAACTGGCTCCGGCCTCCGAATACACCAAGAAGCTCGGCGATTTCGCCCTCAAACACGGTCTGGTCACGGCGTATCATGCCCACGAACAGGCCACAATGACGGCCTGGGACGACGTACTGGCGCAGTCCAAGGGTAATGCCGTGAACATCGATTGCGGCCACTACTATGCGGGCACGGGCCTCAGCCCGGTGCCGGCGCTCGAAAAGCTGCATGATCGAATTGCCAGCGCTCACATCAAGGACAGAACTCCCAGCGTTCCCGGCACTGCTGGGGCGAATCTGCCCTGGGGCCAGGGTTCCACCCCGCTGAAGGATATCTTCCTGACGCACCAGAAGAACAAGTGGACATTCCCGCTGTCGGTGGAACTCGAGTACCAGGTTCCGGAGGGATCGAACGCAGTTATCGAAGTCAGGAAGTGCGTCGAGTACGCGCGCAAACTGATCGGCTAGGGCGCGTTTCGTTCTGTTTAATACGAGTGGCACCGGGTTCCTCCCTGGTGCCACTTTTTTTGTGCCTGGATAGCGATTTCGCCGCTTACTTGATGTAGAATGAATTCGGTTTCTCAGAGGCTTGCGCAATGCGCGAACCCCGTCGAACCGTGTCGATTCCTTGTTTGAAGTTTGAGGCGAAAAATGCACAGTAAGCATAAGATGGCCCTTGCGGCCCTGTTCGGTATTACCCTCATAGCTGCCTCTCAACTGGCAGCTCAGGCACCCGCCCCTGCAGCCGGCGGACGCGGCGGAGGCCGCGGTCGCGGCGCTGGCGCAGCGACCGGCGCTCCCGGCGCTTCCGGCGCAGCGGCTGGACGCGGAGGAGGTGGTGGTGGCCTTGGCTCGTATCCCACGCGTCCCCCGGCCGATCCCGCTGTTGCCGCGCGCGGCAAGGCGATCTGGGAGGCGAGTTGTTCCAGCTGCCACGCTGCCGATATGCGCGGCACAGCGGCGGGTGTCAATCTGGTTCGTAACCAGATGGTCATGGACGATCAGTACGCCGAACTGATCGGTAAGTTCATTCAGAATCCGCATGCCGCGGGCAAAGCCCCGAAGATGACACTGTCGGCGGATCAGGTTCATGACCTTGTGATCTACATGCACACTTTCATGAACTACCGGACTGTCGTGATGCCGCCCGATATCAACAGCGCCATCCTGGCAGTTGGCGATGCGAAAGCGGGCCAGGCTTACTTTAATGGATCTATCGGCAAGTGCAGCACCTGCCATTCGGTGACTGGTGACCTCAGGGGCATCGGCACCAAGTACTCCGAACCCAAGACCATGCAGAATAATCTGGTCGCAGGCGGTGGTGGCGGCGGTGGGCGTGGCGGTGGCGGAGCCCCTGCGGCTGGCGGCGATACCGCTTCGCGGCGCACTGTGACGGTGACGGTCACCATGCCGGACGGCAAGAAGTACGAAGGCCGGCAGATTGCCCGTGACGATTTCCTGGTGACCCTCATGGAAGCCGATGGAACCCAGCGGACGATTCGCCGCGATGGCGATATCCCGAAGGTGGAAGTTCACGATCCGATGAAGGCCCACCGTGACCTGTTGCTCGTCCTCAAAGACGAAGACATCCACAATCTGACTGCATACCTGGTGACTGTGAAATGACGAAACTTCAACAAATCCTAATCGGCACATCGCTGCTGCTCCTTCCCGCCATTGGTCAGGCGCAGGGTCCGCTGAACGCGGCGGACCTGATGAAGCCGCTCGGCGAAAACTGGCCCACCTACTCGGGCGATTATTCCGGTAAGCGCTACAGTTCGCTCAAACAGATCAACCAGCAGACGGTCAAGAATCTGACGCTGGCCTGGGTGGGCACTGTGACTTCCGGGCCTCCCGGTGGCGGCGCTGCCGCTGCCGGCGGCTTTGGCGGCGGCGGACGTGGCGGGGGCGGCGGTGGCGCTGCTCCAACCATCGTGGGTGGTGAAGGTCCCGATCCGGCTCCCGGCGCAACTGCCGCAGCCCGCATCGCCGGCTCCATCCTGGAAGTGAACGGCGTTCTTTACTTCTCGGCCCCGGACAATGCGTGGGCTGTCGACGCTCGAACGGGTCGCACGCTCTGGCACTATTTCTGGAAGACCAAGGGTGGCACGCACATCGGTAACCGCGGTCTCGGTATGTACGGCAACTGGCTCTATCTGGAAACACCGGACGATTACCTGGTCTCGCTCGACGCCCGCACCGGCAAGGAACGCTGGCACAAAGTGATTTCGGATTTCAGCCAGCAGTACTTCTCCACCGTGGCGCCGATCGTAGTTGGCAATCACATTCTGGTGGGCACCGGCGACGATATCGATTCGCCTGGCTTCCTCCAGTCCGTGGACCCAGAAACGGGCGATCTCCAATGGAAAAAGTACCTGGTTCCGATGAAGGAAGGCGACCCCGGTCTCAACACCTGGCCCAGCCTGGACGCCGCGCAGCATGGCGGCGCACAGCCCTGGATCCCCGGCGCATACGATCCGGAGACTCATCTCTACATCATCGGTACGGGCAATCCGACCCCGGCTTACACCAAGGGGCGCGATGGCGACAACCTGTTCACGTGCAGTCTGGTGGCGCTCGATGTCGATACCGGCAACATGAAGTGGTACTTCCAGACGGCACCGCACGAAACGCATGACTGGGATTCCACACAGACCCCGGTGCTGATCGACGCCATGTACAAGGGCAAGATGCGGAAGCTGGTTTTGCAGGCAACGCGCAGCGGCTACTTCTTTGTGCTGGACCGCGTTACCGGCGAACACCTGGTGACCACGAAGTTCTCGCAGGCCAACTGGGCTGCCAGCGTCGACGCAGGTGGTCATCCGCGGCCGAATCCGAAGAAGGATCCGATCATTGAAGGTGCACTGGTTTCGCCGACCAACGGCGGTTCCACCAACTGGCCTCCGCCCGCGTACAGCCCGGAAAACGGGTTGTTCTTTGTGCGTGAGAACGACGGCTTCGCGATGTACTATCTCACCGAAGCCGATCCCCGGGGCAGCATGGGCCTGGGCGGTAAGGAAGAAGACGGCGTCGGTTCCACCGGCAGCTACATTACTGCAATCGACTACACCACGGGTGCGATCAAGTGGCGTCATGAAACGCTTGGTGGCGGCGGTGGCGGTCTGTTGACGACTGCCGGCAACCTGCTGTTCGGCGGCGACGCCGGCGGCATTGTGGCCTTCAATCCGGCGACAGGCAAACCGCTCTGGAATTCGCGTATTGGCGGACTGTCGAACGCGCCGGAAACGTATTCGCTCGATGGGCATCAGTACCTGCTGTGCCTCTCCGGCGAAACTCTCTACGCGTTTACTTTGTATTGAGACGCTGTTCAGCGTGGAACAATCAAAAGGGCGACTGGAAGTATCCAGTCGCCCTTTTTCAGCTTCATGATGAGAACTTATTTGATCGCCGCGCTGTTGACTGCTCTCGCCGCGAACTCCGCGTTTGGGCAATCGCAGCCTCGCGTGACCGGGCGGTTGCTCGGGCCTGACGGTGCTCCACTGGCCGGCAAAACCGTTGCGTTCCGTAAGGGTGAAACTGAGTTGCATCCGGTTACGACGGATGCGACCGGAGGTTTCAGTTTTTTCGCTTCTGTATTGGTGCCATATCGCGTCTCTCTCGGCCAGGACGCGGACATCGGAACCGTCGAGATTGCCGAAGCGCGAGACCTCGATTTGGGTGACCTTGTCCCCGAAGTTACCGCCACAGGCAAGCAGTGGGTGCGCTTTGCCGGAACAACACATTTGGCGCGTGGGAGCCGGGCTCCTTCGAAACTGATCGCCGCGTTTTATGTCAGCTGTCCCGCACCTCCGGAGAAGACTTATGAAGAGTGTGCGGGTGGCGAGATGCATTTGATCCACGGGGACGGCTCGCAATACCAATCCACCGCGCAACCGGGCGAGGTCGGCATCAGCCACCCCGCGATTTCCGAAGATAAGACCGCAGTCGGATGGCTTGTCGATTTCGACAATTGCTGCACATCGTATTCGCTGTCCCTGCCGCTGGTCGTCTACATGCCGGGGAAGCCGCCGAGGACTTACAAGGGCGACGGACGAGCCATTTTCGGCTGGCACTTTGTGGCTGGTGGGAAGCAGGTTGCGTTCTATCAGTCTTTCCCGCATGGTAATCCCGTGGCGCACTTCGAATTGAGAGAGGTGGCTACCGGTCGCCTGGTCAGTAAGTGGGACGACGGAGACGCGGGTCGGCGTCCCCTCTGGACGAAGGGTCTTGATTAGCCTCAACATTGTGTTTGCCTACTTTGCCTCTGGCCAGATTTCGACGTAGTCGAGGGCGGCTACTTCGCGGCCATCGGGGGTGCCTTCGATGCGGATCTCGTCGCCTGGTTTCAATGCGACGCCTTCGACGATGTGGCGCGTTGACGTGGAGCCGTTGAGAAGCGGCGAGGGGATGATGTTGGAGGCAGTCCACTCATCCACCACTTTGCCGGCTACAAGAACGCGGTACTTCGCTGCGCCGGTGCTTTGATCGAAGTAGCGGACGTGCAGCGCGAACTTGCCCGCCGCGCCGTTGTAGCTCATGCTGGCCGAGCACTGTTTTGCGGGGCATTGTACGGCTTTGCCATCGCCTGACGCGGCTTCCCAAGGTTTTACGGCGACTTCCGTGTAGCCATCGAGATTCATCTTTTCCGCTTCGAAGCGATTCGGATAGTTACCGACGCGGGCTTTGGTGTCGGGAATACCAGAAGCTCGCAGGAACCAGTTCGAGACGGCATCGCGCCACAAAACCGCCATGCCAGCCTGATACTCCAGCATCTTCAGCACCGACGTGTAGCGCTCGTCATCGACCAGGCCTTTGAGCGTCTTCCAGTCTTCCACGTAACGCGTCACTTCGTTGGCACCGAGATAGTGCGAATCGTAGATCGACTGGATCACGGTCTTGCCGGAGTGGAGGACGTGCGTGTAGGGGACGTGGTGGAAGAAGAGCAGGAGGTCATCGGGGGTGGTCTCCAGCGATTCGAAGGTCTTCGCGACCTGCGGACGGTACTGCTGGGTGTAGCCTGTGCCGGCGGTGGTGCGGTCCATGCCAACGCCCTGCGCATCGGCGCGATGCCACTGGCCCCAGCCGTTGTTTTCCGAGGCTTCGACGGAGACACCGAAGTGATTGCCTACGATATCGGTGAGAGTCTGGAGGCCGAGCGGGCCGGTGTAGTTTTCATAGGTGCGCCAGGAGGAGAGCTGCATGGCACCGATGGTGTCGACGACCTTCGGATTGCTGCCGAAGGTTTGTTTCGTCCATTCCGCGGTGATGTCTTTCACGGAAAGATCGGGATTCCAGGCGAGGCGGCCATAGCCGTAGAGGTTGGCCTGCGACATGTGATTGCCGAGCCAGTTTTCGTCGAGGCCCACATTGGAGACGCCGACGAAGCCGCCGGTATTGCGATGGAAGACCTTGCCGGATACCAGCGCTTTGACCGGGGTGGCACCCGCGGCGGCGTGCATATCGAATTCCAGCGTCTCTTTCCACATCGGTACTTCGTACATGAGGAAGTGAGCCTGTCCGTTGTACTCCTGCGTGATCTGGAGTTCGATGGCCTGATTGGTTTTCTCGAGCGCACCGAAGAGGGGAGAGGCCGGTTCGCGCACCTGGAAGTCGATCGGGCCGTTCTTGATCTGGATGATGACGTTGTCGTCGAACTGACCGTCGAGAGCGTGGAAGTTGTCCCAGGCGGCGCGGGCGCGGTCGTTCTTCGGGTTATTCCAGTCCATGTGATTGTCGTAAACGAAACCGCGATAAAAGAAGAGGGCGTTGTGCGGCTTGAGAGCACGCGCTACAACATTTGCTGCGTCAGCGTGGGAGCGACCGTAGGCGGAGGGGCCGAGGCGGCCTTCGGAATCGGCCTTCAGGACGAAACCGCCGATGTCGGGGATGGCCTTGAAGATGCCGTCTGTGGTCGAGTTCCACCATTTGGTGACGGCGGGGTCGAGTGGATCGAATGTGTCGAGGCCTCCGATTTTCTTCGGGCTATCGAAGCTCACCGCGAGGGCTACGTGGACGCCCCAGGGACGCAGGGCCTCGGCGATTTTGGCGATCTCGGGGATGAAGTCGGGCGAGAGGATTTTGGGGTCGGCGTTGACGTTACTGATGGCGCAGCCGTTGATGCCGAGGGAGGCGAGGAGACGACCGTATTCGCGGACGCGGGACATATCGGCGCGGGCATGGCCGGCCTCCCAGAAGATGGAGGCTCCGCCGTAGCCGCGTTCGATGGTGCCGTTGAGGTTGTCCCACTCGTTGACCCAGCGGACCGGGGCGTAGGGGGTTTGTCGTTCGTCGAGCGCGTTGAGGGATTCACCGAGCCCGATTTTGCGGGCGAGGGCGAAGGCTCCGTAGAGGACGCCGCGGGCGTCGCCGCCGGCGATGACGAGATAGCTGGCGGTGCCGATGCGGGTGGATTTGAGGAGGAAGGCGTCCGGAGCGAGGTCGTTCGGGAGCGTTAGGGCGGGGAGGGCGGCGTGGATTTCGGTTGGGGTGCCGAGGAGGATGGTGCCGGCGGTGGGGGCGGTGGTTTCGCGCGTGAGGTCTTTGTTGAGGAGGCCGTGGATGGCTAGAATTACCTCGTCGCGGGCGGTTAGCTCGAGGGCGCTGTTGCCGGGTACGGTTACTGATGCGGGTATGACTGTGGTGTATTGGCGGGCTGTCGCGGCATTGAGGGGGGCGTAGCGCAGCCAGGCTGAACGGCCGGTTTCGGCCTGGACGGTTGCGGCGGTTAGGGTTGCGAGGAGGGCTAGTGCCAGGTTGCGCCGGGCGGAAGCCCGGCGGCAGGGCCGAAGCCCTGGCCCCACAGGGTGTGGCTGGGCGGGGCAGGGGAGCGGTGAGGGGCCTGAAAATGCGCGCGTGTGATTGGTTTTCAACTGTTTACTCCTGAGGCCAGGTAGCCGCCGTCGACTCCTATGCATTGTCCTGTCAGATAGCTTGCTCCATCGGAAGCCAGCAAAACTGCGATGCCTACTAGTTCTTCCGGGTTGCCGAAGCGGCCCATTGGGGTGCGCATCAGTAGCTCCTGCCCTCTGGGCGTGCCGTCGATGAGCTTGCGGTTCAGATCTGTCGGGAAGATGCCTGGCGCGATCGCGTTCACTGAGATTCCATCTTTTGCCCATTCGCAGGCGAGGCTGCGAGTCAGCGAGAGAACTCCTGTTTTTGCGGCGCAATACGCTGCTACCTGATGGAAGGCCACGTAGGAGCCTAACGACGCGATGTTGATCACGCGGCCATGTCCGCTGGCTTTCAGCGGTTCATAGAAAGACTGACAGGCGCGCAGGGTGCCGGTGAGAGAGACGTCGAAGATTCTGGTCCAGTCGTCCTCTTTGATGTCCTGCACGGGGCATTTGAGGGTTTGACCCGCGGCGTTGAGGAGGATGTCGACATGGCCGTATTGCGCGAGTACTGCGTCGCGGAAGTGGTCGATTGATTCGCGGCTGCCTACGTCACAGGCCTGGCGTACGGGTGCGGATGCGTCGATGAGTTCGAGGCGACGTCCTGTGGGTACGACTGTCGCACCGTGGGCTGCAAGGCCTTCCGCCAGCGTACGGCCGAGGCCGGAGGTTGCGCCGATTACTACCGCTACGCGGCCCGTGAGATCGAGTAAGTTCGTCATTAGTAGGGAATCTCCGGTGTGCGGTCGTCTTTCGGATCGGCCCAGCGGTCATTGGGAACGAGCGGCGACCAATCGGGGCGCAGCGGATCACGGTCATAGGGATAGCCGCCGAGCTTTCTATAGAGTTCGCTGTACTGGCCGAGTTTTTCGCGATCCAGCTTCACGCCGAGGCCTGGTCCATTGGGCACGGCGATGCTGCCGCCTTCGTACTTCATGAGGCCGCCCTGAATGATGTCGTCCGTCAAGTGGTGGTAGTGGGCGTCGGCAGCGAAGGAGAGGTTGGGGATCACGGCACCCAGGTGCAGCATGGTAGCCAACTGAATGCCAAGCTCGCCGGACGAGTGCACGGCCACGCCGATCTGAAAAGTCTCGCAGACGCCCGCTGCTTTCACGCAGGCGCGGATGCCGCCCCAGAAAGTGGTGTCCAGAAGAATCACGTCGACGGCGGTATCGAGAATGTTGGCGGCGAGCTGTTCGAAATTCACGACAACCGTGTTCGTGGCGAGCGGGATGCGCACCATTTCGCGCGTGCGGCGCATGCCGTTGAGGCCGTAGACCGGGTCTTCCAGATAATCGTTGCGCAGGCCCTCAATGCCCTGACCGAAACGGATGGCCTGTTCGGTGGAGAGGACGCCGTTCGGATCGAAACGGAGCGCGTCATCGGGGAAGGCGTGGGCGAGGGCGCGGTAGGCCTCGATTTCGTAATCGGGATGGAAAACGCCGCCCTTCATTTTGTGGGTGGTGAAGCCGAAGCGGCGCTTCATTTCGGCGGCGAAGGCGACGAGTTGATCGGGCGTGCGGACTTCGCCCTCGCCGGTTTTGGGATTCGGGTAGCGCCAGAAGCAGTAAGTGGCGAAACTGACGCGATCGCGCAGACGGCCGCCGAGGATGTCGCACACCGGCACACTCCAGGCTTGGCCGAGGATATCGAGGCAGGCGAATTCGAGGGCGGCGAGGGACTGGGTGCGGTTGTTGTAGAGCGAGGCGGTGGGGTTGGCGACGAGGTACCGCATCTCTTCGATGCGGGCGGGGTCATGCCCGAGGAGCATGGTTTTGAGGGCGCGGAAGGTGGCCTCGGCCGATTCGCCGCCGCCGCCCATTTCACCGAGGCCGATGAGGCCGTTGTCGGTCTCGACTTCGACGATGGTGCGGACGAAGCGGCCCCAGTGGCAGCCGTTGGCATGGCGCAGGGGGGCTTCGAGCGGGACGGTGACGGTGGTGGCGCGGATGTCGGTAATCTTCATTGGTCGGTCCTTATGTTATCAAGCAAAAGGCGTTCTTCGTTTGCTGTTTTCGTTTGCCGTTCCTGGGATCTGCGGCGGGCGGGAAATTGTCGGGTTTCGGGTCTGTGGAACCCGATTCCCGGGTCTTCTCGGGTTGTTTCCCGGGTTTTGGCGGGTTATTGCCGGGTTATCGATTTTGCTAAGTGGTTTATTTTTAGCACGTTCCGGGGACCTAGTTGTCCCCGCGTTTTTTTGGAGGGAAATCGGGTGGGGTGAAGAATGAAATGGCCACAGATGAACACGGATGGACAGAAATCCGGAAATGCGGAGGGGCCAGGCGGATTTCGGTGCAGGTGTCATATGGAAGTTTTAACATGGCGCGGATGGGGAAGTTTCGTATATTGATGAATCTATTGGGAAAAATCGACGATAACGATCGCACGCGCACTTCCACATCACGGAGACGCGTACGACTTCGTCAAGGAGACGAACTCAGGCAACAGCGGATGACTGCCAGGATTCGACCGAGGGCTGGCGAAGAACGGTGGAGTGCTGAAATAATGACCCTAATGTCTAAATCCGATTCCGTCAACGCCTCTCTGTTCACCAGTGCCGATGTTGGCTCACCGCAACTGGCTGGTTCCGCGACGCCCGTGGGGGGCGGGTGGGACGTCGTCGCAGGCGGCGTTGATATCTGGGAGAACGCGGACCAGTTTCACTTCGTCTTTGAAGAGATTTCCGGCGAATTCGATATAGCGGTTCGAGTGGAGAGCTTCACTCCGGCGCATTTGTATTCCAAGGCCGGGCTGATGATTCGCGAGAGCCTGGAGACTGCGAGCGCGCACGTGATGTTTGTCCTGTTTCCGGACGACCAACCGCGGAACAACAACCTGGGGGCGTATGAGATGCAGTTTCGTGTGCAGTCGGGAGAGAGCTGTCAGGCTATCTATCCGGCAGTGCTGCCCCCTGCGCCGCCGGAGTTTCCGGCTGCCTATCCGAACTGCTGGCTGCGGGTGTCGCGGAAGGGGGACAAGTTCTCGGCATATGGGTCCCCTGATGGCCAGACGTGGAAACTGTATGGTGAGAAAGTGCTGACCCTGGCGCCAACGCTCATGGTGGGCCCGGCTCTGACGTCACACAACCCAGATGCTTTGGCGAAGGCCTCATTCCGCGACTATTCCAGGCAGGGGCGATAGAAACCAGTGAAACGAATCCGACTGTCTCAGCGCGGACCCGAGTTTTCGCGCATCGTTTTCGGCACCTGGCGGGTGCTCGATACCGGGGCCAACGCGCAGGAAATCAACCGCCGGCTGCACGCGTGCGTTGAACTCGGCATGACGACTATCGACACGGCCGAGATCTATGGCCTCTACGAAGTGGAGCAGGCGCTGGGCGCTGCACTCGCGCTGTCGCCGGGGCTGCGCGACAAGCTGGAGATCGTCACGAAGGCAGGCATTTACGTGCCCTGTCCCCAGCGTCCCGGATGCCGCACGGCGTATTACAATGCCACCGGTCCGCAACTCATCCGGAGTCTTGACGAATCGCTGCGCCTGCTTGGCACCGATAGGGTCGAGCTGTTTCTGGTGCATCGCCCGGACTGGCTGACGAGGGCGGACGATACGGCCGCGGGATTGAACGAGTTGTTGCGCGAGGGTAAGATTCGCGCGGCGGGTGTATCCAATTACAGCGCTTCGCAGTTCGAACTGCTGAGCGCACAAATGGAGCAACCGCTCGCTACGAATCAGATCGAGTTCCACCTACTGCATCCGGAGCCGATTCACGATGGCACGCTGCATCAGTGCGAAAAGCTCGGAGTAGCTCCGATGGCGTGGAGTCCGCTGGCAGGTGGGCGGATCTTCGATCCGGCGAATCCGGCGGCAGTGCGACTGGCCGCGGCGGCGGAGAGCATGGCGGACCGCTACAACGGGGCGAAGCTGGAACAACTGGCTTATGCGTGGATTCTGGCGCACCCGGCGCATCCGCTCCCGGTCATTGGGACGAACAATCTGGAGCGCCTTCGGGCTGCGGCGGAGTCCGACTCGATTGTGCTGGAACGGGAGGACTGGTTTGCGCTTTGGGAAGCGGCGCAGGGCAGGAAGATCCCATAGAGATGAAAGGGATTTGGAAATCGTCCGCGGTCGTACACTTTTTTCGAAGCGATTCATTTCACCAAATCCTCCACCGAGCACTGGGTCCAAAATTCGCCGTATGTTATTGATTTAATGGAGACAGATGAAGCCTTCCTGTCACTTAAAAGTCTCATTTCGCACCCCATACGCCCCATTCACCGTTCTTATGACAGTTGCAACACAGCCCCCCGTGTGATACTTTAAATAAGTGAGCCGCTGCAAAGCGGTTGCACGAAGCCGCCGCAAGGCGGTGCAGGCAGGTAACAAATCGTAGCGGCTAGCGCGAGAAGGTTTTGCGGTTCAGCCCGGCGGTGGTAACAACCTCCTTTTAGTTCTAAAAATAGAACGAAATTTTTGTAGTTCGTTCAGGTTGTAATGGCCTGATGCGCTTTTTG
>CAIQWJ010000075.1 GCA_903875575.1 uncultured Acidobacteriia bacterium | reverse complement strand
TTCGACCACATCCTTCGCTGCGATCCAGAACTCCTGCTGACGCTCCCGCTTCTTTCCCATCGCCATATATAAGTGACGTTCGGAACATTTGCGGGGTCACATGTCGTCGAGAAAAAATCTGACTATTACCACGGGCTGCTAAACTCACCACAATGGCCGGTAAACGCATACCAGATCCCGCTCGTTGACCTCGCCACCAGGCACCACTGGATTCCGTGACCGGGCTGTCGGGCGCTACAGGCTTAAGTTTCGTACCTCCCTTAGCAACAGTCAGGAAGTAGACATTCGTTTCGCGAAGCTCCTTGCGTAGTTTGAGCTGAAATCGATCTTCGAGCAGACGTTGCGTCATCAACCGGCACGTTGCAGCGGTGATCGAAGGGTCCGCCTTCGCTTCGAGATTGTATCTCTCGCCGTCTGGCCGGGCCCAGTCCGGAAGCGGGAAGGTATCTCTGATGTTGTACGCATATTCGATGAGAAATTGGGCCGGAATATCGGTGGCCAACAGTCTTCCGCCCATACAGGTGAGCCGCGGACGGGCGTTCGCATCAGACGTCGTCGGCTTTACTGAAATGACATCAAATTCCGGCCCGCTCTCCGGTGTCGTCTGGGACCACACGAGCCCGGCGGCGGGCAACATTAAGATCAAAATGACTCGAAGTCTCATCGATAGCGTACCTCCAAAGCAGCGGTAACGGTTCAAAACTACCGCTGTCGCCACACATAATTGTACTCAGCTTTGGTGTGGCCAGTTTTTCGTTGGGACCAGCACCGGATTCCCGTCAGGTCGCCCTGGAGGCTTCGAAACCCGCGTATCCGCACCCCTGCTGTTGCCGGATCCGGTGCGCTGGAACGGTTGTTTCTTCGGCCTTTCCCGGAACGGTTAACATGGGACGGAGGAACCTGCCGAGCGTGAATCACCGCCCCAACGTCAGATGCGTGGTTGCCATCCTGGGCTCCATCGCTTTCAGCGCCTTCCCGGCACCGGCCCAGACTCCGGCTCTCCGGTTCGAAGTCGCCGACGTGCACCCCACCACAGCCTCCGTGAATTGGGACTCACGCGAAATGAGCGGCGGCTTGATGCGCGGCGGTCTGTACCATCTGCGCCACGCCACCATGCTGGATCTGGTGCGCCTCGCTTACGGCGTGGACGCGAACAAGGTAATCGGCGGCCCCAACTGGCTCGCTCTGGACCGCTTCGATATTCGGGCGAAGGTTCCCGCCGGCACCACGGCCGCAGGCGTGAAACCCATGTTGCAGGCACTTCTTGCGGAGCGCTTCGGCCTGGTTGCTCGCAACGACGTGAAACCCGTGCAGGCCTGGGCCCTGACTTCCGGAAAGAACATTCAAATGAAGCGAGCGGATGGCGCGGGTGACGGTCGCTGCCTCTCCGGCGGCTCCGGAGATCTCGTCGCCGTGACGTGCCGCAACATCACGATGGCCGCCTTCGTGGCGAACATGGGCCAATTGGATGGTGCCTGGTATTACGTCGGCGATAACCTGGTGGCAGACCAGACTGGCCTCGGTGGTGCCTGGGATTTCGACCTGAAATATTCGCGCCGCTGGAATACGACCGTCGCAGGAGCGGAAATTGTCAGTTTGTTCGACGCCATCGAAAAAAGCGGACTGAAGCTGGACGCGTCGAAGGTCCCGATGTCCGTGATCGTCGTGGACAGCGTGAATCGTCAGCCTACGCCAAATTCTCCCGAGACCGACAAGGCCTTCCCGCCGGTGCCAACGGAATTCGAGGTGGCTGACGTACGGCCAACCGATCCCGATTTTCACGGCGACGACTATCAGGTGGAGGATGGCGGACGCGTTCACGTTCGCGGTACGACGCTGCAGTCGCTGGTGGCGGATTCCTGGGGAATCACGGGCGAAATGATCGTGGGCGCGCCGAAATTCATGGATTCCGAACGCTGGGACATTGTGGCGAAAGCGCCGGAGGTGATGGCGACCGGGGGCGATGTGGATACCGACTTTCTTCGTGCCATGTTCCGAAAGCTGCTGACGGAGCGCTTCCATCTGGCCGTGCACTACGAGGAGCGCCCCATGTCAGCCTGGGTGTTGACTGCACCGAAGCCGAAGCTGAAGAAGGCCGATCCGCAATCGCGCTCCGGTTGCAAAGAGGGCCCCGCGACTCTCACGAAAGTAGAACCGCGCAGCACGAATCCCGTGTTGGGCAGGTTTCTGACGTGTACAAACGTCTCGATGGCCTGGTTCGGGCAGCAGTTGCAGTTTCTGGCCAGCGCCTATGTTCACAGCGAAGTGCCGGATGCAACGGGTCTTGAAGGCGGCTGGGATTTTACCCTGAGCTTCAGTAAGATCGCGCAGTTGCGCGGAGGTGGCGGAGCGTCCGAAAAGTCCGATGTCAGTCCGGCGTCCGATCCAAATGGCGCCATCTCCGCGCCGGATGCGATGGAGAAACAACTGGGCCTGAAGCTGGAGCTCCGGAAGCGACCAGTGCGCGTGCTCGTCATCGACCATGTGGAGACGAAGCCGACCGATAACTGACTGCCACTGCCGGGACCGATCACAGGCGAAACCAAATCCGGCTTCGGGACGCCTCAGTAACAATGGGGTCCGGTCTAAGATTGAATTTCAATATGTTTGGTTCTGATAGTCAGCGTCGGCGGAAATCTTTATTGTTTGCCTGTCTCGGAATCGGGGGACTGACGGCGCTCGCCGTGGCCGCCGATTCCACAGATCTCATCTGGAATAAAGTTCGCAACGGAATTCAGGCGAATCTGGCTGATACGCGCAGCATCGCGTGTATGGCTGCGGTGGAGCGGACCCGTTACGTATCGCGGGGAACGGGTTCGGGCACCAGTTGTGCCGGCCTGATCGCCGCCACTGCGAATACTCCGCGCGGCCCCGAACAGTGGCGCGACCGCCTGCGGCTCGATGTGTCTTCAGGCAACGGGACGGAGACCTTCGCCCTCACCGGGGCCGGTCCCTTTGAGCGCGGCGACGTTTCGGGAGTGCTTCGTGCCGCCGCGGCGGGGCGCGGCGAGTTCAGTGCGTGGCTGGCGAATCTGATCGGTGGTGAGGCGGAGTCCATTCAGTCGCGCGGCCTGCAGCAGACGCCGCTGGGGAAACTACTGGCATTCGGGTTCACGGTGCCCGCAGCGAAGAGCCACTTCTTTTATGGGGCGACCGATGCCGCTCATGTGGCATATCGTGGCTCTATCTACGCTCTGGCGGATTCCTCCGATCTGAAACGTTTGACCATGGAGGCCGAAGACGTGGGCGATGCCTGCCGCGTGCAATACACGATGGACTACACCGGAGTAAAGATCGGCGATCACGAAATCGTGCTGCCGCAGAGTTCCACCATGGAAGCGCTCTACCGGGACGGTAAGGAATTCCGCACGGAGACGTACTATTCCGGATGCCGCAGGCAAGCGACGCCGGTGCTGACAGCAAACACCGGCGCGAACGCCGCCCCGAAGCCGCTTCCCGCAGGTATCCGTTTCAAGATTCGCTTCCAGGCGGCAATCGACGGCGCGACCGCTGCCGCGGGCGACCCGATTGTCGGCGTCATTCGCACTACCTTGAAGGATAAGCAGAACGGTATCCTGGTGCACGCGGGCGACCGCCTGCACGGACGCATTACTTCCGTGGAAGAATACCTGCTGCCGCAGCACCACTGGAGCCTCGCGATCGCGTTTCAGACCATTGAACGGGGAGTGGGCGATCACGGGATCGATCAGGGCGTGGAGCAGCCTGTCACCCTGATGCCCCTCGATGAATCGATCCGCGTGCCTATGGATGATGCGCCCGGCGTGCAGAAGCCTCGTCCCTCCGGTGGGGCCTATTTTATTGTTGCCGGTGCAGGACTGTTATTGGAACCGAAGTTTGAAACGGAGTGGGAAACGCGTTAAGCGGAACCGCTCCGGCCACAGCTGGCCAACGGTTCACGTAGATCGTCTTGCCGCCGGCATTGACGATTGCATGAAGCGCTTCGGCCCCCACCAGATTCCGCAGATGCGCAGAGTTCTCGTCGTCTGACGCGACATACCAGCGGTCCGCACTGCGCCAGCGCGAAACGAAATCCGCATCTTTGATGAAGATACGCGGAGCGTCCGGCGCATAGGAGCCGTATTCGAGGTTGTTGACGCGTCCATTCAGAATCAGCCCGTTCCGGTTGCCGTAATAAAAGACCGAGGAGAACTCGTAATAGGGATCGTCAATGATCAGCCCCCCGGGAGGCGCTTCGTTCAGCGCATGCGCTAACGCGTAAGATCCGAGATACGGATCAAACGCGGCCAGGGCCACCCGCGCCGCCTGGAAAAACAGAACCATCATGACGGCAAGCGCCAGTGCCGACCGCATACCGCGTTTGGTAAATGCGCTCAGAATGCCGGCGAGCGCAGCAAGGCCCGCAATGGCCAGCGGTACCCGCAGGTAGGCGAGCGAAGCCGTCGTGAGATCTCCCATGTGGCCCAATGACAGCGTGTAGGCTGCGGGATGGCGAGAAAGCGATTGCGCAATATCGCCCGGTGCCGGAATGCCCCAACTGACGCGAAGGGCGGCTGCAATGGCGAGGCACGCGCATGCGGCGACGACGGCCACCGCGCGGACGCACCATCGCCAGGTGCGGTCGCTGGCCTCAGCCATGCCGCTGCCGATCAGCAGCGCGAAGGCCGGATAAGCCGGCATCGAATAGTATTCCTGCGTGGGCACGAATGCCAGAAAGCCCATCACGATACCGATCCACGAAAGCGCCAGTAAACGCAGGCGGGCCGCAGGTTCATCGCTTCGATAGCGAAGTCGGATGGCGCGCACCAGAAACACGCTCCACGGGAAGAGCCACGCCAGATGAAGCAGCCAGAATAAGGGCAACGGCACGTTGGAGAAATCGTGCGGATACCGCCGCCCCATGAAGCGCAGAATCTGTTCGTTGAAAAAGTGATACCAGAAGAAGCCGCGGTAGATGCCGGGCGTGCTGTGCATGGCGAAATCCAGGACCGGCGGATTGCGCAGCGTAGCCAGAATATACCAGGGAGATGCGAGGGCCAGTACGATTGCCGTGCCTGCAATCGGCATGAGATTTCGCCAGGTGCTGCACTGCCGCCACAATCCGCTCAGCAGCAGATATAGGCAGATGGGGCCGGCGATGAATACTGCGGCGATCAACCCTTTCAACAGCAGGCCGGCGGCCAGGGAAGCCCAGGCAATCATGGCATTGCGGCGCGCCATGCGCGGGTTATCCTCTGAGACGGCACGGAAGAAGCTCCACAGCGCCAGCGAAACAGTGAAACTCAGTGCGACATCGGGAATCAGGATACGGGTGAAGAGCCATAGCCCACAGCAGGTCGAGAGGCAAAGCCCCGCGAACAGGCCCGCACGTTCACCCAGTGTCTCGCGCGCCATGCGCGTGACCAGCCAGCAGAGGAGCAGCGAAAAAAGAAACGTGGGCAGACGCGCCGAAGTCTCTCGATCGCCCAGAACTTCCATCGAGACGGCCACCATCCAGTACATGAGCGGTGGCTTTTCGAAGTAACGCACGCCATCGAGCCGCGGCGTGACCCAGTCGTGCGATTGAACCATGTTGCGCGAGATCTGCGCGCGCGCGGAGTCTTCATCGTCCATCAGATGCGGGGGACTGAAGAGGGAAGGCAGGAACACCAGGACAGCGAAGAGAAGGACGATCAGCTCAGTATGTCTTGCCAAACGCAACGCACCCGCAGGTTCCCGGGGCAGAGCCCGGACGGCTGTCTCGGGCGTCACGGTGGCGGAGGACATGAAAGAAGCAATTGTACCTGATGGCTCCGCTGAAAATGTCGAACCAAGGGGTATTCTCCTCCATAATGGTGTGAAACGATACTATATTTCTGGTAACCCAACTATGCAAAGAACAACCCCACCCTTTCGTGCCGACCATGTCGGAAGCCTTTTGCGCAGTCCTGAATTGCGCGCCGCCCGTGAGCGACGTGAGCGCGGGGAGATCGGGGCCGATGAGCTCCGGGTTATCGAAGACGAGGCGATTGTGTCCCTGATCGGGAAGCAGGCCTCTGTTGGTCTGCGGTCGGCCACCGACGGTGAATATCGTCGCGCCATGTGGCACTTTGACTTCCTCGAACAGCTGGATGGCTGTGAAGGCTACACAGCCGACCACGGCATCGCGTTCAAAGGCATACAGACGAAGGCTAAGGGCGTGCGGGTGATCGGCAAGCTTGGTTTCAGCGGGCATCCGATGCTGGACCATTTCCGTTTTCTGAAAGCGCATGTGGCTCCGGGGCAGACGCCCAAGATGACAATCCCCTCCCCCAGCGTGCTGCATTTCCGCGGTGGACGTAAGGCAGTCAGCCAGGAGATCTATCCGGAGATGGGCGATTTCTACGCCGACCTTGGCCGCGCCTACAACGGGGCAGTGCATGCCTTCGCCGATCTGGGCTGCCGCTATCTGCAACTGGATGAAGTCAACCTTGCCTACCTGTGCGACGAGGAACAGCGCCAGCAACTCCGCGACCGCGGTGACGATCCCGATGCGCTGCCGGGCATCTATGCCGATCTCATCAACGCCGCCGTCGCGGGACGGCCGGACGACATGGTGATCACGATGCATTTATGCCGCGGGAATTTCCGTTCCAGCTGGATCGCCCAGGGCGGTTACGAACCGGTGGCCGAGATTCTGTTTAATCAGATCAACGTCAACGGCTATTTCATGGAGTTCGATACCGATCGCGCCGGAACCTTTGAGCCGCTGCGGTTCGTGCCGAAAGGCAAGACGGTGGTGCTGGGGCTGGTGACTTCGAAGACAGGCGAACTGGAATCGAAGGAGACTCTGAAGCGGCGCATTGACGAGGCGGCGAAGTTCATCCCGCTCGATCAGCTTTGCCTCAGCCCGCAGTGCGGCTTCGCCAGCACAGAAGAGGGTAACGTACTGAGCGAGCAGCAGCAGTGGGATAAACTGGCCCGGATTGTGGAAGTGGCGAATGAGGTTTGGGGGAACGCTTGAGGCAGCCCGCGCCTGAACTGGTGCTGATTGCGAGTCTGGAGGCTTCACTCGGCGAGCCGATTTCCATTGAGGAAACCGTGGCTGGAACGCGGCGGCTGATTCCGATCCTGGGTGGTGAGGTCACGGGGCGCTTGCGTGGCAAGGTGCTGCCGGGCGGAGCGGATTGTCAGACCATCCGGCGCGATGGCGTGATTGACCTCCAGGCGCGTTACATGATCGAGCTGGAGGACGGGGCGCGGGTCTTCGTGGAGAACTCAGGCCTGCGCCATGGCCCTCCGGAAGCGGTGTATTTCTGCACCTCCGCGCGGTTTGAATGTGCGGTAGGCGAGCACGACTGGCTCACGAAGCATATCTTCGTCGGCCAGGGGATTCGCCATCCGGATCGCGTGGAGGTTCGCTTCTTTCAGGTGGTGCAGCCGCGGGGTGTGTCCAGCCAGCGTGGGGCTTCGCGATGACCTGGGCAAGCCGCTAACTATCGCAAATCTGCCAGCAGACGAAGCATAGGTGCCAGTCCGATAGCTTGTACCTGATTGTCCAGCGGGTAACGGTCGTCTCCCGCGTTCACCAAAAATCGCCGCTTCGGCTTCAGATCCTCACAGGCAATGTAGAAGCCTTTCTCCGGCCTCCCCGCAAGACTGCGCTTGATCTCAATGGCCCACAGTCCGTGGCCGGGGATTTCCAGCATGAGATCTACCTCTGCGCCAGCGGCGGTCCGGTAGAAACTGGCCAACGTCCGCGGCGGCACTGCGGCCAGCAGATTGTCGATCACAAAGCCTTCCCAACTGGTGCCCACTACAGGGTGGCCCAGAAGAGAGTTGTAGTCGCCGATCCCGAGCAGCGCATGCACAATGCCGCTGTCCCGCACGTAAACTTTCGGCGCTTTCACAAGACGCTTGTCGACGTTGGCGTGAAGCGGAGCGAGGCGGCGGACCAGCAGCAGGTCCACCAGAAGATCGACATATCGTGTGATCGTGGGCGCGCTGACCATCAGTGAGGTGGCCAGACGCGAACTGTTCAGCAAACCACCCTGCCCGTGGGCGAGCATCGTCCAGAGCCGCCCCAGCGTCTCTGCCGGGACACGCGGGCCAAGCATCGGGATGTCGCGCTCCAGATAACTGCGGATGAAGTCCTTCCGCCATTGCAGACTTTCGGAATCGTCCTTCGCCAGGTAGCTTTCCGGGAAACCGCCGCGCACCCACAGCTTATTGATGTCTTCGCGCGAGTAGCCGGTCTCGGATACGGCGAACGGCCCTATGTCGATATAGGCAATCCGTCCGGCGAGCGATTCGCTCGACTGGCGCAGCAGATCCATAGACGCCGAACCGAGGATCAGAAACCGGCCTTTGCCCTTGCCGCGTCGCCGACCGCGATCAATGACACCTCGCAGTATGGCAAAGATCTCCGGCATCCGGTGGATCTCGTCCAAAACCACCAGGCGATCCTCATTGTGATCGAAGAAAGGCACGGGGTTGGCCAGTCTCTCCCGGTCCACGGACGATTCGAGGTCCAGATAGACCGAAGGCCGCTCGGTGGCGAACATCCAGGCCAGCGTGGTCTTGCCAACCTGGCGGGGGCCGACGAGTGCGACGGCGGGTTGGCGCGCCAGTGCGGAGCGGATAGCTTGCACGGCACCTCGGACTATCATCCTTGTATTTTAAACACCATGTGTTCAATTTGCAAGGTCTAAACAATATCCATCCTTGCAAATTAAACACTGAATATTCAATTTACAAGGATGATCAACTTCTTGGTAGTTTTATCAATTACTTATGGGCGGCGTCCGGCGGGCTCCTGCTGCGTCATGCAGTGCAGCGTGCCCAGGCCCCAAACCAGCTCCACGCAGTTGATTCCGGTCACCTGCCGGTCCGGAAAGCACTCCGCGAGTGTATTGAGCGCTACACGGTCATTCGGATCATTGAACGTTGGCACCAGCACAAGCCCGTTCGCAATGTAGAAATTCGCGTAGCTGGCGGGAAGCCGAACTCCATCGAACCAGAGCGGCTTCGGCATGGGCAGTTTGCGCGCGCACACCGGCATCCTTTGTGCCCGTTCCCAGTTTTCCTGCAAAGGCTCGAAGTTGGCGTCAGACGGGTCGTCTTCCGCCACCATCACAATGGAGTCTTTGCCGGTGAAGCGCGCCAGGTCGTCGATATGCCCGTGGGTGTCGTCGCCCGCAATGCCATTGTTCAGCCAGAGCACGCGGTCGATCCCCAGGTAATCGCTGAGCTTTCCTTCCAGTTGTTCGCGCGAAAGTCCCGGATTGCGCGCCTGAATCGGGCTGAGTAAACATTCTTCGGTGGTGAGCAGCAGACCTCCGCCGTTCACGTCGACGCTGCCGCCTTCCAGTACCAAATCCGGTTGCCAGCGAACACCGGGGATCGCGCGACCCGCGGCATCGTCCAGCAGGTGGTTTCCATACTTCGCCCAACCGTTGAAACAAAACTTCGAGCCCGCGACTTCGCCGCCCTCGTTCTTCAGGAATAGCGGCGCGAAATCGCGTGTCCAGACGCGGTCTGTGGGAGTGAGATGAAACTCCACGGCGTCCATGTTGGCCCCACACATTTCGAGTACCTGTCGCGCGCTCTCCCGCAGATCCTCATTGCCAACCAGGATCTTGACACGTTCCACAGCGGAAAGTTTGCGCACGATCTCGCCGTAGACCCACGGAATGGGCGCGAACCGGCCGGGCCAGTCCTCTTCATTGTGCGGCCATGCGAGCCATGTGGCTTCGTGCGGTTCCCACTCGGCGGGCATGCGGAAGCCGAGCGACCGGGGCGTTGGTTCCGGCATACTCACACCAGAAACCGGTTGAGAATCGGGCCGTAGGCGTCTATGCGGCGGTCCCGCAGAAAGGGCCAGTTGCGACGCACTTCCTCCATGACCGCGGGGTCGCACTCCACCACCAGAATCTCCTCTTCGTCATGCGAGGCCTCGGCGAGCACGCGGCCGAAGGGATCACTCACGAACGACGCGCCCCAGAATTCCAGACCGCGTTCCGGGGGACCTTCGAAGCCAACGCGATTGACGGCGGCCACGTAGATTCCGTTGGAAATCGCATGCGCGCGCTGCATGGTGCGCCAGGCGTCATGCTGCGCTTCGCCGTATTCGGCCTTTTCGGCCGGGTGCCAGCCGATGGCGGTGGGGTAGAAAATCACGTTTGCTCCGGACATGGCCGCCAGACGCGCGGCTTCCGGATACCACTGGTCCCAGCAGACCAGCGTAGCGATCCGGCCGAACTTCGTGTCGAACGCGCGAAAGCCCAGATCGCCCGGGGTGAAGTAGAACTTTTCGAAAAACAGCGGATCGTCCGGGATGTGCATCTTGCGATACATGCCGAGCAGGGTTCCATCGGCGTCAATCACGACCGCGGTGTTGTGATACAGACCCAGTGCTCGCTTCTCGAACAGCGAGGCGACAATCACGATGCCAAGCTCGGCGGCGAGCGGCTGCAGTCGTTCCGTGGACCCGCCGGGAATCGCCTCCGCCAGATCGAACAGGCGTGCGTCCTCTTCGCGGCAGAAATATTGGGAGCGGAAAAGCTCCTGTAGACAGACGATCTGGGCACCTTTTGCCGCAGCCTCGCGGATACGTGTGCAGGCATGATCCAGATTGGCCATGGCGTCCAGCCCACACGCCGTCTGCACCAATCCGATGCGGAATTTATCGGGGGTCACCAGACTATTTTAGGGGGTCGGGTGGCGTGAAACGTTGCAGTGATCCCGTCACGGGGCAGGCACTCTGGTCTACTCTGAAAAATGGCGACTTCACTGGTACTTTTCGATATCGACGGCACGCTCACCCGCAGTGCCGGGCCACACCATCGTGCGGCACTGGAGAATGCGGTACTTCAGGTGACAGGCCTCCCCGCCACAACGCAAGGCATCCCGGTTCACGGCATGCTGGACAACGTCATCCTGACTCTCATGCTGCGGGCCGCGGGCCTGGGCGAACCTGAAGCGAAGCGCCTGCTGCCAGAGGTGATGGACGCCGCGCAGGAACTGTACCAGGTCGGCGTGCCGGATCTCCGCGACAAACTCTGTCCCGGCGTACCAACCGTGCTCGACGAACTAACCAGCCGTGGTGTCGTTCTCGCACTCGTTACGGGCAACCTGACCCGCATCGCCTGGCACAAGCTCTCGCGCGCGGGAGTCGGCCACTACTTCCGTTTTGGTGCGTTCGGGGAGATGGCCCCCACGCGCGGCGAGCTCGCGAAGATGGCCGTGGCGCAGGCGCGCCGCGAAAACCTGATCGGTCCGGACGCCCGGATTTCCCTCATTGGGGACGCCGCTTCCGACGTCCAGGCCGCCCACGACGCCGGCGTGCAGGCGATCGCCGTACGCACCGGCATCGCCCCGCTCGAAGAGATCTTGGCCGCCGGACCGGACGTGCTTCTCGATGACCTCACCCGGCTCGATCTGGCCATCGTCTAAACTGTAAGCTTGCCCCAAAGTTCTGCTTCCCGCCCAGCCAGCTGGCCGATGCTCTATCTGGCCGTAGCCATGACCACCTCCGGCACGCTGCTGCTGGAACTGGCACTCACACGCATTTTTTCCGTAGTGTTTTACTACCACTTTGCCTTTCTGGCGATCTCGGTCGCACTATTCGGGCTGGGTGTCGGCGGAGTTCTTTCCTACGTGGTGGCGCCGGGTGGGGCCATCTATAAAAAGCTCGGCATTGTCAGTCTTGTGAATGCGGCGCTGGCACTGTGCGCGGTGCTCTTTGTCCTTACCCGCGGGGCCGATATCGGCACCGTGGAACTGACCCTCATCTACTTCGTCATTGCGCTGCCGTTTATCGGCTCCGGCATTATCGTTTCGCTGGCAATTTCGGAAACGATTGAACGCATTGACAAAGTTTACTTCTTCGATCTGCTGGGTGCCGCGGCGGGCTGTCTCGCGCTGGTCGCCCTGCTGAATGCGTTCGGTGGACCGAACACGGTAATCGCGGTTTCCATCCTGTTTGCAGCCGCTGCCGCTATCTGGTTTAGTCTGGCAGGTTGCCGCGTGGGACGCATCGCCGGAGTGGGCATCGGCCTGGCTTTCACCATGCTGATGATCGCCAATGAAGGGCATCCGTTCATTGAGGTTCATTACGCCAAGGGTCTGAAACTCCGCGACGAACAGTACACGAAGTGGAACAGCATTTCGCGCATCGGCCTCGCACCGGATCAGGACGCTGGCGAGATGATCTTCATAGACGCCGACGCCTCCACTGCCATCGCCAATTTTGATTTCGACCATCTCACGCCCGGGCAGCGCGCGGACCTGGAACATCAGGGTCCCGGCGTTCCCTATAGCCTCAGGCCCGCCGCAAAGACCCTGATCATTGGGCCAGGCGGCGGTTGGGATGTTTCGCGCGCGCTCGCCTCCGGCAGTCACGACGTGACCGCCGTTGAAATCAATCCGATCATCGGAACGAAAATCATGCGGGAGAAGTTTCCGCAACTAAGCCGCAATCTCTATCTCCGGCCCGACGTTCACGTGAACATCGAAGATGGCCGCAGCTTCGTGCGCCGCAGTCCGGATAAGTTTCAGGTGATTCAGGCGACGCTCGTCGATACCTGGGCTTCCACCGCCGCCGGTGCCTTCGCGCTTTCCGAAAACAACCTCTACACCACGGATGCGTTTCGCGATTACTTCACGCATCTCACCCCCGATGGCCTGCTGACTTTCACCCGCTGGGGCTTTGACCCGCCGCGCGAATCGCTGCGCCTGGTTTCGCTGGCCATGTCGGCGCTGGCCGATCTGGGGCAAAACGAACCGTGGCGTCACGTACTGGTGGGCCGTTACGGTGCCAAGTCAGACCTGCACGGCTGGGGCGCGCTGGATACCGTGATGTTCTCCCGCATGCCGCTGAGCGATGCCGATGTGGCGCACGCCAGACAGTTCTTCGCCGAAGCTCACATGGAAGCGGTCTACATGCCGGGCGATCCCGCGCGCAACGAATTCGGGCAGTTGCTCCTCGCGAAAGATCCGGCAGCGTGGCAGCGCAACTACAAATTCGATATCACGCCGGTCAGCGATGACCGACCGTTCTTTTTCTATACCGTGCAACCGCGCGATGTGGCCGCGTTCATCCTCCAGACCAATTCGAAATCGGCCGATTTGAAAGTCAACGTAGCCGTGCCGAAACTGTTCGACGCGATGTTTGTCAGCCTGGTCGCGGTGGCGATCATTCTGCTGCTGCCGCCGCTCGTGCTGGGTACGAAATTGCCGCAGGAGCGTTCCGTTCGTAGCTTCCTGCTTTATTTCCTCGCTATCGGGATGGGCTACATTCTGATCGAAGTGGCCATGATCCAGAAATTCGTGCTCTTCCTTGGACACCCCACTTATGCGCTCACCGTGGTTATTTTCTCCATGCTGGTTTCGAGTGGCCTCGGTAGTTACGCGAGTCGAAAGCTGATCGGCGATAACCCCGCGAACCTGCTCAAAGCCCTCTGCGCCGTCGCGGTTTTGGTGGGAATCCTCGCGGCAGTTGTGCAGCCGGTTTTGAGTGCAGGTGTTGGCCTGCCGTTCTTCGTGAAGGTTGTGTCAACGGTCCTGATGCTGGCACCGGCGGGCTTTGCGATGGGGCTTCCATTCCCCACGGGTCTGCGGATGCTGGAACGCACGCACGCACCTTCTGTGCGCTGGGCCTGGTCGCTGAACGCGGCGGCCAGTGTGCTTGGGTCGGTGGGCGCCTTGGTGCTGGCACTGTACCTGGGCATCGTGGAAACGCTGCTGGTCGGCGGCGGCTTGTATCTCTTCGCGGCTCTGGTGGCAGCGATCAGTCCCGTGCCACGAACCGCGCGAACTGCAAACTGACGCTTGTTCCCGGCAGGTGCCTGTGTCCCGAACCGCGCGTGCCGCACCCTCAGTTCTACACTAAACTCCATGAACCACAGAAGCGGGTCCGGCTCTGAAGTTCGGGCCGCACAGTCCGTCGCGCAGGTGGCCGCCATGATCGCCATCATCGCCCTCCTCACCTGGGCGATGGACAGGCTGCTCCCGGTGAATGCCACCACCGCCGGCTTCGCGTATCTTGTCGCTATCCTCTTCGGTGCCACCCGCTGGGGCCTGCTCGAAGCGACCATCGGCTCGGTGGTCGCTGTCCTCTGCTTCAACTTCTATTTTCTCCCGCCCGTTGGCACTTTCACCATTGAAGACCCGCAGAACTGGGTCGCCCTGGTGGCCCTGCTGGTCACTTCCATCACCGCCAGTCGCCTCTCCACCCGCGTCCGCAGGCAGGCGATTGAAGCTCAGGAACGGCAGCAGGAACTCGAACGCCTCTACGCTTTGAGCCGCTCCATACTTCTGATCGATTCCGCGCAATCCGTCCCCCGGCAGGTAGTGAATCAGGTTGCGCAAACGTTTGACGCTGCCAGCGTGCTGCTCTACGATCACACCACTGGCGACATGTATCGCGCCGGACGAGAAGAATTTTCCGGCACTGAGGAACAGCTTCGCCAGGCGGCCTCACAGGGCACGCAGTTGCACGAACCGGGCGAACGGATGTGGATCACCGCGGTCCGTCTGGGCACGCAGCCCGTCGGTGCGCTCGGCATCAGTGGCGTCGTGCTGTCGGATTCCGCCGTGCAGAGCCTCACGAATCTGGTCGCTATCGGACTCGAACGCGCCCGCGCGCAGGAATCCGCCAGCCGCGCGGAAGCTGCCCGCCAAAGCGATGAGCTGAAGTCCACGCTGCTCGACGCCATCGCTCACGAGTTCAAGACACCGCTCACCACCATCAAAGCGTCCACCACGGCGCTGCTTTCCGATAAACCGCCAAAGCCGGAACAGCAGCGGGAATACATCGTCCTTGTCGATGAAGAGGCGGATCGGCTCAGTGGCCTCGTCTCCGAAGCCATCCAGATGGCCCGCATTGAGGCAGGTCAGGTCAGGCTGCAGCTCGAAGAGACCACGGTCCCTGAATTGCTGGAGAGCGTACTTGCCAAACTAAAGACGACGCTGGATGATCGCCAGGTGAAGATAGACACCAGTGCCGATCTGCCTCCCGTGATGATTGACCGCGAAATGATGGAGATGACCTTCCGCCAACTGCTCGATAACGCCGTCAAGTATTCCCCTCCAGGCAGCCCGATTACGATTTTGGTGAGCGCAGCAAACGGTCAGGTCGTCACGCGCGTTCAGGACCAGGGTCGCGGCATCGCGACAGCGGAGATGCCGCGCATATTTGAGAAGTTCTTCCGTGCAAAGGACACCCGCAATCAGGTTCCCGGCGCGGGCCTGGGACTCGCCATCGCGCGTGCCGTGGTGACCGCTCACGGCGGCACCATATGGGCCGAAAGCAAACCAGGCGAAGGCTCGTCCTTCTGCGTTTCCCTGGCCGACGCGAGCCACATCACGGAGGGAGCAGCATGAGTTTGGGCCGGATCCTGATTGTCGATGACGACCCGCAGATTCGCCGCGTCATGAAAATGACGCTCACAGGCGAGGGCTATGAAGTAGCGGAAGCGCGATCGGGTGAAGAGGCGCAACTGGAACTGCGAAAAGGCCCATACGACCTCATGTTGCTCGATATGAACATGCCCGGCGAAGGCGGGTTTGAGACCTGTAAGGCCGTTCGTGCTTTCTCCGAGATTTCCATCATCGTGCTCACAGTTCGCAACACGGAGCGTGACAAAGTGAGTGCGCTCGATGCTGGTGCGGACGACTTTATCACCAAGCCCTTCAGTTCTCCCGAACTGCTGGCGCGAATCCGCGCCGTCTTGCGGCGCGCCCCCGCGCCGCCCGAAGGCGGACCGAAATCGGTCCTGCTCGAAGGCGTCGAAATCGACTTCCCGGCGCGCAAGGTTCTGGTGCGCGGCGAGCAATTGCATCTGACTCCGAAGGAATTCGACCTCCTCCGCTATATGGTCATGAACCCCAACCGCGCCATCCCGCATCGCGAGCTTCTCCAGGCGGTATGGGGGCCGGACTATGGCGATCAGGTGGATTACCTCCGCGTTTTCATCAAACAACTGCGCCGCAAGATTGAAGCGCGGCCTGATAAGCCGGTATACCTGCTCACCGAACCGTGGGTCGGCTACCGGTTTGCCATGCCGGAACCCTGTCCATCTTCATAAAATCCTCATGACTTCGCTATGACTTCTTCCTCCCCCCGCTTTTAGCCTGAATAGCGGAAGGGTTGAAAGATGCAAGCGGCAATTCACGATCCCACAACATCCCGAAGCGCGTGGCCGGAGCCCGGTACGCCGGTTTCTGAGACCCAGCTCAACATCTCCGTCGTCTTCACCACGGAGGAGGCCACCGCGAAGGCTCTGGAAACCGCCGTCACACTGGCGAACCGCCTTGGCGCGCGCATCACGCTGCTCGCACCGCAGGTCGTTTCGTACCACCTGCCGATCGACCAGCCCCAGATCCTGCGCGATTGGAACGAGAACCGCCTGCGCGCTCTGGCAGCCAGTTGCCCGGTGGAAACAACAGTCTGCTTCTACCTCTGCCGCAATGCTGCGGAAACCCTGATCCGCCGCATCCGGCCGCATTCCCTGATCGTCATCGGCACAAAGAAACGCTGGTGGCCAACCGCTGAAACCAGTTTGGCCAAACGCTTGCGTCAGGCAGGTCACGAAGTTCTGTTAACGGAATTGGAGTAAATCGCTATGCTCGACGTGCTTTATCTGTTTATCGGATGTGCCGTTTTGCTGCTGTGCTGGGCCTTTACGAAGGCCTGCGACCGGCTTTAAGGAGATCGAACATGGATTACGTAATAGCAGGCATCGCCTCACTGGGACTTTTCATTTACTTGATCTACGCCCTGTTGCGGCCCGAGAAGTTCTGAGCCGGATTCTCAACCAAATTCTGAACCAGTCGGTTCCGGAGACAAAATTATGACCAGTAGTGGTGTTGTACAAATTCTCTTATTTTTCGCCCTGATCCTTGCGTGTACCAAACCGCTCGGGGCCTTCATGGCGCGCGTCTTCGATGGCGAGCGTACCTTCCTTCACCCGGTGTTGCGCTGGCTGGAAGTGCTCACTTACAAAATCATCGGCGTCCAGGAAGAAGTGGAACAGCGCTGGACCCAGTACACCGCAGCGCTCATCAGCTTCAGCATCTTCGGCTTCCTGCTGGTCTACTTCATCCAGCGGGCACAGGGCTTCCTGCCCTTCAACCCGCAGGGCTTCAACGCCGGCAATGTGAGCCCGGACCTCGCTTTTAACACCTCCACCAGTTTCATCACCAACACGAACTGGCAGGCCTATTCCGGCGAATCCACGCTGAGTTACTTCGTCCAGATGGCCGCGCTGACCGTCCAGAACTTCGCCTCGGCGGCGGCGGGCATCGCAGTGGCGATCGCGCTGGTGCGCGGCTTCGTTCGTCAGGAAAAGAAGACCATTGGCAATTTCTGGGTCGATGTGACACGCGCCACGGTGTACGTCCTTCTCCCCATGTCCATCGTTGCCGCCCTGCTGTTCTGCTCCATGGGCGTCATCCAGAACCTGCACGGGTACACGTCGGTCGTTACCGTTGAGGGCGCGAAGCAGGTGATTGCGCAGGGCCCGGTAGCGTCGCAGGAAGCCATCAAGCAACTGGGCACCAACGGCGGCGGCTTCTTCAACGCGAACTCTTCGCATCCCTTTGAAAATCCCACGCCCCTCTCTAATCTGCTCCAGATGTTCCTGATCTTCGTCATTCCGGGTGCTCTGACTTACACGTTCGGCAAGATGGTGAAAGACACGCGGCAGGGCTGGGCGATTTTCGCCGCCTTCTCCGTCATGTTCTTCGCCGGCGTCATCGTGGCCTACAACTCCGAGCAGGCGGGTAACCCGATCCTCTCCCACCTTGGCATCGAGAGCGCGGCGACGGCGGGTCAAGCCGGCGGCAACATGGAAGGCAAAGAAGTTCGCTTCGGCATCGCCAGTTCGGCGCTGTTCGCCACCGTCACCACAGACGCCAGTTGCGGCGCGGTCAACAGCATGCACGACAGTTTTACGCCGATCGGCGGCCTGGTCCCCATGTTCAACATCATGACCGGCGAAGTCATCTTCGGCGGCACCGGCGCAGGCCTCTACGGAATTCTTCTCTACTGCATCCTGGCGGTCTTCATCGCCGGCCTGATGGTGGGCAGGACCCCGGAATACCTTGGCAAAAAGATCGAGCAAAAAGAAGTCAAAATGGCCATGCTGGCGATCATCGCGACGGCCTTCAGCATCCTCGTACTCAGCGCGATCAGCACGGTGATTCAGTTCCCTGCAAAAGGCTACTGGAATCCTCCGGGCGCGGCGATCGCCAATATCAACAACAGCGGACCGCATGGCTTCGGCGAAATCCTCTACGCCTATGTCAGCGGCTCCGGCAACAATGGCAGCGCGTTTGGCGGTCTGAACGCCAACACGCCATGGTTCAACCTGACCATCGGTCTCGCCATGTTCATGGGCCGGTTCCTGTTCCTCATCCCCCTGCTTGCGGCCGCCGGGAGTCTTGCAGCAAAACGGAAGGTACCTACAAGCACGGGCACCTTCCCTACGCACGGCCCGCTCTTTGTCGGCCTGCTGGTGGGCACGGTCATCATCGTCGGTGCCCTTACCTTCTTCCCCGCTATCGCGCTGGGGCCGGTCGTGGAGCACTATCTCATGAACAGCGGCAAACTGTTTTCCGCAATCTCCACCGCAGCAGCCGGTTTCCTTGGTTAACAACATCGGGAGTCTAACAAAATGTCTACACAACTTTCAGAACCGGAGATTCAGCAGCAGCAACCCGAGCAGCAGGACGATTCCACGTCGCTCATGCCGAAGAAACTCGGCCGCGCCCGTCCGCTGTTCGATCCTCAGATTGTCGGCCGCGCCACAAAGCAGTCGTTCGTCAAACTGAACCCCGTCACGCTGCTGAAGAATCCTGTCATGTTCGTCGTCGAAGTCGGCGCGGCGCTCACCACCGTGCTCCTGCTTCGCGACGCCGCAACCGGCGCGGCCAACCTCGGCTTCTCCATCCAGATTTCGCTCTGGCTCTGGTTCACCGTGCTCTTCGCCAACTTCGCCGAAGCCATGGCGGAAGCCCGCGGCAAAGCCCAGGCCGATAGTCTTCGCAAAACCAAGACCGACGCCCCTGCCAAGCGCGTCACCGCCTCCGGTGCCATCGAACAGGCCAGTTCCTCCAGCCTGCGCTCCGGCGACATCGTCATCTGCGACGCGGGCGACCTCATCCCGGGCGACGGCGACGTCATCGATGGCGTGGCCACCGTTGACGAATCCGTCATCACCGGCGAAAGCGCGCCCGTCATCCGCGAATCCGGCGGCGACCGCAGCGCCGTCACCGGCGGCACGCGCGTGCTCTCCGATCAAATCAAGATCAAGATCACGTCAAACCCCGGCGAGACGTTCCTCGATCGCATGATCGCCCTCGTGGAAGGCGCGCAACGCCAGAAGACGCCCAATGAAATCGCGCTCAACATTCTCATCGCCGGCCTGACGCTGATCTTCCTTCTGGCTGTCATTACCCTCCAGCCCTATTCAAAGTTCGCCGTCTCCCAGACGAATTCGGGTTCCGTGCCTACGGTTGCAGTGTTGATCTCGCTGCTGGTCTGCCTCATCCCGACAACCATCGGCGGCCTGCTCTCCGCCATCGGCATCGCAGGTATGGATCGCGTGATGCAGCACAACGTCCTCGCCATGAGCGGCAAAGCCGTGGAAGCGGCGGGCGACGTCAATTCGCTGCTGCTCGATAAGACCGGCACCATCACCCTCGGTAATCGCCAGGCCGTTGAATTCCTCAACGTCACAGGCGTCACTCCCGAAGAACTGGCCGACGCCGCGCAGCTCTCCAGCCTCGCCGACGAAACGCCGGAAGGCCGCTCCGTGGTGGTCCTTGCTAAAGAGAAGTACGGCCTCCGCGGCCGGCACATCCCCGAACACGAAGCCACCTTCATTCCCTTCTCCGCCTACACCCGCATGAGCGGCGTCGATTTCGAAGGCAAGCAGTTTCGCAAAGGCGCCACCGAAGCCATCTGCAATTTCGTGAAAGAACGCGGCGGCACAGTGCCGCCCGATTTCATGGACATGAGCGACCGCATCTCCCGCAGCGGTGGCACGCCTCTCGCCGTCGCCAACGGCGGCCGCCTCCTCGGCGTGATTCACCTCAAAGACATCGTCAAGGGCGGCATGAACGAGCGCATCGCGCAGCTTCGCCGCATGGGCATCCGCACCATCATGATCACCGGCGACAACCCGCTCACCGCCGCCGCCATTGCCGCCGAAGCCGGCGTGGACGATTTTCTTGCCCAGGCCACTCCGAAAGATAAGCTCGACTACATCAAGAAGGAGCAGGCCGAAGGCCGCCTCGTAGCCATGACAGGCGACGGCACCAACAACGCGCCCGCCCTTGCGCAGGCCGATGTCGGCCTCGCCATGAACACGGGGACCATGGCCGCCAAAGAGGCCGGCAACATGGTGGATCTCGACAGCAACCCCACCAAGCTCATTGAAGTCGTGGCCATCGGCAAACAGCTTCTCATCACGCGCGGCGCGCTGACCACGTTCTCGATAGCCAATGACGTCGCGAAGTACTTCGCCATCATCCCGGCGATGTTCATTCCCACCTATCCGGTCCTCGCGCGCCTCAACATCATGGGCCTGCACACGCCGCAAAGCGCCGTGCTTTCCGCCGTCATCTTCAACGCGCTGATCATCATCGCGCTGGTGCCGCTGGCCCTGCGCGGCGTGAAGTACCGGCCTCTCGACGCAGCCAGTCTGCTGCGCCGCAATCTTCTCATCTACGGCGTGGGCGGCCTCATCGCGCCTTTTCCCGGCATCTGGCTCATTGACCAGTTGCTTGTCATGTTCCATCTCGCATAGGAGGTAACAATATGTGGCAACAGATTCTACCAGGACTTCGAATCAAACTCTTCATGACGCTGCTGCTGGGCGTGATCTACCCGCTGGCCATAACCGGTATCAGCCAGGTGCTCTTCCCGCATCAGGCCAACGGCAGCCTCATCGAACAAAACGGCAAAGTGATCGGCTCCGAACTCATCGGCCAGAATTTCGCGAAGGCGGAGTACTTCCAGCCGCGCCCGTCTGCCGCCGGCAACGATGGCTATGACCCGACCTCTTCGAGCGGCTCCAACTACGGCCCCACGAATCAAAAGCTCGTCGACCGCGTGAAGGCGTCGATCGACAAATTTCGGAAGGACAATCCGGATGACAGCGGACCCCTTCCGGCGGATCTGGTCACCGCTTCCGCCAGCGGCCTGGATCCGCACATCTCTCCCGCTTCCGCCGCCGCGCAGGCAGCGCGCGTCGCGAAGGCCCGCGGCGTCTCGCCGGACCAGATGAACACGCTCGTGGCCAAACTCACCGAAGGCCCGGACCTCGGCCTGCTCGGCGAACCGCGCGTGAACGTGCTCAAGCTGAACCTGGAACTGGACAGGCAGTTCCCGAAGAAGTAGCCGACGGAGGCCATCGTCTCGAAACCAATTAAAATAGCGCTGGCACTGGCGGGTGCCCTGCTGTTCCTGGGTTTGCTGAACGTCATCGGTCAGGGGCTCAACACCCTTGACCGATTGACTGTTGTGGAGCGCGATCGCGACTCCTGGCAGCGCGCCCCGGAAATCATCGCCCAGCTAAACCCACGCAACGGTAGCCGCATAGCAGACCTCGGCTGCGGCTCCGGCTACTTCGCACTCAAACTCGCCTCTGCCGTCGGCCCCAACGGCACCGTGCAGGCCGTCGATATTCTCCGCCTCCCGCTCACCTTTCTCTTCATCCGCGGCATGCAGCGAGACCTGCCCAATCTGCACGTCATCCACGGCGATTCTGACGACCCCCATATCTCCGGCCCCGTCGACGCCGTGCTGGTGGCCAATACCTGGCACGAACTCGAACACCCGACAACCACGCTGCGATATCTCAGCCAGGCGCTGGTCCCCACCGGCCGCCTCGTCATCGCAGACCGCGCCCCGCAAACCGCCGAAGCCGCACACTCCATCAATCCCGCAGTAGTGGAATCGCAACTCACCCGCGAAAACTTCCACATCATCAGCCGCGACGACCACTTCCTGACGCAACCCAACGAAGGCGAGTGGTTCCTCATCGTCGCGGAAAAGTCTCCCAACCCCGCACACGCCGAACTTATAATGAGGCATATCCGATGACGCCCGTTACCCGCCGCCGCTCGCCGGAGGAGTTGCTGCTTCAGGTGGAAGCCGAAGAAGCGCGCGATACACGCGGCCGCCTCAAGGTCTTCCTCGGCTACGCTTCCGGCGTGGGCAAGTCCTTCCGCATGATTGACGAAGGCCGCCGCCGCGCCGAACGCGGGCAGGACGTCGTCGTCGGTGCCGTGCAGTTTCCCGTGCCGCAGGATCTGGAAGCGGTGCGCCAGAAGATTGAAGTCATCCCGCTCAGGACGGCGAACGGCGTCAGCGTCATCGATGTTCCCGCCATCCTAAAACGCCACCCCGGCGTCTGCCTGGTCGACGGCCTCGCCTGGGACAATCCCCCCGGCTCCCCCAACGCCGCCCGCTGGCAGGATGTCCGTCAGCTTCTCGAAGCCGGCATCACCGTCATCGCCTCCGTCAACATCCAGTTCATCGCCGAACTCCAGACGCAGGTGGAGCGCATCACCGGCAAACACGTCACGCAAACCGTCCCGCAAAGTTTTCTCTTCGGGGCCGACGAGATCGTCGTCGTCGACGCGCCCCCCGAAATGTGCATGGACCATTCCGGGCGCGATTCCGGCCAGAATCTGGCGGGCGATACCAGTCGCCTCGCGCGCCAGCTTTCCGAACTCCGCGAGATCGCCCTGCTTTTCGCTGCCGACGTCGTCGACCACCAGCTCGAAGCCTACCTGAAACACAACGGCATCGCCGGGTCTTTTGGCACGCAGGAGCGCATCATGGTTTGCATCACCCCGCGCACCTCCGCGAAGGCCATGATTGAAAGCGGCAAGCGCAATGCCGATCGTTTCCACGGCGAATTATTCGTCGCGCACGTTAAGCAGGGCAATCTCAGCGATGCCGACCGCGCCGCGCTTGATCGCAATCTGGAACTGGCACGCCAGGCCGGTGCCCGCATCGAAATTCTGGAAGGGGACGACCCCATTGAAGCCATTCTCGAATTCGCCCACGAGCGCGGCGTCACGCAGCTCTTCGTCGGCCACGGTCTCGAGTCCAACTGGTGGCACCGCTGGACCGGCGGACCCGTCGGCCGCCTGATTCGCGGCGCACAGGGCATTGACGTGCGGGTGTTCCCCCAGTGACTCCCCAGGGCGCGGGCAAACTCAAAATCTATCTGGGCTACGCGGCCGGCGTGGGCAAGACGTACCAGATGCTGGCCGACGCCCAGGAGCTCAAACGCCAGGGCCATGACATCGTCATCGGCTACTTCGAGCCGCATGGCCGCGCCGATACCATCGCGAAGACCGAAGGCATGGAATTCGTGCCGCGCCGCAACGTCGAGTATCGCGGCGCGTTCTTCGAAGAGATGGATACCGACGAGATTCTCGTACGCCATCCCGAAATCTGCGTGGTGGACGAATTCCCGCACACGAACGTCCCCGGCTCCACGCGCACCAAGCGCTGGGAAGACGTGATGGCGCTGCTCGAAGCCGGCATCGACGTCCTCACCACGATGAACATCCAGCACCTGGAAAGTCTGAATGATCAGGTGTGGCAGATCAGCGGCGTGCGCGTGCGCGAGACGATTCCCGATTGGGTGGTGAAGCAGGCCGATCAGGTGGTGATGGTGGACGTCACGCCGGGCGCGCTGGTGAATCGGCTGCTGCGCGGCGTGGTCTATGCGCCCGAAAAATCGCAGAAGGCGCTGGAGAATTTCTTTCAGGAATCGACGCTCGGCGCGCTGCGGGAACTGGCCATGCGGCAGACGGCGCATGAGAGCGAGTCGCATCATGCGGAGCCGCAGCATGTGGAACTCAACCAGCCGGAATCGCGCCCCGTCGAAACGCCGGCGGCGTCATCGGCGCAGCCGTTTTATCCGACCGGACGACTGGAGCGCATTCTGATTCTCGTGACCTCGGACCCATCGAGCGCCATGGTGATTCGCCGCGCGAAACGCGTGGCTGATTACTTACACGCGGACTGCATGGCGGTGGCGATCCAGCGGCCGACGGGCGGCAACCGCGCGCCATCGGAAGAGCGCGAGGCGATTGAGCGACACTTGAATTTCGCGCGAAATCTACATATCGATTCGCGTTTGCTGGATGCGGAAGCGGCGGGTGACGACCCGGCGAAGGCATTGGTGGAGTTCGCACGGGTGAACGGTGTGACCCAGTTGTTTCTGGCGAGACCGCAGGGGAAGGGCCTGCTGGGAATGCTGCGGTCGAATATCGAACAGCGGATTGTCTGGCTGAGCCGGGATATGCAGGTCACGATTGTGGCGGACCGCACGCGAGGGTGATTCTGTTCGCGACAGACAACCGACGGGGGAGCCTTGCTAAACACGGGCGCGATGGTGGTTAATACCGTAGAGCTTGAGACTCGGTCCCCACACTTGTGTGTTGAAAGGCGAAACTGCTCTATTCCGCGCGGTATTCTTTGAAAAGAATGTCCAACCCCGGAAAAGATGTAGACAAGCTTATGAACGATACGCAGGCTTTCCTGGGGAAGTTGGGCCTCGAACAGAGTCCGGCGAGACTGGAACAGCTTCTGACAGAGGTCGAAAATCTCTTGAAGCTCGCGCCCCCGGAGCCGTCGATCCAAACTCTTACAAGGGACGTAAGGCCTGAAGCAGAATGGGCTGGTTCGGCCTCGGCTGTTATCAACCAGTGGAACTCGGTCAGGGCCATCTCTTTTCAATTTGCCCAGCAGGACTTTGTTGAGCAAAGTCTGTCAAGACAGGTCAATGGCTACCGAAAGATCATGATGCTACTGCATGAAGCACAGCGCGATTTGCGGTTGAAAACCGTCGGCCCAATGAACATTGCAATTGAGAAAGGGCGAGTGTTTGACTATTTCGAGGAACTTAAGGACATCATCAAGCAGGCGACCGCCGATCTTCTCTTTGTTGATGCATATCTCGATGATGAATTCATCAGCCGGTACCTGCCGCATGTCAAAAAAGGTGCCATGGTCCGCCTGTTGACTTCGCCCGGTCGAGACGTGCGCTATCTGAGTAAGCTTCTCCCAGCGGTGGATTTATTTGTTGCGCAGCATGGCCAGCCCGTGAGTGTGCGCACTACGAGGGAATTGCACGACCGCTATCTTTTAATCGATCGCGACCGCTGCTTTTCGTCCGGCGCATCCTTCAAGGATGGCGCGAAGAATGCCGGTACGACGATTATGCAGATGGTCGATATTTGTGATACCGTGAGTCAACTATATGAAGGCCTCTGGACCGCCGCAACGGTTCAACGGTAGCAGTTTGCAGCCCAAAGAAGGGTTGACAAGATATCCTAATAAGGGCTATGCATGGCGGACGTCTTCCTTATCTCGTGCGTGAAATCCAAGCGGACTTCGTCTTGCACCGCCGGCGAGATGTATACCAGCCCCCTTTTTGTAAAGATGCTGGCTTATGCGAAGAGCCTCAGGCCCCGCCAGATTTTTGTTCTCTCCGCCAAGTACGGCCTTCTCGACCTCGACACGGTGATTGAGCCGTATGAGCTAACCTTGAACAAAATGCCTTCTTCTTCGCGCGCCGCGTGGGCGCAAGGCGTCTTGACCGGTTTGAAGAGACGGATCGATCTGGATAGAGATCAAATCGTTTTTTTGGCCGGTCTTCGTTACCGGGAATTGCTCGTGCCGCATATCCAGCATTACTCCGTTCCAATGGAAGGTATGTCTTTTGGAAGGCAGCTCAGATGGCTTTCGGAGCAAAATCATGTCTGATATTTGCGAACGCCTTCATCGCGGGGCAGGAAAACTTCCCCGCCTGAGGGCCGGCTCCGGCATGACAGAGATGCCATCAAACGGAGTTTATTTCCTGTTTGAGAAAGGCGAACACGCGCATGGCGGGGAGCGTGTCGTTCGTATCGGAACCCATACGGGCGACAACAACCTTCGCAAGCGTCTTGAGGAACATTTCCACACGAGAAATAAAGATCGCAGCATTTTTCGCAAGCACATCGGTCGCTGCCTTTTGAGGCGCGACAAACATCCCTACGTTGATCTTTGGGAATACGACCTAACCAGGAGAGCGGACCGCGCCAGCTACGAGCACCTGATCGATCACGGTGTCCAAAAGGCCATCGAAGACGAAGTTACCTGCTACATGACGGAGAATTTTTCATTCTCCGTTATAGAACTTAACCAGAAAGCAGACAGGCTTTGTTTTGAGAAAAAGCTCATTAGCACGCTTTCCAGCTGCTCGGATTGCGTTTCCTCCCCTGGCTGGCTCGGCCGGTGTCATCCCAAGACTGTTATTTCTTCGAAAGGACTTTGGAATGTCCAAGGGCACGGCGGTAAAACGGGCAAAACGCTGTCGGGGGAGGATATTCAAAATCTTTTTGGAACGTAAGAAAGAAGCCTTCAGACGCCCAAATCCGCCGCGCTCAATCCCCTGTGAAATCCACCCAGCATCCTCTCTGCCCCAGTAGCTCCGCTCCAGCCAACCGCAGATCGAAACCTGACGCTCCCAGCAAGTTCACGTCGTCGTAAAGGCGGTCCGAATTCCCGGCCTCTCCGTAACTTGTCAGCAGCCGATAGATGTCGGCGGCATCTTTGTTGGTTTCCCGCCCGCGGTCCGCCCACGCAGTCAGTTTCAGCAGTGTGAGTCCAGCCACTGACGCCACATGCACCGTCAGTCCTTCCTCCATCTCGCTCACCACAGCGGATGCCAGCGCCTCTTCAAAGCCGCCGACGTTCATGACGATATCCCCGCTTGGTGGCCACGCGATCATCCCGCTCTCCGACGCAACGCCGCGGAACGGGATCAGATCGACTGGAATCGAGTAACTTTCCCCGGAATCGGTGTACATCAACCGTTGATAGGCCCGTGATTCTGAGAACCGTTTCGTCGCGATCAACCCTTCGCGCAGCCGTTCAAATTGCGCCCAACTCTCCACTGCGATTCCAAAGTCGATATCGCGGGTGACCCGCCCTGGCACCAGCCCATGAACATTGACCAGAATAAAGTCGCGCGCGGTTGCGCCCGTCAGGAAGTATTCGCAGCTTAACGAGCGAGCAATCGGGTCCAGCACGCGCAATATTCCCATCAGGGACGAATCTATTGGCTTGCTCTTAATCCCGGAAAGCTGTCGCGATGTGCCGCTCATAGATCATCTGCGCCGCCTCTGCGTTGCGGCTGTCATGCGTCGCCAGCAGATCGGCATAAACCAGTATTGGTGGAACAACCTCCGGCAATGCGCCCTCGTGCAACGCCTCCGCCGGGGAATTCCAGAACTTCTCCAGTATCTCAACGTTCCCGTTCACGTCCGCCTGCATACGGCCTGCCGCGACCAGTTTCGCGATAGGCTGGCCCGCATAGATCGTGAACTGCGCCGCCTTGAGGTATTGCGTGAGTCTGTCCGCCGCCGGTTCACCGCTCCAATAAGCGCCGACCTTCTTCAGGTCCAACTTCTGAAGCCGTTCGGGCTCCGCGCGGAATCTCCCCAGAATAAGCTTCGGCCGCAGCGTAATGGGATAGTGGCTCACCCACTCCTCCAGCATCCGCTCCGGAGCGAGCAGTCTGCGTTTCCCCTTTGTCCGGAGGTTGTAGAAGCCACGGCTTTCCATGTCTTTCATATCCACGCTCACCGTGCCGAGCGCCACGCCCGCGGTGTCTGCGATAGTGCGATAGTTTGCGTCGAGCAGTTTGGGTTGACACAGCAGGGCGAAGGTCAGCTTCAGTCCCGCAGCGCTCAGCGCGCGAAAACTATGTTCGCGGAATCCGGCCGGACGGGTTTGCCCCAACACGCGGATGAACACGCCCGGCGCTTCGATATAAGCGTTGCCCGCTGTGTCTATAAAAGACTGGCCGAGCTGACGGCAGCCTTCCGCAATCTCCTGGGAAATGTAGGGTGCCACCAGCAACTGAGGCGCACCAGACCCCTGGCTTTGCGCGGCAAGCGCGGCAGGTGTGGCAAAGCGGTCAACCGTTCGGATCGCGACTGGAAAGCGGTGCTTCCGATCACCCATCTCCACCTCAACAGTCGTTCCCGCCTGTTCACGAACACGGGCAGGGATGCCCGTGGTTTGAACGAAGGCTCCGACGGCGGTTTCGAGGAGCTGACGGTGCTGGGTTGTCATAACGATACTATCTGTTCATAACAATAACATGTTCACGGTACGTGAACAAAATAAAAAACTGAACAGAAGCGACTCCGCGTTGCAGGTCCAAATCCATTCCCGTGAGCTACTTGCAAAACTCCGACACGACGGACTCCAGGCCGAACGGTTTTTCAATTTGGGGGCGAATCGGAAAAATCCGCGAACCTACAAATCAAATTGAAACAAGGGGTTGAAAAAGTAATTAGGAACGGGGGTTGAA
>CAIQWJ010000074.1 GCA_903875575.1 uncultured Acidobacteriia bacterium | reverse complement strand
GTCAGGCAGGTATTCCCACCTACGGCTATCCCGATTCCGCAGCGCGGGTGTTCCAGCTCATGTGGAGCTACAGCGCGAATCTGAAAGCCCTGTACGAAACTCCGGAAGACTTTGAGTCGGATGATCCCGGCGGAGTCGATCAGGCGTCAGCGCGCAAGGCCGCCACCGCGTGGATTGACGCTATTCGCGCGAAGGGGCGCACCTTGCTGACGGAGGCCGAGTCGAAGGATCTGCTTCGGGCCTACGGAATTCCCACGGTTCGGACAGAGATTGCAGCAAGCGCAGAGCAGGCGGCGGGTGCCGCGGGGCGCGTTGGATATCCCGTCGTACTCAAGCTGCACTCTGAAACTGTGACGCATAAGACGGACGTCGGGGGAGTGCAACTCAATCTGGCGGACGAAGCGGCGGTGCGCGGCGCGTTTCAGCGGATCAAAGACTCGGTGACACGCAAGGCGGGAGCGGAGCACTTTCTTGGCGTAACAGTACAGCCGATGATTCGGGCGGAAGGGTACGAACTAATCCTCGGTTCCAGCGTGGATTCTCAGTTCGGTCCGGTACTGCTGTTCGGCAGCGGCGGACAGTTGGTGGAAGTTTATAAGGACCGGGCGATCGGATTGCCGCCGCTGAACACGACTCTGGCCCGTCTACTCATGGAGCGAACGAAGATCTACACGGCGCTGCGCGGTGTGCGCGGACGTAAGCCCGTGGATCTGGCGGAACTACAAAGGCTGCTGGTCCGTTTCAGTTATCTTGTGATGGAACAGAAGTGGATCAAAGAGATCGATATCAATCCGTTGATGGCGTCAGGGGATGGTTTGCTGGCGCTGGATGCGCGCGTGGTACTGCATGGCGCCGATGTGTTGAGCCCGCCGAAATCGGCGATCCGGCCGTACCCGGTGCGGTATGTGAAGACATGGCGATTCGACGATGACGGCACCGAGGTGACGATTCGGCCGATTCGCCCCGAAGACGAGAATCTGATTGTGGATTTCCATGCAAAGCTTTCCGAGCGCACGGTACAGCAGCGGTTTGCCGAGCCGATGCCGTTCGACGAGCGGGTGGCGCATGACAGGCTGGTGCGGGTTTGCTTCGGCGATTATGATCGCGAGATCGCTCTGGTGGCGGAGCGATGGGACCCGGTGGCGCAGGCGGTGGAAATTATCGCGGTGGGTCGGCTGAGCAAGGCGCACTTGCTGAATGAGGCAAGTCTGACGATGCTGGCGATGGACGAGTATCAGGGGCGGGGCCTGGGAACGGAAATTTCGCGACGGCTGCTGGAGATTGCCCGGAGTGAGAAGTTGGACCGCGTGAGCGTGGAAATACCTGGAGAGAATCCGCAGATGGTGGAAGTCTGCCGGGGGCTGGGATTTGAGATGGAGGCTGTACGCGACGGGGTGGTGCGGGGCGTGCTGGGGCTTTGATTCACATCAGGGGAAGACAACGTCCAGCGCTTTCCGGATTTCGTTTCGGAACAGAACCTCCACGCACGTGATGCGATCGCCAGCCACGTCGAGACTCATCAGGCCTTCCGCCGGCGAGAGCGTATGGTTTCCGGGGCCTTCTCCGCAGGCAACCCTGGATTTGGGCTGTGTATAAAACGTTGCGCAAAAATCGTCACCGCAACGACAACGCGCGGCAATTTCCCGGGGTCGCAACCTGATCAGCCAGTCCGGGTTCTCCGGCTTCAATCAATAGCAGGGTGAGTTCGTACGCCAATGAGGGAATGGCAACTTCCAGTAACATTGTCCAGCTTCCGATTAACATGAGTATTGCAGGGATGCCTGTCTGGGGAATCGCAATGGATAAACCGAAAGCCAATCTGGAACCGCCGCGTTTTGAAAACCGAAACGCTTTTCTAATCGCCGGGACTACAGCGCGATACAACAATCAGCGGGTGGAAGGCATCCCCGCGCAGTGGCAGAAGTTCATGCCGTATATCGGAAAGGTCCCGGGCCAGGTGGGGACCACTTCCTACGGTGTCTGCTTCAATTTCGACGATGCCGGAAACATGGACTACATGTGCGGCGTTGAAGTGCCTGAAGGCACTGCGCTGCCTCCGGAGTTAGGGCTGCTGGCCATACCCGAACATCGCTGGGCCGTTTTTGTCCATCGGGATCACATCTCAAAGATCAAAGCCACGTGGCGCGCCATCTTTGGGCAGTGGATGCCCGCGTCGGGTTATAAGCCGGCGCGGGGGCCGCAGCTTGAGGCTTATGTGGGGAATTTCAATCCCCAGACAGGCCACGGCGAAGTGGAGATCTGGATCCCGATTACACAGTAGTCGTCTGCGGCATGGTTTTTTCCATTTCGAGCGCGCGAGGGAACAGGATATTGTTCTCCAGATGGACATGCATGTGGAGGTCGCGCTCGAATTCCTGCAGGCCGTGATACAGGCCAAGGTAACTGGGGCACGCGCCGGCCGGTGCCTGGAAGCCGGACGACAGCGCCCGCATCTTTGCAAGGAGCTCGCCCGCATCGTCGTGATCTTCCAGCATGCGCGCGATAGGTGTACCCACGGAGTTGAAACAAGCCGAGGGCTGATGGTCGCCATTGCGCGATGCGGCCTCCATCTTTTTCAGAAACGGGAACAGGATGTGCTCCTCCTTGAACATATGGGTGATCATTTCCTGGTGAAGCACGGAGAAGATATCCCGTATGGAAGCCAGTTCCGGATGATTGGCCCCATGACGGTTCACGACCTTTTCGGCTAATGCCTCCAGGCGGGGTGCTTCCTGACGAACAAAGGCGTGGTGACTGCCGATGATGTGATCAATCAATTCACCGAAGGAAGCTATGCTCCAGGCCTTTTCACTGGCCGCTCCGGCCCCGAGTTCGAAGAGAAGACGCAGCGCCTGTTCGACAGGTACGTTGGCAAGGGCGCAGGCTTCAGAGAGCGGGCGCTTGCCGCCGCAGCAGTAGTCGATGCCGAGAGTTTCAAACACCCGCACTGTGGCGGGGTTGCCGATGGCGATTTCACGAACGGTCTGGTTCAGGTCTGGTGTCATTTCGATGAGCCTCTGACACGAGATTAGGGGAATTGCCGGAAGGGCTCAGTGACTTTGGTCACAGGCGGGCGAAGTTTTTCTAAATCACGGAGGCGAGGTCGGCTTCCAGGCCGTCTGTGTCCAGAACGATCAACTCGTGCCCCTGAATTTCAATGAAGCCCTGAGCCTGAAGGCGCGCCATATTGCGGGAGACAAGTTCCCGCACCGTGCCGATCTGCGCGGCCAGTTCCTGGTGGGTGGCACCGAGGGATATGGCGTGGCCGCGATCCGTGGCGCGACCATCGGCCTTCGCGCGACGCAGGATCCAGGCAATTAAACGATGCCGAACTGTGGTGAACGACAGTTCTTCAATGATCCCAACCAGTCGCCGCAGCCGCCCTCCGACGACCTGGAGAACTTTGAGGCCAATTTCCGGGTGCTCCATGCAGAGAGCACGGAAATCATCGCGCGAAATGAAGAGCAGCGATGCGGCGTCCACGGCGCAAGCCGAAGCGGGGTACGGCCCTCCGTCGAAAACCGGGAGTTCGGCGATCGAACTGCCAGAGCCTTCGATGGAGAGAACGTGCTCGCGGCCACTGGGTGACATTTTGAAGATGCGGACGCGGCCGGAGGCGACCATGAAGAGTCCGGCACAACGGTCACCTTCCGAAAACAGCAACTCTCCGGGAGCGAAGGATCTGGTTCTGGTGCGCAACGCGAGCGCTGTCATTTCCGCCTCGTTGAGCGCGGCAAAGAGAGGAATGGTCCGAAGCGTACTGGCGGGGTCGGTGCGGTCTGGTGCCATGTCTATTCAACCGCCCTGTGAAGGAGTCTTTCCCGCAATATCCGCGTATCTTCTGAGGTTAAACCCAGGCCTTCGGCCACGTAGGCGCGGAAGCTGCCATATTGCACGTCGATCGCGGCGAAGGCCGCATCCAGATACCTGCTGTCCACGCCCAGCAGAACCCGAATCGCATCCGGCGGCATGCCTGCGATTCCCGGCGGCAAGCCCGTGGCTCGCGCCTTCGCCGCACTTCGGAAGCGCGCGATCTGGTGGGGTACGGCAGCATTGCTGCGCAGGTAATCCAGGTAAATCGCTTCTTTCGGGACTCCCAGCAACAAAAGTAACAGGGCGGAAACAACGCCGGTGCGGTCCTTGCCCGCCGTGCAGTGGATGATCGTCGGGGTGTCTCCCGTCCCAACCCGGCGCAGCAACTGACCAATTTCGACGGCACCGTCAAGCGCGATTTTGACCGTCACGGCCTGCATCGCTGCCGTGGCGGTGGCCGCATTGATGCCGTCAGCGAAGAACGCCCCGATGACGGATGCGGGGTCTTCGCCGGGACCGAAGCCGGGAGATAGTGCAATCGTCTCCGGTCCCGCCCCGTTCCAATTTGCGGGAGCGGCCGCGCGCTCGGCGGGCGTTCGCAGGTCGAACACCGAGCGAATCGAGAGAGCGGCCAGAGCCTCGCGATCCGAATCTGTCAGACCGTTTAATTCGCCCGAGCGATAGACCGCGCCGTGACGAATCACGTGTCCTGTTTCAGTTTCCATGCCGCCAAGGTCGCGGAAGTTCAGAACTCCGGTCAGTTTGTTTTCCAGCATTCGGCTTACCTGCCCAACTTCAGAACCCAGGCGGGTTGAGAGCGCAGGTCTTCCGGTAACTCCGGCAGTTGGATTGAAACCATCCCGTTGGCGGCGGTGAACTTCACTGGTGATCCAGAACCCAGCAGGGTGACGGATTTGACCCCCGTGAGATCTTTCACTTTGAACGTCCCGCCAGGCCAGCGAGGGAGCACGGCGTAGACATCGTTGCCTTTTGAAGTAAAGAAGGCTTCGATGCCTGCCTTGCCTGACTCCGGTTTCGACGCCAGTTTGGTGACGTCATACGCCGTTTCGAATTCCTTGTTGTAGTCGATCTTCGGAACCTCACCCGCGCTCCATTGCCGCGACGTCTTCCAGGGGCGCGTGCCGTAGATCGCATCGCCGTTGATTTTGAGCCATGACCCCATCTGGATCAGGCGCTCTTCCATGATGACCGGAATGGTGCCATCGGCGTTGGGGCCGATATCAAGCAGCAAATTTCCGCCACGGCTGACAAGATCAATCAGCATGATGAGAAGTTCCCGGCTGGAGTGATAATCTTCCAGTCGCTCTGCCCGGTTGTAGCCATAGCTGTAGCCCATGCCGCGGCTTTCTTCCCAGGGGTGGTTCAGATCCGCCATGCCGGGTGTGTATTCCGTGGTCCAGTAGCCGCCGTGTTTGTGCCGGGTGTCCTTGCCCCAGCGGTCATTGATTACAACGTTATCCTTAACTGGCGATTCGTTGAAGAGCCAGGCAAGCATTTCCGGGGTGTGCCATTCCGCCGATGTGAGATCCCACTCGCCATCGCCAAAGATGATGTCCGGTTTATACCGAGTGACCACGTCTTTGAACTGCGGGGTCATGTGTTCGGCGATGTAACGCGGCTTATCGGACAACCAGAGCGGGTTGTACCACTCGTAGAGCGAATAGTAGAAACCCATATGCAGACCTTTCCGGCGGACAGCATCGGTCAGGTCGCCCAACAGGTCGCGTTTGGGTCCGATCTCCACGGAGTTCCAGGGGCGGCCCCAGGTGGCGGAGGCCTCCTTGCTTGGCCATAGAGCAAAACCTTCATGGTGCTTGGAGGTCAGAGCGACGTACTTTGCTCCGGAGTGTTGGAAGACGTCGGCCCAGTGGTCCGGATCGAATAGTTCGGCGTGGAATTGGGGGGCAAGGTCCTGATAAGGAAAGTCTATGCCATACTGTTTTTGGTGATAGGTCCAGGTCCCGGTTTGGATTGCGCTGGCTTTGGGGTTGTTTTTGCCGTTGGTCATGGCGTTCCAGTACCATTCGGCATAGGCGAGTTTTCCGGGGATTACCGGCGCATAGGCGGGCACGGAATAGACACCCCAATGGATGAAAATGCCGAATTTGGCGTCGCTGAACCACGCGGGTGTAGGACGCTTATCGATGGAGTCCCAGGTGGGCTGGTATGTTTGGGCATAGAGACTGCAAAGCCCGGCGAGGCCGGCGGCTGCGATAGAGAAAAGGCGCGATGTTTTCAAGGTTAATGAACTCCGATCCTGAATTCCCGACGATCGGCCGAGACCCCGGCGTTCGGGGCTGCGGTACGTCACTGTTGAGTATATTTCCGCGCACTTCGCGGTGGTCCGCAGCCGTCAGCTGCGCAATGGCTGAATTTCGTTTTCGATCGTTAACAGGGGGACGCTGAGCCTTTCGACATGCGACTTCCACGGCTGCCGTTTTCGCCTAAGAAAAAGAAGAAAACACGTAAAAAAGACGTGGCCAACTGGCAGAGCTGGGAAAAGGAAACCCTCGACCGGAAATTCCGGATACTGGCAATCGTCGGTGGTGTTCTTGCCATTCCGATCCTCATTTTCATGGGTATCCGTTTGCAGCGAGCGATCAGCGAACGGCAGCAAACGGCGGAGCATCGGCCAGTGATTCTGAATTCCAACGCTCCGACATTGCTGGCACCATTTACCTGTGATCTTCGCACCGGAGCGCATTTCGGCGACGTCCAGTCTTTCTTCAGGAATCAGGGAAATGCCCTGGCTGTCAATCTGGCCCCCAGTCTGACGCTGAGGATGGTACCGGAACGCAAGGTGGGCGATCCGCAGTTCGATGAAATACCGAGTGGAGACTGTAATACCAGATCCCGGAAGACGTTAAGGGACAAACTGGCGGCGGGGGTAAGCTACAACTTTAGGTGGAAGAGCCCGACTGTGAGCTTGCCGCCCCTGCTGAATGGCGAAACGGTTCAGCTGTATGCGGTGAGTTGTGTCCAGTACGAGGACGAATCCGGTGTGGCGCACTCTGCTTGTGATACGTATCGTTTCCGGCCAAGCAGCGGGATTCCGGCCTTCGCGTGCGACGAGATGCCGAAGATGGGCAAGTTCGACGCGGAACGCGTGTCCGGCTGTGCGCAGTAGCGCCTTCAACCTGAACTCCGAATTTGCTCACGGCAGGCGTGGGTACGCGTCGTAACTCATTTTTCAGTGCCGTGACCGTGAGGGAGCGGTACTCAGGACTCCGCAATCAGGCTCCCCGCTCAGGAGCGGCAAGTACTCCTCCCTGTCCGCCAGGCTTGACGCCGCGACTTCGTAATTCAGGCTAAATAATCCGCTTCTGCATCTGGTCCGCCATATACTCTGAGGCGCGCATCGCCAAAGCAAGAATCGTCAGGGTCGGGTTCTGCCAGCCGCAGGTGACGAAGCTGCCGCCATCCACCACGAACAGGTTGCGGACATCGTGACTCTGGCTCCATTTATTGAGCACACTCGACTTCGGGTTATCGCCCATGCGACAGGTTCCCACTTCGTGGATACTGTAGCCTGGAGGGTAGAATTTGTCCGTCTTCGAGAGGATCTCCCAGCCAGCGGCTTTTAGTAAGTCTTCCGCGGTAGCGGCGGCATCCTTCGCCATGTTCAGTTCGTTGGCGCTGTCGCGAACATCAATGTGAAGTACGGGTATGCCCCACTCGTCGCTCACTGTCTTGTTGATGCGGACGTGGTTTTCAAAACGCGGGACCCGCTCGCCGTATATGGAGGCTGAGACGCAGGACCCGGCATAGGAATCGAGTCTCTTTTGCAGGCCTTCGCCGTAATCCGCGAAGTAACCGGGGCTGGCTGCGCCACCGCTGTTAATGAGCATCCCGTAGCCCTTAATGAAATTGTGCTTCTCGCCCTTCTTTAGATTGCGGAAGCGCGGGACCAGCGCAGAGCCTCCCATGTATTCCGGATTCTTTCCGTCGCGCGCTTCCGGCACCGAGGCGACCACGGTTACGCCATAAATCTGATCCTGCAGGTAGTGGCCCAGTACGCCGCTCGAATTGCCGATACCTGAGTTGAGCAACAGGCGAGTGCTTTCGAGCGTGCCCGCGGCGACCACGACTGCGCGCGCCTTCACATGCATTTCCTGGCGGGAATGCCGGTCGACGAAGTTTGCGCCGTTGGCCAGGCCTGTGTTCTTATCGACGGTAATTTCACGGACGATGGCGTTCGGGACGATCTGAAGCTTCCCGCTGGCAAGGGCGTCCGGCAAGAGCAGATTGATGGAGCTTGCCAGACCGTTGCGCCCATTGGCGGCGCGGATCTTGGAGAACAAAATGCCCCGCGACGCCCCAAGTTCAGAGATCTTCTTGATGCTGCCGGAATCGTTGGCGTAGTCAGCCTGGAGGAAGTTCCCATCGGGGAACTGAGGCCAGCCTTCCTTGCGGCCGGAGACGCGCAGAATGCCCTCCACGCGTGAATAGAAAGGATCGAGATCGGCGTGGCTGATGGGCCAGTTGTCGCCGGTTCCGTCGATATCAGCGGCTTTGAATTCGAAATCGCTTAGGCGAAAGGACTGGCGGCCCCAAAAGAGCGATTTTCCCCCGAGCAGACGCACACGCACCCAGTTGTAGGGGGCGGCGGGATCGTGGGTGTAGGGCACTTCCTTTTCATCCACCCATTGATTCGCGGTGAATTCCGTAGCCTGGTAGACATGGGGAAGCCGCCCTGGTTTCCCGAAGCCCCGATAGGGCAGATCCCAGACGGTTTTCGTGGTGCGGTCCCGCGCCATGTCGGCTTCGGGTCCCGCGTTCAGCATAAGGCAGGAAATGCCCTTCTGGGTCAGAATATTCGCGGCCATGCCGCCGGAGTGTCCGGAGCCGACAATCAGTACATCGTATTCTTTGGTGGCCATGGCGCTTATCCCTTGTAGATCGGATCGACGGGGTTCCAATACTGCTGACCACCGCCACCTCGTCGCCCGCTCGCAGCAGCCGCCGCGCCCCACTCGCGGGAATTGCGCGTGGCGGTACGGATGTCGTCATGCGCGGCGATGAGAAAATGACTGCCAGGATCTTTCGGTGGATCGTAAGGCCAGGGCACTGGAACCAGCAGCGGCCGGATGATCGTGTCGGCCTGTTTGGCATCGAGCGCGGCGAATGACTTGTTGAACTGCTTCGTGGCGCGGGCGTTCAGCAGGTCCAGACCGGTGCGGTAGAGTTGCTGTCGCTCAACTGGCGAGACTCCAATCAGAAAATCCAGAAACTCGGGAGCGCCGGCATCGAGAGCTCCGGGATTGCCACCGATGGGCGGCATCAGGACCTCGGCAAGTTTTCGCAGGGCGGCGAACTGGGGAGCGGTGAAAAAGCGGGTCACCGGTTCCGCGACGGTGCCGGCCTTTGTGGCGGCAATGGGCTGGGCGGCGGTCGGGGCGGCTGTCTGCTGGGCGTTCGCTTGCGGGGTAAGAAGGACGGGGACTGCCGGAGCGGCGGCAATCGTCTGCATGAATCGGCGGCGTCTCACGTCCCGTAGGTTAGCAATTGAGGGGCAACTCTGCGGCCGCCCGGAGTAACCGTAGCCATTTTCCGCATGGTTTGATAGCCTATATTGGGTTCTGAAGAGTATTTTCGAAAAGAAGGAAAGAGACTTTGAAACAGGCGTTATTGGTATTCGTGTTGACGGTCATTGCATCGGTCGCGGCATTCGGGGCTGACGTGGACGGTGTCTGGAAGTGTCCCAAACCAAACCAGACGCTCACTTTGAAGACGGACGCCGGCAAGGTGACCGGCACTTTGCAGGGAACGCTTGGCACGTTGCGCGTTGCAGAGAGCAAAGTGGAGGGTAACTCTGTCACGCTCACGTTCCTGGTAGTGCTGAGCAACGGCAGGGATCCTCTGGGCCTCGCCGGTTATGACGCGATGGCCGAAGAGGGCCAGGTGACGGAACTGACCTACAAGGGTACCCTTTCGGGCGACACGTTTAAGTTCAAGGTCAGCCAGGAACGACTGGACGAGACCAAAGAGATCACTTTCCAGAAGAGTAACTGAGCGGCCTGATGTCGCATGACCAGCGCACGGCGGGGTATGCGACGCGATATGCCTGGCCTGTCGTTTTTGTCATGGCGCTGGCGTTGCTCTGGCTCCGCCTCGGACACTGGTTTTACCTCTCTATAGACGAAGGCATCTACCTGGAGGGTGGTCGCCGGGTGGCGGGCGGTCAGGTTCCATACCGCGACTTCTTCGTCGTCACTGGTCCGGGATCATTCTGGCTTTATGGGGCTGTCTTTCATTTCTTTGGCACAACGCTCGCGAATGCCCGCTTCGTTCTCTGCTGCGAACTGGCCGCGATCTGCGCGGCGATCTGCAGCATTGTGGGGCGACTGACTTCTGTTGTCTTCGGAACTTCATCTGCCGCGCTCTTTCTGGCGATGTTGTTGACCACGCCATATCCCCTTTACGTCACGCACCGCTGGGATAGTAATGCGTTGGCGCTCCTGGCATTGGCTTTGGTGGTGCCCGGCACCGCGCCCGGGACGGGAACACGGGTGAGGATTTTTGCCGCCGGGGCTTGTGCGGGGACGGCTGTCTGCGTGACGCCCCCAATATTATTCGTTGTCATTCTGCTGGTCGCGTGGCTTGCATGGACCGATGCGCGAACTGTGCGGCATTTTGCCGTCGGGCTTGCGTTACCGCTGCTGGCGGCTGCGGGAGTATTGGTTATGCAGGGAGCTTTTGGCGACTTCGTGCGGACCGTATTTTGGGATGCCTCAAACTACTCGTCGTCCAACAGCCTGACATACGGAGCACTAACAGGCAGTTTCCAGAGCTTTCGTCGCGCAGGTCTGCCTGCCGGGTTGGCGGCGTACTTCGATGCCCTCTGGCCGGTCCTGCTGCCTCCGCTGGCAGCGCTCGCCTGCCTCCGTTTTCACGCGCCGCAGGGGGATGGGGAAAAGCGCTTCCTCTGGCTGCTGGGTGCAGCTTCCGTAGCGTCGCTGGCCGCCTGCTATCCACGCTTCGGAGCCGCGCAACTCCTGTTTGGGAGCGCGTTTCTCTGGGTATTCTTTTGCTGCGCGATCGGTTCCCTGGTGCCGCGGTTGAGTTACGTCTGGGTCGCCTTGTGTGTCCTGCTGGCAGCGGCGGGTTGGCCGAAAGCGGATCTGAGGCGCATCGAAACTCCGGTGGGGACGCTCAACGTCTCGAAACTGCATCACGTATTCCTGAACAACCTGTTGGCCCCAGTGAAGCCGGGGCAGGACGTGTTTGTCTATCCATATCTCCCGGCGCTGTATTTTGCTTTGGGGGTGGAGAATCCAACTCGCTATTCCTGGCTTCAGCCCGGTATGATGGGACCGCGCGACGTGGAGAGCGTGCTGGCGAGTCTGCGCGCGAAGCCGCCACGCTGGATTATCTGGCATGATTTCACCAGGGAGTTCATTTTGAAGAACTGGCCTTCCAGCGATCGCGCCCGACTCCGATTCCCGGAAATGGAAAGTTATTTTTCGGCGAACTATCACGTAGTAACGCCGGATGGCGTAGTGCCGCTCGGCTACAGGCTGCTGGAGCACAACCAGTGAAGCGGTCCGTCATCGCGATCCTGATTTTGACGGCCGGCGTTTGGAAGGTTGCAGCCCAGGCTCCGAACCGTGCGGCTATTGCGGGTAGCAAAGAAGATGAAGCAGCGGTGGAGCGCGGCGGCGCGTTGTTTGGCGCGCAATGCGGTGCTTGCCACGGGACATCGGCCCGAGGCACCGCCACAGGTCCGGATTTGATCCGTTCCGTGCTCGTTCGCGATGATGAAAAGGGCGAGCTCATCATGCCGGTCCTTCGCGATGGCCGACAGGAGAAAGGCATGCCCAGACCTGGTCTGACAGAGGCGCAGATGGGCGACGTAGTCGCATGGCTGCATACGCTGATCTATGGCGCGGCGAATCGAGGCACTTACGAGTTTCTCGACATCCTTGTCGGCGATGCGGCGAAAGGCGAACAGTATTTCAATGGTGCCGGCAAGTGCAACACATGTCACGCTCCGAAAGGAGACCTCGCCGGAATTGGCAGGAAGTACGACCCGCCAGTCCTGCAGAGCCTCTGGCTGAATCCACGGCGCACACGTGGCGGCGCGTCGAGGGCAGCCCGAACAGTGACTGTAACGCCCGCTTCCGGTGCGTCGATATCCGGAACACTGGAGTCCCTCGATGAATTCAATGTGGCGCTGCGCGATAGTTCGGGGGCGTATCACTCGCTCCCGATCCTGAACAATGTTCCCCGAGTGGAGATTCATGATCCGCTACAGCCACATTTCTATCTGTACCGTGTGCTGACGGATGTGGATATTCACAACGTCACGGCATATCTGGCCACACTCCAATGAGACTCTCCGGCGCCATTCCCGTTCTTCTTGTGGGTGTGGCTATGGCCTCCGGCGCGCTCGCGCAGGATTCGTGGCCAACCTACAACGGTGACTATTCCGGCCGGCGCTTCAGTACTCTCTCGCGTCTTGATACGACGAACGTGCAGAACCTGTCCCTCGCCTGGGCCACGCGCTTCACCGGTGGCGCCGCCGGGGTCGGCGTGCGCATCTCATCCACGCCACTGATGGTGGATGGCATCCTCTACTTCACGTCGATCGACAACGTATGGGCGGTGGACGCGCGGTCTGGCAGGGAAATCTGGCGCTACTATCGCGAATCGAAAGGTGACATGCCTCGCACAGGGAATCGCGGCGTGGGCATGTATCGCCAGTGGCTCTATTTCCTCACGATCGATAACTATCTGGTCTGTCTGGACGCCGCGCGCGGCACCCAGCGGTGGATCGTGAAGATAGCCGATGCGAAGCAGTATTATTTCTCCTCCATGGCACCGGTGGTGGTGAAGAACCATGTCTTGATCGGGACTGGCGGCGATTCTCTCGATATTCCCGGCTTTGTGGAAGCGCACGATCCCGAGACCGGCGCGTTGCAGTGGAAGTGGCGCACCACTCCGGCGAAAGGTGAGCCGGGTGCCGAAACCTGGCCGGACGAATACACGGCATCCGCAGGCGGCGGGAGTCCGTGGATTTCCGGAACGTATGATCCCGCGCTGAATCTCTACTATGTGGGCACGGGGAATCCCGATCCTGTCGGCGCGGGAACGAGCCGCAAGGGAGACAATCTTTTCACGTGTTCGATTGTGGCGCTGAATCCGGATACCGGGCGGATGGCTTGGTACTTCCAGGCTTCGCCGCACGATACACATGACTGGGACGCGGTGCAAACACCAGTACTGATCGATGGCGAGATCGACGGGCGGCCCAGGAAACTGCTGGTGCAGGCGAGTCGCAACGGCTACTTCTTCGTGCTGGACCGGAGAACAGGGCAGAGTGTGGTGAGTGCGCCCTATGTCGCCACAGTGAATTGGTCGCTGGGTATGAATGAAAAAGGCCAGCCAATTCCGAATCCGGCGAAAGAGCCGATGGCAGGAGGCACGTTAGTGTCCCCGCCCGTGAGCGGGGCGACGAACTGGCCGCCGCCGGCTTTCAGTCCTCAGACGGCGCTGTTTTATGTGGATGCGAGCGAGGCTTACAGTCTCATGTATCTGACGGATGCGGATTCGCGCCCGGAGGGCTTCGGCTTTCGTGAGGCCGCGCTCGGTGGCGGTAAGTCAGTCTTGCTGGCGATTGATTACAGGACGGGTAAGCCGGCGTGGCGACAGGAATGGCGCGTTTCGACAGGTCCTGCGGGAATGCTGACGACGGCAGGCCGATTACTTTTCACCGGGAATGGGAATTACCTGGTGGCGTTGGATGCAGCGAGCGGCGCGGTGCTCTGGCATGCAGGGCTGGTGAGCGGGCTGTCCAACGGGCCGATCACTTATTTGCTGGATGGCAGGCAGTACGTTCTGGCAGGGGCTGGGGATTCGCTCTATGCGTTTGTATTGCAGTGAATGTGAGTCCGATATTACCAGTGCCGGACGCGGCCAACATCGACATGTACGAAATTGGAGGCAGGATAGTAGCCGACCCCGCCCCGTGCCAGAAGCATCGCCTTACTCCGCAATTCCGCAGTCGAAAATCCGGGCAGGCGAATGTCAATTGCTTCAGCCTGCATATGAAGGCTGCCCTTTGCCACGCCTGCTGTGTGAGTGCGCAGATACTCGTTGCTCCAGGGGGAGCGGTAGCCGCAAATTACGTTGATCTCGACATCCGGCAGACCGGCCGATGCCGTCAGGTCGGAAAGCAAATCAAACAGCCGGGGATCGTAGTGATGAACGTCGTTCGTGCGGTGGTCACGCAGAAACTGGTCGAGCCGGCTCAGAGCAGCCTGATCGTAAGTCTCACCGTGGCGGTAGACAATATCGATGTGCTCGCCGGTGTGGGTCTCGAAAAGACGGAGACGACGCTCGGCGGCGGGGACGCCCGTGGTTCCGGCGCTGGAGCCGACCAGGAGCAGCGAGGAGAAAAGCAGACAGACGACGCGATTCAGGGTAGTGGTCATCTCCCTTTAGGGTAGCAGTGGCCAGCAGCCCCGGCCCCGCGTTAAACTGCGAGGAAAGTCCAATAACGGGGAACCATACCGAAAAAACTGCTTTCTACTGCCGCTCTTCTTGCCTTCAGCGCCTTGCTGAGCCCCGCCGCGATTACACTGACGTGCGATCCCAATATCGATGCGGCACGCGCCGGCCTGTGCGCCACCATGAACAGTACCTCCGCCGCGCTCTACAACAGTACTTTCAGCAAGGCCAGCGCCAATATTTATGTGAAATTCGGCAAGACCGGTCTTGGAGGGTCAACCACCCTGACCACGCAGGTTTCGTACGCCTCCTGGGTCGCGGCGATTACCGCCGCGAAGGCCATCCCCGCTTCCGCCCTGACTGCGCTGAACACGCTGGCCGCTCCGCTTTATGGTGCCGGCAACGTCTCGGTCAATTCCGCATTGGCTGGAATTCCGGTGTGTCAAACATGCCGGGCCTCAATAGTGCCGAATCACCGTGCGATAAGGCCTCTGCCGGGTGCTTTGCGGGTATTGTCACCATGACCGATGCCCCTGGAATGTTCTTCTACCGCTCCGGTACCCAGGCGGCGAACACCTTCGACTTCTTCACCACGCTCGAGCACGAGATCGACGAAGTCCTTGGCCTCGGTTCCTGCATTGACACCAACGGGCCGCCCTCAGTAATAATTGCGGCACAAACGTACCCTCCGCCCTGGACCTGTATCGCTACAACGCGCCGGGCAAACTGGTTCTGCTCAACTCCACGCCCGGTCACTACTTCTCCATCGATGGTGGCGTCACAAATGCCGCGCCGGGTGTCTTCTTCAATACTCTCGCCAACGGCAGCGATTACCATGATTTCGTAGCTTCCTGCCCTGCTGTCGCTTATCACGTTCAGGATGCCACCGGCTGTGGTGGTCACGGTTCAGGCGTCGATATAACAAACGATGGCGGCATAGAGATTGCCATGTTGAACGCCCTGGGTTACACTCTTTCCGGAACTGCCGGCACCGTGCCGGCTATCACTACCACCAACGGAACCAACGGCATTGTGCCCGTCTACAGCGGTGTCAACACCATCCAGTCCGGCGAATGGGTTTCTATCTACGGGACCAATCTCGCCAGTTCGGTGGTCACCTGGGGCGGCGATTTCCCCACTCAGCTTGGTGGTACCAGCGTGACAGTGAACGGCAAACCCGCTTATCTTTGGTATGTCAGCCCGACGCAGATTAACCTGCAGGTACCCACGGATAGCGCCACAGGCACTGTCAACGTCGTAGTCACCACCGCCAACGGGAGCGTGACTTCATCCGCCACGCTGGCCCAGGTCGCTCCCTCGTTCAGTCTGCTTGACGCCACTCACGTGACAGGGATCATTCTCCGCTTTGACGGTTCAGGAACCTATGGTGGCGGAACATACGACATCGTCGGGCCTACCGGAACTTCACTCGGGTACAAGACTGTTGCGGCGAAGGCCGGAGACTCGGTCGTGCTTTTTGGCGTTGGTTTCGGCCCCACCAGTCCTGCCGTTGCAGCCGGACAAGTGTACTCCGGCGCGGCGGGAACCACGAATCCCGTCAGTCTGCGCATCAATAATTCTCCAATCACTCCTGGATTCGCCGGTCTTTCCAGTGCTGGCCTTTATCAGATCAATCTGACGATTCCCGCCGGTCTCGGCACCGGTGACGTACCGTTGACCGCAACCGTAGGCGGGGCGCAGACTCAGTCGACAGTAGTCATATCGCTTCAGTAGGCAGGCGTTGCCGGCACGGGCCGATTGGCGCAGGTTTCTGTGTCTCATGACCCAGGACGCAATCCTGCGAAGTTCCGCCTTCGCGGCATACCTGCAAAAGTGTATTGGCCGCAGAATTGCCCGCTACCTGCACGCCGAAAGCGGCAGAGAGGCAGAGCGAGATGGCCACGCAAACCGACGAACCGATCCCTGGCACCTACATCTTCGACGGCAACGCCGCGATGAAGGGTTATGCCCTGAACAAGATGTGCTACTCCTTCAACCAGGCCGCGAACCGGGCCGAGTTCCAGAGAGACGAAGACGCCTACTGTGCAAAATACGGACTGAATGAACCGCAGAAAGCAGCGGTAAAGGCCCGCAACGTTTTGCAACTGATCCATGCGGGCGGCAATATCTACTACCTTGCCAAGTTCGCCGGTATCTTCGGTCTCAACGTGCAGGATGTGGGTGCGCAACAGACAGGCATGACCGTCGACCAGTTCCGCAAGTTCATCAAGTCCCAGGGAGACTAGCAAATGGCACGCATCATCGGCGGACTCACCACTTCACACATCCCCTCCATTGGCAACGCCGTTCCGCGCGAGGAAGAACTCAGCCAGGATCCCTACTGGCAGCCCTTTTTCGCCGGCTATGGCAAGGCGCGCGAATGGCTGCGGGAGGCAGACCCCGACGTCGCCATCGTGATCTATAACGATCACGGCCTGAACTTCTTTCTGGACAAACTGCCCACCTTCGCCATTGGCGCCGCGTTTGAATACCAGCACTCGGACGAGGGCTGGGGCATTCCCACGATGCCTCCTTTTCAGGGCGATCCCGAACTCTCCTGGCACATCATCAACTCGCTGGTGGCCGATGAATTCGACATCGTCTCCTGTCAGGAGATGCTGGTGGACCACGGCTTCACCGTGCCAATGTCTCTGTTCTGGAAGAACAACTCGTACGGCAGGGTCCGGACCATTCCGGTCTGCATCAACACCGTGCAGCATCCGCTGCCCTCCCCTGCCCGTTGCTTTAAGCTGGGGCAGGCCATCGCGCGGGCCGTCGAGTCGTATGACAAAGACCTCAAGGTGGTCATCCTGGGCACTGGCGGCATGTCCCACCAGTTAGATGGCGAGCGGGCGGGCTTCATCAACAAGAAGTTCGATCTGATGTGCATGGACAAGATCGTCAATGAGCCCGAAGCGCTGACGCAGCTCTCCATCCACGAACTGGTGCGCCAGGCTGGCGCGCAGGGTTCTGAGTTCATTCTCTGGCTCGCGATGCGCGGAGCGCTTTCCGGAAACGTGAAGATGGTTCACAGCAACTACCACATCGCGATTTCGAATACCGCGACGGGCCTGATGGTGCTGGAGAACGGTGCCTGACGGGGCCCCCGGGATCGGAAGCCCGGCCAGCACACCACCAAAGCCGGTACTGTCATGGCGCCAGTAATGCGAAGTTCGCAACCGCTAAAGCTTCGCAAATTCAGTTCTGGCCTGATTAAGGACGGGGAGGTCCGAGTCGGCATCCTTCCAGATCGCGAAGAATTCCTGGTAAGCGGCAATCGCCCGCTCTCTTTCTCCGATCGAAGCAAACACTCTCCCCAATTGCAGGTTGGCCAGAGCGCCGATCGGATCGGCAAGAACAATACCGCGATGATCGAGCACCTTTTGAAATTCCGTCGCTGCCTGACGGCCACGAACAGCCCGGAGATATGCCAACCCGCTTACCCATGCGGGATAGAGGCCTCCGAACTTGGCGAAGAACGCGGTGCCGGGCATGGCGAGCTCATAAGGAATTGCAGCCTGCAGCAGTTCGATGGCGTCCGCGGGCGCGTTCCGGCTTAAGGCGAAGAGCGCACGCAGGGTGGGAAGATACTCGAACTGAACGGATGTGTCCTCCGGGAACCGTTTGGCCAGTTCCGCGGCAAGCGCCTGACCTTCGGCGAGATCGCCTGAGAGCGTGAGCGCAAATGCGGCTGCGTACAGGACATCCCTGCTTCTCACCAGATCGAGCGCAGCCCGGGCTCGTTGTTTGGCTTCGTCCAGGTTTCCGGCGTGGGCTTCGCAAACTGCCGAGGCAACGCAGCAGTTGGCGGCCTTGCCGCGATTGCCGGTCTGCTCTGCCCGTTCGATCATATGCGACCACAGCACCCTCGCGTTGCGCATTTGTCCGGAACGCGCCAGAACCAGGGCCTGGTTGTGCCACATCCAGTCTTCGGACTCAAGATTGCCGCGAGCCCGGTCGATCTCGCGCTTCATGCCTTCCTGGTCTCCCTGGAGAAACGCGAGATAATACCGCGCAACCACAAGCTGAGCGTTATCGAGTCCGCGCTCGGCGGCATTCTCTAAAGCGACTGCGGCTTCTTCGAAGCGACCGAGAGAGGTGTTATGGCTGGCTATGTTTTCGAACGCAAATACCAGGCGGGGATTCAGGCGAAACGCCTCCTGGGCGGCCTTGATTCCCCGCTCATACTGGCCGGTACCCCTGGTTGGCCATCCGGCCAACACGCCCCAGGCCAGCCACTCCTGCGGATACGCCTGCACCCATGATTCGAGTGTTTCAAGGTTCTTCTGAAGGTTGCCGGTTACCTGGCGATCATACACGAAGAGGATGAAGAATCTCTCGCGTTCAGTCACGCGATCCCGCAGTTCCCAGGCCTTCTCGCTCGGCCTCATAGCCAGATCGGGCTGTCCCGTGTTCCAGTAGCAAAAGCCCAGATCGGCGTGCGCCGTGGCAAAGTCCGGGTCGATCGAGACGGCGCGCTGCAGGTGAGGAATCGCCGCAGCGAAACCTCTGGCGTAAACGGCGCTGCGTGAGGCGCTATAGGCCTTCAGGGCTTCGAGTGAGCGCGTGGTTGCCTCCCACAGAGGCATTGTGCGCTCCTCGCTTGGGCCGCGCGACCCTTCCAGTCGCTTCCGGATTCCTGCCGCCATGCGCGCGAGCGTATCCAAAACGTCTTCTTTACTCCTCGCCTGCGCTTGTTCCTGGCCGAGGATCTCTCCGGTGCCGCAGCTTCGGGCGCGTAACCAGAGAATGAATTGGCTGCCGAGGCTTGCGGCCGAGCCTTCGACGACCGCGTCGCCGCCTGTGCGTTCGCAGATCTCCTGGGCGATTTCGGGCGTCAGTCTCGTGTCCTGGGCGCGGGTCATTAGTCGCAATACCTGCTGAATCTGGTGATCCGAGACCACATTCAGGAACCGGGACTGTTCCAACTGGACGGACAGGCTCTGGCGAAGGACTCCATCGAACACGGGGTCGCCGGTCTTGTTCTCGAATTCGCCGAGCACGATCGTCGCCTTGCGCACCTCTTCCTGCGTCTGCGGGGTCGCCGATCTTCGAGCTGCCGATTTTCTGACGGTCACGCTGGTTCCCGAAAGTGCTGCAAGCTGCTGTCCCAACTCCCGGGCCGATTGCCAGCGCTGCGCCGGATCGCCCGCAAGACATCGGGTAACGATCGCTTCCAGTCTGGGTGGCCGGAGGCGTTGTCGCTCAGGGGTCATTCGCACGCTGGACAGCATTTCATAGAGAATGCAGCCGAACGCGTAAATATCCGTGCGGGGGTCTGCCGTTCTGCCGGCCCACTGCTCGGGCGCCATGTAAGCGGGAGTACCCATGACCATTCGTTCGTGGGTGAGTGTCTGGTCTCCTTCGAGGGTGGCAAGGCCGAAATCGAGGATTTTCGCACCGGACGCCGCGAGCATCACGTTGCCCGGCTTGAGATCACGGTGGATGATCCCTTTGCCGTGGGCGGCCTCAAAGTAGGCACAATAGGTGTCCTTGTCAATCTGGATCGTCACCCATGCAAACTTTCCCCCATGCTCCAGCGCCGCTTTAAGGGCGTCCCGGAGTTTGCGGCCTTTTGACTCCAGTTTGAACCGGGAGTTCAGCGAACCATCATTCTGGAACTTGTTTCTTGCCTTCACGCTGATGAGAAACGCTTCGCCCTTCCGCATTGCCGAAAAATCGAAATCGGGATGATTCATCCGCATTTCGTTGAGGTTTGTCACGTTGCTGAACCCGGCCTGTTCCAGCAGAGTCGGCACCAGACGTTCACCGATCAAGCCCAACAACCGCATTTTATGGGGATTACGAGGGCCGCTGATTTCCCGTATCTGAATGGCGTGTACAAGGGCAGCATCAAACGATACGAAAAGCGCTTTCCCGTGGTGGTGGAATGTGCAGCCGCCGTCCATAGTAGCCTTTAAGTATGCCATCAAAGCCAATAGAGATGCGACAAGGGAACAGAGGGCTGACCGTTAAGATCAATCTCTGGCCCTCCAACTCCCAACCGGATGCACGCCACGCCCGACGATTTATCGGCGGTCAGGTCACGCACGCTGACACGGGAGACATAAAACTATTCAACGACGCAGGTGAACTGCTCTCGATACTTGGCAAATGGAATGTCCAGAAGTTCAATGAACTATCGGCAACAAGAAAGACGCCAGCAAAGAAGGCCTGACGAATCCCGCACGATCAGACGCCCTGAATCGGCACCACGCATCTCGCGTTCACCCACGGACAGTTTCCTCAGCTGACGAAGGAGTTGATTTTAAATTCACCCCGGCTTCTGGTTATAACGGCACGACTGAAAGCATCCATTGGGTCCTGCGCCTTCAGGGGTTCTAAGGGCCATACCTCACCGAGACTCCCAGGGTATTCGCCACTGGTCAGTCTCAAACGGAAGTAGCAAAAGATCCAATCGTTCAACTTCCCGCTCATGCGACTGGCCCGTCCGCAGTTTCCAGTCACGCGAAATCGAAAAATATTTCAACCCAATTTTTCATGAACTTGCAGGGAAATCCCCCCTCCACCCTCACCCCCCGCATGTTATTTCTTTGAGCGAGGGAGCCCAAATCCGCTCCCCGAAAGGAAGCACGCAAAATGTCATCTCAGGCTCAGCAAATCGCCAACGCCATCAACGCCCAGGCCTCCACCGGCCCCACCTCCGAAGAAGGCCGCGCCATCTCTTCGAAGAACGCCCTCAAGCTCGGCCTTTTCACCAGGGCCGACTTCATCCTTGATGGCGAACAACCCTTCTACGACGAACTCGTCGAATCGCTCGAACGCGAACACGCCCCGGTCGGCACCCTCGAACTCATTCTCGTCACCGAGATCCGCCGCGCCTCATGGCGTCTCCGCCGTTGCAGCCTCGCCGAGGAGTCAATCAGCCGTCTGACCCACGACCCGCTCCTGTGGGACGAATTGGAAAAAAAGCAAATCTCCATCGACCGCGCCCGCAGCCTCTCCCTTCGCCACCTCCACAAGTGCCACGCCGAACTCCACAAACTTCAGGCCGAACGTCGGAGCCGCGAGGCCGCCCCCCTGGAAGCTCCGCAGGCAGCCAAAGCTCCTGTCCCGATATCCAAATCGGCTTCGTTTTGTAAAAATGAAAATCCGCAGCCATCAACGCCGCGAAACGCCCTCTGCCACTGCGGCTCCGGCCAGAAACACAAGCGCTGCTGCGGCAAAGACGCTCCCCCGGTCCTTCACGCAGCCTAACCGTTCGAACGGTTTTTTCCCGATCCGTGTTCATCTGTGGCAAAAGGTTTTTTGTTCTTTGAAAATCGAATAGAACTCCCAATCGGCTTCGTTTTGTAAAATCACGTTGGACTAGTTCCTGTTGAGCGTGACAGCGCGCCACAGGGGCTTAGCCGCCTCTTCCGGCTCCTGCACAAAAACCTGCGATGTCTTGCCGGGATCGTAATCGCGCCAAAGCCAGGGCAGGGTCTCCGGCAGCGCAGCATTGCCCGCCGCCTGATCGTGCGTGTGAACACTATAAACAAAGTGGTAGTCGTACCCCTTGAACTTCAGCGAATTCGCCATATAGAGATTGGCGTAGGGCCAACTGCCGAACTGGACGTCCTGATCTTCTGACCCATCCTCCAGCCAGACGCGGATGTTGCGTTTCGGCTCGCGCCGCACCCGCGCGGGATATTCGGCACCGCCCACGGGATGCTCGGGCGACACCTGCAACGGCGCGAAACTGCCGATCCAGCTCACCGCGCGGCTGAACTGATCCGGCATCAGGTAAGCGGCGTTAAACGCAGCAATGCCGCCGGAACTTTGGCCGATGATCGAGCGGCTATAAGCGTCCTGCCGCAGCTTCACGGTCTTGCCAAGCTCCGGCAGTACCTCTTCGAGCAGGTAATGCGCGTAGGTGTCGCTCACGGTGTCGTATTCCGGGGAACGCATCGGCCGCGCACCCACCTGTCCCGGCTGAATGAAGACGTTGACCATCAGCGGAATCTTTTTCGCCTCGGTCAGATTGTCCAGCACTTCGAGCGCGCGCGACTTACTCATGCGCCGCACATAGCCCTGGCCATCGCTCCAGATCTGCACCGGCAACGGCGTGTTTCCGTCCCACTGAGCCGGAACGTAATACCAGACATTTGCGGTCATGCCGGGATAGATCTTACTCTCCATGACGATCGGGCCAGTGAGCTTGCCTTCGGGCACGCCCGGCTTCGGATAACTTACGGGGCCGTAGGCCGGAATATCGGTCTTGCCGCCGAACGGCTTGCCGTCGACGATCCACACGAACTTGTGAGCGACGCCAGTTGTCACCGGCCCCTGATACACCCACAAGGAGCCGACTTTGGTGACGGCTGCGATCTCGTCGTCATAGTCAATTTTGAGTTTTGGCTGCGATGTGCCGGAGACCGCCCAGATGAAATCCCGGCCGATTCCGTCGACGGCAGTGCCCTTCTGGATGGCGTCGGCACCGAGAGTGTCCTTTACCGCCTGTTCAAGCTCGGGGGAATGGGCTTTCGCCATCTCGATCAGTTTGTCTATCGGGACCTTTTGGGCATAGACCGAGGCGGAGAATAACAGCAGAAAAGTGAGTGCGCGCATGGATGGGGACCAGCGTATCACGGAACGAAAGGAAGGAGAGAAAATGGTGGGCGCGCAGGGACTCGAACCCCGGACCTCCTGCGTGTGAAGCAGGCGCTCTAACCAGCTGAGCTACGCGCCCCCAATGTGGTGGGCAAACTTCAATTCTAATACAGCGCTTCCGGTAGTCCCGTTTCTGCCTGCTCTCGGCACCTGCCCGCTGTCATCCGATAAGCTGGCACTGATGGCACCTTCGACCGCGCTCCCGCAGGACGTCTACCGCCAACGCCTCCAAGCGCGCACCGGGAAGCTCGCCGAACTCGATCTCCTGCGTCGCCGCTGCGGCCTGGTTCGGCTCGCGGTCTTCGCCCTCGCCGGCTGTCTGGTCTGGCTGGCGACTCAGGGGCAGCTCGGCCTCTGGCCCATCGCGATCCCGCTGGCGATCTTCGTGGCGCTGGTCTGGTGGCAGTCACGTGTCGAGCGCGAGATGGAATTCGCGCGGCGGGCCATCGCGTTCTACGAGCGAGGCCTCGCTCGTATCGAAAACCGCTGGCACGGCGGCGGGGAAACCGGGGACCGCTTCATCGATCCGCACCACCCCTACTCCGTGGATCTCGACATCTTCGGGCGCGCCAGTCTTTTCGAACTGCTTTCGACAGCGCGCACACGCGGCGGGGAACAGAAACTGGCGGACTGGCTGCGAGCCGCCGGCGCACCGGATGAACTGCGGTTACGGCATGAGGCGATCGAAGAACTGAGGCCCCTGCTCGATCTGCGCGAACAACTCGCGGTACTGGGGGGCGACTTCAGAGTAGGCGTGAATCCGGAACACCTGGTAGCGTGGGCGGCAAGGCCCGCGGCTCTGTTCCCGAAGGCAATGCGCGTCGCGGCAGTGGCGCTTGCGGTACCCATGGCCGCAGCGTTGGCGTGGTGGGTATCCACTGCTTTCGTCGGCGTGGTGGCCACGCGGGTTGTGATTGCGCTCGGAGCGGTAATCGGCGGGTTGGGACTCAATGCGCGGGTCCGCGTGCTGGGAATTCTGGAGTCAATCCAGGAACCGGCGCACGATCTTGACCTGCTGTCGCAGATTCTGGAACTGCTGGAGAAGCAAACGTTCACGTCGCCGCGTCTGATGGCGCTGAGTAAGGGGATCGGAGCGGGCGGGAGTGCCAGTGGTCAGCCAGCCTCACGCCGCATCGCGCATCTGCGGCGGCTCATGGAACTGCTCGATTCGCGCGACAACTACCTCGTGCGTATCATCGGGCCGCCCATCCTCTGGACCACCCAGACCGCGATGGCGCTTGCGGCGTGGCACGCCGAAAATGGCGCACTGATTCCGCTGTGGCTGGATGCGGTGGCTGAGATGGAGGCGCTGTCGTCACTGGCAAACTACGCCTTCGAGCACCCGGGGGACACGTTCCCGGAGTTGACCGATGGTGAACCCGTGTTCGACGCAGTGGACGTGGGCCATCCGCTGCTGAGCGAAGAGCGCTCTGTTCGCAACAGTGTTCGGCTTGCCTCTCCAGTGCGACTGCTGGTAGTGAGCGGTTCGAACATGTCCGGCAAAAGCACGCTCCTTCGGGCGGTGGGCGTGAATGCGGTGCTGGCCCTGGCGGGCGGCCCCGTGCGGGCGCGGCACCTGACAATTTCGCGCCTGTCAGTGGGCGCGTCCATCCGGACCATGGATTCCCTCGAAGAAGGGCAATCGCGCTTCATGGCGGAGATCCTGCGCCTGAAGCAGATTCTGGAATTGCCCGCGCCCGCGTTGTTCCTGTTGGACGAACTGCTGCATGGCACGAATTCGCACGACCGGTCGATCGGTGCGGAGGGCGTGATCCGGGCGTTGTTGAAACGAGGGGCGGTGGGAATCGCCACCACGCACGATCTGTCGCTGGCAGCCGTTGCCGATCAACTCGCACCCGCGGCAGTGAACGTGCATTTCGAAGATCGGCTCGAAGGCGATCGTCTGGTGTTCGATTACAAGATGCGCGAAGGCGTAGTCACCCGCAGCAATGCGCTCGATCTGATGCGCGCGGCCGGCCTCGAAGTCTGACGTCCCGTTACTGCATCCGCCACGGTGAGACTTCCGGCCACTTGTCCAGATTCTGCTGCGCCCAGGCGGCGTCCTTATCCTTGTGACAGGCGTTGCAGGAGTTCGGCTCCTTGTACTGTTCAGTGAGCAGTGGCGGCATAAAGCGGAAGGTGTGAGAGCGGACATTGACGTCCGCGATTTCATTCGCGACCTTCGGCATGTGGCAGGCGATGCACTCCGCGCCGGCGGAATTCGCGGCGTGGTGTGAGTGAGCGGCGGCGTTCATCGATGGGCCGTTGGGTGTTTTTTCGTTGTGGCAGGTGATGCAAAGCGAGCTGGCCGGCTTGATCAGATCCGCATTGTTGGGCGTGCCGTGCACGTTGTGGCAACTGAAGCAGGTCATGCCGCGTTTGTACATCTGGCTCTGCACGAAATCATTGCCCTGCATGCGGTTCTTGATGGCGGAACCATCGGCGTAGTGGGTGAAGGACTTCTCGCCCAGCTTGTGTTCCTCCAGCTTCCAGTAATCGGCCAGACGTGCACCTGGAGTGTAGCCGACCGGCCAGTCGTAAGTGCGGCCATCGATGGGATTCTTCAACGGGCGGCCTTCGGAGTGGCACTGCATGCAGGTATCGTTGGCGCGGACGGTATCGAGACGCGCAGGGTTGACGATGTTGGTGCGCGACGGCGCGGCGGCGTGATCGCTGCCCGGGCCGTGGCACTTTTCACAGCCGACGTTCCACTCGGCGACTTCGTGGGTAGTGGTGTTGTAGCCAACGGAGTGGCAGCCGTCGCACAGAGGGCCGGTGGGGCGTTGTGCCATATCGGCAGGGTAAACGTTGGTCCACCAATCGGTGCCGGGGGCCGGATTGAAGGCGCGCCAGACGCTGTTCTGCACGTCCCACTGCGCGGGATACATGAAGTAGTCATTGCCCTTCTTGTAGAAGTAACGCTGCTTCCATTTGTCGCCGTACATGAAGGCGACGTCTTCGAGCTTGAAAGTAACAAGCGGGTTGGGCTTGGAGAAGTCGCCCTTGACGCCCTCAGGATGGATTTTTGGGTCGCGAACGATGTTCGCCATGCGGGTTTTCTGCCAGGAGGCGTAAGTGGCGGCGTGGCATGTTTCGCAACGTTGGGAACCCACGTAGGTGGCCGCGGAGGCAGGGATAGAGAGTGCCGCGAAGGCCAGAATCGTCAGTGCCAAACGAGATCGCATGTATGCGATTGTTGCACAGACCAGGACTTCAGTTGTCTCTAGTTGAAGTAGTCTTTGACCTTGTCGAGCAGACCTTTTTCGTGTGCGTCGTTGTCCACGGGCAGAACAGCCTTCAGTTCTTCGAACAGACGCCGCTGGTCGCGTGTGAGTTTCGTCGGAGTCCGAACGTCGATGTGAACGATGAGATCGCCACGGCCCTTGCCCTGTACCTCGGGAACGCCCTTACCCCGGATCTTCAGTTGCGTGCCGTTCTGCGTGCCCTCGGGAATCACGAGATCATGCGGGCCTTCGAGCGTCGGCACCTGAATCTGGGCACCGAGCGCGGCCTGGGAAATATTGATGGGCACCCGGCAGTGCAGATCGTTCTCGTGACGTTCAAAGACAGGGTGCTCTTTGACAGTGAAGAAAATGTAGAGGTCGCCGTTCGGGCCACCGTTTGTGCCAGGCTGCCCTTCGGAGGCCACCCGCAGGCGATTGCCATTGGCAATGCCGGCCGGTACCGTAACTTTCAGGCGCTTGTTGACATGTTTGTAGCCTTCACCGCGGCAATCCCGGCAGACCTGCTTGACGATCTCGCCGGCACCGCCGCAATGGGAGCAGGTACGCCGCACGGAGAGAAAACCCTGTGAGAATAGCTGCTCGCCGCGCCCATGACAGGCGGGGCATTGCATCAGCGAACTATCCGGCTCCGCACCGCGGCCCCGGCAGCGACCGCACGGTTCCATCTTCGGCACCTGGAGTTCCACGGCCTTACCGAAAGCCGCCTCTTCGAAGGTCAGGCTGAGGTCATAACGGAGATCGTCGCCCTTAGTGGCGCGCGGTCTGCCGCCGCGCTGGCCGCCACCGCCGAACATGTCGCCGAAGCCGAAAACCTGGCTGAGCAGATCGCCCAGATCCATGTTCGAGGGATCGAAGCCCGCGCCACCACCGGCACCGGAAAGCCCCGCGTGTCCATAGGCATCGTAAGCGGCCCGCTTCTGTGCGTCGGAAAGCACGCCGTAGGCTTCGGCAGCTTCTTTGAACTTCTCTTCGGCTTCGGCGTCGTCCGGGTTGCGATCAGGATGATACTGGAGTGCGAGCTTCCGGTAGGAGCTCTTGAGTTCCTGTTCACCCACGCCGCGGCTGACGCTGAGTACTTCATAATAGTCGCGTTTAATCGTCGGCATGGCGGTTCGCTCAGGTAATTAGATGTTTAGAAACTTGGAATCACTGCGGGGTGGCGCGGGGACAGCGAGCGGCACTGCGACCCGAACCATGGACGGACGCAGCAGTTTGCCTTTGAACTGATAGCCCTTCTGGAATTCGCCGACCACCGTGTTATCCGGCGAGTCGTTGGTTTCCACACGCTCGATGGCCTGGTGCATGTGCGGGTCAAACGGCTGGCCGACGGCCTCAATCTGTTCGAGGCCGGTTTTCTTCATCGACTCCGCCATGCGGTTGTAGATCATCTGAACGCCCTTGGCGTATTCCGGGCTGCTGGAATCGGCCGTCAGGGCGCGTTCGAAGTCGTCAAGAATCGGCAGGAGATCCCCGATAACGTCCATGCTGGCGAACTGGCTATGTTCCTGCCGTTCGCGTTCGGCGCGCTTACGGAAATTATCGAATTCGGCCTGGCGGCGCAGCAGCGTATCGCGCAGGTCGTCCCGTTCCACGCGCAGACCGTCTCGCTCGATGCGCAGTTGGTCGAGTTCAGCGGGAATTGCCGCCTCGGAAGCCGGAGTATTCGCGGACGCGGCGTCCGTCTTGATTTCAGAGTTTTCCACGGTAGATTCTGGGTGACGACTTATCTGATATCAGGTTAACATCTGGTGCGGAAAAACCGGGAAGGCCGTTAAACGGCCTCGAAAGCTTCGCCGATCTGACGGACGGCGGAGATGACGCGTTCGTAGTTCATTCGCATGGGCCCCAGCACCGCGATTCGCGCTCTGACGCCCGATGGCAGGTCCACCGTGACGCCGATCAGCGCCAGTTCCCGCATGGAAGCGTGGGCGTCTTCGAGACCGACATGGACTCCCACCCGGCCGTGGGAACTGTCCAGAAACCGGTCCAGCAGCGCCACCACCTGCTGCTTCTGTTCGAGCGCCCGGAAGAGTTCGTGCATGTGCTCGCGGGTGAGATGGAGGTCCAGACCTACCAGATACGATGCGCCGTCCATGGCGAGCTGCGGATCGGAATCCGCGAAGAGGCCCTTTTGACAGAGAACCGTCAGGTGGCGCAGGATTTCGTCGTAGCGGGCGCGTTCCTCTTCAATGCGGCGAAGCAATTCCAGACGGGCGCGTTCCAGCGTCCAGCCGGCGAAATGATGGTTGACGTAATTGCGCAGCAGGGTCAGATCGTTCTGCGGCATTTCGCGGTCCAGCGTGACTACGCGGTTGCGCACCATGCGGTCGCGTGTGGCAACAATCATGAGCACACGGCGTTCCGACAGCCCGACAAGTTCGATGTTTTCGAGTTCCTGCGAAGAGACAGGCAGGGCGGTGGCGATCCCGACGTTGTGCGTGAATTCTGTGAGCACGCTGGATGCAGTTGCCACGCGGTCTTCCAGAGAATGAGCGGATTGCATGCGCGCATACAAGCGTTGGCGCTCGTTAGGCGGCAGCGGGCGGGATGGAACACTGGCCGCGAAATCGCGGAAGGCTTTGTCGGTGGGCACGCGGCCGGCGGAAGCGTGAGGTTGGGCGAGGTAGCCATCGTCCGCAAGATCTGCCATCACGTTGCGAATGGTGGCGGGGCTGAGAGAGAGGTGTCGCAGACGGGCGAGCGTGCGGGAACCGACCGGTTCGCCGGATTCGATATGGGCGCCAACAATCTGGTGAAGGATCGTTCGCTCCCGCGCCGTGAGTTGTCTGGGTACCGACTGCATGTCTGGGCCGCCTGCTTTGACTATATAACGGAGCGGGTCGCTGTTGTCAGCGGCCATTTGAGAGAATAACAAGTTGGTGAAGAACGGACGACAAATGAAACGAATCATTGCATTGTTTCTATCTGTGGCAGCATGCGCAGCATGGGCGGATCAGATTACGCTTAAGAACGGCGATCGGGTGACCGGCTCGATAGTAAAAAAGGACGGCAACGATCTGACGATCAAGTCGGATTTGATGGGTACTGTGACGGTGCCGTGGGATCAGGTGACGGCTGTCCAGTCGGCCGCACCGTTGAACGTGGTGGTGACGGGAGGCGCGCCGGCAGTGAAGGCGACCATCGGGTCAGGCGGCGGACAGATTACGCTGACGGGCGCGGGCAGTCCTCAATCGGTCGCGCCCGCGGCAATTGCGACAATTCGCGATTCGTCGGAGCAGGCGGCCTATGAAAGACTGCTGCATCCGACTCTGTTTCAGTTGTGGAAGGGTTCCGCGGCGGTAGGGTTGGCGGGCACAGCGGGCAACTCAGTCACCAGCAGTTTTAACTTCGGAGTGAACAGTTCGCGCGTCACCAATCATGACACCACCGCAGTCTACTTCAACGTGGTGAAGGCCTCGTCGACGGTGAATGGCGTGAGTTCCGGGACAGCTCAGGCAGTTCGCGGCGGCTGGAAGTACGCGCGCAATATCGGTTCGCGGCTGGCCATCAACACTTTCAACGACTACGAATACGACAAGTTCCAGAATCTGGATCTGCGCTTCGTGCTGGGTGGCGGTGCGAGCTACCGGGCGTGGAAGGGCAAGAAGGGAACGCTGACCATTCCGACCGGTTTCGACTACGACCGCGACAAGTTCTCCATTGTGGCCCCGGCGACCGTTGGCATTACCCGCACCTCGGGCGAATTCTACTGGGGCGACGATCTGGGCTATGCGATGAATGGCACGGTCGGGCTTTCCGAATCCTTCCGCATGTTCAACAACCTGACCACGAGCGGTGCCTATCGCGCCAATCTCGATGTCAGCGCGAACGTGAAGCTGCATAAATGGCTGGTCTGGAACATCGCGTTCGGCGACCGGTATCTGAGCGATCACTCATTGGGGCGCAAGCCGAATGACGTGCTGTACACCACTGGTCTCGGCATGACCTTCGGGCACTAATAAGCAAGCTGTCGGAAACGAAACGCGCAGGCCAAAGGCCTACTCCACGCAGAGTCTGCAAAACTGTTGACGCTTGGTTGTGGAGTAGGCGTTTTCGCCCGCGACTTTCGCTACTTCTGCGGCGCGGGTAGCGGCTTGCGCGGCATCGCGTCCGGCGCGTTCGCTTCCATGGCGACTATGCTGGCGATTACAGCGGAGGCCTCGATCAGATCGGCCGGCACCAGATGGTCATAGGTGTCCATCGTGGAATGGTGCGTGATGGTGCTGTAATCGAGCGGGTCCTGAATGAACTGGAAGCCGGGAATACCGACGGCGTCGAAGGATAGGTGATCGGTGCCACCGGTATCGCGCAGTGAGATGGTGCCCACGCCCAAATCACGGAACGGCGTGAATGCGCGTTCGAAGAACGGGCGGGCCGCGTCATTCCCCTGTAGGTACACGCCGCGAACTCTGCCACTGCCGTTATCCAGATTGAAGTAGGCGGCCAGTTTCGCCTGCTCGCCGGTGACGACCATGGTCACGGGGTCGCCGAAGTGTTCCTTCACATACGCCTTCGAACCGAGAAGGCCCTCCTCTTCGCCACTCCAAAGCGCGATTCGCACGGTGCGGTCCATCTTAACTTTCAGAGTGCTCAGGATGCGCATCACTTCCAGCATGACGGCGCTGCCTGCCGCGTTATCAGTTGCGCCGGTGCCGCCATGCCAGGAGTCGAAATGCGCGCCGATCATCACGACTTCGTCTTTTTTTGACCCGCCCGGGATTTCGGCGATGATGTTCTTTGCATTGAGGTCGGCGTTGCCGATCGTGGCTTCCAGATCCACGCGCACCTTCACTGCTTCCTTCGCTTCCAGCAAGCGGCCGATGCGATTGTATTGTTCTTCCGTGACCCGAAACTTCGGGGGGCCGATTGGCCCGGACACCATACGGGTCCCGGCTGCCTCCGCGAAGACCCTCCCTTCGTGCGCCCGCGCGTCTTCCAGGAAAATCGCCACAACACCTTCCGCGGCAAACCACTGGTCTCGCTTTTCTGCGGCTTCCCGGGCTTTGTCGGTCAGTATGGTGCGGACGGCGGTGGGCAGCGAAGCCACGTAGGCGGCCACTTCGGCGGGATCGTCCGGAAGTCGGATGTCTTCAAACTTGACGTTGATCTTCGGGGCACCGGGATCGGGCGACTTCGCGAGCGCGGCCAGATCTGCGTCGGTGTAGCGGCGAAAGTCGGGATTGGCACCGAGCGAACTCGTGTGCGGCTTGTTGAACAACACAATCTTGTCGCGCAGTTTGCCGTGCCAGTCGAGCTTGTACTTCTCCCAATCCGCATCGGTCTTCGCAAGGTTAGAAGTGGTCACGGTGAACGGCGCTATGACCAGGTCGGCGGTAACGGGTTTGCCGATGGACGGGCTCCAGGCGAGGGGCATAGCATTGAGCGAGGCATAGCGCGGGGCAAGCATCTCCACCGAAAAGTGCTGCAGGGACCACGCGCGCCCGAACGGGCCCCAGCTTTCGGCATGGACATTCGCGAGTTGCCAGCTTTTCATGATTTTCATGGTCCAGTCGGCAGCTTCATCGAACTCGGGCGAGACGGTAAGGCGCGGCCCGTAGCGGTCGGTCAGCGACGCGAGTGTCGTCATCACCTGCGAATGATCGAAGGCTTCCTGCTTGATGAGATGGACCAGACTGTAGTCGGTCTTCTCCTGCGCGGAGGCGGAAACCGCCAGCAAGACGGCGGCGGTTGCCGCTGCATAACGCAGTGTTACGGACTCGTGACGCTTCATTCCGCCAGTATAGCCGGGGTTTTCGGTGGATCGGGCAACAACTCCATGTAGATGCCGGATCGCGCGTACGGCGAGGGGAGGACCCGCTCCGGTGGCAGATGCCGGAACCCCTGCGCCTCATAGATGTGGATGGCGTTGGGGAGCTTCGCGTTGGTTTCAAGATAGAGCCGTTTTGCGCCGAGTTGCCAGGCGCGTTCTATGACGTATGCCAGCAGCTTCTTGCCGATCCCCTGGCCGCGGCACCCTTCCGACACCGCCATTTTGCCGATCTCGAAGCCGCCATCGGACATCGGCAGCAGAGCGCAGCAGCCGACGGCGCGGTTGTCGAGCATCGCCATGACGATCTCCCCGCCGGGGCGGAGAATGTACTTCACAGGGTCGCCCAGGACTTCCAGGTCTTTCGCTTCGAGGGCGAAGTATTGCATGATCCAGGCTTCGTTGAGTTCGCGAAAAGCAGTCGCGTCGTCCGGGTTATTCGGATCGAAGGAGCGGAATGTCGGCACTGCGAATATTATCGCTATGGCGCGAGGGTGAAGTGAATGTCGATCGTGGTCAGGACATCCACTGGTGTGCCGTTCAACAGCCACGGCTTGTAAACCCATTTCTTGACGGCGTCCATGGCAGCCGGGATCAGCAGCGGTGGTCCGGAGATCACTTTCAGGTCCTGGATGGTGCCGTCTTTTCCGATGGTCGCCTCCAGCGTCACGGTGCCTTGCTGGCGCGCCATCTTCGCGAGTGGTGGATAGGTGGGGGCGGGGGAACTGATCAGGTTCGCTGCCTGGACATTAGCACCTACTCTGACCGCGCCTGCCGGCAAAGTGCCTGGAGTTGCGGGTGTTGTGAAGGCAGACGGCTGTTGCGTGCGGATGTTGAGCGTGTAGGCACCTGGTCTGCCGCTGACGGCCACGATCAGATGGGAGTCGAATCGCGTGACTGCTGCCTGAATGGGTTGCAATTTCTCGAACGAGTACGGGTCGCCCACATGGGCCGGCAGTTGTTCGAGAAGTTCGGCTTTAGCGGAGTCGGACAGGCCCGTGACTTCGATCCGTTCGATGATGCCGGATTCGGCGAAGCGCTGGATCTGGGCGCTGTTGGCCTGAGCAAGTTGCAGTTTCCTGGTGATGTCATCAACAACGCTCTGGTTCTGGCGTAGCTGCTCCGGTGTTGCGTGTTGCTGCTGCGACTGTGCGAGGTCATACCGCGCTTTGTCGAGTAAGTCCTGAACGAAACCCACAACCGCCTGCTGCTGGATGGCAATCCTGGATTCCGGCAGTGTGCCCGCGTTTGCCTCCTTGAAGGCAACTAATCTCCGATACACGTCATCGACCGTGGACTGTCGACTCTGAATCTGCAACGGAGATGCCTGCTGTTGCCGGGCTGTTGCCAACTGCTCCTGTGCTTGCGTCACGGCGCTTCGCAGGAACTCATACTGCTGTTCCAGTGCCTGGTCGTTTGGCGCTGCGGCTGGTCGCTGGAGTAACGCTTGGCCTGCCTGCGCCGTTTGCGCCTGCCGCAATAGATTCTGGTAGGTCTGATCTGCTGCTGCCTGACGGGAACTCAATTGTTCAAGTTGCGTCGCCGGGGCTTGCACCTGTCGTGCCGCTGTCAAACTGTCATTCGCGGACTGCAACTCGGCCTTTGCGCTGTTCAGGTTGTCACCAGCAGACGGCGCAGCGAACGGCTTCACGAAGTCGATATTGACCACGCGCACCGCCGAACCCGCGCTCCGATCAAAATGCCACGTCAATACACATTGCTGCACGCTCCTGCGTAATTCATCCGGTCCGCTGAGAATCGCCGCGTCAATCACTTCGCCTGACGAATCGAGCCGTACCTGCGCCACGATAGTCCCTTCCACTCCCTTCGAGAGCGCATCCGCTGGATACATCACTGCGGGGCGATGCAGCAATTGCGAACCATTCAGATTCACCGAAACGCCTGGTCCATCGGTCACCACCTGCGGCTGCGCATGCAGGGGAATGGCACCCGTCACGAACCAGCCCGCCAGCGCAATCGTCATGACCGCCGCCACCTGGGCCAGTCTCACTCTCGTGTTCGACATCTTCGTCCTCGCCTCCTGAACAATTCCAAATACTCTCTGTCTCAAATGCCGTCGGCGCAGGAACAGCGGCGCGGGCGATAGCTCCAGTGGCTGGTGAACACCGGCCATGGCGAGCAGGGCGTCCACATAGGGGTCGCGCGATTGCGTCATTTCAATCACTGCCTGGTCCACAGTCTGTTCGCGCGACAACTGAATTTCTCCCAACACCCACCAGACGGCGGGATGGAACCAGAACGCGGCACGGAGGATTTCCTCGCCGAGCGTGAACAGCCAGTCGTGCCGTTCCACATGCAGCAGTTCGTGGAACAGGATCGCGTTGCGCATGCTCTCAGGCATAGCCGGGAAACTCGATGGCAACAAGACCACGGGGCGGAAGAAACCGAAAGTCACGGGTCCCGCAGCTTCTTCCGAAACGAGAATCCGGGCGGGCCTGGCGGTAGATCTCCACTCCGCGGGCAACGGAATCGCGTGTCCGCGGCGGCGATAGCGGGATAGTTTCAGCAAGCCGAGCGCGAGCGAGGCCAGGCGTGCCGCCATGCCGGCCGCGAGCAGCCATAATGCGATGGTGGGGAATGACGGCATGACGAAAGACGCGACCGGCGGAGCAATCTGCACGTTCGCGGGGTGCAGCCATGTAACCGCTGCGGGGTTGACCGCCACAACTTCGCTCTGCCATGGCCGGAACCACGGCAAGGCGAGGCACGCCACCAGCAAGAACTGCCAATACAACAGGCGCGCGTGCGCAACCCGGAGTCGCAACAGCGCAGGCAGCCCCGCGCCGATCCCGACCAGCAGCCCGATCTGTACCCCATAGACGAGGACGTTGTTCCAGATTTGTGCGGTGTCCATAGTGTTTCTCCCGGAGAGTGCGTTACAACAGGCGGAAATTCACTTCGAGCATCGCCCGCACGGGCACGGGTGCTCCCTGATAGGTGCCCGGTCTGAACACCCACTGCCGAACCGCCTCAATCGCCTTTTCGTCCAGGCCCATGCCGAGGCTGCGCACAACCTGAACGTTTTCCGCCTTCCCGTCGGTGTCAACCACAACCGAAAGCGTCATGGTGCCGTTGAATGTCGCCTTGCGGGCTTCTTCCGAATACTGGGGATCCACTTTGCTGATCAACATCGGCTGCAGGACGCCATTGCCCACGCTGTAAACGCCCGCGGGCAGAGGTGAAGCAGGAGTGTTCAGGGCCTGCGCTGGTTGTGGAGGAACTCCCTCGGCTTCCGGGCCGATCAGCAGGGCGACCTCCTGCTGGTTACCTCGGTTGAGGAAGACGGTCGTTTTCAGATGGGAATCGAAGTCTTTGGCGGCTTTTTCCACCGAGGCGAGCAGTCCCGGGTACCAGGCCGATCTCTCGTGAACCGGCAGTCGGGCAAGAAGAGCTGCCTGCGCCTGTTGCGAGAGACCGCTGACCAGAATGCGAACCAGACGGGGCGTTGCCGGCCGGGACGCCGGGCCGTTTGCGGGGGCAAAGGCGGCGGTCGGGGCCGGATGAACCGCCGGATCCGCCGCATTGGCCGGCTTCGCAAAGTCAATGCTTACGGTGCGCGCTGTCGAGGCAACAGACGAATCGAAATGCCATGTCAGGACAGACTGCAGCACGTTCCTGCGCAGGGCCTCCGGCCCGCTGAGAATCAAGGCATCGCTCACTTCTCCCCGGGCGTCGAGCTTCAACTCCGCGACGACCGTTCCCTGGATACCTTTCGCCAAAGCCTCAGCCGGATAAGCCATCGACGGCCTGTGCAGCAGCGGTAACCCGCTGGCGTTCACGGCGACACCCACCGCGTCGCTCACGGTCTGTGGTGCTGCTGTCAGCGGAAAGGCACCGGTCGCGAGCCAGCAAACACCTGCCAGCATGACCGCCGCTGCGCAGCCGGCACACGCCAGGCGAATCTTTGAAAGGTTTTTCATATTGGACTCCCCGGCCACTTCCAGCAGCCTTCGTTTGAGATGCCTCCGACGCAGGAACATGGGTGCGGGGGCGAGATCGAGCCGCGGCGTTCCCGAATCTGCGGCTCCCGCCATCATGAGAAGCGCGTCGATGTAAGGGCCACGCGCCCGGGTGATTTCGATCACCATCTGGTCCACCGTTTGCTCGCGCGACAACTGGATTTCAGCGATCAGCCACCAGATGCAGGGGTGAAACCAGAGCACGGAACGCACGAGTTCCTCCGCCATGGCGAACGTCCAGTCCTTGCGCTCCACGTGGGTGAGTTCGTGGCAGAGGATGGCATCTCGCATCTCGGCGGGCATGGCGGGGAAGCTTTCCGGCAACAGTACGACCGGGTTGCGCCAGCCAAACGTGACCGGTCCGGCGACGTCATCTGAAAGGAGCACATCCACGCCCGAAACGCCGGGAATGAATTGCGTGGCACGGCCCCGCCTGCGGTATCCGGACAGACGGAACAGTCCGAGGAGCAGCCATCCCAGCCGCAGCGCCGCACCGGCGGCCAACACGCTCAGTGCGATTTCCGTACTCGGCAGCGGGCGGCGGGCAGGTGCGATCGGTAAGGTCGCCATGGGCGCGACGGCTTCCGTTTCCACGCGTGCCGTGGCTGTAACAACCTCCTGTCGCCAGCCGCGAATCCACGGCAGGGCCAGGCACGCGACCAGCAGTACTTGCCAGAAGACCAAACGCAGGCGAGGCTCGTGTCTTCGCAGAAGCAGAGCGAACAGCGCACCCACGCCCGTCACCAGGGCGATCTGGAGTGCAAACGCCGCGATATTGGCGACTATTTGCGGTGCGCTCATGGCTTTTCCTTCCGCATACGTGCAATCTCGGCCAGGTCTTCGCGGGAGAGATCGTGTTCTTCCACAAGATGCACCAGGAGAGGTTCGGCCGACCCGTTGAAGACGCGATTCACAAAATCGCGCACCATATCGCCGACGACTTTGCGGCGCGGTTGCGCGGGGCGGTAAACATGCGCGCGGTCTGTCTGGTCCTTCTTCAGATATTTCTTCTGCTCCAGAATTTTCATCATGGTCATGACAGTGGTGTACGCGACCTTACGCTTCTTCAGCAGCGTTTCGTAAACTTCGCGGACCGTGACGGTGTCATGCTCCCAGACGACCTTCATGATTTCGAGTTCCTGCTGGGTGAGAACGGTGCTCTTGCTACGCATACTAACTATTTAGTACTATGTGGCATGGTTTTGCAAGCGAAATCTTTTGCGGTCCGTCGCCGTGTGCCGGCAATCGCGATTCTGGCGGCTGCATTCCAGATGGCCTGCGGGCATCCGTCCACGGTCTTCCGGCTTTCGGCCACCCCGGCGGCACCAGTGCTCGCGCCGCCCGGAATTCTGGAAAAAGCTGCCGACCGCGCCGTCCTGCGCGTCTCGGCACCGGCAGGAAAGGGCGCCTGCGCCGCCTCTCCCCATGGCCTCACGGTCCAACGCCTCCGCTCCGCAGTCCGTGTGACGGTCACCCGCGACGCTATAGCGGCCACGACTGGCGCGGAACTGTTCGAATGGACCGTGGAACTGGAGAAGCAGGGCTGCATCGCGGCCAACGAAGCTTTCCATTTGGCGGAGAATATCGTCGACGCGTTGCCGCTTGAGCTCGCGCGGCGGCGGCAGTTACTTCAGGGTCGAACGGACCTGCGTTCCGTGCAATCGCTGAACGTGGTGGCCCCCGTCATGAAACCCGGTGCTCCGACAGGTGCCTTGGCCGACGTTATTTCTACATCTGAAGGGAAGGCTCCAGGCAGTATCGATGTGGAGGTGAAATCAAATCCTGCGGTGATTGGTTATGAGGTCGATTGGTATGACCTGGTGCCGCGGGATGCCGGGCCGGGCTTCCGAATTGTGCCCCGGAGTGCCGAAACGCATGTTGGCGCGACCGTTGAGCACCCAGCGGTTCCAACCGTCAGCCGGTTCGCCTTTGGGCCGGACGCGCGCTGGTATGAACTCTTCATGATGACCAAAGTTTCGACCAACGATTTCGATTTTGTGGTGTTTTCAGCGCCCACGCCGGAGGAGTTGCGGAGACGCGACGCAGACTTTCAGCGCGACGCCGCGGGGTTCCTGAAAACCGCCGATCCCGCGACTTATAGCGTTCTGCCGCACGGGACCGGCATTAACGCGTACATGCGAGTAAGGGTGAACGGTACGCTGCTTGACCTGCCACCTGGTAATTCGGTGCAGCAGGCGATACGCCTATCGAAAGCGGCCATAGACCCAAGTACCGTCCTCACGGGACTGAAGGTGCAGAAGCTGCACGATGGCAAGCTTTACCCCGTGGAATGGGATCATGCTGGAGATCAGATTCTCTCCCTGACGCTGGAGGGGGGCGAGGAGATCAGTTGGTAGAGTGGACCTGGATCATGGTAAGATTGTTGCTGTGGAGGCCAGCAGGTCGCACTGCTGGCCCCCTCGGTTTTAGCTAAAGTTTGATTTCAAACTTTAGCGTAATACCGTGTTTCCTGAATCGGATCAGACAAACTAACAGCAACAGAAGGCGCATACAACCACCTCCTTTCTACTCCGTAAACTTGCAGACCCTGCCCTCTAACGGCGGGGTTTTTGCATTTTGGAGCCCGGATACTCCTGCAAAACGGCGACTCTGCACCTTCCGAAGTAGAAGAGGTATCGTAACTGGTTTGCTCAATGTTGTAAATATCTCCGATTTTCGGAGGAGGTATTAGCTGCGCTGCGCGCGGGGCTGCGAAACAGAAAACCTGCGAGGGAGAAGGGCTGCGAAATGCTGGGCTACAGCGTGATCTCTTCGCCCAGTTGCTCGCCGATGACGCCCGCCATCAACTGCTTCAAATCCCGCTGATCCGCCGCCAGCACGAACGCCGAGCGCGCCTCGTCCCAGTCGAGCTTGAAACTTTTTACCCGCGCGGAAACCCAGATTTGCCGCACTGGCGCATTCGGGCTCACCACAAACCGCGCTGGCGGATCTTCGAACTCTACGGTCAATGCGCCCTGGTTGTTGTCCACCTCAAAATCGTACGTGTCAGCCGCCTTCAGCAGCGCCCGTTGCAATTGTTCAATCGCATCTTCCGACAGCTTACGAAAACTTTGTTCGTCGATCATTGTTTATCTTCCGTCCCGAATGGTAATGCCGGTCAGCGCCACGGTCATGCCGATCACGATGATTACGGTAGCCCACGCCACGATGTTGTACGCACGCGGATTCACCCACTCCTTCATCAGCGCATATCTGTTAATCAGCAGGATCATGAAGATCAGAATGAACGGCAACAGCATGCCATTCAGAACCTGCGAATACAGGATGTTCTTCACCATGTCGAATTTCGGCATCAGTACGATCAGGGCGCTGCCGACGATCAGGAGCGTATACAACCAGTAGAAAGCAGGCGCCTCTTTCCACGTCTTATTCACGCCCGATTCAAAGCCCAGACCTTCGCACACCGAATACGCAGTGGAGAGCGGCAGGATGCAGGCAGCGAAGACCGAGGCATTCAACAGGCCCGCGCTAAACAGCAGATACGTGTAAACCCCGAACGGCTTGAGCGCCAGTGCCGCCTGGGCTGCGGAATCGATGTCAGTCGGATGATCGCGATATGCACCGGCACAGGCCACGATGATGAAGAACGCAATCACTGACGTGAGAATACAGCCAACGATCACTTCCACCCGGGACTCGCGGTAGTCCTTTGTGCTGATGCCTTTCTCCACCACCGCAGATTGCTGGTAGAACTGCATCCACGGCGCGATGGTGGTCCCCACCATGGCGATCAGCATCTTGATGTAGTCCTTGTCCAGAATCAATTTCGGCTTGACGCTGTAGATCATCGCCTGTTTCCAGTCGGGCTTAATCAGAATGCCCGCGATGATGTAGACCACGAAGATAGAGCACGAGAAAAGGAAGATCTTCTCCACTTTGTCGTAATTCCCCTTGACGGCCAGGAACCAGACGAACGCGGCCACAATCGGCACCGAAATGAATTTGCTGATGCCGAACAGATCGAGCGAGATGGCTACGCCCGCGAATTCCGCCATGACGTTGGTCAGATTCGCGATGACCAGCAATGTCATGATGCCGAACGTGATCCGCAGGCCGAACTCTTCGCGGATCAGATCCGAAAGGCCTTTGCCCGTAACGGCCCCCATGCGGGAACACATTTCCTGCGAGACGATCAGTGCCAGGGTAATGGGTGCCAACGTCCAGAGCGGCAGATAGCCCCAGCGGGCACCGGCCGACGAATAAGTCAGAATGCCGCCGGAATCGTTGTCCACCATGGCGGTGATGAAGCCGGGGCCCAGCACGGCGAGAAAGACCAGGAGATGCCGCTTCCAGCGGCTCACCAGACCCTGCATCTTACTTCTTCCTCAGGACGGAAATCACGTCGTCTGCCGTGATGACGCCGGCAAGCGAGCCATCGTCTTCCAGCACCGGCAGGGCCAGCAGATTGTATTTGTCGAAAAGCTCGGTGACCCGCTTCTGTTTCTCATCGGGCCGGGTTGAAATCAGGCGGCCCATCGCCAGGTCTTTCATGCGCGTCTCACCGTCGGCCAGGAACAGGCGAGCCAACTGAACGGTGGCGGTAATGCGTCCAGCGCCATCGGAAAGGAAGAGTACGTGGGTATTTTCGAGCAGATCCTCGTGCTCCCGAAGTTGTACCATGGCCGCGGACAGCGTGGTGTGCTCAGGAAGAACGATGGCTTCAGTGTTCATCATGCCGCCCGCCGTATCTTCGTCGTATTCCAGCAGTTCCTTCACATCGGAAACCGGCTCGGTCTCCATTTCTTCCAGGATCTCGGCCGAGGTCTCGTCTTCCAGTTCACCAAGCGCGTCTGCTGCCTGATCCGGGGCCATTTCGTCGACGATGTCCGCAGCCACTTCTGGCTCCAGCGCTTCCAGAATACTGGCCTGCATCTTCGGGTCGATTTCGGAAAGCGCTTCCGCCGCCACCTCGCTATCGATGGTGCCGATGATTGCCTCGCGGTCGGCCGGCGATAGCTCTTCCACGATGTCCGCCAGATCGGCCGGATGCATGGTCTCCAGCTTGTCGTGCGAAATATTCAGGCGCAGCCGCCGCTGCGGGTCGGCCTCTACAATGTTGCAGAAATCCCAACGGATCGAATTCGGCGGGATAGAGCGTTGCAGGCGGCGGACCGCGCGGGACGGCAGGACGCCCTGCATCAAACGGCGGAAGATACTGCGAACCCCAACGTCGACTTCGAGCACGGAAAGCGATTCGCGTTCGTCGCGCCGCACTTCAAAAGTCACGTCGTTGACGCGGACCACTTTGCGTCCGTTCACGTCGATGATCTGCTGATCCAGCAGATCGCGCTGGATGCGGAGCATGTATTCGTCCGAGTGGTACGGATACAGTCTTTCGTTCGAAAGGTGGATCCCCGCAAGTGAAATGCTGGCGATCTGATCGTAACGGACGGAGAGCCAGGAGGCCCCGGCACCCACCAGAAAGCGGTCAACCCGCGAAGGGTGGATCAGCGGCACAATGGCGGCGTCGCGAACGCGGCCGATTCTGCGATGTTTCAGATCGAAGACAGGAAGGCCGGCGAGCTCGGTAAAGAACAGGATTTCGTTGGATTCCGCCGTCATGATCGTCTGCCCGCTGCGTCGCGATGAGCCTGAAAAGACGCCCAGACAGCTCCCCACACGCACCACACAGGGTGGCTGGCGGGGGAAAGCGAAAACCGGAAAATGGCTGCGCTCTACATTGCTTCTTTTTAGCCGTTTGGGGCGTACTTCGGGGCCTGATCTAAATATGACGCACCACGCGGCCAAGAGGCAAGAGATAAGCTGTCTTTTAACTATGGATCGACGAAAATTCTTCCAAACCGCCGGAGGAGCCCTCGCGCTGGCTCCGGCCGCACTCGCACAGACTGCCGGGACTACGCCGTCCGCGGCTCCCCGCAAGGCCACGATGTACATCGGCACGCAGCATTCGGACAAAGACGAGGTGCTCAGTGTGATGTCGTCCTTCGGGATTGAGCACATCTGCAGCGCCGATATCTCGCCGCAACTGGACGAGAAGTGGTCGGTGGACGGGCTATCGCGCCTGAAGGACCGCGTGGCGAAGCACGGTATCACGCTGGACATGGTGCCGATTCCGCTGCCTTCGGCCTACATCTCGGCCGCCCAGATGGGCGCCATCATGCTGGGGCAGAGTCCGCTGCGCGACCGGCAGCTTGAACAGATCCAGCAGATGATCCGGAACTGCGCGAAGGCGGGGATTCCCGCCATCAAATACAACATGAGCATCCTTGGCGTGGTGCGGATTGGTCGCACAAAGGGGCGCGGCGAGAGCCAGTACAGCACGTGGAACTATCAGAAAGCCGTGGCGCAGCTGACAGACAAAGACCGGCTGACGGAAGCTGGCCCTGTGAGTGCCGACGCCTACTGGGAGCGCATCGACTACTTTCTGGAGCGCGTGATTCCGGTAGCTACCGAAGAGAAAGTGCGAATGGCGTGTCATCCGCACGATCCAGGCATGCCGGAGCCGGAAGGCTTTCGCGGTGTTCATACGGTGCTGGGGTCGCCTGACGGCCTGAAGAAGTTCGTCGCGATGCACGAAAGTCCGTATCACGGGCTGAATTTCTGCCAGGGCACGATATCGGAGATGCTGCGCGACCCAAACCGCGAGATTCACGATCTGATTCGTTATTTCGGCACCCGGAAGAAGATCTTCAATGTCCACTTCCGCAACATCAAGGGTGGTTTTGGCGACTTCCAGGAGACCTTCCCGGATGCCGGCAGCGTCAACATGATTGAGGCCATAAAAACGTATCAGGAAGTGGGGTATCCGTACATGTTGATGCCGGACCACGTCCCCACGATCCCCGGCGATACAGGTGGCGCGCAGGCGTTTGCTTTCGCGTTCGGCTACATTCAGGCGTTGATTCAGATGCTGGGCTGAGACGGTTTACTGTAACTGGTCCGCAGTCGGAAAGTTGTGGTACATCAGCCAGAAACAATAGACGGTGATTAGAACGCAGAGCGCGGCAATGACGCGCCACAGGGCTTCTCTGGCTCGGGTAGACCGGATGGGCGTGCCCGCGATGTACGCAATCGCAAAGCCGCCCGCAAAGCCGCCGATGTGGGCCCAGTTATCCACCTGTGAGCCGGGTAGGAAACCCCAAACCAGATTAAAGCCGAGCCAGCCCAGGTAGTGATTCCGAATCTGGCGACCTAACGACGAGCGATTCGCTGCACCAAAAGCCACCATGGCACCGATGAGGCCCATGATTCCGGCCGACGCGCCAATCGAGAGAGACGGATTCAGCCGCGCACTCAGATAAAAGCCCCCAACAGTGCTGGCAAAGTAAATCACGAGGAATCGCGGCGTTGCGAATATCTCCTCCACCTGCGCACATAGCACCCACAGCGCCCAGCTGTTGAAGGCAATGTGCATCATGTTGGCATGCAGAAAGCCGGCCGTGACCAGCCGCCAATACTGGTGATTTGTCCAGATGCTGGGGCCGAACTTGGCCCCGAAAGCCCACAAAGACGGGCCGTCTCCTACCGAACGTCCAAACCACGTGGTGGCAACGAAAAACGCGAGATTGATCAGCAGAATGATGACGGTGGTGAACTTCTCGGCCGGAATCAGGCCGCCCAGAATGTCGCCGGGTGCCCGCAAATCGATGGCGCGCGCTCCTACCGGGTTGCCGCAGTACGGACACGTACGGTCACTGTTTGTGATGAAGGCCCGGCAATTCGGGCACATGCGGCGGTTATCCATTTAGTTGGTTAGACGACTCTTCGGCGCTTTCGGATGCGCTGTCCGGGCTTGGGAGGTTCCGCTGGCTCGGCGGAGGGATCGGTTCCTGTCGATCCCTCCTTCGCGGACTCGTCCTCTTTCCGTTGCCAGCGAGATGTGCGCATCATCAATCTCGCGCCAACACCCGCCCCGAGCAGCAGCTTGAACACTTCGGCACCGTAATAGAGGCCATGAAACGCCCAGAATCGGGTCGAAACCGGACTCGAAGCCAACGCCGCCGCCGGAACATCCGCCAAATCCCTCCCCGCGCCCGTCAAATTCGGCGTCAGGACCAGACGCTGCAGCAGAACGACGACCAGCATCACCGGAACAGCAATCAAAACGGACCTGGGTGGCCGGTCTCCCATGAGCACGATAAAAAAGAAACAGGCTGCCACGCCAATCTGCAGCCATTCCCAGGTCTCGAACACAACAACCTTCTCTTCCATGGCATTGCGGCGCATCACCGCCCGCAGCGCCTGCGGCACTTCTTCCTTTATCGGGTAGCGTGCGGCAAGGTTTGCTCGATCTGCGAGGTAGTGCTCGACGGCGGGAAATGCTTCCGTGGCGACAAAATCCACGGCCAGCGCCGCGCCGAGCCACATTCCCAGAAAAAGACACGCAAACCTTCTGTTCCGGAACACATTATTGATTGTCTCATTACCGCTGGTGGCTGGAATGCCCGCCCTTCAGGGTACTTCGAAGCATGTCTCTACGAACCGACGCGACCAAGGCCAGACTTGGCGGGTCCGCCGTAGACCAGTAGGGCGAACATCTGGCGAATGTTCCGGCTACGCACTGTTCTTCAGTGCCGGATGAACGGCACCTGTGCGGCAGAGTCACATTGAGCCAGCGAAGGAAGTCCGCTAGAATATAGTATTCGCCAGAAAGCGCACTCACGTGCATATGCGGAACGTGACGCGATTACGGCGCGTCCCTGAATTTTGCACCAAATGGGAAGGAACCCGGTTTACATGACTTCACTCAGGCCTGTGAGCCTGATCCGAGTGATGGTTTGTCTGAGCGGCCTGTTGGCCGTCGGGTCGACCCTGCTCGCTCAGCAAAGCACTCCTCCGCGGACCAGCCCGCAGACGAATAATCCGTTCGAAAATATACCGCAATCGGCTCCCGCCTCCGCGCCGCCCGTAGCGCTGCCTGGTGGCGCGCCTGCTGCTCCCGTTCAAACCCCGCAGTTTGAGAATCCCAATCCCGCGACGGCAACACCCGCCACGCCGGCCGGAGAAACGCTGGCCCCGGACGTCATTGAGGCCATCGAGTTCCGTGGGGCACGCCGCGTTCCCCAGGATACCCTCAGGGCTCTGATCTTCACTCGTAAGGGTGACGTCTATAACGAAGAGACCATGCGCCGGGATTACATGGCGCTTTACAACACGAACCGTTTTGACGACATTCGCGCGGAAACCGAAAAGGGCGATCTTGGAGGCCTGATTCTGCGCTTCGTACTCACCGAACGCCGGATGGTCCGCAACATTACGTATCCTGGCCTGAAGTCCGCCTCCATTTCCGATGTGCTGGACAGGCTGAAGGAACGCAAGGTCGGCATGGTGCAGGAATCGATGTACGATCCCAACATCATCAACCACGCCGCCATTGTTATTAAGGAACTGCTTGGCGAGCGCGGACACCAGTTTGCCACCGTCACCCCGGAACTGCACCAGATCCCACCGTCCTCAATGGAAGTTGCGTTCGTGGTGGAAGAGGGTCCCAAGGTTGACGTTGGCCAGATTAACTTGATCGGCAACAAGGCTTTCACGCGCCGCGAGATCATTAACGCGATGAAGAATCTGAAGCCGATCGGCATTCCGCACTCCATCTTTCTGGAGGAATTATTCCCGAAGACGTACGATGCAGCCAAGCTGGAAGAGGATAAGGAACGTATTCGTGACGCTTACCAGAAAGCAGGCTATTTTGAGGCCAAAGTTCTGGATCAGGTGACTAAGCTCCGTCCCACGGGTGGTCCGCACGGCCAGATCCACATTCCGCTGCTGAAAGAAAACCATCTGGGCAGCGCCGAAGACATCACGATCCCGATTGAAGAGGGTCGCAAGTTCTTTCTCAGCAAGATCGATTTCACCGGCGTGAAGCTTTTCCACTCCACCGACTTCCTCACGTACACGTTCAACATGCGGCAGGGTTCTACATTCTCAACCGAGAAACTCCGCGACGGCATCAAGAATCTGACCAAGCTCTACAGCCAGTACGGCTACATCGACTATGTTGGCGAGCCGCAGATCGACGTGGTTCCGAATACCGACAAGATCAACATCACGATGAATGTGGATGAAGGCAAGCAGTTTTTCGTCCGCCGCATCGACTTCACCGGTAACACGACTACCCGCGACAAAGTGATTCGCCGCCAGATCCTGCTGGACGAAGGGGACGTTTACAACTCATATCTGTGGGATCAGAGTATTCTGCGGCTCAACCAGCTCGGCTATTTCGAAACCCTGAAAGAGAACGAGTCTTACGATTTGAAGCGCAACTCCGGCAACACGGTCGACATCACCCTGAAGGTTAAAGAGCGCGGTAAGAATTCCATCAGCCTCAACGGCGGCGTCTCCGGAATCTCCGGCTCATTCGTCGGGCTGAACTACTCGACAAATAACTTCCTCGGCATGGGTGAGACGCTGAGCCTTGGCGGCCAGGTCGGCACGCTGACGACTAATGTCTCCGCGGGCTTTACCGAACCCTATCTTTTTGACCGTCCGCTGCAGGTGGGTATTCAGGTTTATCTGCGCCGCTACTCCTACAATCAGGGCCGTCAGGAATCCCTTCTTTCCGGACAGAATGTGACGGCATTTTATGATGCGCTCGGCAGCGCCAATGTCCTGAACTATGTCCAGAATTCCAAGGGCATCGCCTTCTCTCTTAGTTACCCGCTGAAGCGCAGCTTTGCCCGCCTTGGTCTATCCATTGGTTATGACGATTCCAGTATTCGGACGCAGTCTACGGGCGCACTTAACTACTTCACCTATCTGAATTTCCAGGGTGTATCCGGTCCCAACTCATTGAGTGGAATCAAGACGGCGAAAATCATCCCGTCTTACAATTACAACTCCCGCAACAACTACCAGAACCCGACCGCGGGCAAGAGCATCTTTGCCTCCATCGAACTCACCGGCAGCGTGCTTGGTGCCAACGTCAATATGATCAAGCCGACGTTTGACATGCAGTACTTTCACCGGAGTCCGCGCTGGCATAACAACACCATCGCTCTGCACGTCCTCGGATCCACTGAATTCGGTTACGGGGGCAAGGTGGTTCCGCCTTTCGCGCGCACATTTATCGGGGGCGAAAACGACGTCCGTGGTTTTCAGTTCTTCCAGATCACCCCGGTGGCCTATCTGCCGAACAGTACCAGCGTGAATGTGCTCAATCCGGATGGTTCACAGCGAGCCCAAAAGAACCTGATCAACGGCACGCTCACGTCCACGACGATCTCACTGCCCTTCCCCTATTACCAGATCATCACGCCGGGTGGCGATACCCAGGCCGTTATCAATGCTGAATACCGAATTCCGATCTTTGGCCCCGTCACGCTTTCGCCCTTCGCGGACATCGGTATGAACAAGGTGGTATTTACCAATCAGCTGAAAGTGAATCCGGGTCAGATTAACAGCCTCAACTACCAGTTCCCGTCGGCTGGCTTTACGGACAAGGTTCTGATAGCTCCGGGTACGCAGGCGATCCGGTCTTCCGTTGGTCTGGAAGTCTCCGTGATCCTGCCGATCGTGCAGGCTCCTTTCCGTATCTATTACTATTACAACCCGACCACAGTGCAGCAGACCCTCCGTTCGCCACTGGTCTTTGATCCTTCCACGATGCCGAACGGTGCCACGGTAGCCAACGCGATCAATACCGTTACGCCGTCATACCCGGATCTGGAAAAGAAGAATGGTTTCCGGTTTACCATCGGTCGCACGTTCTAGCGGTAAGATGTAGTGATCCCTTTTGCGGGCTGGCCGAAATTCAGGCCTGTCGAGATTGAGAAGCCGAGATTGAGAATGTTCAACAAAACTATGCAGTACTTAGCAACGCCGGGACGAAACCTGAAGGCCACATGCCGTCAACTGACGGGCTTCTGCGCTCTGGCCCTGGCGCTCGGCGCCGGAACCGCGCACGCGCAGAAGTTCGCCATCATTGACATGCAGAAGGCCGTTCTTGCCACTTCCGATGGCAAGAAAGCGGCTACCGCGATCGATACGAAGTTCTCTCCTGTAAAAGAAGAGCTGGATAAACTCCAGGCACAGATCCAGCAGAAACAGGATGCATTCACAAAAGGGCGGGGCACCATGAGCCAGGCGGCTCTTGCTTCCGCGCAGGCTGAGATTGAAGCGCTCACGACAACGCTCAAGCGGAAACAGGAAGACGCGCAGCAGGATCTTCAGGACGAAGAGCAGAAACTTCTGGGTGCCATCATGCCGAAACTCCAGCAGGTGATCAACGAATACGCGACGGCAAACCAGATCAATTTCGTTCTGGATTCGAGCGCCAACCCGAACAACATGATTTATGGGGACGGTTCGTTGAATATCATTTCGCCGGTCGTGCAGGCCTATGAAAAAGCCTCGGCTTCGGCGACTCCGGCCGCGGCCCCAAAACCGGCTGCGGCAATGACACCAAAGGCTCCTGCTGCAGCGACTACACCAAAGACATCTGGCACCACGGCCCCGAAGACCGGAACGTCCGCAAAATAGCCCTGAAATAGAATAGAGGAATCGAGATGAATATGAAAATGAAGTTTTTGCTGGCCCCGGCTCTGGCGCTGATCTCAAGCGCGGGCTTATATGCCCAGGCAACCAAAGTCGCGCTGATCAACATGCAGCAGGCCATCGCCAACACTGTCGAAGGCAAAGCGAAAATCGCGGAGCTCGAAAAGAAGTACGTCCCGATGCAGGCTGAATTTCAGAAGCGTGCTGCGGACATTACTCAGAAGCAGGACGATCTCAAGAAGAAGCAGAACACCATCAGCGATGAAGCCAAAGCCACGCTGGAAGCCGAGATCACCCGCCTGAAAACCGCCCTGCAGCGCGATACGGACGATGCGACGACGGACAGCCAGCAGGATGAGCAGACGATGCTGCAGGATGTCGGCGGCAAAATAGTCCAGGTGGTAACGAAGTACGCGCAGGATAACCAGATCATGCTCGTGTTCGATGTCAGCAGCGAGCCCAACAATCTGATTTGCTGCGGCACGGCGCTGGATGTCACGCAGGCTGTGATCGCTGCGTACGACAAGGCGAATCCGGCTGGTGGAGCCGCTGCGGCTCCGGCCGCGAAGCCCGCGGCGAATGTCGCTGCACCACGGCCACCGGCAGCAACGGTGCCGAGAGCCGCAGGCCCCGCCACTACTCCGGCCAGACCCGCCGGAACCACAGCGGCCCCAAAATAAAATTCGATCAACAACCGGCAAGTAAAAAGGGCGACGCCGAAGCGTCGCCCTTTCTACGTTTCCGGAGATATTGAACCGTGTCCGCCTACAAACCAGCCGGCCTGTGAATCCGCAGGATCATGATGTCGCCAAAACCGGTTCTCAGGTACAGCGCGTGCGGTTCCGTTGCGTTCCGGACAAACACATGGCCGAAGTGTTTACGCGACTCGCTACCCGGCAGGTCAGACGTTACGTCCCCGATCCGGCTCTTCGCGTCGATTGAATACTGCGCGGTCTGCGGAACGCGCAACACGATGATGGCTCGCCAGCGTCGTGATCTACCAGAATTTTCGCATTGCGCGGCACCATTATGCGATATTCGAGGTCGAAGTCTCTGGCTCCCACTGAAGGACGCGGCAGGTACCGTCGCTCTCTCGGGAACTCTGTGGCCACGACCACTTCGCCGCCCTGCACCGATGTAGTCACCTTCACTGCGGCCAACTGCGCCGACGCCCGATCGCGCACGGCGGAAGATGTCTTCGTAGTGAATGCCGACTTCCATGTGGTTGTGGTCGTGATCTCCACCCTGGGCTGATCCCACCCTTCAATCCTGACTTCCCCGGTGGAATTCTTCAGGTGCAGTGTTCCGCTTTCCGGAAAGTCTGCCTTCTGAGTGTTCGAAACCTGAAGTTTTTGCGGTATCTGATCGTCCGCCAGCAGCAGGCATACGATTCCGAACGCCAGAATAGAAATTCTTCTAATAAGCTTACTTTTGCCTTCGATCCAGCCAAACCAATATGACGGTTACGCAAATCACGCCGCCAACGTACAGAAGCGAACCGCTGCCCGGCATCGTGAAATGGCCCGACGCATCCGAGAGGACGCCAATCCAGAGGATCAGGCCAATAATCAGAACAAAGGAGACCGTAATCCACGTCGGGAAGGGCATGGACTTCGGTGGCACCTGCCCTTCCGTGAGCTTCCCGCTGCGGCGATGCCGGGACCTCGTATCTGTGAGTCGCGGTTCCATTTCTTTCAATACATCTCGACCATCACATCGCTGGTGCGCTGAACAACTACGCTCCGTGGGGCTCCGCGCCCTCCGCCTCCGGCGCGGGTAAGGTGTCTTTTTCGCTCGCGCACCAGACGTAGAGGGTAGGCAAAAGGAAGATTCCCAGCAAGAGCGCGGCGACGAGCCCGCCAACAATCACAATGGCAAAAGGGCGCTGCGAATCTGAGCCGATGCCACGCGAAAGTGCCGCGGGCAGCAAGCCGAAACTCGCCACCAGCATCGTCATCATGATGGGCCGCAGTCTGCGGACGGAGCCTTCCACCGCGGCGTCCAGTATTGTTTGTCCGCGAGCGCGCAACTGATTGATGTATTCGAGCATGATTACGCCGGTTTGCACCGAAACGCCGAACAGCGCGAGGAAACCCACACCCGATGAAACACTGAAGTGAGTACCTGTAAATAACAGCGCCAGCAATCCGCCGATCGGCGCCATAGCGACATTCGCCAGAATCAGTGCCACCCATTTCAATGAGGCGAACATCGTGTAGAGGATCATGCAGATCACCAGCAGGGTGATAGGGACCACGATCATCAGGCGACGCTGAGAACGCTTGGCGCTCTCATATTCGCCGGCCCAGTTAATCGTATAGCCCACGGGAAGTTTAACCTGCTTATTCACTTTGGTGATCGCTTCTTCCACCGTGCTGCCGAGATCCCGACCCACTACGCTGTACTTGAGCGCAACGTAACGGGAGTTACCTTCGCGGTAAATTTCCGATGCCCCGTCCAGTACATGCACATTGCAGAGCTGGGCCAGAGACACCCGTTCACCTGAAGGCGCAAGCAAGCGAATACTCTCGATGGCCTGTTTCGTGCCCCGATAGCGCGGCTCGTAACGAACTGTCAGGTCATAGCGCTGCTCACCTTCCAGGACCTGGCTGACGGCCTTGCCGCCCACAGCGGTTTCAATCGCATCCTGCACGTCCGCCACATTGATGCCGAAGCGGGCTGCCCTGGTCCGGTCAACGGTGAATTCCAGGTTGGGTTGTCCTATGACACGGAACAGGCCGAGATCCGAAACGCCGGGCACCGTGTGCATGACTTCCAGAATCTTTTCGCCCGTGGCCTCCAGCTTCCTCAGGTCCTCGCCGTAAATCTTGATGGCAAGCTGGCCCTTCACGCCGCTGACCGCTTCTTCCATGTTGTCCGCGATCGGCTGTGAATAGTTCCACAGAGCCCCGGGTATCTTGCTGAGTTCGCGGTCCATCGCCTGGATCAACTCTTCTTTATCCTGATGAAAAACGGGCCGCCACTCTTCTTTGGGCTTCAGGTCTATAAAATACTCGGTATTGAAGAAACCGGTCGTATCGGTGCCATCGTCCGGACGACCCACCTGCGAAACCACCTGCACCACTTCCGGGAATGATGCAATCATTACCCTGGCACGATTCATTACCGCGGTACCTTCCGTCGGTCCGGCACTGGGTGCCAGGGTGGCGCGTGCCCAGATGGCACCTTCGTCGAGATGTGGCAGGAATTCTGAGCCAATGGCACCGCTCCCCATCAGCCACACCGATGTGCCGAATGCACAGAGGGCAATCGCTACTGTGATCCATCGAAACCGGATCGCCCGCTCCACCAGCCAGCGATAACCGTTCGTCATGCCAGTCATCAGTGGATTGCGCCACTCCGTAACCGCCCCCCGGAAAAGGAAACTGGAGAGTACCGGTGCCACCAGCATGGCGAAGATCAGCGCGCCCAGCAGTGCGAATGACACCGTCCACGCCATCGGTTTGAAGAGTCTGCCTTCGACGCGCTGCAGCGTGAAGATGGGAATGTACGCGGTGATGATGATGCCAATCGAGTAAAACACCGGCCGCTGCACTTCGTGCGCCGCATTCCGGATCGGGACGATTGACGAACCATCTTCCTTCTTATGGTGCGCCATGTAGCGGATGATGTTCTCCACCATGACGACCGCGCCTTCCACTACCATCCCGAAATCCAGCGCACCCAGCGAAAGCAGATTGGCCGGAATCTTATTCAGGTCCAGACAGATCGAAGCGAATAACAGCGAGAACGGAATCGTCAGTGCCACGATAAACGCTCCCCGGAAATTGCCCAGGAAGATAAACAGGATCACCGCGACCAGGATGATTCCCTCGGTCAGGTTGTGCAGAACGGTGTGGGTCGTGTAGTGAAGCAGATTGCTGCGGTCCAGATGCGAAACTACCTTGACGCCGGGCGGAAGGATCTTCTCATTCAGCTCTTTCACCTTGTCGTGAATCGCTTCGAGCGTCGAATCGGAGTCCGCACCTTTGCGGAGCAATACGATACCCGCAACAACATCGCTGTTATCGTTGATCTTCCCATCGGTCCGGAGAAACGCCTTGCCCATCTGACCCAGGCGTATTCTTTCGCCCTGGCTCACGGTGGCAATGTCCCTGATGCGGAGCGGCGTACCGTTTTGCGCCTTGATCACCGTGTCCGCGATATCGCGAACGCTCGAGGCGAGGCCAATGGCGCGGACGTTGATCTGCTGCATTCCGGTTTCGATAAAGCTGCCGCCCGCGTTCACGTTATTGGCCGCCAGTTGCTGTTCCACCTGAGAGATGCTCAGACCGTAGGCGACCAGCTTATCCGGGTCCACACGCACCTGATACTCACGAACCGTGCCGCCAAAACTGCTGACATCCACCACGTTCGGAACAGACTTGAACTGCTTCTCCAGCGTCCAGTCTTCAATCGATTTCAGCGCCATCAAATCGTATTGCGGATTCGTGCTGGTCAGCGTGTAGAAATAGATCTGCCCCACCGGGCTGTAGTCGGACCCAATCTGCGGCTGCAACCCCGTCGGCAGATTGACCTGCGAAAGACGTTCCAGTACCTTCTGGCGATTCCAGTCATTCGTGGAGTCGTCGTCGAACACCAGCATCAGGCTCGACAGCCCGAACAGTGACGTAGACCGCAGGTGATCCAGATGCGGAATGCCGTTCATGGAGATCTCGAGCGGAATCGTCACCTGCTGTTCCACTTCTTCGGCGGCGCGTCCTGGCCATTGTGTAATCACCTGTACGTAGTTGTTGGCCACGTCCGGGTAAGCTTCCACCGGCAGATTATGGAATGAGATGGCACCCCAGACCAGCAGCAGCAGCGTGACCAGCAGAATCAGAAAACGATTGTTGAGCGCAAAATTGACGAGCAGATTGATCATGGGTGACTTACTGCTCCAAAGTGTTCTGCATTTCGAGAGCGTTGCTGACGACCTTGTCCCCCGGTGCCAGGCCGGATGTGATCACCTGCAGCTTCGTTGACGATCCAGGCGACTCCAGTATTGCGCCACCGCTGACTTCTACACGATGGAACGTATTATTGCCAGCGGATTGATAGACCCAGTCGCGGTCATGCAGATGCAGTACAGCTGTTGCCGGCACCGTTACGGAAGCCCGGCCTTGCGCACCCCCCGCCAGGTGGAAGGTGGCGGCTACAAACATGCCAACGCGCATGAGTCCGGGGTTCTGCAATTCCACGCGCACCTTTGCTGTACGCGTGGCCGGATCCAGAATCGGTCCGATGGAGCCCACCTTGCCGGCGAAAACCTTGTCCGGATACGCATTGAGACGCAGATCCACCGCCTGTCCGGCATGAATTCCGCCAAGGTCATTCTCATAGACATCGCAAAGAATCCAGACGGTGGAAAGATCCGAAATCGTAAACAGGTTGGGGGAGTTGTCCAGCGTTTTCACGCCGCCGGCCGCCGCGACATTCTGCTCCGTAATCACCCCGGATGCGGGAGCCACAATTTCCACCGTCGACGAAGGATGATTGACGTCTGCACCGAGCACCCGAATCTGCTCCAATGCATTCTCCACTGTGATCTTCGCCTTGGCGTCCGCGTCTTCGGCGACTTCCAGATCCTTCTGCGCCAGCGCGCCTTTGTCGAATAACACCTTCGCCCTGTCCAGTTGGGTCGCCGCCAGTTTGGCATCCGCCACGGCACTGCGATAACCGGCAAATGCCCCGGAGACATCGGCGCTTTGGACTTTGAGCAGTACCTGGCCCTTCTGTACGGTGTCGCCAAGCTTCGCGTTGATTTCGATAACCCGTCCGGAGGCAAGCGAAACGACAGGAATGTTTCTCGATACGTCGGGCGTCACGGTACCCGTTACGCTCAGGGTTCCGGCGTCGGAGTATTTCACTGCTGCCACTAATGGAAACTGCTCGGGATGATCCACCTTCATATTGCCGGCATCGCCCGTGTTCACAACGGTCGTAGCTGGTGGCACTTCGGCTGCGGGGTCGGACTTCGGCTTCTCGCCGCAACCCGTCAACAGACTCGCCGCCACCAGCGCTGCAGGGAACGCCAGCCTTGCCGCCCGTAGCGGCTCAAAACTCAAAACTCTTCGCGTCATGGAATCACTTCCCGTCCTACCGCCAGATTGACCTGGTTGGCGGCGGCAAACCAGGAGCCCACCAGATTGAGGTAGCTCATGCGGATACTCCGGTAATCGTTCTGGGCATTTAAGAAATCGAGAAGCGACGCGCCGCCGTTCTGGTAAGCGAACGAAATCGTGTCGCGTACCTTCGCCGCCTCGTCCAGATACTTAGTCTTGTAAGGGCGCAACAGATTCACGCTGCCATTCAGCGTTGCCAGTGCCGAATCCACATCCGCATAGACCTGCGCCGTCGCCGTTTCCTGCAATCGCTTCGTCTTTTGAATGTCAATCTCGGTTCGCGCCTTCTCGCCCTGATTGCGATCGAAAATGCGAATGGGGATGGACACGCTGCCGCCGATATAGACAGGGATCGGCGGGTTGCGTCCGGCATCTAAGGAAAACGTCGGATCGGAGGACCCGTTGGAAACCGCAAGTCGATGATCCGTCTCGGCTTTATCCACCGACTGTGCGGCGGCGATCAGATCCGGCCTGCCAACCAGTGCGATGCGCCGGAGTTCGTCCTGCTGGAGCACTGTTTCCGTGTATTCAAAGCTTCCCGTGACCTCGAATTGGTCCACCGGGGTGCGGGAGTTCAGGAACTGCAGGAGCTGAATTTTTGCGGTGCGGGCGTTCACTTCGGCAGTCTGCACATCGGATTCATACTGCACGCGTTGCAGATCCAGGCGCTGCATATCGACCTGCGAGATGTCGCCCGCTTTGAGCCGATCCTGACTGACAGTGAGCAATTTGTCATAGTAGGCCAGGTTCTCCCGGGCCACTTCGAGGACGGCCCTGGCCTGTAGCGCCTGAACAAAAGCACCCCGGAGATTGAACAGCAGGGTCCGCTCCAGGTCCGCTCTTTGGGAAGCGGTTATCGCTGTTCCCTTTTTGGCACTCTCCAGGCGTAACTCGCGCTTATCTTCTCGTTCGTGGAGGTAGCTGGTGGAGACCAGCGGAAAGAGCGAGCCCAGGGGCCGGTAGGGGTTTGGCCAGATCGGATTGAACTGGTCGAGCGTGGCGGTGGCAGTCGGATTCGGGCGCAGGAAGGCGGTGATCTCCTGCGCCCGCGATTCGTCGATGCCCAGATCCGCCGCGCGCAAAGCCGGGTTGTCGGCTTCAAACTGGGCACGAACCTGCTGCCAGGTCATGCCCCGGGCCGACGCATTCTGGTTTGCTCCGCTTTGTGCAGAGGCTGGGGACGCTATGCCGATGGCAAGAGCGGTCACACCCAGGAATCGAAATACAAGTGTAGGAGAGCCGGTCATTGATGAAGGGCGGAAATGGACGGTTGCTCACAAAGGTGTGCAACCCATCTCAATTTACCCCGTCATGCAATGCTGTCGCTACTGATCTTACGTTTAATGGCCTGACCGTTCGATTATCTTTTGGATACATTTAACTATAAGATAATAAGTGACTTAATTAATATAGTACCGCGTGGAAATGTAAGGATTCCATCGGTGTTTAGAGTAGATCCCGGTACTGTTCCAGAGCCTCCCGAACCAGGCGCGACCGGGTTCGTACATTGGATTTCGCGAATAGTTGCTGGAGCGTATTCTTGACGGTGCTCTCAGAAATACTGAGACTGCCGGCAATCTCCTTATTCGCCAGACCCTGAACGACTAGCCGCAACACGCTCAACTCGCGGTCCGTCAGCGGGACTCGCTCCAGATGCTCAGTGGCTGGGGTCTCCGAAACGCCATTCTCCTCACTCACATCCGCAATGATGGCAGCGAGCTTTGGCTTAATGCCTTCTTTATACGTAGAGAACCAGACGTCGGCGGTAAAGGTCTCGCCATTCGCCCGATGGCCGCGGCACTGCATGGTGGCCCGAAACTGAGGTGCCTCTTCCCAACGCAGCGCGTGATGGAGTTCGGGAAGAAACGCCGAAATCGGGTCGCCCACAAGCACGCCGTTGCGCGGAGCCATCAAATCAACTGCTGCCTGGTTCGCCAATTCGATGAACCCCCGCTCATCCACAGTTACGATTGCCGCTGGACTTGTCTCCACCAGGGCCTTGAGCCTCTCCTGGCTCTGAAAGGTCAGTCTGCGGTTCCGAAGAAGCTCCGAGACAAATAGTCCACATCCGGCAAGTGCCAGGGTCTCAAATGCCAGCCTGACTGTGGACCGGTCGAGCGAACTGAATTGTTCGCTCAGGACTGCACAACCCACTCCGAGCAGGGCGACCACCCAACGGGGCAGGAATCGCGCCGCCAGCATAATCGGAAAAAGGTACAGAACACCGAATGCGACGAAGGGTTTGGTCCACCAGTCAGCGATCGCGATCAGGACAATGATGGTCGTGCTCGCAATTAGGACGGAGGTGCGGTTGTGTTCTTCCCACACCTTTTCGAGAGGCCACATTGATGTCGTTCGGAAACTACCCTATTATCTCACGCACGGCCTTGAACGGTTCCGGATCAGGGAGAAGGTCCGGCGCAAATATGGCTGCGTGAACGGACCCCGGCCGGACCCTTAAGCCGCTGCGGAAATCGGCGTCACACGAACTTCTACATCTACCTTCTGCCCGCCGCCGCCGAGCGCCACGCCCTTCAGCGGGGTGACGTCGCCGAAGTCGCGGCCCCAGCCCACCGTCACGTGCCCTTCCGCCGGCATCACGTCGTTGGTCGGATCGAAATCCAGCCACCCTGCCCCCGGCACCCATGCCGAAACCCAGGCATGCGAAGCCTCCGCACCCTGAACGTCCACGCCGCTTCGCAGGTACCCACTCACGTAACGTGCCGCCAGTCCCACGCTGCGGAGCGCACCAATCATGACGTGCGCGAAATCCTGGCAAACGCCGTGCCGTTTGTCCATTACTTCCTGAAGCGGGATCTCAATCGATGTGGATTCCGGTTTATAAACAAACTCGTCGTGAACGCGATGTTTCAGTTCCCTCATGCTTTCCACAATCGGCCTGCCGGGCCGGAAAGTCTGGCGGGCGTAGTCTTCCACTGCCTTGATAGAGGGGACGTACGGCGAGTCGAAAACAAACTCCGAAGCCGCCAGACTCTCCTCATCCACGGGCACCGCCAGTTGTTCGCGCACCGCATCCCACGGGATCAAGGGAAACTCTCCCGTCGGCACCAGTCCAACCTCCACAACGCTGGATGATGTCACCACAAACCGTTCGTGCGTTCCAAAGACTGCGATCGTTGTGACATGATTCCCGAAGTAGTCCGTGCGCGATTCCTGTGTCGCGAAACCAGGCTGCACGGTCACAGAAGTCTCCAGAACCCGCTGGCGCGCAAAATTCCTTGGCTTCAGCCGGGCCTCGCTGATGCTCTGGGAGACCTGGCCTTCGTAGCGATACGTCGTCGTGTGGATGGTGCGATACGTCGTTGCCATGGGTGCGGTTCTCTAAGCGGAATGAAGCCGGGACTGCATCAGATGACTGAGATACCGCGCCGTCAGAGCATCGGAAAAATCGTAGAGCGTGCCACGGACCTGCTGCGTGAGTTCGCCCAGCGCGCTCAAATGTCCCTCGGTGTCCATCTTCCCTAAATCTTCCATCCACGCCTGCCTGATGGCACCCAAAGCTTTCGATAGCAGTTTCTCTTCCGGTGACGCGCTGTCGTCCGTCTCACGTCCGGGCAGATGATGGATCTGCTCGAGCAGCGCCACGAGCTGGAACGCTACAGATCTCGGATTCGCCTCATCCGCCAGCAGCAACTCGAGGACATAATCAGTTCGCATGACGGTCAGATGCCGTGTCCGGTAAGTGATGGAGCTATCCGCAACCTGCAGCAGGACCTCGAGACAAGGCTCCAATTCGCCCTCGTCGCTCATATCGGCGCGCCCCAGCGCGGCATCGAGCAGGTTGGCGGTCTGCAGCGCTCTCTCCAGTCGGCGACCGATCTCCAGAAAACGCCAGCCGTAACCCCGCGTCGTGTTCTCCATCAGCAATCCGGCAAAGGCGGACAGCGTCAGGATCGCGCGGTCCAGCAGATTCATTTCAGCGACGAAAGTCTGGTCCGCATTTCCTGGTGCCGCGTTGGAGAACTCAAGGTCCAGCTGTTGCAGAACTCGCCACGTGTCCTGCGAAAGACGTTCCTTCAGCGGCCAGGCAACCCGGCGAATCTGCTTGAGATTCCACCCGATGCCGGTCGTTCGCGAGGGATCGTAAACCATTCCGGTGAGCAGGCGCTGCAATTGCCAGCGCTGCTGCGCCAGCGAACTCGTGACGTGGCTCTCCGGCAGGTAGCGGAGATTTGCCAGCAGTTCCGTGACGGTTTCAAGAGATGCCGAGCGCCCGAAATCCGCTTCTCCGGACAGCCCGGGTAACAGCGTCCGAACCAGCCGTACACTTCCTTCCACCCGCTCCGCATAGCGGCCCAGCCAAAACAAATTGTCCGCCGCGCGGCTGGGAAGTTCCCCGGTACCCCGTGGGGCAATCACAGACTCCGTCGCAGGTGGGCGCGGTGCTTCCTCATCCTTGTCCTTGCCGAGAACCCAGGTGTCTTTGCTGCCTCCACCCAATTGCATGGAAACGACCAGCGATTTATCCGCCGTCGAGACGCGTGTCAACCCGCCGGGCAGTACTGTATAGCCCTCGCCATCCCAGGCGGCGAAGACGCGAACCACCACATGGCGGGGCGCGATGCCGTATTCTGTCCGCACTGGCGCCGTGGAAAGCGCCACCTGTTCCTGCGCCACGAACTGCTCCGGATGCGCTTCGATGCGTCGAGCCAGATCCGCTCGCTCCGCCCGCTTCAGCATGGCCGGAAATTCCACTTTCTGGCCGAAACGCGGGAAAGCCGGCTTGATCACCACTTCTTCCAGATGATCGAGTACGTACTTTCGCGGTCCTTCCTGGCCACACCACCACGTGGCCACCGAGGGCATCAGCAGTTTCTCACCCAGCAGATCGCGGCAAAGACCGGGCAGGAAAGCCATGTGTGCCGGTGTCTCCAGCAGGCCGCTGCCCAGCGCGTTAGCCACCACCACGTTGCCTGCGCGCACTGCCTGCAGCAGGCCCGGTACGCCGAGCAGGGATTCGCTGCGCAGTTCCAGCGGGTCGCAGAATCCATCGTCCACACGCCGCAGGATCAGGTCCACGGGTTCCAGCCCTGCCAGCGTTTTCAGAAACACCTGGTCGTCGCGAGCGATCAGATCCGCGCCTTCCACCAGAGGAAAGCCCCAGTGGCGTGCCAGAAACGAATGCTCGAAATAGGTCTCGTTGTGCGGCCCCGGCGTCAGCAACACCACGCGCGGACTCCGCCGTGGATTCACCGTTGAGCGTGGTGCCAGTCCCAGTAAACCCTCGCGCTGCACTTCGAAAAAACGATTCAGCTGTCGTACCTGGCACAGATTAAAGACCGAAGGCAGCGTCCGGGCGCTGACCAGCCGATTCTCCAGCGCATAGCCCACGCCTGAAGGTGCCTGCGTGCGATCAGAGAGTACCCACCAGGTACCATCCGGAGCCCGGGCCATATCCGCCGCGTAACTGTGGATGTGAACTCCGCCGGGTGGCTTGATGCCAAAACAAGGCCGCAGGAAATGGGGATTGCCGAACAGAATCGCCGCCGGAATCCTGCCACTGTGGAGGAGCTTCTGTTCCCCATAAAGGTCGGCCGTCATTTGATTCAGAAGTGTGGCCCGCTGAATGATCGACTTCTCGATGTGCGCCCATTCGCCCTCGTCGATCAGCAGTGGGATAGGGTCCATCAACCAGGGACGTTCTTTACCCTGGGGGTCTCCGTAGACGTTGTAAGTAACGCCGTTGGCCTGAATGATCTGCTGGCCCGTCCGCCAGCGATTGCTGAGTTGGCGGAAGCCCATCCGCCCCAACGCTACGGAAAGCTGCCGCCAGTGCCGCCGGGGATAGCCCGACTCCAGCAGGGCCTCGTCCCAATGACCCTCGTGAGGCACATATTGTCGGACCATTCCGTGAACACCCGATGGCGCGGAATCCTGCCTCATTGAATCCGCACTTTTCAGCAAGCCAGCCCCTGCGTCACGGAGTCACTTCGCTGGAATTCGGCTGTTCGTCCATTCCGCCCGCGCACTGCCGCACGCACGACCTCCGCGCGTCCGGCCGCAGAGTGTTCCCGTGCCGGACAGGGGCCGTGAACATTTGTCATTTTGTTTCGCATAGCCTCATTCCAGCCAGCTTCCTACTTTCGGGTCTTCTTTCCGCGAGCGCCTGGCCCCGCCGGGCCGACACCGTACATAGCGGTTCCCCGCGGGTTCTTCCTTCGCAAATCCAGCGTTGCCGGAAATTCCGGGTTTTCTTCCACGGGCGGCTCCGCCATCGGCCCCGGCGTGTGACCAAATGCCAGAAAGCGCGCCCTTCGTCGGGCCTCCGCCTCGTTTGAGTTTACCGCGAAGGTATCGTAGTTCCGCCCGCCGGGATGTCCCACGTGATAAGTGCAGCCGCCAATCGAACGGCCCGCCGCCAAATCCACCAGATCGAACACGAGCGGCGTATGCACCGGAATCGTCGGGTGCAGACAGCGCGGCGGTTGCCAGGCTCTGTAACGGACGCCGCACACATAGTCTCCATGCGTGCCCGTGGATTCCAGCGGAAGTCGACGCCCGTTGCACGTGACACAATACCGCTCGCTGATCAGCCCGGTGACCCGCACCTGCATCCGCTCCACCGATGAATCCACGTAGCGGGCCGCCCCCCCGCCGCCCGGTTCCTCACCCAGAACGTACCAGGGTTCAATCGCCTGACGAAGTTCAATTTCGATGCCGTCGTAGTTCACGCGGCCATAGACAGGGAACCGGAATTCGACATGCGGGCCGAACCATTCAGTCTTCATGTCATATCCGGCGGCGCGCAACTCCTGCACCACCAGACCAAAGTCCTTTTCCACGTAATAGGGCAGCAGGTACCGATCATGCAGACGGGTCCCCCAGCGGATCGGCGGATCCGTGTACGTTGCCTTCCAGAATCGGGCCACCAGCGCCCGCACCAGCAACTGCTGCGCCAGACTCATCCGCGCGTGCGGCGGCATTTCAAACGCCCGCAGTTCCAGCAACCCCAGTCGCCCGCTGGAGGAATCCGGCGAAAACAGTTTGTCGATGCAGAACTCAGCCCGATGCGTGTTGCCGGTTCCATCCGCCAGCAGGTCGCGGAACAACCGGTCCACCAGCCACGGTGCGTAGTCCGATGCCCTTTCGGCCGGCAGGTTTTCCGGCTTCAGATTCTCATCCAGCAGGCTGAAGGCGATTTCCAACTCATAAACCGCATCCGGACGCGTCTCGTCCAGCCGCGGGGCTTGACTCGTCGGCCCGATAAACACGCCCGAAAACAAGTACGAGAGCGACGGATGATTCACCCAGTATCCGAGCAGACTCCGCAAAAGATCCGGTCGTCGCAGGAAAGGACTGTCACCAGGAGTGTGGCCGCCGAGCACCAGATGATTGCCGCCGCCTGTTCCCGTATGCCGGCCGTCCAGCATGAACTTTTCCGTTCCCAGCCGCGTCAGTCGCGCCTGTTCGTAGAGTTCCACCGTGTTTGCCACCAGTTCGGTCCAGCTTGCGGCGGGTTGCGTGTTGACTTCGATCACGCCCGGATCCGGCGTGACGCCCAGACGCCGCAGTCGCGGATCCGACGGTGGCGTGTAGCCCTCCATCAGCACCGGCATTTCCAGACGGGCTGCCGTGTCTTCAATGGCGGCCACCAATTCCACATAGGCTTCGGTGGTGTCCACGGGTGGCAGGAAAACATAGATTCGCCCTTCCCTGGCCTCCACCGCCAGCGCCGTTCTGACGACCGGCCCTCGTGGCTGCGAAGCCTTCGCCCGGGCCGGTGCCCGCCGCGCTACCTGTTTTTTCTGGCCTGTGACATCCGCCTCCTGCGGTGTCGGCAGCGGCCCCAGCGGAGCCATGGGGTCCACTACGAAAACCTGCCGCCGCTTCGCAACTGGCTCCCAGGGCAGCGCCGCTACCGGCAGCCGGAATCCGATCGGAGAATCGCCTGGCACAAGGTAAAGATGCTGGGCACGGAGCATCCAAAGCCCGGATTGCCACTCCACCCCATTCTTCCCGCGCATGCACTGCAATGGCAGCACATAGCCCGTTGCCACGTTTAGCCCGCGTTCATACGTGCGGCGCAGACGCTCCCGCTCCTCCGCATCGTCCAGGTTGTTGTCGATCGGGTCCACATTAACCGGCAGCTTGCGTTCCGCATGAAGATACTCGAGCGGATCTTCGTATGCCGTAATCAGGAACTCTTCATCGATCCTGAGCCGTTTCGCAAGCTCAATTGCGAAATCCTCGGCATGCGCCAGCCCGAATCCATAGTCCTTATCCGGCTCGCCTACCCATTGCGGATCCTGCCAGAGAGGATATCCGTCCGTACGCCAGAAGCAGGTATAAGCCCAGCGAGGCAGCGACTCTCCCGGGTACCATTTCCCCTGTCCGAAGTGCAGCAAACCACCCGGTGCGAACTTGTCGCGAAGGCGGCACAATAATTCCCCCGCCAGTCTCCGCTTGTTCGGGCCCACCGCCGCCGTATTCCACTCATCGCCGTCTACGTCGTCAATCGAAACAAACGTGGGTTCCCCGCCCATCGTGAGACGAACGTCGCAGGCATCCAGTTCGGCGTCGATCCGGTCGCCGAGCGCGAGAATCTGATCCCATTCCTCGTCGGAATACGGCTTTGTGACGCGCGGGTCTTCGTGAATTCGCGTCACCGTCATTTGGTGGTCAAATTCCACTTCACTTGGCGTCACACCGCCGGAAACCGGTGCGGCGGACTGCGGATCAGGCGTCGCGGCCACCGGAATATGTCCCTCGCCGGCGAATAGTCCCGACGTTGGATCCAGCCCTACCCAGCCGGCACCTGGCAGATAGACTTCTGCCCATGCATGCAGATCGGTAAAATCGTACTCCGTGCCGGAGGGCCCGTCCAGTGCCTTTACGTCCGGCTTCAGCTGAATCAGGTATCCGGATACGAAACGCGCTGCCAGACCGAGATGCCGCAGTACCTGCACCAGCAGCCAGCTCGAATCGCGGCACGACCCCGTCTTCAGGGTGAGCGTTTCCTCCGGTGTTTGTACCCCGGGCTCCATTCGGATGAGGTACCCAACCGCGTGCTGCACCGTTTGATTCAGAGTCACCAGATAGTCGATCGTCTGCTTCTCGGATCGATCAAGAGAGTCCATGAATCTTTCGAATGCCGCACCGCATGGCAGCAATTCCAGAAATGGCAGCAGTTCTCTGGCGAGTGACTTCTCGTACGTAAACGGGAAACGGTCGGCGTACGGCTCCAGAAAGAAGTCGAACGGGTTGAGGACCGTCATCTCGGCCACCAGATCCACTTCGAGCGAAAACACGCGCGTCGGGTCCGGTATTACAATCCTCGCAATGTAGTTGCTCTGCGGATCCTGCTGCCAGTTAATAAAATGAGCCTTCGGCTCCACCCGCAACGAGTAGCTTGTCACCGGCGTGCGGCTGTGCGGAGCCGGACGCAATCGCACAACCTGCGGCCCGAGTGTAACCAGACGGTCATACTTGTAGACCGTCTTATGATGAAGCGCGACTTTGATTCCCATTAGCGGCTACCGCGCGTGACAGTACTGGTCTGCGACTGAGTCTGCACCGGCGGTCGCCAGTTCACAAAATCGGTCAGTAACGCGTCGTCGATGTCGTTGACCTTCTGCTGCAATGCGTCCAGGTAGCCATGCAGGCCGTTCGAGAGAATCTGGTCTACCGGCGTAAAATCCAGTTCGGATCGAAGCAGTCCCATCAGCCGCTCCGACCGGTAATGAAATGTGCCCGGCTCAGTGCCTGTGATGGCGCGCAGTGATGCGTCCGCGCGCGTAATGCAGTAGTGAATTGCGCGCGGAAAGTCGCGGTCCATTACCAGGAAATCCACGATATCGTGCGGTTCCAGCTTGCCGAACTTCTTGCGGTACATTTCGAGGCCGCTGACCGACTTCAGCACGGCTGACCAGTGAATATCGTCATATGGCGTCCCCACGTCGCTCAGCGACGGCAGCAGCATGAAATACTTCACGTCCAGAATCCGGGAGGTCTTGTCCGCACGCTCCAGCTTGCGCCCCAGCCTCGCAAAATGCCACGCCTCATTGTGGGTCATCGTGGCGTCCGTGATCCCCTGGAACAGGTGGGAACTCAGGCGCAGCTGACGGAAGAATTCCGGCAGCCACTCCGCCCCGGGCGCCAATTGCTGCGCTGCCATGTGCAGGTACATCTCGTTGACCTGCTCCCACATTTCCGACGAAATCGTTTCCCTTACACTGCGTGCGTTCTCGCGGGCCGAACGCAGACAGGAGAATATCGAGTTAGGGTTCTCAGCGTTGAATGCCAGGAACTCCACAACCGTGTGTTGCGTCGCCTCGCCGTATCGCTTGACAAACTCCGCGCTGTCGCCGCTCGTATCGATCAGCGACTGCCAGTGCTGCGACGGATCCCCCGGCAGATCCAGCTGCAGATTCAGATTCACGCCAATATAGCGCGCCACGTTCTCCGCTCGCTCAATGTAGCGAGCCATCCAGTAAACAGCATCCGCCACGCGGCTCAATAAGGGTCTGGTCTCGTTCATGACTACTCAGCCTCCCCCGCCAGCACCCAGGTATCTTTGCTGCCGCCGCCCTGCGATGAATTTACAACCAGGGATCCCTTTCGCAACGCCACCCGGGTCAATCCGCCAGGGAGTACTTCAATTTCGTTGCCATAGAGAATATAAGGCCGCAAATCTACGTGCCGACCTTCGAAGTGATCTTCCACAAGGGTTGGCACTCTCGAAAGCGCCAGCGTCGGCTGGGCGATGTAATCGCGCGGGTGTGCGGTAATACGCTTCGCGAACTCTTCACGCTGTTCGGCTGTGGAATGCGGTCCGACCAGCATTCCGTAACCGCCGGCTTCATTCGCCGCCTTGACCACCAGTTTGTCCAGGTTTCCAAGTACATGCTGCCGGTCCGTATCCCTCCAGCACAGGTAGGTTGGCACATTCGGAAGAATCGGATCTTCACCCTCGTAATAACGGATCATGTCCGGTACATAGGCGTAGACGACCTTATCGTCGGCCACGCCATTTCCGGGTGCGTTCGCCAGTGCGACATTCCCTGCCCGCCAGGCATCCATGATTCCGGGCACTCCCAGCAGTGAGTCGGGCCGAAACGCCAGGGGATCCAGGAAATCGTCGTCAATACGCCGGTAGATCACGTCCACTTTGCGCAGCCCCTTCGTCGTGCGCATCCAGACCTTCCGGTCCTGCACGATCAGGTCGCTGCCTTCTACGAGTTGCACGCCCATCTTCTGTGCCAGAAAGCTGTGTTCAAAATACGCCGAATTGTAGATGCCGGGCGTCAGCAGCACCACCGTCGGGTTCTCTGTGTCCCCGTGCGGTCCGATCGTCTGCAGCATTTCGAGCAGCCGGCTCGGATAATCGTCCACCGGGCGAACATTCAGTCCCTCGAACACCTGCGGAAACGTGCGCTTCATCAAGTCGCGGTTCTCAAGGACGTACGAAACGCCGGAAGGCACCCTCAGATTGTCTTCAAGCACGTAGATCTGGCCATCTCCATGCCGCACCAGATCGGTACCCGTAATGTGACACCAAACGCCGCGCGGGGGGTTGATCCCGATGCACTGCGGCCTGTAGAAGATCGCCGACTTGATGACCTCTTCCGGGATGATCTTATCTTTCAGGATCTTCTGATCGTGATAGATGTCGTCAATGAACGTGTTCAGGACGCGAATGCGCTGCTTGAGCCCACGCTCCACCCATGCCCATTCCTTCGCCGTGACAATGCGCGGAATCAGGTCGAAAGGAAAGATCCGTTCGGTACCCGCATTATCGCCGTAAACATTGAACGTAATACCCAGTTGTAGCAGGATGCGTTCGGCGGACCGCTGGCAGCGCAGAAACTGGCCGTCGTCAAGTGACTCAATGGTGTCCACCAGAAGTTTGGCCTCCGGGCGGGGCACGCCGGCAGCGTCAAACATCTCGTCATAAAAGCCGTCTGTTTTGTAATTGGCGAACTGCATCGTTGGCCACTCCGTTTGCGATGAAGAAAAGTATAAACTTCTATTTTCTCTCAGGACAGGTATGTTGCGGCATTCAAAGATATTATTGGCCGTATCGGCGTTGGTTAGCCATGCCCGAAGAGAGCCGGTTCCTGGCCGCGGTTGAGCGGTCATGCCAGCCCGATGCCGTCAATCATCCTGAAATTCCCGGCCCTTCCACCGCTTTTGGCCACGAACATGCTATGGAAGATCTGGGCGGGGAGCCTCACCTGCTATTGTTAGGTGTCGTCACGAGCCGGGTCCGCTTATCTTCCCGGGGCCGCTTCCCTCCATTTCTCTCGCTTTTCCGCACAGCACAGGCCGTGTGAGTCCCGTCATCAGTCCGAGCCCAACCGCGGCATTTGGCACCGCAGAAACTTAGGTATCCCATGCAGCTACGCGCTGGCTTTGAGCTCGTGTATCAGTTCCCGCAGCCCACACCCATCATCCTCCTCGTCAATATTCACGATTCCCGGTCGCGGGATATCGTGATTCCGGACCATCTGATTACTGAGCCCGCCCTTCCCGTCAGCGCCTACCGCGACGCCTTCGGAAACCGGTGTAATCGCGTATTGGCTCCCGCGGGACGCCTGCGCCTGACCACCGATTGCGTTGTCCGGGATAGCGGACAGCCCGACGAAATGATCTTTGGCGCCCGTCAGGATTCCGTCCAGGACCTTCCCGAAGACGTCCTCGTGTTTCTTCTGGGCAGTCGGTATTGCGAGACCGATTTCCTGTCTGAAACGGCCTGGCAGCTTTTCCACCACGTGACCCCGGGCTACCCCCGCGTTCAGGCGATCTGCGATTATGTTCATCGCCACATCGCCTTCGACTACCAGAATGCCCGCGCCAATCGCAGCGCCGCCGGTGCCTTCAACGAACGAACCGGCGTCTGCCGCGACTTCGCCCATCTGGCTGTCACCTTCTGCCGGTGTATGAATATTCCGGCCCGATACTGCACCGGCTATCTCAGCGACCTTGGAACCGCGCCACCCTACGGTGTGGGCGATTTCGCCGCCTGGTTCGAGGCCTGGATCGGCGGGCGCTGGCATACTTTCGATCCGCGTAACAATGTCCCGCGCCTCGGTCGCGTCCTGATGGCCAGAGGTCGCGATGCCTGTGACGTAGCGATCGCCACGACGTTCGGCCCCAACACGCTGGAAAACTTCAGAGTCTGGACCGATGAGTTGCCCGATGGCGAAGTGCCCGTTCTGGGTTCCGCGCCCGGTGCTCAGGGCTAATGTCGATTCTTACCGTCCGCCATACCACCATCTACAGGTACAAACAGCCCGTCGGCCTCGGCGAACATCGCATGATGTTCCGCCCGCGCGAAAGTCACGACCTGCGGCTGATTCGCACTCATCTCGCGATCTTCCCGGAACCGTCGCAACTGCGCTGGCTCCATGATCCCTTCGATAATTCCGTCGCCGTCGCCACCTTCGAAGGCACCACTTCCGAGCTGCGCTTCGAGAGTGCCGTAACCATCGAGCACTTTGAGTATTCACCGCCCGAGTATCCGCTGGAGGACTACGCCAGGACCTATCCCTTTCGCTATTCCGACGAGGATTTCCCTAATCTTGAGCGGGCGCTGAGTCATCACTATCACGCGGAGGATGTAGCCGAGTGGGCGCTCCAGTTCCTCGATCCGGCAGCTACGACCGATACGATGAAGATTCTTCGCGCCATGACGCACGGGATTCGCGAGACCTTTGAATACGGGCGGCGGGTGGAAAAAGGCGTCCAGACTCCCGCCGAGACCCTACTCTCCCGAAAAGGCAGCTGCCGGGACTTCGCCGTTCTCATGATGGAAGCTGCGCGATCTCTGGGCATAGCCGCGCGTTTTGTCAGTGGCTACGTGTTCTCGCCGACCACAGTCTCGAACTCAGTCGTGGTCGGCGGTGGGGCAACCCATGCCTGGATGCAGGCCTATCTGCCGGGTGCCGGCTGGATTGACTTCGATCCGACCAACAGCATCATCGGCAACCGGAATCTCATACGCGTGGCAGTGGCCTGGTCCCCGGAACAGGTCCTTCCGTTGTGGGGTACGTACGACGGCCCGCCTGGCGCATGCCTGGGACTCGATGTCAATGTTACGGTAACCGAAGCCGCGTGACGGTTCTACCAGGAAAGGGGCGTTGATCCTGCCGTCCCGAATGTGAAGGATAACTCCGTCTGTCCTACCAGCCCCATCGCGTTGGTGCCGCTGTAATTCAGAATGAATGTGCCCGCCCTGAATACGCCAATCCGCGTCAGGCCGACAGAATCCCAAAAACCGGTTATCGGGATATCGCCAGCCTGGCCGTAGCTATAGGTCTTATCCAGACTGTTGAATACCCGGTCGCCATTAAAATCCACCAACCAGCTTCCGTTGCGAAAGATTCCCACCTTGCTGGTCCCCGTATTGTTCCAGTCTCCGACAACCGGGATGTCACCGGCCTGCCCAAACAGAAACGTTGCGTCGGCAACGCCTGTTGCAATACCCGAGAGATGGCCGCTCAAATCCAAAATGAAAACTCCACTCCGAAACAACCCCAGCTTGATCTTGCCGGTTCCATCCCAGTCACCCACTACAGGAATATCGCCAGCCTGCCCGAAAATAACGGTCTTATCGCCGGCGTTAAGGATGTTATCTCCGTTTGTATCCAGAACCCATAAACCATTCCGGAATACGCCCAGGTGCTTCGTGCCCGTGCCGGTCCAATCACCGACTATCGGAATATCCCCAACCTGCCCGTAAGTGAAGGCCACGGAGGCCGGGACTGAACCGTAGTATCCGGCAATATGCCATAAGTCGATGGTCCCTGCCGAAGCTGACGATACGGACAGTTTCCAGTCGGCCGTAAACTTCGTGACAAACGAAGAGAGCATCTGGGTCGGGGATCTACCGAAATTGCGAGCCGCGGGGAAGTCATTCGAACTGGTCTGACCTGCGACGATGATCGAGGCCATCGAATCCACCGCGATGGCGTTGCCAGAGTCGCTTCCTGAGCCCCCCAGATAGGTGCCAAAATTCATCTGATTCATGGCACTGTTAATCGTGGTTACGAATCCGTCCATGCTGCCATTGACGCCGCTTGCTGACGCCGCCTGGGTAGGCCGCAGTACTGGAAAGTCGATGGAGAGGGTGAAGCCCGTCGCGTAGATCCTGCCCAGTTGATCCACCGCGATAGCATTAATTCCGTCGTTTTGTGAACCGCCCAGGAACGATGACGCCATCAGCGCTCCCGTCGTGCCATTCAGCTTGGTGATGAATCCATCTGTTTGACCGCCGCCATAAACAGGTTGAAAGCTCGTGGTTGTAATCGGAAAATTCGAAGAACTCGTGATACCTGCGGCGACAATGTTTTTACTGGGGCCGATCACAATTCCGTTGACCTGTTCAGGAAAGCCCGGCGACCCGCCGGTGCCGCCGATGTAAGTACTGAAAATCAGCCCGGTGGCCGTTGCGTTCAATTTCGCCACGAACCCGTCCTGTCCGCCGCCCGAATGCGACTGGACCGCCAGTTGAACTGGAAGAGTCGTGGAATAAGTCCCGCCGCCGATCACGATGGGCCCGGTTGGGTCGATTTGCACGGCAGTTCCGTGGTCCGTTCCGTTTCCGCCGAAATATGTCAGGAACGAAAGGGCTCCGCCGCTTGCCGTCAATCGGGCTACAAACACATCCTGGCCACCCCCGGATACTCCCTGGAGCGCGCCTGTGGTAGTGGGCAGATTCAGTGATGTCGTATCGCCCACAATGACGGCCTGACCGAGAGAATCCACCGCGATTGCGTTGCCGGTATCCACTCCGCTGCCCCCCAGGTAAGTACTGTAAATCAGTGTGCTGCCGGTCGAATCCAGTTTGGCTACGAATGCGTCACGGGCACCGCGCAGGCTACCCTGCACGGCACCCGTGACCGGAAAATTTGCGGAAGACGTCCATCCCGTCACGTAGATATTGCCTGAAGAATCTGCCGCAACGCCAAACGCGCGGTCATCTCCGGTTCCGCCGAGATAACTACAACTCACCAGCCTGCCACCGACAGGGCTGAAATTCGCGACAAATGCGTCGACGCCTCCCCCGCTGGTCACTGCGGCGCCAATTGTCGCCGGCAAGTGAACATCAGCTTCATCATCGTGCGGCCGCCCTCCTCCGTTGGCCGCCCTGACGGCACTTGACGTCGGAAGATCGATCGAATTGCCCCACCCCGCTACGACGATGTTGAAGCTGGAGGTCACTGTTACCGCCGTAATAGTGTCCTGTGCCGTTCCTCCGAAATACCCACCGAAGAGAATCGTGGGATCGATAACCAGCGGCAGCGTACGATCGTAGCGGGCTGAAAAACTTACAGAACCATCAGAAGTAACCACGTACTTGCCCGGAACGGTAACCCGCCCCGTGGTCGTTTCCTGGTAGAGGTAAGGTTTCTTCTCCCGGAATTCACCGCTTTCGCCGCGTACCAGCAGGCTGCCGTCTGTCTGGATGCTGACCGCGCCGGAATATCGCAATCTGATCTTTCCGATTTCAGCTCCCGGCGCGAGAGTATATTCCACCTCCATTTGAGACAACGCCTGATGAAACATGACATCCACTCCCGGCCAGACACCGTCGTAATGCACCGCGCCGAACAGCGGTATATTGGTCTGCGCATGCCCCGGTTCATTTCCGTGGAAGTAGTTTGCCGTCGCCCCAATAGGATCCGTCAACCGAACTTCTGCGTGCGGTCCGGCTCCTTCAAAGCCTACGTACATGGAGGCGGAGCCTTGTTGCAGCACAACTCCCTCGCCTTCAAACCAGGCCTTAAATTTCGGGCCCGAGCCAATAGCCCTCACTCTGGGATCCGTCTGGCCACGATTCTCCACGAACGTGAGTGGCATCTGCGGCGAACTCGGGGACATCCCCCCACCCGCACTAAGCGCACACCCAGCGGTGAGTAGCCAGTAAATATGAGACGCAAAAAATCCGCGACGAGCCATTGGTTAGTCCTCGAACTACCATCGGCACCAGCCGCGGATTCCTTTATATCTATTCCGGCACTCCGTTCGTCGAAGGCCGGCTCGCTTACGTCTTCGAAAGTGCCTGATCGAAATCCTGCTCAATATCCGCAATATCTTCGATCCCCACCGACACCCTGACATACTCCGGCCGAACTCCTGCCGCCGCCTGTTCTTCTTCCGTCAACTGCGAATGCGTCGTCGAAGCCGGATGGATCACCAGAGTCTTCGCGTCGCCGATATTCGCCAGATGGCTCGCCAGTTTCACGCTGTTGATGAACTTAATTCCAGCCTCGCGGCCACCCTTCACGCCAAAGCCGATAATTGCCCCCGGCCCGCCCGGGATATATTTCTTCGCGTTCGCCGCATGAGGATGTCCCGGCAGGCCGGGATAATTTACCCATTCCACCGCCGGGTGCTTCGAGAGCCAGTTCGCCAGTGCTTCCGCGTTCTTCACGTGCCGCTCCATACGCAGGTGCAGCGTCTCAATCCCCATCAGGAACAGGAAAGCCGCGAACGGACTCATCATGCCGCCCGTGTCCCGCAGCCAGTGCGTCCGCACATGAATGATATAGGCGATATTCCCGATCGGCTTCAGCGCCTCCGTGAACACCACCCCGTGATACGCCGGGTCCGGTTCGGTAAACTCCGGCCACTTCTTCGGATTGTCGGCCCACGGAAAGCGCCCGCTGTCCACAATGACCCCGCCTACATGCACGCCGTGTCCACCCAGAAACTTCGTTGTCGAATACACCGAAATGTCCGCTCCATGCTCAAACGGGCGGAACAACGCCGGCGTCAGGACGGTGTTATCGATGATCACCGGCAGGCCATTGGCATGGGCGATGTCGGCAATCGCCTGAAAATCCGGGACGTCGTTCTTCGGGTTCCCGATCGACTCCAGATAGACCAGCCGGGAATTCTCATCCACCAGCTTGCCGATCTCTTCCGGGTGATCCGGATTGAAAAACCGAACCTCAATGCCCAGTTTCTGAAAAGTCTGTGTAAAAAGCGTCCACGTGCCGCCATACAGGCTGGTTGCCGAAATAATATTCTGCCCCGCATGGGCAATCGTCAGAATGGCCGCGGTAATGGCTGCCTGACCGCTGGCGAAAGCGAGCGCAGCCGCACCGCCTTCCAGCGCCGCCATGCGTTTTTCCAGCACGTCGCAGGTGGGGTTGCCGATTCGGGAATAGATGTTTCCGAATTCCTTCAGCGCAAAAAGGTTCGACGCATGCTCGCAGTCGTTGAATACGAAGCTCGTCGTGGCGTAGATCGGCACGGCGCGGGCATTGGTTGTGGGGTCCGGCACCTGTCCGGCGTGAAGCGCAAGGGTGGCGAGGCGGTGTTTGGGTTCCTGTTCTGACATAACAACCGGATCATATCAATTCCCATCACCTGTCCGCGCGCTGGACCGCTTATCCAGCAGCCCGGACGATAATGAGGATTCCATGTCTTCCTCCGGGTCGCCCTCGTCCGCCACCGCCGCGCCGGCATCCCGCGTCCCTGTGGTCGTCGCGCTTTCCTGCCTGATCTTCGTCCTGAACTACTGGATTTGCCGCGAGCTCTTCACTGCGGACTTCGTGCAGAACCTCCTTTCCAATGAAGGTATCTTCGCCGCGCTCGGCCGCTTCTTTCGTGAACATCCCACGGACCTCCGCTGGTTTCCCTGGTTCAACGAAGGCATGGCCACCGAGTATGCCTATCAGCCGGGCCTCCCGGGCATGGCCGCCCTCACCGGAGCGCTCACCGGTTGGCCCGCTTCGCGCGCGCTGCACTTCGTGCTTGCCTTCGCCTACTGCTTTGGCCCCGTAGCGCTTTTCTGGTTCGCCTGGGATTGGTCGGAATCCGTGTGCCTGAGTCTATCCGCTGCCCTGGCTTTTTCCCTTACCTCGCCGGCCGAACTCCTGATTCGTGAACTGCGCATCGGTGGGGACGGACACTGGGGCCCGCTGCGCCTCAACAATCTGGTCTGGTACGGCGAAGCGCCCCACAATGCCGCTCTTGCCTTCCTTCCCCTGGCGCTCCTGTTCCGGCGCCGCGCCATCGTCCGGGGAGGTGCCTGGAACATGGTTCTGGCGGGTGCCCTGGCAGGGGTAGTCGCGCTGACGAACGCTTTCGGCGCATTTGTTATCGCAGTCGCCGCTATCTCCATGGTGCTGGCGCTCGAACGTGGCGTGCGCCCCGTCTTAATCGTTGGTGTCTGCTCCTACCTCTGGATTTCCCCCTGGCTGCCGCCTTCGCTAATTGCCTGGATTCGACGAACGGCCTGGTCGGCCGAAGGTTTCTTCCAGGACAACACGCGTGCTCACCTGGCCATACCCGTCACCGTTGCTGCCTTCGCGTTGATCTGGCTCTTCACCCGGCGTCTGAAATCTTCGCTCGAGCGTTTCGCCTGTCTGTTTGGACTGTGGATGTGCGCCATCCCCCTCGGTTACTTCTGGCTCCACCTGACCATCGTGCCGCAATCCAGTCGCTACCAACTCGAACTGGAAATGGCAGTCTGCCTGCTTTTGGGCTGCTTCCTCCACCTTCTCTGGCGGAAGGCCCCATCCACTGGCCGCATTGCCCTGATTACCATCCTTGCTATGGTTTCCGCGCGGCAGGCGTGGAACTTTCGGCACGCTGCGGCAATTCTCGTCCACCCCATAGACATCACGAAGACCATCGAATATAAGGTCTCCACCTGGCTGGATCGCAACCTCCCCGGTCAGCGCACTCTTATCGCCGGCGACCCCGAATACATCTTCAACATCTATTCCGATAACCCGCAATTCAGCGCCGGCCACGAACCCACTGCTCCAAACTGGATGCAGCGTGTTGCCGTTTTCGCCATCCAAACCGGCATGAATGCCGGGGATCGCGACGCTGAATACTCCATCTTCTGGCTCAAGGCCTTCGGCAATCAGGCGATCTACGTTCCCGGCCCCACCAGCCGCGAACACTATCACGCCATCCTGAATCCGCGTAAATTCGACGGCCTTCTTCCCGTGCTCTGGCATGACGAAGACGACACCATTTTCCGCGTGCCGCAACGGTCTCAATCGATGGCCCACGTCATTCCCCGCGAAGCTCTTGTCACTCGTCAGCCCATTCATGGTCTGGATACCCAACCTGCCCAGGCATACGTGGCTGCACTGGACGATCCGTCCTTCCCGCTGGCCGATCTCGCCTGGCTCTCGCCCTCTCACGCTTCCATCAAAACTGCTCCTATGAACCGCGGTCAGGTAATTTCCGTCCAGGAGACCTATATGGCGGGATGGCGAGCAGCGTCAATGGCCGCGAAGTTCCCGTTCATGGCGATAAGCTCGGTCTGATCGCCATCGAACCGGCCTGTGAAGGTTCCTGTCAGGTGGATCTGGTTTTCGGCGTGACCACTGAAGGCTGGGTTTGCCGGGCACTGAGTACCCTTGTGACCCTGTTCGCCCTGATTTCCCTTGCCGTTTCCGGTCGCAGCGCTGTCCCTCAGTTGTCATCCGGCGGAAGTCGGCTCGGCGCGCCAACGGACCCTGCCCCTTCGATATGAGAAACTGACACCTGAATGCACCGCCGGCCCTCAAGCGTTTTTTTTCGCACCGCTGTTCCTTTGCTGGCCCTCGCTTTCAGCTTGTCAGCGCAGAATTCGGCCGCTCAGAATCCTGCGACATCTTTACCGGGAATCGGCCCGGCCCCCGCGTTGGCTCCGCCGCCCCACGAGGCCTTTGATTACAACATCGAGTGGCGGCTGATCACCGCAGGCAAGGCTCACCTGGAATGGAACGCCAACCCGGCGGCCGCGGCCGATCCTGCGGGTTCTACGGCGGGAAACGTTCATCTTCATGTGGAATCCACCGGTCTGGTCTCGCGCCTCTTCCTGGTCAACGACGATTACTCCGCCAACCTCGCTTCCGGCTTCTGCGCCCAGAACTACCTGATTCAGGCGCAGGAAGGTGGCAGGCACAAGGAAACCCGCGTCAATTTTGATACGGCTGCACGCAAGGCCACCTATGTTGAAAAGGACCTGACAAAAAACACGACCGTCTCCCAGGACGCGACACTCCAGTCCCCCTGTGTGCATGATCTGATTGGCGGTCTGATCTCGCTCCGGTATCTCCGCCTCGATCCCGGTAAGACCGCCATGGTTCCCGTCAGCGACGGCAAGAAATATGTGGTCGCCAAGGTGGAATCCCAGCGCCGTGAACAGCTCAAAACCGAATTTGGTCTTGTCAATACGGTGCTTTACGAGGTCTACCTCTTTGATAATGTGCTCTTCCGCCGCGCCGGTCACCTTCACATCTGGTTCACGGACGACGAACGACGGATCCCCATTCAGTTGCAGGTTCGCCTCCAGATTGCGATCGGAACTATTACTTTCCGCATGCTGAAGCCCACGCCGGGCGAGAATTCATCTGTTGGAAAATAGAAGAAACGCCGATGGACAATAGAAAGACAATAGAAATATGAGGCGCGCCTTTCTCGTTGTGTTGCTGTTTGCCCATTTGGCGCCCGCGCAGGGGCCGCCGTCAAACACCCTTCTGACGCCCGCTGAGACCCAGACGTTAGCCACCCGTGCTTTGCAGTTGATAGAGTCTGTGTCCGCCGCCGTACCGGGCCTGGCTCGTGCCAGCGATCAGCTTCGAACGAATACTCAGGCCACTGCGGCGGCTTTAGGGAAGGCGCCCAGGGATCCGAATCTGACTCTGCAGTTTACCCACCAGATCGGAGCCTTTCTGGCGGTTGCGGACTCCATGCCGCGTACGGATTACTTTGCTCCCGCGACTTCACAGCAACTACTGGAACTGCGCGATGCTCTGCAACGCCTCGGTCGTCATTTCGATTCGCTGCTGGCCAGTGAGCGCGCAGACGCGCGAGCCGGTAACGCCGACCCCTACAATCTGAACCGCTACGCTGTCGTCAATTCGAAATCCACGCCACCTACTCCGTCTCAGCCGCGCTACGTTTTCATGGGCGATTCCGCTACAGATCTGTGGCGCCTCAACGAGTATTTTGCCGGGCAGGACTTCGTGAACCGGGGCATCGCGGGCCAGACCACCAACCAAATCCTGGCGCGCTTTCTTGCGGATGTCGTGGCCCTGCGCCCGGTTGGTGTCGTCGTCCTCGCCGGCTCTGCCGATATTGCCGCAGGTATGACGCCCTCCGCAATTGCCGACAATCTCGTGATGATGGGTGACGTAGCAAGAGCCCACTCCGTGCAGCCGATGTTCGCATCGCTCTTGCCCGCAAGTGGCGAAGCGGCGAAGATCCGAACCCCGGAGGCCATTCAAAAGGTGAATTCCTGGATTCGCGACTATTGTATTCGCGAGAACCTCATCTACATCGATTACTACTCCGCGATGGCGGACGCAAAGGGAATGATGAAGCCGGAGTTTACCGATGATGGCGTGAATCCGAATTCCCGCGGCTATCGTGTCATGGCACCCATTGCACTCGACGCCATAGAGCGCCTCCGGATCCTCATGGCTACTCCGGAGGACGCGTCGAAGCCGCCCCGGCGGCGTATGCCCCTGCTTTTTGCCCGATGATCCAGGTGATGTCGAAATGACTCCGCTACCTGTCTTCCTGACCGCGATGTTCCTGCTGAACATCACACCGGGTCCGGATATGCTCTATGTGCTCGCGCGTGCCACCGGTCAGGGGCGCGCCGCCGGGCTGGCGTCGGCCCTGGGTATTGGGGCAGGCTGTTTTTTTCATATCTTCGCCGTGGCCTTTGGTCTTGCGGAATTACTGCGTACTGTCCCCATCGCCTATGCCGCAGTTCGCTATGCCGGGGCGGCGTATCTGATCTACCTGGGAATGCGGACACTGTTGACGCGGGCCGGCAACTCGGCCTCGGCCCCGACCATCGCACCTGCCGGGCTTACACGCATCTTCCTCCAGGGCATGCTCACCAACATGCTCAATCCCAAGGTCGCTCTCTTCTTCCTTGCTTTCCTGCCGCAGTTCATCGATAGCCGCGCCAGCGCTTTCTGGCAGACCGTCCGGCTCGGTCTCATTTTCGATTGTTCCGGAACCCTGGTGAATGTCGTGGTGGCGCTCGCCGCCAGTTCTGTCGGTATTGCGCTGCGCAACCGGATTGGCGGCGCGCCATTCTTTCGCTGGCTGACCGGCGGCGTGTTCATTGCACTGGGACTACGTTTGGCCCATCGTGACGCCTGAACTCCACGCAGTTCTCCGAAAATACTGGGGCTACGACCAGTTCCGGCCACTGCAGGGCCGTATCGTCGAAAGTCTGATTGGCGGTAACGATACCTGTGTGGTCATGCCCACCGGTGGCGGCAAGTCGCTTTGCTACCAGTTGCCGGCGGTCGTCTCCGGCAGGACGGCAGTCGTCGTCTCGCCTCTCATCGCGCTGATGCAGGATCAGGCCGCCCAGTTGGAACAGATGGGAATCCCAGCCGCCGCCCTTAACAGCCAGATCCCCTGGCCGGAACAGCAAGACATCATGCGCCGTGCCACCCAGGGCGAATACCGCCTCCTGTACGTCTCTCCTGAGCGGTTACTGAAAGAAGAATTCGTCTCGTATCTGAGCCGCGTCCCCCTGGCTTTTTTTGCCATTGACGAAGCGCACTGTATCTCGGAATGGGGCCACGAATTCCGCCCCGAGTACAGGCAGCTTCGTCGTCTTCGCGAACTCTTCCCGAATCACCCCATTGCAGCCTTCACCGCCAGCGCCACCCAACGCGTCCGGCATGACATCCTGCGCCAACTCAGCCTCCGTAGTCCCCACAGATATATCGCCAGCTTCCACCGGCCCAATCTGAGCTACCTCGTGCGCGCCTGCGACGGGAAAATGCAGGACCATCTTCTTCTCGCAGCCGCCGAGGCTTACGCCGGCGAAACCATGATTATCTACGCCCCCACCATCGCGCGCGTGGAAGAAACTGTGGAGTTTCTCGGGCGGCACGGCACGGCCGCCGTGCCTTATCACGGCAAAATGCAGAATGACGACCGCGCCCGGAATCAGGAACGCTGGATGTCTGACGAAGTCCGCGTCCTCGTCGGCACTATCGCGTTTGGACTGGGCATTAACAAGCCGGGCGTACGCGCCGTAATTCATCTGGCGCTTCCAAAATCGATCGAACAGTATTACCAGGAGGCAGGCCGCGCCGGACGTGATGGAGCCCCGGCGGATTGTGTGTTGCTGTGGCAGACGCGCGACGCGGGCCTGCTCGCCTACTTCAACCAGAAGATCACAGATCCACAGGAACGCCAGCGGGCCTGGGAGTCTTATCACTCCATTCGGAATTTCGCGGAATCGGGGGAATGCCGTCACCGCCAGATTTGCGTCCATTTTGGCGAGACGCCGAAGTGGGAGAAGTGCAACGCCTGTGACGTCTGCGCAGCCCAGCCGGATTGGATGCTGGCACCTCCGCCGCATGTTCAGTCGACGCGGCCCCAAACACAGACAGCACAAACTGACTCGTCATCACGTCCCCGTCGCGCCGTCTCGAGCGTGCCGGAGTCCGCCCTGCAGCAGTTCATGCGCGAGTGGCGGCGCGCCTTCGCGAAACAACGTGGCGTACCGGCCTTCATGATCCTCACCGACGCCAGCCTGGCCGACCTTTGCCAACGCGAACCCGCCACCTTTGAAGAGTTGTTGGAGGTGACCGGAATCGGTGAACGTAAAGCACAATCTTTTGGTAAGGAGATTCTCGTCGCCATGCAGGAATTTGCCACGCGCTGAGCCGGCGGTTTGCGGTAGTATCGTTACCAGGATCAAAATGAAAAAACTCTTCGCCTCCCTGGTGCTCACCGTGTTCCTGACGGGTCTCGCCCAAGCCGCCGCGCCCACCTCAAAAGCCAGGGTGCAGCACAAGGTCGCTCCAAAACGCGCAAAACGGGCACCCGCCAAGACAACCGTAAAGAGTGGCAAAGCCCGTAAAGCCGCCGCCAAAAAAGCCGCGAAAAAGTCGTCGAAATAACGAATCAGGCGGCCTGGCCCTGATTCCCCGGCCTGAATAATTGTTAACGTGAAGGGCCCTCCACCTTCCGCGACTTCCATTGCCCATGTGCTGTTTGACCGTCTGAAAGGGCAAACGCCATGAAAAAACGAATCGCAGGAATCGGTCGTATGAGTATTCTGGGCGGTGGAATCTTCGCCGCCGTTCTGTCCGCCGCGCCGGCTAAGCCGGTTGTGCTTACCAAGCCGGCCACAATCGCGCAGCGTAAGGAAAACCAGCAGGATCGCATCGCGCAGGGTGTCCGCTCCGGTCAGTTGACCGCAGGTGAAACCGCGAGCCTCGAATCAAAAGAAGCAAAGCTGAATCGGGAAACCCGAGTGGATCGCGCAGCCAACGGGGGTACTCTGACAGCGGCGGAAAAGCGGCAGATCGCTCGGCAGCAAAACAAAGTCAGCCGCCAGATCTTCGTTGACAAGCACAATCCCGCAGTGCAGTAGGCGGATTTCCTTCGGATGGCGGCCCGGTAGTTAGTTCCTTGCCGGGCCGCCATCCGGAACTTAATCCCGGCGCTTCAGCGTCGGACGGTCGTCTGCATCCGCTTTCGGATCCGTCTCCTGGCCGTTCGCGTCAATCGTCCCGTTCGGATTCCGCCGCAGCGTCGGCTTATTCGGGTCCTTCGGGTCACCCGTCGCGTTCTTCCGTCCGTGCATCGCCATGATGCGGGCCTTCACGTCGTTGAACTCACTCGTGTTCACCACGTATTCCGGCCGGTCCTTCAACTGTTCCTGAATATTCTTCTGGGCGGACTTGATGCGGTCCTGCGTCGGAGGATGCGACGAAAACAGCTTGGACATGGAACCCGGCTTGCGCTTCTCCTGCGACTGCACCTTCTCGAAGAAATCAACGAAAGAGTTCGGATCGTAACCGGTCTTGTACATGTACTGAAGGCCCAGCATGTCGGCCTCTGCTTCGTCCGAACGCGAGAATTTCAGGAAGCCCATCGGGACCAGCAGTTGAGAGCCCTGGCGAATGGCGTAGCCTGTCCAGCCACCCAGCAGAATCATGACCGGGATGCTCGCATAATTCACCAGATCGCCCTTCGTCTGTTGCTTCATCCCATGACGCGCTGCCACGTGGGCAATCTCATGCGCCATCACGCCCGAAAGTTCAGCCTCGTTGTCCGCTGCCGCAATCACGCCCGTATTGACAAAAAAGAAGCCACCGGGTAATGCGAAGGCGTTGATTTCTTCCGCGTCGATCACCTTAATGGTGAAAGGAACCTTGGCGTCGGAATTCCGCACCAGATTCTGGCCTACCCGGTTCACGTACTCGGCGATGATCGGGTCGTCGACAATCTTGGCCTGACGCTCCACTTCCTGCGCCATCTGCTTGCCCACGCCAATTTCATGCTCAATGGAATAAAAATTCGGATCCTTGAGCGTGCCCTTGCCTACGTCGCGATTGCCAATCTGATCGGGGTCTTTCTTCTTGTCCGCCGCAAAAGACGGAGAGACAAACAAGGAGGGCAGCAGAAGCGCGGTGACCGCCAGCATCGCCGTGCGTTGCCGGAACGCAGCCGAATGAAAGAACAGATCCGACCCGATAAAGAAGCGCATAATTTGGCCCTCTCCTGCTGTTGTGAGTATACCGCGCGGGCGGGACCACCAGTCCAGCCCTTGTTTACCATACGTCACGGGTGGGGTCTGGGTTTCACACCGGGTACCGGGTCAGACCCGAATCACCACTTTCCCGAAATGCGCGCCGCTCTCCAGGTACGAATACGCCGCCGGAACCTCGGCAAACCCGAAAACCCGATCCACCACCGGTCGCATCCCGGCTGCCTCAATAGCCCGGTTCATATCCTCAAACATCCTTCGGGAGCCCACATAAATCCCCTGCATTCTGACCTGCTTCAGGAAAATCAGCCGCGGGTCGCATTCCCCGGAACCGCTCAGAACTCCGATCAGCGCAATATGGCCACCCCGCTTCACAGCCTTAAGCGACGTCGGCAGGGTCCCCGCCCCGCCCACCTCGATCACATGGTCCACGCCCGCCCCGCCGCTGAAATCCCTCGCAGCCTTGTCCCAGTCGGGGCTCGTCCGGTAATTCACCATCGCATCCGCCCCCATGGAGCGCAGCCTCGCCAGCTTCGCGTCGCTGCCTGACGTCGCAAACACCCGCGCACCAGCCATTTTGGCGAACTGCAGCGCAAATGTCGAAACCCCGCCCGAACCCTGCACCAGCACGGTCTGTCCGGGCTTCAGCCCGCCGGATTCAAATAGCGAATGCCACGCCGTCACGGCAGCACACGGCAGCGTGGACGCTTCCTCAAAGCTAAGATGGCCCGGAATGCGCACCAATCCCGCCGCGTCCAGCAGGACTTCCTCCGCCAGCATCCCATCCAGCGCACCCCCGAGCGCAGTTGCCGCCTTCGCGTCGTCCGGAGGCCCTTCGAGCCAACCCTGCATGAACGTAGCGGCGACCCGGTCGCCGACCTGGACGCGTGTCACTCCTGCCCCCACGGCGAGTACCTCGCCCACGCCATCGGAAAGCGGTGTCAGCGGTACCTTCACCGCCCGCCCGTAACCCCCTTTCGCAACCACCAGGTCCCGATAATTGAGTGAGCAGGCGCGCACCCTCACCACGGCGTGCCCCGGGCCAGGTTTCGGACTCGGAAGTTCAACGCATTCAAGGTTTTCCGGGCCGAAGCCCTGCACGAATCTCCACGCCTTCATATGGGACAACCTCCGCTTTTCGGTTTCTTCACGATGATATACTGAATACTTACCCCACAGCAGCCATGCCGTCACTAAAACCGATCCTCGCCAATACGACCGGCGAAAAAAAGATTTACCTGCTGAAGCCCCGCGGTTTCTGTGCCGGCGTCGTGCGCGCCATCGACGTCGTCAAGATCGCCCTGGACCTCTACGGGCCCCCCATCTACGTCCGCAAAGAAATCGTCCACAATAAGCACGTCGTCGACGAACTTCGCGACATGGGTGCCATCTTCGTGGAGGAGTTATCGGAAGTTCCCTCCGGTGCCCGCGCCATTTTCAGTGCCCACGGTGTCTCACCTGCTGTTCGGCAGGAGGCCAAAGAGCGAAACCTCGCCATCATCGACGCCACTTGCCCGCTGGTCACAAAAGTGCACCTGGAAGCGGTGAAGTTTGCGAAGGAAGGTAATACCATCGTCCTTATTGGTCACAAAAACCACGATGAAGTCATCGGTACCCTCGGCGAAGCTCCGTCGAAAATGGTGCTGGTGGAATCGGTCGAGGATGTGGACGCCCTTGTACTGCCGGACCCCACCCGTGTGACCTACCTGACTCAAACCACCCTGAGTCTGGATGAAACCACGGACATTGTGGCGCGTCTGCAGCAAAGGTTCCCCATGATTCGTGGTCCGAAATCCCAGGATATTTGCTACGCCACCGAGAATCGCCAGATGGCGGTCAAGGGCGTGGCGCAGTTCTGCGATCTGCTCCTGGTGGTCGGTTCCTCCAATAGTTCAAATTCCAAGCGCCTCGTGGAAGTCGGTCAGAACTACGCCGTGAATTCGTTCCTCGTGAACGATTGGTCGGAAGTGAATCCCGCCTGGCTCGACGGCATTACCAGCGTTGGCGTTACGGCTGGTGCCTCAGCTCCGGAACACCTCGTCGAAAACATCGTGAGTGCGCTCCAGTCCCAGGGCTTCGGCAGCATGGAAGAAGTGGAGATGGTGGAAGAAGATGTGCGTTTCTCTCTGCCACCGGAATTGAACAGCCCCTCGCAACTGCACAGCATCGCCAGATGACAACCCTCAGCCATCAGGTAAGCGAGCTTCTTCTGAAGTCTTCGCGTAACAGCATCGACAGGGCCGCAGGTAAGTTTCTTTCCCTCCAGCACGAAGACGGTTACTGGTGCGCGCTGCTGACTGCGGATACAACGCTCGAATCGGACTATATTCTGTTCCAGCTCTGGCTCCATCCGCCGGATGCTAATGGAGTCTGGAATCCTTCCAGCCGCGACAAGATCGGTCGCGCCGCTCAGCGCATCCTCTCTCAGCAGAACCCGGATGGCGGCTTCGCCATTTACGCCAAAGGCCCCAGCGAAATCAGCGCCTCGGTCAAGGCATATTTCGCCCTGAAGCTTTCCGCTCTCATTAACGAAAAGAACGAGCAGGCGCTCAACCGTCTTCGGGAACGCATCATCGCGCTAGGCGGCATTCAGGCCGCAAACAGCTATACCAAGGTCAATCTTAGCCTCTTCGATCTTTATCCGCGCGAAGGCACCCCCAGCATCCCGCCGGAGATCCTGCTGCTGCCCGGCAAGACCCTCTACCAGATGTCGTCGTGGACCCGCGCGATTATCGTTTCCCTCGCTATCGTCCACGCTCACGATCCCAAGCGTCCCGTACCCGCCGGTTTCAAGCTGGATGAACTCTTTATCCCCGGTAAGAGCGTCACCTTCGAAAAAAGCGACCCCTGGCTCAGTTGGCGCACCACCTTCATCCAGTCCGACCGCATCCTGAAACTCTGGGAACGCTACGGCTTCGCCCGCATTCGCCGCGACGCCATTCGCAAGTGTGAACATTGGATGCTCGAGCGCATGAAGCACTCCGAAGGTCTCGGCGCCATCTACCCGCCCATGCAGTATTCCGTCATGGCGCTCGACGTCCTCGGTTACGCGAAGGACCACCCCGTGCGCGTCGAGGCCATTCGCCAGTTTGACCGCCTGATGGTGGATGACGGCACCACGCTTTTCTACCAGCCCTGCTTCTCTCCGGTGTGGGACACCGCCATAGGCACCTACGCCCTCGGTGAGGCCGCCGGAGCCCTCCACCAGACGCCGGCCACCGGTGCTCGCTCCGCCATGACCCGCGCCGCCGACTGGCTTCAGGCCCGCGAAATCCGACGTAAAGGCGATTGGTCCGTCAAACGCCCTTCCGTCGAACCCTCCGGCTGGGCCTTCGAATTCGAAAACGACTGGTATCCCGACATCGACGACACTGCCATGGTGTTGCTCGCCCTTCAGCATATTCCCGCCAGCGACGCCAAGGCACAGGCCGCCACCCGGCAGCGCGCGCTGGACTGGCTGTTCGCCATGCAATCGAAAGATGGCGGCTGGGCCGCCTTCGATGTCGATAACAACTGGGAAATTCTCAAGCACGTGCCCTTCGCGGATCACAACGCGATGCTCGACCCTACCTGTGCCGATATCACCGGCAGGGCACTGGAAGCTCTGGCTGCCAACGGTTTCGACCGCAGCCATCCGGCCTGCAGGCGCGCGGTCGATTATCTGATCGGCACGCAGGAAGCAGACGGCAGTTGGTACGGTCGCTGGGGCGTTGCCTATCTCTACGGAACCTGCTTCGCGCTCCGTGGCCTCCGAGCCATGGAAGAGGACGACCACGAGCCGCACATCCAGCGTGCCAACGAGTGGATTCGCGCCCTCCAGAATGCCGATGGCGGCTGGGGCGAAAGCTGCGCCAGTTACGACAAAGGCGCGTACGTCCCCGCAGTCAGCACACCCACCCAAACGGCGTGGGCACTGATGGGGCTGATGGCGGGCGGCGATACCTACAGTTCCAGCGTGAAGCACGGAATTCAGTATCTGGTGAATAGCCAGCAGGAAGATGGCGGCTGGCTGGAAGAACTAGCCACCGGGACCGGCTTCCCCAAGGTCTTCTACCTCAACTACCATTACTACCGCCTGTACTTCCCGCTCATGGCACTGGCCACGTTTGTGAAGGTCACGGAAAACAGCTAGCTGCCGCTACCAAATCGTCCTGGGGTAATTTTTCCGGATCTCCTCATCCCCACTGATCAGAGGCGCATATCCGTTAGCTTTCGCGTGCGACACGATGATCCTGTCGAATGGATCCCGGGTCCAGGCTTCGAACGTCACTGCATCCGCCACGTCGGCAAACGAGTGGTCGCAAACCCGCATGCCTATCTGCTCGCGCAGTTGTCGCAGCATATCCTGAGGCATCCGCGTAATCCGATTGATCTCCCGCAGATACGCCAGTTCAATCGTCACCATCGGAGATATCACAAGGTCGTATTGATTCAACGCGTCCAGTGCAGGCGCTGTGATCTTACTCAGGTTGTTCTCGCACAACCAGATCACCACGTGCGTATCAAGGTACGCAATCAAATCTCAGACCAGTCCGCTTGCCACGCCGCTTCCATTTCGGCCGCCAGTTCCTTGCCCGCCTGCGGAAGATCTACGTCGGGGGCCAGTGTCGGCTGGCCAACCAACCGATCCAGCTTGTTGGATTTTGTGCTTTCCGGTACCACCTGGAATACCACTCCTTTGTAGACAAACTGCACCCGCTGTCCGTGGATCGCCTGATCCGCTAACTGAAACAAATCCTGCCTGAACCGAGTGATTGTCATACAACCCCATCATACCACACGTACACATAAAAATACACACACAATGTACATGTATATGTAGCACATATGTACGCATTGGTGTCAGTTCCCCTCCCACCGTCTTTGCTATCAAAAAAAAGAGATTCCTATTTTGCGGGAGCTGCTTCGGGTGCCTTCGTCTCGCTCGAAGCTACTTTAGCTTCTTCCGACGCATCCCGTGAAAATTTCTGTTCGCTGGAACTCCCCATAGCGGGCGATTCCGCATCCGTTGGCTTGCCGCCCGGGTAACCCGTTTCCGAGACTCCCGTCTGCGTCTGGTGCAGGCTTCCATCCGGTCCCCGGCTCGCCGTCCCGCAACTCATCGAAAAACCTGCACTTAGCAGGAGAGCAACCAAACCGAATTTCTGCAGCATGTCTTCTATCATCCCCAAACACATTTGTAGTTTGCAAATACGTAACCAAAGCACAATTTATAGTTACAAAACCCTTGACCTACACAACATCTTGGGGCATCATTGCTACTGTCCCCATTGCGCAGCAAAAACTGACATTGGGCGATGATCTGGAAGGATTACAAGCATGGCCACCACCGCAAGTGCGAAAATAAAAGAATTGGCTACTACTAATACCCCCGCGCCGACCCGCGCTGGAATAGAATTCGAACGTTACTTCACCGCCCGTCTCGAGGCTGGCAAGACCCCTTACGATGAGGTGCAGTGGGAAACCCGTACCGCCACCATCGGCAACGATAAGGGTGCCATCCTCTTTGAGCAGCGCGACATTGAAGTGCCGTCCGACTGGTCGCAAACCGCCACCAATATCGTGGCGAGTAAGTACTTCCACGGCAAACTGGGTTCGCCCGAGCGGGAACGCAGCGTTGCTGAACTGGTGCATCGCGTTGTCGACACCATCGCAGACTGGGGCCTGAACGACGGCTACTTCGCCTCCAAACAGGCTGGCGAGAATTTCCGCAGCGATCTCGCGTACATGATGCTTCACCAGCACGCGGCCTTTAATTCGCCGGTCTGGTTCAACGTCGGCGTGAAGGAATCGCGCGGTTACGGCTACTTCCACGATCCGGCCACGGACAGCATCAAAAAGCTCACCAACGAAGCCCGCCCCCAGTGCTCCGCCTGCTTCATCGTCTCGGTGAAGGACTCTCTCGAAGCCATTCTCGATCTCGCCAAGACCGAAGGCATGCTCTTCAAGTGGGGCTCCGGCACCGGCACCAACCTCTCCGCCCTGCGCGAAGAGAACGGCCACCTTTCGAGCGGCGGTCGCGCCAGCGGCCCGCTCTCTTTCATGAAGGGCTTTGACGCCTTCGCCGGCGTCATCAAGTCCGGCGGCAAGACTCGTCGCGCCGCCAAGATGGTCATCCTCAACGCCGAACATCCCGATGTTCGCAGCTTCATCTGGTGCAAAGCGAAGGAAGAGAAGAAGGCACACACTCTCATCGAAGCCGGTTACGATTCCTCGCTGGATGGCGACGCCTACAGTTCCATCTTCTTCCAGAATGCCAACAATTCCGTTCGCGCTACGGACGACTTCATGCAGGCCGTCGTCGAAGACAAGGAATGGTGGACCCGTTCCGTCGGCAGCAACGAGAAGAAGGATCGCTACATGGCGCGCGAACTCATGCGCGACATCGCCGAAGCCACATGGCAGTGCGGCGATCCCGGCATGCAGTTCGATACCACCATCAATCGCTGGCATCCCTGCAAGAACACCTCGCGCATCAACGCGTCGAACCCCTGCTCGGAATACATGTTCCTGGACGATTCCGCCTGCAACCTGTCATCTCTCAATCTGATGAAGTTCGTTGGCGTCAACGGCCAGTTCGATGTGGAAGCCTTCCGTCGCGGCGTCGATACCCTCATCATTGCCCAGGAAATCCTGGTCGACAACGCTGCGTATCCAACCGATAAGATCGCGCAGAATTCCCATGACTACCGCCCGCTCGGTCTCGGCTTCGCCAATCTGGGCGCGCTGCTGATGTCCTTCGGCATCCCGTATGACAGCGATCGCGGCCGGGACTATGCCGGTGCCATCAGCGCCCTCATGAGTGGCCAGGCTTATCTGACCAGTTCTCGCATCGCCGCCTCCACCGGCCCGTTCGCCGGCTACACGAAGAACGAAGAGCCCTTCCTCGAAGTGATCCGCATGCACCGGGATTGCGTCAACGGCATCAACAGTCGCAATATTCCCACCGACATGTTCCAGGGTTCGAAACAGGTCTGGCAGGAAGCCCTCGAATCCGGCCAGCAGCATGGCTATCGCAACGGTCAGGTGACCGTCATCGCCCCCACCGGCACCATCGGTTTCATGATGGATTGCGATACCACCGGTATCGAGCCCGACCTCGCCCTCGTCAAGTACAAAAAACTGGTCGGCGGCGGCATGATCAAGATCGTCAACCAGACCGTTCCCAGCTCGCTCATCAAGCTGGGCTACACCCCGGAACAGGTGGAGACCATCGTCAGCCACATCGACGCAACCGGTACTATCGAAGGCGCGCCCGCACTCAAGCCCGAGCATCTGCCGGTTTTCGATTGCAGCTTCCGCCCCGCCAACGGCGTGCGCACCATTCACTACACCGGCCACCTCCGGATGATGGGCGCGGTGCAGCCGTTCACCTCAGGCGCCATTTCCAAGACCATCAACATGCCCGAAGAGTGCACGGTTGACGACGTCATGGAAGCCTACATCGAAAGCTGGCGTCTCGGCCTCAAGGCCGTCGCCATCTATCGCGACAACTCCAAGAAGGTGCAGCCGCTCAGTTCCGGCAACGCCAAGGGCGAGAAGAAGTCCTCTGCCTCTACGCTCACCAACAAGGAAGCCGCTGCCATCGTCGAGAAGATCGTCTACCGTCCGGTTCGCCGCAAGTTGCCGGACGAGCGCACTTCCATCACGCACAAGTTCTCCATCGCCGGCCACGAAGGCTACATCACCGTCGGTCTCTACGAAGACGGTCTGCCTGGTGAACTCTTCGTCCGCATGGCAAAGGAAGGTTCCACCATCGCAGGCATTATGGACAGCTTTGCCACGTCCATCAGCTATTGCCTGCAATATGGGGTGCCGCTGAAGTTCCTGGTCGCAAAGTTCGGGCACGTGCGCTTTGAGCCGATGGGCTGGACCGGCAATCCCCAGATCCCGTTTGCCAAGTCGATCCCGGATTACATCTTCCGCTGGATGGGCCTGAAGTTCATTGGACCGGAGTTCGGGGTGACGGAGGCCGGTTCGCCACCCGCGTTGCGTCCCACGGAAGAGACCGCGCAGGAATCGTTGCCCTTCCAGGCCGCGGTGACTTCGGACGCTCCGCTGTGCGCCGAGTGCGGCGGCATGATGACCCGCAACGGCAGTTGCTACAAGTGCGAAAACTGCGGCGGCACCAGCGGCTGCAGCTAATAGCTCAATAGTTCACCAAACAAAAAGAAGGGGAGGATCGGCTTGACCGCCAATCCTCCCCTTTTTGGGTCTGCGGGGCTGGCGTTTCCGCCTGCCGTATAGTAAAAAACTAATTCCTGCGCGAGAGCGCGCTGATGTCAATCGCAGCGCAATTGCGTATCTCGACCAGTTTTTCGATAGAAGCTGTTAGCTTCTCAATCCGCCGGTCCTGCGCCTCATTTGCGTGACTCATCAGTTCAAGATTCATCGTCAGCGCATCCAGCCGCTCGTCAATGTTTTACTCTTCGCTTCCGCCATATTTCAATACTACGCCTACCGACCCGGAACCTTCTGTCACCGCCAGACTAAGGCTAGAATCGTAATCTGGGCACGAAGTGGCGCGCAATATCCTCATCCTTATCCTCTGCGCGGCGGTTACCTTCGCCCTTGGAACTGGCTACTATGAATCCTTTCGGACTGGTGTGCTTACCGTCAAAGGCCGTACCTCCCGCCGGGATCGGGAACCGATCCAATATTGGCGTGGAATGCTCATAGGCACGTTCGTGTTTCTCGTCTTGGCGTCCGGCACCGCACTGATGGCGTTCCTGGTGTGCGGGGATTTGTTCGGAATAAGGTGACCAGCCGAAAGAAGGATATGCACAAGTGAGCAAGCCGCGATCCGACGCAGTGCAGGTTCGCCCTCCCGAGAGCGAGCACCTGATTGTGGAACCCAAGGCCGGAAGCTGTGTCGTCGTCCACGAGGCTCGACGCGTGTGCACCCTCAGGGACATGGCTGCCAAGATCACGCCTCAGAATTGCCATTGCGAGACTGATTGGGGAGCGCGTCAGGGCGAAGAGTCCTGCTGAATACAGCTGATTCGCAGGACCGGGCCCGCGGCGCCCTGAAGTGATAGGCCGAATATTGACCAGTTCTCCCTCGAAACATATGAGATGAAGCCGCAGATCGACCCGCTCGTCGCAGACGCAATGAAGGAACTCTCGCCATGGGTCCGTCACATTCGCTACGAAGTGAAGCCGGACTGGGACGGAACTCCCGCCCTGTTCTTCCGGGTTCTCCTCTCCGACATGGCCAGCGCCGCCTTCAAGAGCTGGCACTCAATCCGCACCACAGATGCCGCCCAGGATTTCCTGCTTCAGCTATTCCTGCCGAAGCTCAGATAAGAGCCAGTCCCGAATCCGCCCACCGACCCGAACCCTACATAACGAATCCCGTTCCCGATGGCGGTACCCAAGGCCCCTTGCGCCCACTCTTGTGACGCCCGGACGGGCAAGGAACCGGCAGTGGGTGCGAAACCCGACCGGGGTGCGCCTTCTCCCAGTTGGATTGTGCCACCTGCGGATCGTGCCCGTCGATGCCACCATGGGTCTGATACTCCAGCGGATCGGAGCACAGATCAAGTACTATCCAATCGCTCTCGCAGGAAAACCACTGGCGAAAAGTCTCGTAGTCCATTTGGGGCCAGTCGGCGCGGTCTTCCCAGACACACGACAACGTCGCCTCAACGATAAGGTTCCAGTATTCCCTGACGTACTCTTCCACCTCTTCGTCACAACAGCATTCAGGCAGGAGGTACGTAATCGAGCCATAGTTTTCCGGAGTCTCGTCGGCGAAGAATTCCGGATCAAGACTCATTTCCCAATCAAAGAAGGGTTGTTTCGGCCTGACTACGAGTGCGGTTCGGTTAAGCCACGGAAGCATACAACCGAATCATACACGATTTTAAATAAACTCTTTAAACAACTCTTTAGCCGGTCGCAGAATCACCTGACGATCCACCAGAATCCCATCCTCGCCAGCCACATCTGACCCTACCTGCACAGCCGTCTCCACGCTCGAAGCGTCGCCGGTCATCAGCACGAAACCCTTGCCGCCCAGCGCCATCGCCAGATGCACGCGAAACAGCACCACATTCGCCGATTTCACCGCCGCATCCGCCACGTCGATAATGCTCGAAGCCGAAAACGTCTCGATAATCCCCAGCGCGTCGGCCTGATCCGGATCGAGCGCAACATTCCCCATAATCGCCGGGAAGATCGAAGGATGCACCCGCGTAATGTGCCGCTTCTCGATAATCGCCCCGCGTCCGGCCTTAGCAGCCGCGTCCAGCGACGCCATCACCGCATCCGAGTCGCCCGCCACCGCCACCAGAAATTTCCCGGAGCAAATCGTGCGCGCCATGATGATCTTCACGTTGGCCGCCTTGATCATCGCGTCTTCCACGGTGTACCCGCGGGCAACACTCGAAAGCTCCACCAGCCCGATTGAATCGAAATCTTCCATGTTTTTCTCTTATGCCGTGATCGTTACTGAACTGTTGACCTGAGACACCGTGCCGTCGATGCTCGCGTGAATGCGCGCCCCCAGAGCCTTCTCCGCGGGCTTCCCGATAAGATCGCCCACCTTCACCCTGTCTCCCACCTTCACCGTCGCAATCGCCGGCGCGCCCGTGTGCTGCTTCAGCGGCAGCACCACTTTCTTCGGCTTGAACTCCACCTTCGTCAGCGGACCCACATTGCGGAAATTGTCCAGCCCCAGCTTCAGGATCAGGCGCTTCGTGGAAACGCGACGGTAATCCTTCATCGGGTGCGGCTCAATCTCGTTCGGGTCGCCCTTGAACTTCAACCCAAACTCACGCGCTGCCGGCTTACCCTGCACGCAGACGTTCTTCGGATCCAGATCTTCCGGGCAGCTAAACAGCGAACACAAATTGCATTCGCAGCAGTAAAGCGTGGCCGCCACCAGTTGCTCGTTCGAAGTCCCGAACATCAGCGCGCGCATCGCGGCGTGCGGCTCAATCGGATGGCCCAGCAAATAACGCGGGCACAAATCCGTGCAGAACCGGCACTGATCGCAAGCCGACTTTCCAATCTGATGAATCTCCGCCCACGGCATCTTGTACCGCTTGACCAGCGAATGATCCGCAGGCAGCACAATAATCCCGCCCAGCGTCTTGGTGACCGGCATATCCAGATCGTTACAGATATTGCCCATCATCGCGCCGCCCAGCAGCACGCCGTACTCCGGCACGGTCGCACCGCCCGCCGCTTCAATCACTTCGCGAATCGTCACGCCGATCGGAATCGCCAGCGTAATCGGATCCGCCACCGCGCCCGCAATCGTCAGGTACTTCTCCGTCACAGGCTTATCCATGCCGATGTTCATGAGCGTTTCCACGTTCATGACCACCGCACCCACGTCCTTCGGCAGGCCGCCGGGCGGAATCACCCTCTTTGTAATGTCGTTGACGAGCACGAATTCGTCACCCGCCGGATACGAATCCGACAACGGGAAAATCCGCATATCAGCCGGCAGCTTGGGCCGAAGCGCGTCCATCACCCCGTGATATTTGTTCTTGATCCCGATGACCGCTTCACTACAGCCAGCCAGACTCATCGAAATCCGGATACCGCGCAGCATGTCGTCGGCATGGTGCATCAGCAGCTCTTTATCCTTATGGAGGAGCGGCTCACACTCTGCGCCGTTGACCAGCAACTGCGGAACCTGCGTGTTTAGTTTGACGGATGTTGGAAAACCGGCGCCGCCAGCACCCACAATCCCCAGCTCGGCTATTCGGTCTAAGGTCATTTTTGGACGATTCTGATTGACTCTGATTGAAAGTATATATAAAATGACGTAGGATAGTCAAATACGTTCAATGAAGATTCTGGTCGTCAACATCGGCAGCACCTCGCTGAAGTATCGGCTCTACAACATGGAATCGGGCGCTGTTATGGCCAAGGGTCTGATCGAAAGAATCGGCCAGGCAGGCCCCTGCCCGAACTATGAAGCCGCCATCGCCCAGTGCATGGCCGATATCCTCGGCCCCGGCAAACCGCTCGCGACTCTCACCGAACTCAACGCCATCGGCTTCAAAGCTGTCCATGCCGGACCCGTCACCGGTGCCGTCCGTGTGGACGATGTCGTCCTCAACGCCATGGAAGAATTCACCTTCCTCGCGCCCGCCCACAATCCTCCTTATATGGCGGCCATGCGGGCATTTCAGCATCAGGTTCCCTCCATCCCCCTCGTTGCTCTCTTCGAAACCGCTTTCTACGGTGAACTCCCGGAAAGCGCCATCACTTATTCGGTCCCTTACGAATGGAAGCAGCAACTGGGCGTTCGCCGCTACGGTTTTCATGGAGCCAGCCATCGCGCCGCCAGTGAGCGCGCGCAGGAACTCCTCGGTCGCAAAGACATTCGCCACATCTCGTGCCATCTCGGCGGCAGTTCCAGCATCGCGGCCATTCGCAACGGCGTCGCCGCGGGCACCAGCTTCGGGATCTCAGCCCAATCGGGCATTCCCCACAACAACCGCGCCGGCGATGTCGACGCCTTTGCCGCTCTCTACGCCATGAAGCGACTCAATCTCGGCGTGGACGAAATGGCGAGCATCCTTTCCTCGAAATCCGGCCTCGCCGGCCTGAGCGGCACCTCCGGCGACATGCGCGACATCGAAGCAGGCATCGCAGCGGGCGATCACCGTTGCCAACTGGCCATGGATGTCTTCGTCCGCGCCATTCGCGACTATGTCGGTGCCTTTCTCGTCCAACTCGGCGGACTGGACATTCTGACCTTCTCTGGCGGCATTGGCGAAAACGGTGCCTCCACGCGCGCGGCTGTCTGCAAGGGTCTGGAAGCCTTCGGTATCGAACTCGACCCCGCGAAGAACGCGGCGGCCCGCAACGAAGCGGAACTTTCCACCGCTTCCTCGAAAGTCAAAATCTATATCGTGCCTGCGGATGAAGAGCGCATCGTCGCCCGCGCCGCGGCACAGGTGGTGTCGGCATGATTTCACGTGAAGTCGTTGAGGGTGTCGTTCGCGACGTAGTGCGCGACGTGGTTTCCAAACGCATGACGGGTGTCGGCGGCAAGCGTCGCTCCGGTCCGCCGCTGCGGGTCGATTCATCCGCGCGCCACATGCACCTCTGCCGCGCAGATATCGACGCTCTCTTCGGCCCTGGCTACGAACTGACGGAATACCGGCCGCTCTATCAGCCCGGCAATTTCGCGGCAAAGGAAATGGTCACGCTGATCGGCCCCCGCAGTCGCGTGATCTCGAACCTGCGCATACTGGGCCCCCTGCGTCCGGAATCGCAGATCGAACTCGCCTATACAGACGTCATCAGCCTCGGTCTGGAAGACGTTCCCGTGCGGCTATCGGGCAATGTCAAAGATACGCCGGGTGCGTGGCTCATGGGCCCAAAAGGCATGGTCCAGCTGAAGCAGGGAATCATTCGGGCGGCCATTCATGTTCACATGAACCCGGAAGACGCGGAATTTTACGGTGTAAAGCAGGGCGACCTCATGAAGTTGCGTGTGGGCGGCCCCGCTTCGGTGACTTTTGAAAAGGTCCATGTGCGTATCGACAAGACGGTACTGCTGAACGTCCACATGGATACAGACGAGGCAAACGCCTGCGGTTTGCACATGGCGAAAGAAATTGAGCTTTTCAAATAGAGCGAAAGAGATACAGCTGTTCAAGTAGGGCGAACCAAGAGATCAAGTTGTTCAGGTAGCAGGAGAGAGAACCCAAACATATGAAGCAAGCGTTAGGAATGATCGAAACCAAGGGCTTCGTCGCGTTGTCGGAAGCGACCGATGCCATGTTGAAAGCGGCCAACGTCACACTCACGGGCTGGGAAAAGGTCGGTAGCGGCCTGGTCACGGCGTTCATTGAAGGCGACGTTGCGGCAGTGCGGGCGGCTATCGACGCCGGTGCCGCCGCTGCCAAGCGCATTGGCGAAGTATCCGTCGTACAGGTCATTCCCCGGCCACACGATGAGCTTGGCGCCTTCGCCCCCGCGCTCAAGAAAGACCCCAGCCCCGCCGGTGAAAACGACAAGCTCGGCGCAGTCGGCTTCGTCGAAACCCGCGGCCTCGTCGGTCTCATTGAAGCCAGCGATGCCATGTGCAAGGCGGCCAATGTCCGTCTCGTCAAGCAGGTCGAAATCGGCGGCGGTTTCGTCACCGCCATCGTTCGTGGCGACGTCGGCAGTGTCCGCTCCGCGGTGGACGCCGGTGCGGCTGCGGCCAAGCGTGTCGGCGAACTCGTTTCTTCGCACGTGATCCCGCGCCCCGGCGACGGCTTGAACGACGGTTTGTTGCGCTAACAGCACCCACAAGGAGATTAAACAATGGAAAATCAGGCAATCGGAATGATCGAAACAAAGGGCCTTGTGGCGCTCGTGATCGCGACGGACGCGATGCTCAAAGCGGCTAAGGTTCAGTACAAGGGTTGGAGAAAAGTCGGCAGCGGTCTCTGCACGGCATTTGTCGCCGGCGATGTGTCCAGCGTGAAAGCGGCGGTTGACGCCGGTGCCGCGGCTGCCCGCCCGGTGGGCGAACTCGTCAGTGTGCACGTGATTCCGCGTCCGCATGACGATCTCGGCTCTGTCCTCCCCAAGTAAGTAATCGTCCTTGAGGGACGCGGCGGCGGGCAACGCAATCGCCCCGCGTCCCACCTGGATTTTCAAAGAGGAAAAATGTTTCTGGCGAAGGTCATCGGCAACGTGGTCGCGACGCAGAAGAGCCCGGAGTTCAACGGGATGACGCTTCTGCTGATCCAGCCGTATATCAACAAAGACAAAGTGCTGGTCGCCTCGGGCAGTTCCGTGGTGGCCGTCGACAGCGTCGGTGCGGGCATCGGCGAGTGCGTCATGTTCACGCAGGGCAGTTCCGCGCGTTTAACCCACAACACCAAGGGCGCGCCGGTCGACGCCGTGATCGTCGGCATTGTGGACTCGGTCGACGTGGAAGGCACAACAGTAGCCAAGCCGTAAGAAGATTCGTAAGGGAAAAGGCAAGCCATGACGTTGAATCAGGAAATGGTAGCGGAAATTACGCGCGAAGTCGTCGCGCGCCTGCAGGCCCAGATGCAGACGAAGCCCGCGAGCGCGCCCTCCGGCGGCGCTGAGATCCGGGACGGTGTTTTTCCAACGGTTGATGCGGCGGTGAAAGCAGCCGCGGCGGCGCAGTTGAAGGTCGGCCAGTTGAGTCTGACGGATCGCGGCAAGGCCGTCTCCATCATCAAGCGCATGTGCGAAGAGAACGCCGAGGATTGGGGCCGTCAGGAATTCAACGAAACCCAGATCGGCCGTGTCGATCACAAGATCGACAAACTCAAAATCGTAAAGCAGGTCCTCGGTGTGGAAGCGATGCGCAGCGATATTCGCGCCGATACCACCGGCGTCTGCCTCATCGAACGCGCCCCCTGGGGCGTCATCGGCATGGCGCTTCCCGCCACGCACTCGGTACCTACTCTCGCCAGCAACGCCATCAATATCATTTCCTCCGGCAACACCGCCGTCTTTTGCCCCCACCCTGCGGGCGCGAAGTGCGCGGCCATGGCCCTGCGCGCCTTCAATCGCGAAATCGAACGCGAAACCGGCGTCGCCAACATGCTCTGCACCATGGCAGACCCCACCATCAAGTCCGCTGAAGAAATGTTCCACCACCCCGGCATTGCGCTTCTGTGCGTTACCGGCGGTCCCTTCGTCGTGAAGGCAGCTTCGAAATCCGGCAAGCGCGTGATCGCCGCCGGCCCCGGCAATCCGCCCGTCCTGGTCGACGAAACTGCCGACCTCAATCATGCCGCGAAATCCATCATCGCCGGCGCCTCGTTCGATAACAACCTTCTCTGCATCGGCGAAAAAGAAATCTTCGTCGTCGAAAGCGTCTTCGAAGCCTTCCGCGCCGCCATGAAGCGCGCTGGTGCCTTTGAACTCGACTCCACCGCCGTGGAACGCCTCTCCGATGCGGCCTTCAAGTTCGACGGCCCCGGCAAGGGCTGCGGTCGCGCGCATCTCAAGCGCGACCTCGTCGGCAAGAACGCTTCCGACCTCGCCGCCGCCGCCGGTGTCACCATCCCCGCAGGTACGGATCTCCTCTTCGGCGAAACCAAAGCCGACCACGCCTTTGTCGTGGAAGAGCAGATGATGCCCTTCGTGCCGATCGTCCGCGTGCGCGATGCTGATGCCGGTATCGCCGCCGCTGTCGAAGCCGAACACGGCTACCGCCACACCGCCATCATCCACTCGCAGAACATGGACACCGTGACCAAAATGGCCCGCGCCATGAACACCACGCTGTTCGTGCAGAACGGGCCCTGCACGGCCGCGCTCGGCAGTGACAGCCCCGGTTATCTCAGCTTCAGCATCGCCACCCCAACGGGAGAAGGCATCACCACTCCGATGACCTTTACCCGCGAACGCCAGATCGTCCTCGGTCGCGGCGCCTTGAGGATCATCTAACAAACTATGTATCTCGCGCGCATCGACGGCACTGTGACCTCCACGATCAAACACGAAACCCTTGGTTCGTTTCGTTTCCTGATCGCGCAGAGGCTCGAAGGTGACGGCAGCGATAGCGGCGAGCCCCAGATAGTTGTTGATACGATCGGCGCCCGCGTTGGCTCACGAGTCTTAGTCACCACGGATAACGAAGTGGTGCGCAAGGCATCTTCGAACACCACGCCGGTGCGCCTCGCCGTGATGGGAATTGTGGATTCGGTTTATCCCGAGCCCGGAGCCGCCGCATGAGACTTGGCGTTGTCCGCGGCACGGTCGTTTTGAGCCATGCGGTGCCGTCTCTCAGGGGCGTGCGCCTCGTGATCCTGGAACCCGTGACTTCCGAAAGGCTGGCGGCGGGCAATCCGGGCGGCGGGAAGTGCCTGATTGCGGCCGATCAACTGGGGCCGGGCATTGGACAAATGGTAGGTTTTGCGGAAGGCCGGACTGCCGCCAGTCCCTGGTATCCGAACGATATTCCGGTGGATGCGTACTGTTGCCTGATCGTGGAGAATCTCGAATACACTCCGCCGGGCAAGCCAGTCGCGAAACCCATCGCTAAGACCACAAAGCCGAAACGGAAGGCCGTTTCGCAATAGAGGATTCTTCTTATGAACAGTTTTGATCTCCGTGAATTTCGCGTCATTACCCTCGAAGATGTGGACAACGCCGTCCGCGCCGGCGCGAAGGAGTTGCTCGTCCAGCCCAGAGCCATCCTGACGCCCTCGGCGAAGGATCGTGTCACGGCGAAGGGCCTCTCCATCAAAGGCGGCTGCTGCGATAGTTGCTCCACCACAGGTGGCGGCGGCTGCGTCAGTTGCTCAGGAAAGTCCGGCGGCTCCGCGAGCGCACCCAATGCCACTGAATGGGATAAGATCCTCAACTCGCCCGAAGCCGAGAAGATCAAGGACGAAATCGTCGCCGTCGGCAAGAAGCTCTGGATGCGCCAGTATGTCGATGGCAACGGTGGCAACATCTCCTACCGCATCGCCGAGAACGCCGTCATCTGCACCCCCACTCTCACCAGCAAGGCCGACCTCAAAGCCAGTGACATGTGCCTGGTTGACCTCAACGGCAAGCAGCTCGCCGGCAGCGCCGCGCGTACCAGCGAGATTCTGCTCCACCTCGAAATCTACAAGGCCGTCCCGGAAGCCAAGGCCTGTGTCCACTGCCATCCCGCGCATGCCACCGCCTACGCCATCACCGGTCGCGTGCCCATCACATGTGTCATCCCCGAATTTGAAGTCTTCGTCGGCAAAGTGGCGCTCTCGCCCTACGAAACTCCCGGCACCCAGAAGTTCGCCGAAACCGTCATTCCCTTCGTGAAGAAGCACAACACCGTGCTGCTCGCCAACCACGGCATCATCTGCTGGGCCGATACCGTCACCCACGCCGAATGGTATGTCGAAGTGACCGATACTTACTGCTGGACGCTCATGCTGGCCAACCAGCTGGGCTCGCCCATCACGCATATTTCTCCGGAAAAAAATGACGATCTGCTCCAGCTTAAGAAGAAGCTCGGCCTGCCGGACATTCGTCACGATGCCGAAGCCCTGAAGGAATGCTCCCTCTGCGATCTGCCGGAATTCCCCGGCGGTATCGCGGTCATGCCAGCTTCGGTCTCCGGTGGTCCGTCGAACGCCTCATCGGCACCTTCATCGACAGAAATGGAATCGATCGTCAAGTCGGTCACCGACGCCGTGATGGCGGCATTCAGCGGCAAGTCGTAATCACTAAAGACGGGTCCGCACAAGAATGAAGGCGCCCGGAAGGCACCTCAAAATCCGCGAACTGCTCGACGCCCAGGAGTTTGTCGATCTGGAGACGCTCTGCCGTGAACTCGACGCGTCGGAATCGTCCGTGCGTCGCGATCTTGTTCAGCTCGAATCCGAAGGCGCATTGCGTCGCGTCTATGGCGGTGCCATGGCGATGCGCGAAGCCGTTCGCGACGGTAACACCCGCGATATCGCCCGCGAACATTTCCGCGAACAGGGCCTGGATTTCGATTGGCAAAGCGCCCGCCAGTCCGAAGAGAAACGTCTCATCGCAGCGAAGACTGCGACGCTCATCGAAGACCGCCAGACAGTTATCCTCGATGGCGGCTCCACGGTAGCGGCGGTTGCTCAGGCGCTGCGCAATCGTTCCCTGCACGTGATCACCAACTCCCTGCCGATTGCGCTTGCGCTCGATGATGCCAGGCAGATCGAAGTCACACTCACCGGCGGCTACCTCTATCCCCGGCTGCGTGTCACTCTTGGTCCGCTTTGCGAACAGATGCTGGACGGCGTCTCGGCGGACGTCCTCATCATGGGCATTGGCGGAGTTACAGCGGATGGCTTCAGTAACGGGAATTCGCTTGTCGTCGGCTCCGAACGCAAGATGATTGAGGTAGCGCGCAAAGTCATCATCGTCACGGACCACACGAAATTCGGCCGCAACGCGATGATCCATCTCGCGCCGCTCGAAGTCGCCGACTACGTCATCTCCGATTCCGGCCTGAACGAAGAATACCAGGAACTGCTGCGCAGCCAGAACGTAGAAGTCCTGCTTGCGTAAACGCCTTACCCCGCCCGCCGTACCCCATGAAAGATTCGCCCAAAGAACCGGCTCACCAGATTCCCCCGTTTCACCCCAAACGCCATCGGCAACCCCACCACATCTTTCGCTGGCTCAGCCACCCCCAGCGTCAGCAAATATCGATCCGCCCGGTAAGCCTGCACGACACCCCTGAACTGCACCACGGTCCCTGCGCTTACCCGGCCCCGGATCTTCTCGCTAAACTTCAGCACGGCATCGCCCCCTGCATTGCCACCCACGTTCACCAGCAACTCGCGCGAAGATAACTGCGAGACCACCGTCCCTGTAAACATCTCCGGCCCCGCATAACCCACATCCGAACGGGAAGGGAAGCCCGTTCCCCGGATCGTCTGAAAATACTCATCTCCCCGCGCCGCCAGCGCCGCTTCCGTTCGACTCCACAATTCCAGATCCGGTCGCCTCGCACTCTGTTCCTCCACCACGCTCCGAATATGAAAGCCCGAAGGCGGCAGCGAATCATCAACCGGAGCCTTCAGCAGCAACTCGTCCAGCCCATCCTCACTCCCGTGATAACTCGCGTAGCACTTCCGAAGCGCGGCCTCCGCAGTGCCTCTCGCCTCTCCCGCCAAAGCGCCCGGCCCGGTCACCGTCAGCGACCGCGCCATGTCGTACAAGGCCTCCGGATACCGCCGCAAATCTCCGCTCGCCGACATCTCGCGAACAATCGTCGCTCCCATTTCATATGAGGCAAAAGCCTGCCCAGGGTCGATTTCCAGTACCTTGCGATACTCCGCCTCCGCCGTCGGATGATCCCTCTCCGTTCTCGCGATGTAAGCGAACAAGGTGTGGATCTGCAACTCGGACGCCCGCCGTACCTGCGCCCACGCCGCAGGTGTAACGTTGTCCGGCCGAACCGAATCGTTGAAATACCCCTCGAAATCGTCCAGTAATTCAAGCGCGGCCTGCCTCCCGGCGCGCAGCGCTTCTTCATTCGCCGCCGATTTTCCGTAAGCTGCGAAAAGCACAGTCATCAGCGTTTGCGCCGTCCATACCGTCCGCTGCTTCTCAAACGCCGAAGCGGGATACTGCAGCTGCCACTCCTTCAGCAATGAAAGCTTCTTCGCCGGATCTTTCTCCTCGTTCGCCGAAGTCCCCAGCTCCGCCTCCCCCTGATCCACCCACCGGGGCCCCACGCTCTGCTGTTGCGGCACCGATATCACCGGCGCGGGCGAAGCGACCGTCGGCACCGGTATCGCGGCCGTTGCCAGTTGAAACTCCACGTTCACCTGCTTCGTAGTCGTCGCGGCACGAGGTTCAAACTGTACACCCGCGGCGGATTCCACCGCAGCCTGCCGCAACTCCTTCGGCCCGCCCACCGCGCGCGCCTCATCCACCCGGCCGTCAGCGTCCACTGTGACCTGCACCGGCACTGTACCCTGAATGCCGTTCACCCGCGCCGCTTCGGGGTAACGCACCAGCGCCGGAACGCGTGACATTCCTCCGTGTACCGGCCCCGAATACACCACCGCGCAAGCCATCGCGAGTCCCAGCGCGAAAACACCGGAAACTCCCGACGTCATCGTTTCCCCGCTCCCGGCCCCCACAATACGCCGGATGCGGTACTCCAGCGGCACATCCGCCAGACCCAACGCTCCGAGCGCCAATTGGGGTGCCGCGATGCGCAACTTCTCCAGCGCCGTCAGCGCCCGCGCATAACAAACCGCGTCGCCACACGTGCGCACCGCCAGATCGTCGCAGCACAACTCCCGCTCGCGACGAATCCGGTTCGATATCCACCACACCACCGGATGATAGAACAGCAACGTTTCCACCGCGGCCTGAGCAATGTTCACGTAATCGTCGTAGCGCCGCAGGTGCGCCATCTCGTGCGCCAACACGGCTTCCAGTTGTTCCGGCGTAAGATTCAGAATCGCGGCGGCCGGCAGCAGAATCGCGGGTCGGAACCACCCCGCTACGCTCGGCCCATCGGGAATAGCCGACACCACCACACGCATCGCGCGACGCAGACCCATCCGCTGCGCCAGACGCGCCGCCATCGTCATAACCCATTCATCCGGCACACTGCCAGACTGTCGGATCGCCCGAACACCCGCACCCAGCCACGCCAGCCGCAGTGAAAGAAACGCGACTCCCAGTCCCCACGCCAACAGTACCCAGGGTCGCGAAGCCTCCAGCCACCGCGCCGCCGCCGGCGCTGAACCGCTCCAGAGCGCCCGAATGGTGAGCGTCACCGCCGCAGTGCCGCCAGACACCGGCCGCGAATCGTAAACCGAAATCGCGGTTACAACCGGCAAAGCACCTGCCACAAAGAGCGCCGCGCAACACACCAGATACCGCGTTTGCGGGCTACCGTGCCGCAGCAAATACATCGCCACCCACGCGCACAGTGATACCACGAAACCCTGCCAGGCAAACTGAACCAGAGCCTCGCTGATCGCCTGCGCGAGGGGAGTCATCTCTTCTCGTCCTCTATCTTGTCCAGCAGCTTCTCGATCCGCTTCAGATCCGCCGGCGACGTCTTCTCGGTCGACAAAGCCTGCATCACCATCGCCCGCGCCGACCCGCCAAACGCCCGCTCCATCAGGTGCCGCAGCAACTGACGCTGCGTCCGGGACTGCGGAACTCCGGGGCTGTAAATCTGCGGCCGGCACGAATCGTCCTTCACCACCAGACCCTTCTCCGTCATGATCTGCATTACCTTCAGGACGTTCGTATACCCCGTCGGTTTTTCTTCATTCAGTTTCTTCAGAACCGCCCGGACTGATTGCGGCCCGCCCTCCCAGAGAATCCGCAGGATTCCGAGTTCCGCTTCCGTAGGGCGAGGCCTTTCCGCTTTCATAGCTCCATTATGACGAAATCCTTCGTCAAGTCAAACAAAAAAAGTTACTTCGTCGCCTTGGTGCCAGCCTTAGGAGCAGGCTTGTGCACCGTAACAGGCTTCTTCACTACCGCATCGGCCACAAAGCTGACGCCCTCGGGAAGTCCTGTAATGTCGGTCTTCGGCTCCTGAATCTCCAGAGTCAGCACATAGCTGGGGGCTTTCGTCCAGGAATCCACCACGCCCCGAAACCGAATCGCGGTCCCCGCCGGAATCTCACCTTTCAGGCTCACCTTCGCGTCTTCCCCAATCTTCAGAGCCGCATCGCCCGCCACGTTCTGCACGTTCACCAGGATCAGCTTTGCGTTGGCCGAAACCACCGTGCCGCTGAACATCGCCGGGCCCGCATACGCATCGCCGGCTGGCGGCGGAAAACCAACGCCCTTCAAATGCGCTTCAAAGAACGAATCGCCCTGTTGTTCCAGTTGTGTCCGGATCGCCTCCCAAAAAGCCAGATCCGGATGCTGCCGCGCCCATTCCTCGTGATTCTTCTCCTTGATAGCCTCCAGATCCACCTTGCTCTGAATGTGAAAACCGCTGGGCACCACTGCCGATTCCGCAACTTGCCGCATCAGGTCTTCCATCCCCGACGCGTCGCCGTGATAATTCGCGTAGTGCTTCTTCAGCAGATTCAGCGCAGCTGTCAGGCCGGCCGGAGGCAAAGCGTTCGGCCCGGTAACGGTCACGGATCTGGCTAAATCGTAAAGCGCCTCCGAATACCGCGCCGGATCCACCTCCGGACTCTTCGCCATCTGCCGTAAAATCGCGCCACCCACCTGATACGAAGCCAACGCCTGCGTCGGCTCCACTGTCAGGACAAGCTTGTATTCCGCCTCCGCCGTCGCATCGTCCTTCTTCGCGATCGCGTATTGCCCCAGCAGCGCGTGCGACTGCATCTCTGCCGTCTTCTGAATTGCACTCCACTGCGTTTCAGAAGTCGCAACCGGCTTCACCGGCGCCGCGAAATACACACCGAAATGATCGATGAGCTGATGCGCGGCCTTCTGCCCCGCCTCCATACCAGCCGCGTCCGTCTTCGCGAAAGCCGCCCCTACAATATTGAGCAACGCACTCGCCGTCATCAGCGTTCGCTGGTTCATGAACTCAGAGGACGGATACTGCTGTTCCCACGTCTTCAACAACTCCAGTTGCTTCGCCGGATCCGTCTCGCTTTGCGCCGCAAGACCCACCTGTGCTTCCCCATCTTTCCAGGTCTGCAGCGTAGCTGGAGTGGTTTGCGCCAAAATCGATGTAGTTATTGACAGGGCCAAAGCCGCACGGCCAAGCCACCGGACCACTCCGCTTATTGTGTGATGTGCCTCTTGACGAGGCTTTTCGTCATTCATAGCTACAGTATGACGAGTTTTTTCGTCATGTCAAGCGCCGCTGTCATCTGAGAGAGAAACTGCGCACGATGGAGATCGCGTCGCCGTCCACTTCACGGCGCGTGTACCTCAGGAACTCAAAGGCAAAACCTTCACCGCAACTGCCGCACGGAAACCGTAGCCGCGGAACACTCCTCCTCGCCTACCGGACAAGCCTGCGCCTTCAGGTCCTTGCCAAAGCAAACCCGCACTTCCATCAGTGCGCCGCCCCTGCACACGGTTCGAAACGCCTTCTCCGGCACCTCTGGATTTGCCCCGGCGAACTGCGCCTCAATCTGAGCTGGCGATTCCTGTGTGGTCTCGGCAATCGTCGAAAACTGCACCGGAATCAGCACTGCTGCCCGCGCCAGTAACAACGACGTGAAGTACTCGTTGGTCGTCATCCCCGTACAGGTCCCGTGCGCTACCCAATCCCGCTGGATCCGGTCCGCGCCAGGCATCGTCCCAGGCAAAGAGTTGATCAGACCCTTCGCAACCGACTTCGCCCCTCCGCACGCCTCCGGACCGCCGCCCGCGCTCGTCCGCGGCCACAACCCATCCGCCACAAAGCCAATCCGTCGCCCGAATACGCACTCCCGCGAACTCGCCCCCGTATCGCCAGCCAACGCGCAGTACTCCGGCGACCACGAAAGCGATAGCACAAAGTGGTCAAACGAAGCCGAAACCGCGCGCTGTCCCCAACTCGCCCCGGCCACCATCGCCGCGAGCAAAACACCGGAAATCCAGCCACGCAAGCAGGTCATAAGCACCCCCATCATAACGTTGCCGCCAAACCAGGCGATAATAAACATGCAGCTGCAGTACCCCAACAGTCGCGCACCAAATCCGAGCAACCAACATGCCCCACCCGGCGTCCCTATATCGTATGCTTCGCTGGTCGAAACCCTCACCACTCCGAACCGCGCTGCTTCTCGTCGTGCTCGCGCTCCCTGCCCTCCCGCAATTCGGCGGCATTCAGTTGCCCGGCCAGGGCAGGCAACGCGGCGGCAACAACGGTGGCGGCCGCGGTCAAAGTGGCCCCCAGGACGCCCCCGCCCGTAAAGTCTTCGGTCCCACCGAGACTCTCACCGGCACCCTCCGCGACGTCTCTTCCACCAGCCTCACACTCGACGCAGGCGATGACAAAATCGTCCTCATCCAGATCCAGACCGGCACAAAGTACCTCTCCACTATGGGCAAGGTCAAGGCCACCGACTTCGATCCCGGCGACCACGTCACCATCGACGCCACCCGTGACGAAAACGACCACTACTACTCCAAAACCGTCACCATGAACAAGAAGGGGACCGCCGAAGAGAAATCCGCCGCCATGCAGGCCGCCGCCGTCTCCACCGCATCCGCCGCTGGCAACACCCCGGATTCCGATCCCGAACGCCCACGCCTTCGCCGTGGCGATTCCAGTTCCGACTCCGTAACCTCACCTTCGTCCGACAACTCCCCGGTCGCCCGCAACGCCCCGCCGCCATCCGACTCCAGCGACAACTCCGACCGCCCTCGCCTGCGCCGCAACACTTCCGACGCCCCACCGCGCGTTGACGATCAGGCCCCGGTCTACGCCCCCGCGGTACGCCGCTCGACTTCGAACACTGACTCCGCAACGGTGACCTCGCCGCCGCTCATCACTGGCTCCGATACCGTCGGCTCCAGCACAACCGTCGCACCCCGACGCCCCGGCGTCTACCAACCCTCACCAACCAGCTACCCTTCATCCTCTGACGATTCCAGCGCCCCAACCCTGCGACGCGCGGCATCCCCGAGCGCCAGCCCGGATGTCCCCACCCAGTCCGCCTCCGTCACTCGCCCAACTCTCTCCGCCGACGACGTCAACGGCGTCACCCGCCTCCCCGAAATCCCCCCTCCCGGTTCAGTTGACAACGCCGGCGGACCGTCGCGGCAGACTCGTCCCAATTTGCCAACCGTCATGCCCGGCAGCGACCCCGTCATCGATCAGGCCCGCGAAGAAGCGCTCTCCTTCAGCGAATCCCTCCCCAACTATGTCGTCAAACAGTTCACCAGTCGCTACCAGTCCGGTGCCGCGCGTGGCGGACGCACCTCATGGCAGCCCCTCGATATCGTCACTACGGATCTGATTTACGAAGATGGCAAGGAACGCTATACCAACATCATGGTCAACGGGAAACCCACGAAATACGTGGAGCAGACCGGCTCCTGGTCTGAGGGCGAATTCGGCAGCATGCAGCAGGCCATCCTCTCGCCCGCCAGTTTTGCCGATTTCCATAATCAGCGAACCACCACAATCGTCAATCGCACGGCCTACCGCTACGACTACACGATCGAGCAGCCACGCTCCACATGGAGCCTCCATGCCGATGGCCAGACCTACTCGCCCTCCTACACCGGGGCCATCTGGATCGACAAAGAAACCTCGCGCGTCCTGCGGATCGAAATAGCAGCCCGCAATCTGCCGCGCACTTTCCCGCTCGATACGGCGGAATCCTCCATCGATTACGACTTCGTTCTCATCGGCGATAAGAAGGTCCTGATGCCCGCCCATTCGGAGTCGCTCAGTTGCACCCGAGGCACATCGGACTGTTCCCGCAACACCACGGACTTCCGCAATTATAAGAAGTACGGCGCGGAAACCAACATCACTTTTGAAGGCGAAAAGTAGCGATGTATTACCAGCCCCTGATTTCGACCAGGTAGCGATGTGTGGGGCAGGCTTCCAGCCTGCAGGCCGGTTTCCAACCGGCCCAGGTCGCACGTGTGAATGACTTCCCGGCCGGCGTGCTTGTCAGACGCTCTCCGGCGTCGCCTCAATCTTCGCCTTGGTCCGGAACATCAAAATCACAATCAGCAGAATCGCCGCCGCGCCCAGCGACGAACTTATCCAGAAGTGCTTCCAGTCCCGCACCGCCGCCGCGCCAGTCCCGGTCGTGAAGTAGTCCAGCGCGTTGCCTGAAATCAACGACCCCGCATACATTCCCACACCATATGTGATGAACGTAATGAAGCCCTGTGCCGCGCCCCGCAGATGCGCCGGAGCCTGCTGGTCCGTATACAACTGTCCCGTCATGAAGAAGAAATCGTAGCAAACGCCGTGCAGCAAAATTGCAACATAGAACATCCAGACGCCCGGTCCGGCGTCGCCAAACGCCAGCAGCGCATACCGGATCGCCCACGCCGAAAGCCCCATCACCAGAATCCCCTTCACGCTCATGCGCCGCAGAATCCATGGCATCACCAGCATCATCCCCACTTCCGATGCCTGCCCCAGCGTCATCTTCCCCGCCGCATTCACCACATGCACGTCGTTCAGATAGTCGTTCGTAAATGAAAAGTAAAACGTCAGAGGAATACACGCCAGCACGGAGGCAATCGCAAAGACAAAAAACGACTTGTCCTTCAGCATGACCAGCGCATCCAGTCCCAGCACGCGCCGCACGCTGAAAGGCTCGCTCTTACCCGCCGGCGGCGTATGCGGCAGCACCAGACTGAAGAGCCCCATCACCACCGAAACTCCCGCCGCCAGCAGAAACGGCGTGGCCGATTTCTCCACTGCCATCGCCCCCACAATCAGCCCGATCGCAATCCAACCCAGTGTTCCGAATACCCGGACCAGCGGGAAGTCTCGCCCAGGGTCGGTCATATGCTGCAGCGTCAGCGAATTTGTCAGCGCGATCGTCGGGAAGTAGCAAAGGCAATACGCCAGCAGCAGGCCGTAAACCATCCCAAACGATTGTGCCCCCGCTACCTGCCACAGCAGGATCGCGCCCAGGAAGTGCAGTGCCGCCAGCACCTTCTCGGTCGCAAAGAACCGGTCCGCAATCAGCCCCACAAAAAACGGCGAAATGATCGATGCCAGCGCCGTGGTGCCGAAAATTGCCCCCGCCTGCGTCCCTGTGAAATGGAGCGTACTCGTGAGATACGTGCTCAGCGTGACGTACCACGCTCCCCAGATCACGTAATTGAGGAACATCATGACGCTCAGGCGCACGCGTATAGAAATGGGCATGAAGAGAATTCTACTCTGTCACGCTCCGCGCCACAACATCCCGCAATACGTTCCCGCCCACGCCCGTGTTCAGCGCCCATCAAAAAACCCGGCCGCCGCACAAGCGGCAACCGGGTCATCAATTCATTAAAACTCCGAACTTCAAGTGGTTCCGTTACAGCCTCGTGTCCTTAGTGGACCGCGACCGCAGGGGAGCAACGGCAGAGATCCACCCCTTTTGCACTCTCCCGCCGCAACCGGACGGAACACTTACCGCGCAGGAGCTGCCGGAGGCGGTCCGCCCGCCGGAGGTCCACCCGGACCACGGCCAGCCGGTGCCGGCGGTGCCGCCGGTTTCTGCTCGCCGTGATGGCACGTATAGCAACTCACCTTCTGTTCACCGTTGAACTGTGTATCGTTGATGTTCTTCACCATCGCCATCATTTTGCGCGCTGTAACCTTCTGCGGTTTCTCGTCGCTGGCCCGGTCTTCCATGTTGTGGCAGAAATCACAGCGCACGCCCAACCCGGCCGGAATGGAAAACATCACGCCCATGTAGTTCTGCGGCGTCAGGACCTTAAGATTCTTCGGTGCAGGCATCCCCCCGCCTGGCCCCCCGGGACCTCCTGGAGGTGGCCCCTGTGCAAGTGTGATGCCGGCAAATGCCAGCAAAAGGATAATGGAATAACGCATGGGGCCAGCTTACCGCATTTTGTCGTGCCTCGTGTAAAAGGCTGTCAATCATAAAACTTCACACGGAAACGCAGGGTAATGCGATACGCTGTACCTGTTACCAGTACTGCGGGGCGGAACAAACAAAAAACGCATCACGTTATCAACTATGGCCAGTCAGGGAAAATTCGCGGGCTACATCTGGGTCAAGATCTCCATCGCTGGCGGGCTCCTGCTCGGCTTGCTGCTCTTAGGGCAAACCGTCGGCACCTATCGCTACGTTTCCCGCAGCATGGTCCGCCAGGAAGCCCAGAATGAGGCCGACCGCCGTGTCCGCGCGCTTTCCACCGCCACCCGCACCGGTGCCCGCGATGCCGCCAACTTCAATCCGGCCATCGAGGAGCAGATCAAAGAAGCGCCCGAAAAGATTGCCTGGATGCGCCTCATCAGCGCCGATGGAAAGGTCATTGCCGGAGCAGGCAATCTCAAATCTGCCCCGCAATGGACCTCGGATGCCCTCCGGACCGCCACGAACGGTCGCGGCCCGCGACAGGACGTCCGCACCACCGAAAACGGCGACATTCTCCTGGCCGTCAGTCCTTTGCCCCGCTTCGGTCGCGGTGGCTTCAACGGCTTTGGCAATAACCAGGGTGGAGATCGCGGCGGAAATCCAGGCGCCCCCCAGCCAGACTTCGGCCGTGGCGGCCCCCCGCAGGATTTCGGACGTGGCCCTGACTTCGGACGCGGTGGCGGTCCCGATTTCGGCCCCAACGGCCCCTTCCCGCAAGCCGCCTCCGGCCCCGCCGCCTTCAATGGCGGTCGCGGTACCTCCGGCGACAACGGTCGCGGTCGCGGCCCCAACGGCCCTTACGTCGAAACCGCCATTTACCTCGACGGCGTCTCCGTCAGTTTTTCCCCGCTTCTGATGCCCCTCGGCGTAGGCTCCACCGCAGCTCTCGCCCTTCTGGGAGCCGTCATCCTCATCGGTCTCCGCTTCCCCCACTACATCGCGGGCAAGCAATATGAAGAGGAACTCGCCCTCGCCCGCCGTGTCCAGCACGATCTTTTCCCCGCCGAAGGCACCCCCACCGGCCATGTCGAATTCGCCGCCCGCTTCATTCCCTCCCGCGAAGTCGGCGGCGACCTCTATGACGTTTTCGAAACCGACGATGGCGGTGTCGCCATGGTCCTCGGCGACGTCTCCGGCAAAGGACTCTCCGCCGCTCTGCTAATGGGTGTCGTCCAGGGTGCCGTCCGCACCTCCAGCGATGCCGAACTGGCCGAGCGCCACGAGTACGCCGCCGAGCGACTCAATCACCTGATCTGCGCCAAGACCGCCCGCGAGCGCTTCGTCAGTCTCTTCTGGTGCTACCTCAACAAGGAAGGGAACCGCCTCAGCTACATCAATGCCGGCCATCTCCCGGCCCTGCTCGTCCGCGAACGCTTCGGACGTCCCGACGTCTGGCGTCTCGAACAGGGCGGCGGCCCTGTCCTTGGCGTCCTTTCCATCGCTCGTTACAAACAGGCTGAAGTCGACGTGGAACCCGGCGATCTTCTGGTGATCTTCTCCGACGGCGTCTCCGAAGCTGCCAACGCCGCCGGCGACGAATTCGGCGAAGAAGGCATCATCGAAAGCGTGAAGCGCGAATTCCGTAATACCGCCGGTGGCGTCTGCGATGGCGTCCTCGCCGACGTCCGCAAATTCCTCGGCGACACGCCCCCGCATGACGATCAAACCCTCATGGTGGTCCGCCTCGAACACGTCCCCAGCGCTCTCAATCGTGGCACCGAAGCCGACATTGCCCTGACCGCCCGCTGACGCGTCCGGCACACCCAAAAGGCCCGATAAAATCATTTCATTGGGGCCTCCATGGCTGCCGTCTGCTGAATCAGTTGCTCAGGCCTGCCGGTGCCGGAGCAGCGTCATACGCCGCCGCGGCGCCGCCCGCCAGAAACAATGTGCCCGGCTCCGGGGTGGCACTGGCCGTGTTCCCTGTCAGCGCAAATCGAAGGTCAGCAGTCGCCGCGCCAGCGTATGACGCTGCCGTCCCGTTTGCCTGAGACGCTTGTCCGTCCGCATACACATTTGAAAATGAAACCAAGACCTCAGGGCCGTTGCATGCCGTGTCCAGATAGAAAAAACCGGTGTTTCGCTGCCAAAGTCGCACCGGTGAATTCCCAGACGCCGCCACCGTTGGTATTCGTGAAAGCAACAGATCCCGGCGTCGAGGCACTTAGCCCAGCGGGCCATGCGCGGTGTCCAGTCGTAGCCTCGGCCACAGAACCCAGCCTCAACGAAAAAAGGCCGGCAGCGGGATTCACCCGCCACCGGCCTCTCTTACAACCAAACCAACCAGCGTCTGACTAGTTCAACTGGAACAGGAACATTCCGGTACCGGTCGCAGCCAGTACCACCTGCTTGCCGTCCAGCATGAACGTCTCCGGCGGAGCCGAAAGCGCGCCGATCTGTGTATGCCACAGCGGCGTGCCCGTCTTCGCTTCCCATGCCACCAGACCGCCCGCGTCGCTCAGGAACATCACGCCGCCAGCCGTCGAAAGCAGGCCCACGCTGCCGCTCACTTCGTGCTTCCACTTGATCTTGCCCGTGGTGTAGTCGATCGCGTCGATATAAGTCGGCCAGCTGAAGCTCGCGCCGCCGCCCGTGCCGCCCAGACCCATGGAACCGCGGGGATCCGGGTCCATCAGGTAATAGAGGCGAAGGTTGTTCTGTTCATGCACATAGAACAATCCGCTGTCCGGCGAGAACGTCGCCGGCGGATAGTTCAGTACATCGTTGTTGACCAGCGAGCCGGCGATCAGCGCGTCCTTGTTGGGATTGCGCTGCACTTCGCCGCGCTTGTTCAGATGGAGCGGGGAATCCGGTGCAATGGCCGATGCGTAATTATTCACCAGACCGAGCTTGCTCGTGATCAGGTGTTCACCTGTCACGCGGTCAAGCACGTAGAAGTAACCATTGCGCGTCGCCATCATGACCAGTTTGCGCATCCGGCCGCCAAACATCGCGTCGGCCAGGATCGGCGTCTGTGTCGAATCCCAGTCGTGCGTGTCGTGCAGTGAGGTCCCGAAGTACCAAACCATCTTGCCCGTATCCACGTTCACTGCCAGCAGGCAGCCCGTGTACAGGTTGTCGCCGTCGCCACGGCCGCCCGTGTAAGCGGGAGTCGGGTTACCGGTGCCAAACAGATAAAGGTGCGTGTCCGGATCATAGGAACCCGGAATCCAGGAAGTGCCACCGCCATGACGCGCGGCATCCAGGCTGGCCCACGTGTCCACACCCGGTTCGCCCGCATTCTGCGCGGTCGAATAGAGTCTCCACTGTTCCGAGCCCGTTTCCGGGTCAAGCGACTTGATGTAGGCCGGCTGGTCCGTGTCGTTGCCCGTTCCAATGATGATGTGGTTTCCAACCACCATCGGAGCGTTCGAGGAGAAGTACTGCTGATCGAAGTTCGAAATTTCCTTCTTCCAGACTTCCTTGCCTGTCTTGGCGTCAATGCAGACCGCCCAGTCGTCATGGAGCTCGAAGAAAATGTAGTTGTGCCACATGCCGATGCCGCGGGTCTGCAGGCTGGTGCCGCCGCGCGACTTCCAGTAGTAATGCCAGAGCACTGTGCCGTCACGCGCGTCGATTGCCCAGACGTTGTCCGGGGCCGACGCGTAAATGGTGTTGTCCACAAACAGGATGCCGCCGCCGATACGCGCCGGACCGCAATTGTTCGCGTCACCTGTGCCGAAACCGCTGACGATGATGGGTGCCGCGGCTCCACCGCCACCGCCACCCCGCCCGCCGCCACCGCCGAAGCCGCCGCCGGCAGCCGGAGCCGCATTTGCTGGGCCCGTGCCCGTCGGGCCGCAACCGCTCGTGATGCCGGTCTGCAGCCACTTCAGGCTCAGGTTCTTCACCGTGCTTGTATTAATCTGCTTGAGAGAGCTGTAACGCTTGCCGCTCATGTCGCCCGAATACGAGGTCCACTGATCCGCTAACGGCTTATTAATATCCGCTGGATCCAGCCCCCCGGTCTGTGCGACAAGCATCGCGGGCACCGCCAGCAAGGAGAGGAGAATTGTCTTTTTCATGGTTCTGTTCATTTTCCTTTTTTGCCTGAGTTTCCGTTACTTGAGCGTCCACAGGTACGCTGTCACGTCGTGCAGGTTCTTGTTGTCCGGATCGTCCAGAGCCAGCACCATCTTCTTGTGTGCTGCCTGAGGATCCACCACGTCCACCTTGGGCGCACCCGCTACATCCATCGGGAATACCTTGCGCGTACCATCGGCCAGCGTCAGGATGACCAGGAAGTCGTCCTTGCGCACGAGTCTGCCTTCAAACTTCGTTCCGTTCGGCATCGTCACCGTGGCCTGACCGCCGGCACCGCCGCCGCGTCCGCCACCACCGGGGCCGCGTCCGCCACCGCCGGCGATCGGCAATGTCCCGCCAACCCAGCCGTTCTGCAGTGCGCGCGCATCGGCGTACTTCGAAGCAATGCCCTTCATGTCGCCCGTGAGCGAATGGCAACTGGTGCAGTTCTTCGCAAAGTAGGCTTCGCCGTCCTTCGCGTTACCCACCAGAATGTTGAGTTCCGGCGTTTCATCGGACCGGGGCGGGCTGCCCTGGCCGCCCATTCTGGCCAGAACGCTGTGAATGTACTCCGCCGTTGCCAGCGAATCGGGATCGCTGAAGTTGATCGTCGGGTTGTGCTTCTTGATTTGCGCCGTGACCAGTTCGCCCTGTTTATCGGCCAACGTTTGGCGAAGGATATTGATTCCCTTTCCCGGCACGCCGCGAAGATCCGTCGCGTGGCAGGAAGAGCAGTTGGAGTCATAGAGCGCCTTGCCGCGCGCAATCACGTCTGCAGAGGCCAGCGGTCGCGTGTACTGCGTAAACCCGCCAGCCCGGCCACCACCTCCTCCGCCACGTCCGCCGGCAGCACGAGCCGCCCCGCTTCCGCCGCGACCGCCAGCCGGCGGCCCCTGTGCAATCGCCAGACAGGTCAAAACCAGCCCGGCCATACAACCTGTTATGAGAGATTTCTTTGAAATCATGGAATGTCCTGAGTGTTGAAAAGGGAATCCGGAGCAAACACCCCGCGTTCCCGTATTTCGTTCCTTTCCCGACCAGCCACCCGCAGCGCGCCTGAACACGCCGGGCAACCCCGAAAGCGTCAGGACCTTATTAAGAAGGTCCGACCGAACCCAGTTTACTCCCATCCACCCCTGATTTCTACGGATTGCCTCTCAGAAATGCTGAACTACACGTATCTTTACACTCGTTTGGCCGCTGGGAGCCCGCAAAGGCTCAGTTCACAGCCTCTGTAGCCCTTCCGGACGCGGGACCCTCACAATTCCGGGCTGCGGAGTCGTTCTCTGAGGTTCGGCCCACAAAGAAGCGCAGTTCTGCACAGGTGCCCCCTCGGTTGTTGTTCTTCCTGGTATTAGCTTCGGTGCGTTAACTCGGCCGCACAGCCCGCATGGCCGCAGTTGCAGGAGAGTTCCAGCGTCTTGCCCGCGTCGTGGCAGTATTCGCTGCAAAACTTTCTGTCTTTCGCAACAACGCAGTTGCAGGCGGGATGGCCACACCGCCTGTCGTTTGACCGGTTGACCGGCGCTCCGGACTTCGGCTCCGCGTCCGCATTCACCAGAAGCTTCCAGCGGATTTCTCCCTGACCGGCGGCGTGTTCGTGATGGTCTGACGCCGGAAGCAGTGATCCCTCAGCAGCCACCACCTCGCGACCGCAAACGGCGCACCCGTATATACCGGCATAGGCCGCAGCCTCCCCCGGCGCGTAATCCGCGTCAAACACAGAATCGTTGGTCTGCTCAAGCGGAGCGTCGTCTTTGTAGAGTGCCATCACCTATACGCTACACAAAAAGCGGTCAGCCTGCAAAAGGTATTTGCGATCGCTGGACATGTCCCGCTTCAGGAGTTACTGTTGAGGTGTTATTGGTGAGGTTGCAAACACGGAGCCGATCGACATGACACACTGCTTTGGCTGTGAAGGCACGGGGCTTATTTGCGATATCTGCGGAAAACCGCCGAACAGGTGCGAATGTACCGACGCCGCGGTTGCGGAACACGGTCTCCACCCGGATCGTGAACGCTACATCGAGTGTGAAGACTGCACCAGTTCGGGTGAGTGATGGCCCCCCATCGGACCCGTCACGCCAAATTCATGCAGCCCGCCACGTCCCTCCTGCATCGAAGTAAGGATGACAGCGAACCGTCACAACCCTTTGTTGCTTCTGCTTCTGGCCATGGCTCCCCTGGCATCCGCCCAGCAGGCCAACATCAGCGGCACCGTTGTGGACGCCACCGGTGCCTCCATCGCCCATACCCAGGTCAAACTCGCACTCAACGGGCGCGCACCCGACCAGGAAACCCAGTCCACCCCAACTGGCGACTTCTCCTTCGCCAATGTGGCCCCCGGTCCCTACAGTCTTTCCTTCATAGCCAAAGGCTTCGCGCTGAAAACCATCTCCGGTGAACTGCACCCGGATGAAAGTCTGAACCTCGCTCCCGTCGCTCTGGCCCTGGATACTCTCACCACGCAAGTCACCGTCACCCAGACGAGCGCCGAACTGGCCGACGCCCAAATCAAACTGGACGAACAGCAGCGTCTCATCGGGCTCTTCCCCAACTTTTTCGCCGAGTACAACCATGACGCAGAACCCCTCAACGCCACGCAAAAGCTGAAACTCACCGCCAGATCCTGGTTTGACCCTTCTTCATTCGTCATCGAAGGCATCATCGCGGGAGTGGGGCAGCTTCAGAATTCCCACAAAGGTTTCGGCCAGGGGGCACAGGGCTACGCGAAACGCTACGGTGCAGGTTTTGTCGACTACGGTACGCGCCTTCTTGTCGAAAGAGTCATCACCACCACGATCTTTAAACAGGACCCCCGCTACTTCTATAAAGGGACGGGCACAAAGACGTCGCGCGCCCTCTACGCGATCAGCCGGACTTTCATCTGCCGGGGCGATAACAAGAAGGACCAGTTCTGCATCTCACGCCTGATCAGCGGCGTGGGCACCGACTTCGCAACCAACTATTACTATCCGACGGCGGATCGGGACAAGACGAGCGACGTCCTGCGGCACGCAGCCATGGGTCTCGGTTTCGAATCGCTCGGCAATCTCTTCCAGGAGTTCGTCGCCCGCAAAATCACGCGCAAAAAGCACTAGCCGTCGCAGCCCCGCATGTGGGTGCCTTCAAACCATGTCGATCTTCATCGTCCAGCTCGGCACTCCGCGAAAGCCAGGTGAAGGCCTGCGCCTCGGCACGGTACGCAGACCTCCGCGTGGCGTCCCGAAAGTCGACTTCGCCCGCCTCGATTACTACGACGTCTGGTTCCCAAACCTCTCGCCCAGTGCCGAACTGGTCAAAGAGGCGTTGACAGCGGCGGACCAGCGAGCCTGGGCAGCCTTCAGCCGGAAGTTCCGGCATGAGATGAACGAGCCCGATCGGAGCAGGGAACTGGACTTACTCGCAGCCCTCTCCCACCAGGCAAATCTCTCCCTGGGATGTTACTGCGAAGACGAAACCCGCTGCCATCGCTCCATCCTGCGGGAACTCCTCGCCGAACGCGGCGCGGACATCGCCTGAACGCAACTTTCCGGGCGGATTCAGTCCACGATCTGCGCCAGCTTCGACGCTACAATTCTCTCGTCTGAAGTCAGCAATCGCAACCCATGCACTCGTGCCGTCGCCACAATAAGGCAATCGGCAGGGTCGCGCAGAACAGACGCGAGCGGCGGCGTCTCGCGGGCAATCTCGATGGTCAGTGGCAGGATCTTCAGCGCCGAGCTGCTCGTCCTCATCCAGAACTGGCCCGCGCTCCTGCACAAATAGGCTGGGCAGGCCGGTTCAACCTGAATTCCGACGTTGCCTCCGGCCAGCGTGGGCACCATGTGATAACTCATTTCCCCGAGCCATGACCGTGAGAGAGCGGTACTCAAAACTCCGCAATCAGGCGTCGCGCTCAGGAGCGGCCAGAATTCCCGGTCGCCTGCCCCAACGAAATCCTGACCCGGATTGTCTCACGCTTCCGGACCGGCCGGAAACTCCAATTCGACGACCTGGCCTGGCGCGATCTCTTTCAGAACCTGCAGAACGGCATTCGCCAGCCGAGCCAAAGTGCCGATATCATTCCCCGGTACACGCAGAACAATCAGCGCGATCCTGCGGCCATATATTTTTTGCTGAAAGGGGATCCCCTGGTCAACCGTGAGCAGAACATCGTAACCGGCGGCTTCGGTCAGCTGAAGCAACTCGCCATTTCTTTTGCCGCTGAAACCTGCATAACGGGCACTGTGTACATCATGTCCCGGAATGTGCCGCCGAAATCTTTCAGGTACGCACTCGTCGAGCAGAACCTTCATGCAATTCGCGCGAGCAGGGAGTTCTTCGCTTCTTCCAGTGCCTCGATCGCCATGTCGCGACTTACCGTCGGAAAGTCTTCCAGAAACTCGGCGAGGGGGTATCCGCCTTCCACGTAATCGATGAGGTTCTTCAGCGGTACGCGCGTGCCGCGGAAGCACGCCGTCCCTCCCATGATGTCGGGGTCGCTGACGATGATCGAGGTCGCGGTGCTCATCGATTCGATTTTAGCGCGTTTCCGGACCATCGGAGAATCGTCGGGCCGAACCTTTTCTCCATATCGCCCGCATGTCGCCCGCAACACCTCGGCCCCAATTTAGTGCTAGACTCCTGGTTTCGGTCCAATCGCACCAAACTCCAGGGAGAGCACCATGTTCAAAAGCAAAACATTCCGTCGCACCGCGCTCGCAACAGCGGCCGTCGCAGCCGTGGCCATCATCGCCATCGCCGATACCCCCGCCAATCTGACGTCCAGCCTTAAGGCCGGTAAACTCCAGCTCAAATCCGCCGGAGCTCTCGCCTTCGGCCCTGAAGGCGTCCTCTTCGTTGGCGATTCCCTCGGTGGCTCCATCGCCGCTATCGACACCAATGACCACACATCTCCCAAAGGTGCCGCTGCCATCAACGTCGATGGCCTTGATACCAAAATCGCCGCCCTCGTTGGCGTCCCCGCCGATTAGCTCGTCATCAACGACATGAAGGTCAATCCTCTGTCGAAGAATGTCTACATTTCCGCCTCGCGCGGCAAGGGTCCGGACGCGCAGCCGCTCATCATTAAGGTCGATACCGCCGGCACCGTCTCCAGCGTCTCGCTCGACAACGTGAAGTTCGCTCAGGTCAGCCTGATCGACGCCCCCGCCTCCAACCCCACAGCCCGTCAGGACCCCCGCACCACCACCATCACCGACATGAGCTACGTCAACGGCAACCTGATGGTCGCCGGCATGTCCAACGAAGAGTGGAACTCCGCGCTGGGTAGCATCCCGGTTCCCTTCAAGGCTGCCGACCTCGGCGCTATGGTTCAGATCTGGCACGATTCGCACGGTCGCTATGAAACCGAATCCCCGGTCCGCACTTTCGTCCCGTACACCATCGGCGGCACGCAGTACGTGATTGCCGCCTACACCTGCACGCCGCTGGTCAAGATCCCGGTGAGCGATCTCAAGGCCGGTGCCAAAGTCAAAGGCCAGACCATCGCCGATCTCGGCGCGGGCAACCAGCCCCTCGACATGGTGCCCTATAAGAAGGACGGCAAGGAATTCATCCTGGTCGCCAACTCCGCCTTCGGTCTCCTGAAGGTCCAGACCGACCACCTCGAAACCTACGCCACCATCGACTCGCCCACGAAGAACCCCGGCACCGCTGGCATGCCTTTCGACAAGATCACCAGCGTGACCAATGTGAAGCAGCTGGCGCAGATGGATTCGTCGAACGCCGTAGTGCTCACCGCCACCGCCGGCCCCGGTCCGGCCTTCAATCCCGGCCCGTCAGTCGGACCGATGGCCCTCAAGACGATCGCCCTTCCGTAAGTGTTGAAGTCAGTCCTCGCAATCGCGGCCATACTCTTCACGGGTGTGGCCGCGTTTGCACAATCCCCAAAAATCGAACTCCAGAACGGCGCGTTCGTAGTCACGAATTGGAAAGCGCCGCAGCAGGAACCCAACGGCGGTTGGGGCACGGTCCTGCTCGTCTACGCAGGCACTGGTAACGTCCCCGCGCTGGTCGGCAACTGGTCCGTTGACAACGCCACTCTCGCCTTCCACCCGCGCTATCCCGTCACCGCCGGCGTCCATTATCACGCGGTCTTCCGCACGTCATCCGGCACCATGATCACCGCCGATTTCGATGGCCCCGCCCGCGCCACCAATCCCATCGCGCGCGTCGAACAAATCTATCCGACCGCAGACACGCTGCCCTCCAACCTTCTCCGCATCTACATCGTCTTCTCCGCGCCCATGAGCCGCGGTGAAGCCGCAGCCCACATCCACGTGGAAGACGACAAAGGCAAAATCATCCCCGACGAACTTCTCCCCGGCCAGGAACTCTGGGACCCCACCTTCCAGCGCCTCACCATGACGTTTGATCCAGGCCGCATCAAGCGCGGCCTCACCTCGAATCAAACCATCGGTCCACCGATCACCGAAGGCAAACATTACTACCTGGTCATCGATCGCGACTGGCCCGATGCCCGCGGTGTCCCCATGCTGGAAGGTTTCACTAAAGCATTCGTCGGAGCCCCACCAGACCGCACCCCGCCGGATCCAGCGCAATGGCATATCACCGCACCGGCCAAAGGCACCACCAGTGCACTCGTCATCGACTTCCCGGATCCGATGAACTATGCCCTTCTCCAGAAGATGATTCAGGTCGCGCGAGGCCAAACAAATATCGCCGGCAGGATTTCTCTCGACCGTCACGAAACCCAATGGCGTTTCACCCCCAACACGCCGTGGCAACCCGGTGATTACCAGGTCGTGATCGACACCAACATCGAAGACCTCGCAGGCAACCACATCGGCGCTGCTTTCGATATCGACATCTTCGATAAGGTAACGAAAACCATCGACCGCAAGTCGGTCACCCTACCCTTCACCATCCGCTGACCTGCCCGCCGCTCAGTCCTGTCCGCCACCACTTTTTCCTGGGATCCGCGACAGGCCACGGGCGCACACTGCAAGCCCTTACCTACCCATTCAAACAGGAAGGAGCGGCACGGTAGCCGTCCATCGCCAGCCAACACCACCACCCATCCCGATCTCCCAACGGAGCCGTAGCGAAATCACCACTCACTGAGTCGACAGACTCCAGACACCGTTCCTGCGCACAAACGATGCCGACGCCGTCTGTGGCTGAGTTGAGCAGGTGCTTGTGTCCGTCGGCTGGGCCAGATGATAAGCGTCGTAAAAAGGCGTGAAACTCCCGTACTCCCACGTATACTCGGCACTCGCGACTTCGTCATTCGTGGAGATCGAAGTGATCTTCGTTACCTGTTTCGTACAGAAGACTACGTTCTCGTAAACTGTATTCCAGGTATTCTTCGATGGCGCTGGAATAATCTGCGGCGTTCCCCGCACCATTCGTTTCCCTCGTTCGGTGAGCTTCACATCCAGCGCATACATCCACTGCCTTGGATTCGCCGGATTGTAGATCTTGCCTTTTGGAGGCACAATCGTCAGCAGGCCCGCCGCTTCCATGGCCTTCTGGTACTTGCCATCCGGCGTGTTCCAAAGATCGGACAACGCCTGCCTGCCGATGTTGTTCATTCCGGTAAGAACCTTCCGCGTATCCGGGGTCTTCGCGAAACTCTCATTGAGAACCACGGTTGCCTGTCGCGCGGACATGTCAGCGTTGGAACTGCACGCGCACAAGAGTGCGGAAAATGCAGCCACCACCGGAAAAAATACTATTTGCCTGAGATCCACGGCCAGCACCTCTTTGCAACTCCATCGTATCGCCGCAACGCGCTCCGGCGATAACGTCGGACCGAATGCGCGAATAACCTGCCGCAACGAGTAGAATTGTGTGATGTTCAAGCGTCTGCCCTCACTCTGCCTCGCTTTCGCCTCGCTCGCGACAGCTGCTCCCGCCACTCATTTCGTCACCGCCTGGACCGCCTCAGTGCAGGGCCCCTACCCAACAGGCAACGCCACCGCGCAACCCAACCTCACCTTCGCCTTCCCAACTCCCGCCACCGGCGCACACGACCAGTCCTTCCGTCTCATCGTCCGTCCCGACATCTGGGGCCCACAAACCCGCATCCGCCTCTCCAACGTCTTCGGCACCGTACCCGTGACTTTCGACGCCGTCTTTATCGGCATCCAGCAAAGCGGCGCGGCCATTCTGGCAGGCACCAACCACCCCGTCGCCTTCAGCCAAAAAGCCACCATCACCATCGCGCCCGGCCAATCCGCCTGGAGCGACCCCATCCTGCTCACCCCCGAAACGCAGTCCCAACTCACCGGCCGCAAACTCGCCGTCAGCTTCCACATCGCCGGTGAAAGCGGACCCATGACCTGGCATGCCAAAGCCCTCACCACTTCCTACATATCCGCACCCGGCACTGGCGCAAGAAGTATCGAACAAGGCGAAGCCTCCTTCCCGTTCTCCACCACTTCCTGGTATTTCCTCGACGCCATCGACATGCTGGCCCCCGCCGACACGCACGCCGTCGTAGCCTTCGGCGATTCCATCACTGACGGCACAGCCTCCACCCTCAACGGTGATGACCGCTGGCCCGATGTTCTCTCCCGCCGCATCCACGGCACCTACGGCATCAGATTCTCCGTCGTCAACGCGGGCATCGGAGGCAATCAAGTGATCGGTCCCGCAAACTACACCGCCACCGCGCCCTTCTCCGGCGGACCCTCCGCCCTCCAGCGTCTCGACCGCGACATCCTCAGTCTTTCCGCTGTCTCCGCCGTCATCTGGCTCGAAGGCATTAACGACTTCAGCCGTAACGGCAACGCCACCGCCGAAGCGGTTGAAGCGGGCATGAAAGAAGCAGTCGCCACCTTGCGAGCCAAAATCCCCGGCGTTCGCATCATCGGCGCGACAGTAACTTCAGCCGTAGGCTACGCCACCGCAGCCCCGGATCAGGAAGCCAACCGCCAAAAACTAAACGCCTTTATCCGCACCTCCGGCCTCTTTGACGGCGTGGCCGATTTCGACAAGGCCACCCTCGATCCCCAAACCGGCGGCCTTCGTCCCGAGTTCGTTCCCGAAAGCACCACCGGCGGTGCAGGCGACAAACTCCACCCCAATCGCGCCGGCTACATGGCGATGGGAATGTCGGTCGATCTGCAATCGCTCAAGCCGAAGAACGCGCACTGAATTTCCGGCATTCGTCTGACGCTTTCGCCCGATAGCAAGAGATCACGTAACATCGAAGGGAGCCAATGATCGACCGAATACGCGAGTGCTTTCGCCGCATCGACTACGAATACTCGCTTCATGCCCTCGATCAGTCCCTCCAGCGTCGGATATCAGTCCTCGAAGTGGAAGAAGCCATAGCGGCGGGCGAGGTAATTGAGAACTATCCGTCGGACAAATACGGTCCCAGCTGCCTCATTTTCGGACGCACCGCGGCCGGGCGACCGCTCCACATTCATTGCACAACGCCGGATCGATATCCGGTCAAAGTGATAACCTTGTACCAGCCGGACCCAGTTCGCTGGACGGACTTCCGGGTGAGGAGACTGCAATGAAATGCGATGTTTGCGCGGTCGGAGAAAGGCACGAAGAACTCATCCGTTACCACGTAGAGCTCGACGGTAAGCTCGTGGTCGTGGAGCACGTACCTGCCTCAGTTTGTAGCCACTGCGGCGAGATCAGCATCGCACCCCAGGTCGCCTCATCCGTTCAACGCACCGTTTGGGGCACCAAACCGCCCGTGCGCGCCATCGAAACGCCGGTGTACGAGTTTGGCGCATAGAAGCCAATTCCGACTGAGATGAGTTTTTACTTCCGCCTCCCCCTCGCCGAGGGTCTGAGCTGCCCTCCAGTAGAATAAATCAACCACCCGTCCTCATGGAACTGGCATAAATGGAACTCGCCCCCGGCACCAAACTAGGCCCCTACGAAATCCTCTCCCGCCTCGGCATCGGCGGCATGGGCGAAGTCTGGAAAGCCCGCGACACCCGTCTCGACCGCACCGTCGCCGTCAAAATCTCCAAAGACAAATTCTCTGACCGCTTCAACCGCGAAGCCCGCGCCGTCGCCGCCCTCAACCATCCCAACATCTGCCAGCTCTACGACGTCGGCCCGGACTACCTCGTCATGGAATACGTCGAGGCGCCCCCATAGCGCCTGTCGACAACCCGCGCAAGCTCATCGATGTCGCGGCGCAAATCACCGACGGTCTCGCCGCCGCCCACGCCGCCGGCATCGTCCATCGCGACCTCAAGCCCGATAACATCCTCATCACCCGCGATGGCCGCATCAAAATCCTCGACTTCGGCCTCGCCAAAGCGACGGCACGGGAAGAAGCCGAAATCTCCCAGGACGACGCCACCCGCACCGTAGCCCTCAACCTCACCGACCCCGGCAGCACCGTCGGCACCATCGCCTACATGAGCCCGGAACAGGCGCGTGGCCAGGCCAACCTCACCGCGCAGTCCGATCAGTTCTCCCTCGGCCTGGTCCTCTACGAACTCGCCGCCGGGAAACGCGCCTTCCAGCGCGATAGCGCCGCCGAGACCATGACGGCGATCATTCGCGAAGATCCCGAACCGCTGCCGAACACCGTACCCGCGCCCTTGCGCTGGATCGTGGAACGCCTCCTCCACAAAGAACCCGCCGAGCGTTACGATTCCACCCGAGACCTCTACCGCGAACTCCGCCAACTCCGCGACCGCCTCTCCGAATCCGTCTCGGCCAGTGCCACTCCGGCCTCCGAAACCACACAGGCTCCCCCCAAAACGCGCCGAAACCTCCTGTGGCTCACCCTCGCCGCGGGGATCATTCTGGGCGGCATCGCAGTCTGGGCGTTCCGACCCGTCGCGAGCGCAGGGAGCTACAAGTTCACTCCCATGGAGGTGTCCTGGGAAAACCCGACCTCTGCTGTCTGGTCGCCCGATGGCAAAGCCTTCGTCTACGCCGCCGGTGCCGCCAACCAGCGCCGCGTCTTCCTGCGTTACCTGAACTCGTCCGACGCCACACCGCTGACCTCCGCTGCAAACAGGTGGGTGCCAGTGGGCTGGACCCCGGATAGCAAACGAGTCTGGATTGTCGGGCCAAATCCGCAGGCCAAAACCCCTCCGTCCGCCTTGCTCTCAGTGCCTGTGACCGGCGGAGTGCCGGAATTTATCGCCCCGGTGGACGCTTCCGCCGGCAATGGTTTTATTGTCGCGACAGTCTCGCCGGACGGCAAGACTTTTGCCGTCCTGCGCAGGGCGGACGACGGGAAGTTTGCCGTGTTCTTTGCTACTCCCCCGGATGCTCCGTTGATGCGGTACGCGCCAGCTCCTTTCGAAGCAACCATCAATTTTAGTCAACCCCTCCTCCGCTTTTCGCCGGACGGCCAGTCGCTCACGCTTCTCGTGGACGTCCCCGGCGAGAAACAGGCATGGAGGCTTCCGTTCCCCGCCGGACAACGCGTTCCACAACAATTTCTGAGAGGTCTGCGCAGCTACGGGAGCACACCCCAGCTATCCTGGTTTCCGGACGGGCGCACCGGCGTGCTCGCATGGACTGCAGGAGAAGATCAACCCGTACACCTGTGGCTCGCCGGACTTCATTCGGGCGCGCGGCGCCAAATTACATCCGGTGCAGGCAATTCGGGCGAAACATCGCCCTCTGTCTCGCCCGACGGAAAGAAGATTCTCTATACGCAGAACGGCGGTGAATACATCATACTCTCCGCATCGCTGAGCGATGCCACCCTTCAGCGCGTCGTCTCGTCAACTGTGCCCATGGGCATGCCGGCATGGGCGCTGCACCAGGACAAGTTCGTTTACGAGAGCGCTCGCAACGGTGCGTCCGCCATCTGGATGCGCGCGGAAGGCTGGGACCGGCAAATCGTCACTGCGTCTGATTTCCCTCCCCAAACTACCAGAGGATTTATGAGCCCGGCGTTATCCCCGGGAACGGACCGGATCGTCTATTCCCAACTTGATCGGGATCAACATGCGCTGGACTGGATTTCTTCCGTCTCCGGCGGACCACCTGTTCGGCTGACGAACGACAGGAACACCTGGGAGGCCGGAGGTGTCTGGTCGCCGGATGGCAACCGTTTCGTATACCTCGCCCGCCGGGGGGATGTCGGGTTTTCGCTGATGCTCGCGAAGACGAGCGGTGAAGCCACGCCCGTCGTCCTGCGCGAAAAACTTGCAGGCAACCCGCTACCGTCATGGTCGCCGGATGGCAAATGGATTACTTTCATTGAGTCGGCGAAAGACACTACCGCGGTCTTCTGGAACCTGATCTCGCCCGATGGTCAGACCGTTCGCAGACTCCTGCAGACCAGTCGCGATTCGTCGGTTCCCGCTCTCACGTTTTCTGCCGACTCGCAACGCGTCTATGGCATCCGAACTGAGCCCGATCACAATTATCTGTTTTCCTTTGACATCGCTTCCGGCAAGGAGAAGGTCATCGGTGATCTCGGCAAGGATGCCACGCCCAATACCTACCGTGTCCCCGGCATCCGCCTAACCCTTTCACCCGATGGCAAGAGCGTCCTCTTCGCGTCCTATAAAACCATCAGCAGCCTCTGGATGCTGGAAGGTTTCGACCCGCCCGGCTGGGCCATGCGACTCCGCGAAATGCTCCCCTGGTAAGTGTGTCGCGCGCTTCGGTGCCTTACAGGCTCGCAGACTGCCTGCCGGGTGCAATACCCTGAAGGAAGACATATGACCCGCGAAGCATTGCATGAACTGATCGACCGCATCCCCGAGGGCGAGATTGCCGTGACACAGCGCGCCCTGGAGTATCTGGCCAGGGATGCCGCCTTCCGGGCTGCAATGTCCGCGCCTCTGGACGATGAACCGGTTACTGCCGGGGATGCGGAAGCGATCGCCCGCGCCCGAAAAGACATTCAGGCAGGCAGGGTAGTTTCACACGACGAAATGCTGCGCGAATTCGGACTTCAATGAAGTTTGCGTGGCCTGAGTCCGCGCGCTCCGAACTGCGTGGCGTGGACCCGGCAGGGACGCGAGAGCGTCTATGAGCAAAAGGGAAAATGCGCGGCGCATACTTCTGGCGCTGACCCGGTATGGTGAATCCGGCGAGGGCGACATCAAGGCTCTTTCGGGGACCTGGGACGGCTACTTCCGCCTGCGTGTCGGGGATTATCGGGTGATCTTTCAAATCATGCCCCGGGAGATCGTCATCGCCCGTGTTCGGCACCGATCCGAAGTTTATCGATAGGGAAATCCCGGTGCCAGTCGACTTGCCGGAAAATGCAGGGCCCGCGAAACCCTGACCTGATGCGCGGCATCCTTCCGCAAGCTCACCTGGGACAATGCTCCACCGAATCCACAAACTGGCTACCGCGTAATCTGCACGATATTCCGCGTACCCAGCCCGTCCGGCAGTTCATACCGCATCACGATCTCAAACGCGACCCCCAGCGCTTTCGCCTCCCGTTCCGCCTCGGCAATCTCAGTGGCAACTTCAGGCCCCTTATAAAGGAGAGCCCGCGTGCCCTTCTTCAGCAGCGGAGCCAGCATCTTCAACGCCTTCGGCATCGGAGCAAACGCCCGTGCCGTCACAATCTCAAACTTCTCGCGCTTCCCGATATCCTCCACACGCTCCGCCAGCACCCGCGCATTCTCAATCTTCAAATCGGCAATCACGCTCTCCACAAACCGCGCCTTCTTCCCGGTCGACTCCGCCAGAGTAAACGAAGTCTCAGGCAACACCAGAGCCAGTGGCAACCCAGGAAACCCCGGCCCGGTCCCAGCGTCGAGCACGCGCTTCGCCCCGGCAAACAACCGCCACGGCATCACCGAATCGAGAACATGCTTAATCGCTGCATCCCGAGGCGTCGTGATCCTGGTGAGGTTCATCACCTCATTGATCTCCACAATCATCTCCAAATGCCGCGAAGCACAGGCAATCACAATCTCCCGCCGAGGCAAATCGCCAGGCAAAATAGCGTCCAATTCAATCGCAAAGTCGTTCGAGGGCAAAGGTAATCCCATCATACTGATCTTCGTTGCGCCCTTAACGAAAAGCTGAAGCTGCACAAATTCAGATCCCCGTTCGGCGCTATACTGAGGTCAAGATGCCCGTCGCCTTCGCCGAAATCGGTGCCCTGATAACGCGCGACCCCGCCCTGCGCGGTGGCCGCCCGATTATCGCCGGAACCGGCCTGTGCGTGCGAACCATCGCCATCGAAAACAACAGGGGCCTATCCCCTGAAGAGATAGCGGCGGACCGCCCGCCTCTTTCTCTTGCGCAGGTCTACGCCAGTCTGGCCTTTTATCACGCCAACAAGCAGGAGATCGACGCCGACATCGAAGCCGAGGAGCAGGCCTACGACGAGGGTGTTCGCTCCTCCCGTCTGCCGTCTCGGCCCTGACACGTGAAATTCTATTTCGACGAGGATTCCGCCCAGCATCGGCTCGTCGCAGCCTTGCGTAGCCACGCTATTGACGTGACGACTTTCCTCGACTCCGGAATGAAGGCTCGTGACGACGAATCCCAACTCATGCTTGCGAGCGCGCAGGGCCGGATTCTCGTAAGCGCCAATACCCGTGACTTCGCGGCACTTCATTGCGAGTGGCTGGAGCGAGGCCGTTCCCACTCCGGTATCCTGATCATTCCGCAGCAGCGATACTCCACGGGAGAAATTGTCCGGCGCTTCCTGCGCCTGACGACATCCGGCCTCGAACTATCTGGCGGAATCTACTACTTGTCGAATTTCTAATCTCAACCGGCGCGGCGCACCCCCAACCTCTCCACCCCGATCCGGCGCTCTTTCGGCTTTCCGGCGGGGTACAGTGTGGTCAACGAGACGGGCCCGTTTACGATCACCCTGCCGCGCTCCCGCCGACCTCCTATCTCGACACGTTTCAGTACCGCGAAATGCGTTGCGGTCGATTTCTGAAATATATCTCCCCTGAAATCAACAGCATGCAAAATAAATGCGCCAGTCCTGCTCGACCCGCATGTTACTCGTAGGGCATGAACAACCTTCATTCCATCGAAAGAAAACTCCCGGGCCCAAAGACCCCGGAGGCCAAAGCAAAGACCTGTCTCAACGCGTACCGTCACGGCCTGACAGGCAAAACTCTCCTCATCGCCGAAGAAGACCGCGAACGCTACACCCTCTTCTTCAACAACTTCCTGGCATCACTAGCCCCAATCGGCGAAGAAGAAACCTTCCTGGCCGGTCAAGCCATCAACCAGGCATGGCGTCTCCAAACCATCCCGGCCCACTGCCAGAACATCGTCATGCTCGGCCATTTCGATGGCACCCAAAAACTCTTCCATTCCGACCATCCTGAAATCCAGGCCGCCGTCATCGAAGCTGCCTCCGTCGCCAATCGTGCCGAGACTCTCGAACGCCTCTCGCTTTACGAGCAACGCATCCAGAAATCCTTCGAAAGGTTCATGGCCCAGCTCAAACAGGCCCAGGCCGACCGGGAAGCGAAGCATCTCGCCGAACTCGAAGAAGCCCGCATCCTCTACGAGTTCAGCAAAACAAGGGACTTACCCTGGCAACCCTCCGACGACGGATTCGTTTTTTCGCTCGAAGCAATCGAGCGCTACACCTACCGCCACCACCGCAAAAACCCGACAGATCGTGACCGCTTCAAATACCAGGACCGACACTTCCCCGGCATCACACCCGATAATCCGAAAAAAGCAGCCTGAATGCCGCTCAAACCGCAACCCATGACCCCATCAAATGCCCTAAGTGTCTTTGCCTTGTCCAGGTTCATCTGTGGCCATAAACCCACATTTGCTACACTATCCCTTTATGGCCTTACATCACCACCACCATCGCTCCACAACCGCGCGGGTGCTGGCCTGATTTGATTTAACGATTCAAACGAAAGGACGCCCGCCGCAACACTGGCGGGCTTTTTTCTTGCCCTCGCCCTCCTCCCCGAGAGCGAAACACCAGCCCAGCGGCGGCAACACAAAATGACGAAACTAGACTTCTCAAAACTAGACGGACTCCTCCCGGCCATCGTTCAGGACGCCACTTCGCACCGCGTCCTCATGCTCGGCTTCATGAACGAAGAGGCGTGGCGCAAAACCCTCGAAACCGGCAGCGTCACCTTCTATAGCCGCACCCGCAACAAACTCTGGATGAAAGGCGAAAGCTCCGGCAACCGCCTCATCGTCAAAGAAATCTTCAACGATTGCGATAACGACACCCTCCTCATCACCGTCGACGCCATCGGCCCCGGCGTCTGTCACGCCGGTTACGAAAGCTGCTTCTATCGCAAACTCGAAAACAACGAGTGGGTCGAATCCGAAAAACCCACCTATGACCCCAACGCCGTCTACGGAGGAACAAAGTAATGGCTAAGCTCAAACTCGGTATCCCCAAAGGTAGTCTCGAAAACGCCACCGTCGATCTCTTCCGCCGCGCCGGCTTCAACATCAGCACCAGTTCGCGCTCCTACTTCCCCTCCATTGACGATCCCGAAATCGAGTGCATGCTCATCCGCGCTCAGGAAATGGCCCGCTACGTTCAGGACGGCATTCTCGACGCCGGCCTCACAGGTCTCGACTGGGTCTCCGAAGTTGGTGCCGACGTCGTCGCCGTGGCCGACCTCATTTACGCCAAGCAGAGCTTCGGCAAAGTCCGCTGGGTCCTCGCTGTTCCCGAATCAAGCGACATCAACTGCGCGAAGGATCTCGAAGGCAAGACCATCGCCACCGAACTCGTCGCCACAACGAAGCGCTATCTCGAAAAGAATGGCGTAACAGCCAAGGTGGAATTCAGTTGGGGTGCCACTGAAGTCAAGCCCCCTGTGCTCGCCGATGCCATTGTCGAAGTCACCGAAACCGGCTCCTCCCTGCGCGCCAACAAGCTCCGCATCGTCGAAACCGTCCTCGAATCCAACACCCAGCTAATAGCAAATATCGCTTCCTGGGAAGACGCCTGGAAGCGCTCCAAACTTCAGGATCTGAAACTCCTGCTCGATGGCGCCATCGCTGCCCTCGGCAAAGTCGGTCTCATGCTCAACGTCCATAAGGACAGTCTCGAAGCCGTCCTCGGCGTCCTGCCCGCTCTCAAGCGCCCCACGGTCTCTCATCTGAGCGATGGCGAGTGGCTGGCTGTAAATACCATCCTCGACGAATCCACCGTGCGTTCCATCATCCCGCGCCTCAAGGCGGCAGGAGCCGAAGGCATCGTCGAATACCCGCTCAACAAAATAGTGATGTAGGGTGACCTCAAAATGATCCGCATCCTCAAATCCAGCGACACCGGCCGCCTCCTCGCCCGCCGCTCGGCCCGCATGACGGAAGCCGAAGCGATAGTGCGCCCCATCCTCGAAGCCGTCCGCAAGCATGGCGACAAAGGCCTGATGGAGTACGCCCGCAAGTTCGACGGCCTGACCCGCAAGTCCGTGCGCGTGCCGGTGGCCGAACTCGGCACCGCCGCCAATCGCCTGACTCCGGCCTTTATTGACGCCGTCGAAGTAGCCTCTCACAACGTTCGTCGTTACGCGCAGAAGCAACTCCCCAAAGAGTCCTTCAGTAGCTACGGTCCCGGCCACAAACTCGGTCAGGTCGTTCGCCCTCTCGACACGGTGGGTGCCTACATTCCGGCCGGCCGCTACCCGCTGCCCAGCACTCTCATCATGACGGCGGTTCCCGCGCAGGTAGCCGGCGTTCCGAATATATGTGTGGCGTGCCCAAAGCCGGTCGACGAAGTTTACGGCGTCGCCCACCGCCTCGGTCTCGATCAGGTCTTCCAGATGGGAGGCGCACAGGCGATAGCCGCGTTCGCCTACGGCACCAAAACCGTGCCCCGCGCAGACCGCATAGTTGGCCCGGGCAACATCTATGTAGCCGCGGCCAAGCGCCTGCTCGCCGGTGAAGTCGGCATCGACTTTGTCGCGGGCCCAACGGAAATTCTGATCATCGCCGCCGATGCCGACGCGCGCTTCCTCGCCGCCGACATGCTCGCCCAGGCCGAACACGATACCGACGCCAGCGCCATCCTCCTCACCACCTCGCGCAAACTTGCTGACAAAGTAGCGAAGGAAATCGAGAAGCAACTCTCAACCCTCACCACCGCGCTGGTAGCCCGCAAGGCCATCGACAAGAACAGCGCCATCATCATTGTCGATTCGCTCGATGAAGCCGTAGAACTCTCCAACCGTTTCGCGCCGGAACACCTCGCGATTTACCACGAAGAGCTCATCCCGAAGATCCGCCACGCCGGCAGCATCTTCGTCGGCCCGTTCAGTCCGGAAGCCGCGGGCGATTACGCCTCCGGCCCCAATCACGTTCTGCCGACCAACGGTGTGGCGCGTCTGCGCGGAGGTCTCTCAGCCGCCGACTACGTCAAGGTCATCTCTGTGCAGCAACTCGACGCCCGCGCCCTGAAAAAGATCGCGCCGTCCGTCACCACGCTCGCGAGAGCCGAAGGTCTCGAAGCCCACGCTCGTTCTGTTGAGGTGCGCCTTGTCTGAGTTGTTACCCCGCAAAGCCGTTCTGGGCATGGCGCCGTACTCGCCGCCCACCGGCAACCGTCTCGATAAGCTCCGTTTGGATTTCAATGAGAACACCGTCGGCTGCTCGCCCTGGGTGATCCGCCGCCTCCAGGAAACTCTCGACGCCGGCCTGCTCACCGTCTATCCCGACTACGCCCGCGCCAAGACCGCGCTCTCGAACTTCTTCCGAGTCTCGCCCGATGAGCTCCTGCTCACCAATGGGACCGATGAGGCCATTCAGGTTCTGGTCAACACTTACGTCGATGATGGCGACGAAGTGATCGCCCTCCGTCCCTCTTACGCCATGTACCGCTTCTACTCCGAAGTGGCGGGCGCGAAGATCGTGGAAGTCGATTACCAGCCGCCCGCTCTGAAGTTTCCGCTCGATGAACTGTTGGCCGCCATCACGCCGCGCACCCGCGCCATCCTGATCGCAAACCCCAATAACCCGACCGGAACAGCTATCAATCTGTCGGCGATCGAACAGATCCTCAAAGCCGCTCCCCACGCCGCGGTCCTGATCGACGAAGCCTATTACGAATTCTTCGGCGTCACCGCGCTCAACCTGATCTGGAAGTATCCGCAGCTCTTCGTTAGTCGGACTTTCTCGAAGGTTTACGGCATGGCCGCTCTCCGCATGGGCTGCCTCTTCTCGCAGGCCGCCAACGTGAAGTATCTGCATAAGGCGCAGTCGCCCTACAGCGTGAACGCGCTCGCCGCCATAGCCGCCGAAGCAGCCGTAGCCGATACCGGCTTCATCGAAACCTATGTTTCGGAAGCCCTGGCCGCCCGAGAGATGCTGGAAGTCGGACTCGAAAAGCTGGGCATCGACTACGTACCGGGTTCCGCCAACTTCGTCCTCGGCTACTTCGGAGACCGTGCGGTCGAGATCCGCGACGCCCTCCGCGAACAGGCGATTCTGGTCCGCGATCGCAGCTACGAAATCCCCGGCGGCGTCCGCATCACCGTAGGCACGCGCGAACAGGCCGCCCGTGTCCTCGAAGAACTGGAGAAGGTCTGGTGACGCACGCAACGACACTATCCGGCCCGATTCCGGTAACACACTTAACGACACTATCCGCAACGAATCCGGCTACGCACGTACCTGCGCTATCCGCACCAACTCCGGTCACCCGCGTCCCTGCACAATACACACCGACTCCGGTCACGCACGCAACGACACTATCCGCACCGATTCCGGTCCCGCACGTACCTACGCTATCCGCACTGACTCCGGTCACGCACGTACCTACGCTATCCGCACTCACTCCGGTAACGCACGTACCTGCACGATCCGCACTGACTCCCGTAACGCGCGTACCTACACTGTCCGCACTCACTCCCGTAACGCACGCAACGACACTATCCGCACCGATTCCGATAACACGGTACGCCATTATGAGCCGCGACCGCAAGGGAGCGATCGCACCCAATTTCGTTCCTGCGGCCTCCTCCGCCGCGAACCCGCGCGGCCCCGCCGTCCAGCGCGCACAGACCGCCCGCACCATTACCCACGCACGCGCGGCCGCATCCAGCACGCGGCAACAAGCCACGCGCCCCCCCGGCCACGCAACCCCCGCCGACGCCCACGGCGAAACCACTCTCACCCCCACCCGACTGGAGACCTCCCGGTGAAGAACCTGATCGTATTCGACATGGATGGCGTCCTCGTGGACGTCAGCGAATCCTACCGCGCCGCCATCCAGGCTACAGTCCTGCACTTCACCGGCACTGAGCCGACCAATGACGATGTCCAGAGCTGGAAAAATCGCGGCGGCTTCAACGACGATTGGAAGCTCTCCCATCGCATGATTCAGGAACTCGGAGAAGAAGTCGCCTACGACGATGTTGTCGAACGCTTCCAGAAAATCTTCCTCGGCGATCGGGAAAACGGCAACGCCGGCGGCCTCATTCTGCGGGAGCGCTGGCTCGCAGCGGAAGGTCTCTTCGATCGCCTCGCCGCGAATCACACCCTCGCCATCTTCACCGGCCGCCTCGGCTGGGAAGCCCAGCTCACTCTCGACCGCTTCGCGAAAGAGATCTTCCATCCGGTCGTCGGTGTGGATCACGTCTCGCACGCCAAACCCCACCCCGAAGGGTTGCACAAGATCCGCGAGCAGGTGCCACACGGTAAAGCCTGGTACCTGGGCGACACGGTAGACGACGCCCGCGCATCCCGCGCCGCCGGCGTGCCCTTCATCGGGATTGCCGCCCCAACTTCGCCGCGACGCGACGAACTCGTGCAGTTGCTGCGCAACGAAGGCGCTATCGCAGTGCTCGAAGATATCAACTCACTGGAGGCCGTCATTGGCGATACGCACAGCTAAGATCGAACGCAACACGAAGGAAACGCGCATCGCCGCGGAACTTCGCATCGAAGGCAAAGGCCGTTACGAGATCTCCACCGGAATTCGTTTCTTCGACCACATGCTGGAGCTCTTCACAAAGCACGGCGGTTTTGACCTCAAGCTGAAAGCCGATGGCGATCTCGACGTCGACCAGCACCACACCGTGGAAGACGTCGGCATCGTAATGGGTCAGCTCTTCGCCAAGGCTCTCGGCGACCGCAAAGGCATCAACCGCGCCGGCTACTTCGTTCTGCCGATGGACGAGACTCTCGCCGTCGTCGCAGTCGATCTCGGCGGCCGTCCCGCGCTGGTCTACAAAGATCTGGTGAAAGTCCGCCTCGTGGGCGATCTCCAGACCGAACTCCTCACGGACTTCTTCGACGGTTTCGTGCACCACGCCGGTGCCAACCTGCACGCCAAAGTTCTCTACGGTCGCTCCAATCATCACAAGATAGAGGCGATCTTCAAATGCTGGGCCCGCGCCATGCGCTACGCAGCCTCCACCGACGCCAGACTGAAAGACCTCCTGCCCTCCACCAAGGGGTTGTTGTGATCGCGATATTCGACTACGGTGCCGGCAACCTGCGCTCGGTCCAAAACACGCTCGACGAAATCGGCGCCCCCTACGAACTCGTCCGCGACGCCGTCGGTCTCGAACGCGCCCCCAAAATCATCCTGCCCGGCGTCGGCCACTTCGGCCAGATGCTGCGCGCTCTCGATGAAATGAACGTCCGCGAAACTCTCATCGCGCGCATCAAAGCCGACGTCCCGTTCCTCGGAATCTGCCTCGGCCTTCAGGGTCTCTTTGAATCGAGCGCCGAGGCCCCAGGCCAACCCGGTCTCGGTATCTTCCCCGGCAAGGTGGAGCGTTTCGCCATCGAAGAACGCGTCCCCCACATGGGCTGGAATCAGCTCGATCTGGTCCGCCCCTCGCGCCTCCTGAAAGGCCTGCCGGAACGCCCGCATCTCTACTTCGCGCACAGCTATTACGTACCGGTTGTGGAACAGGCCGCCGCGACCTGCACTTACTCGATTCCTTACACCGCCGTGCTTGAATCCGGCAACACCTTCGGCGTCCAGTGCCACCCCGAGAAATCCGGACCGCTCGGTCTCGCCATCGTGCGCAACTTTGTGGAGCTGACATAATGCTCGCCAAACGCATCATCCCCTGTCTCGATGTCACCGCGGGCCGCGTAGTAAAAGGCATCAATTTCGTCAACCTGCGTGACGCAGGTGACCCCGTGGAACTCGCCGACCGCTACAACCAGCAGGGTGCGGACGAACTCGTCTTCCTCGATATCACCGCCTCCAGCGACGCCCGCGACATCATGGCCAACGTCGTCGCCCGCACTGCCCGCCAGGTCTTCATTCCGCTCACCGTCGGTGGCGGCATTCGCTCTGTAGCCGATGCCCGCCTCATCCTCATGTCCGGTGCCGACAAAGTTTCCGTGAATACCTCGGCCGTGCGCCGCCCGGAACTCATCACCGAACTCAGCAACGAATTTGGCGCACAGGCAGTCGTGCTCGCCATCGATGCGCGCCGTCACGCCCCCGGTCAGTGGCATGTCTTTACCAAAGGCGGCCGCGTGGATGAAGGGATGGACGCCGTCGAATGGGCCGCGCGCGGCGAAGCCCTCGGAGCCGGCGAGATCCTGCTGACTTCGATGGACACCGATGGCGTGTTGACAGGCTTCGACTGCGAACTCACGCGCTCCGTGTCTCGCGCCACCAAAGTGCCGGTCATCGCCAGCGGCGGCGCTGGCAAGCCCGAGCACTTCCTCAAAGTACTCACCGAAGGCGAAGCAGATGCCGCCCTCGCCGCCTCCATATTTCATTACGGCACCTACACGGTCGACGATCTCAAAGAGTATCTCGATCGCGAAGGCATACCGGTCAGGAAAACTCACTAAATGGCAAAAATCGTCCCTTGTATCGATCTGATGGATCGCAAAGTCGTCCAGTTGGTGCAGGGCCGCGAGAAGGCTCTCGAAGGCGACAGCCCCGATGAAATGCTGCGCAAGTTCGCCGCGTTCCCCCAGATCCAGGTGATCGACCTCGACGCCGCCATGGGCCGCGGTGCCAATGACGACCTCGTCGAAATGCTGGCCTCGAAGGCCGTCATCCGCGCTGGCGGCGGCGTCCGCACCGTGGCCCGCGCGCAGGCTCTCCTGGCCCAGGGTGTCTTCCGCGTCATCGTCGGCACCTCGGCCTTCAATGCCGAAGGTCCGAATCACGCCTTCCTCCGAAGCCTGGTCGACGCAGTGGGGCGCGAGAAGATCGTTCTTGCCCTCGACACGAAGGCTGGCCGCATCACTATCAAAGGCTGGCAGGAAGCGACGAACTTCACCGCCGAAGAAGTGATCCGGCAGATGGAGCCCTATTGTTCGGGCTTCCTCTGCACCTACGTGGATAAGGAAGGCATGATGCAGGGCACCGATCTCGATTGGTTCGCCCGCCTGCGCGCCGCCACCGACATGGAGATCACCGCCGCCGGCGGCATCACCACCATGGACGATATCCGCGCCCTCACCGCCATGAACATCAACTGCGCCCTCGGCATGGCCATCTACACCGGCCGTCTGGATCTGGCCGAACTCGCGGCGATGCAGACGCCGTAGAAAAGCGTCTCCGCGCTACACACAGCCTCCCTCGACGTGGTAAAGTACAGCAAAGCGAACCGTGAGTTCGCGACGATCCCTGTTGCAATTTAGTCTGGTTCGGAGGATGCAGCGCTTGATCGTGACATCTTTGGTATCGCGCCGTAAGAACTGTGGAGTGGTGGGGGCCCTCGCTCTTGCCGCGTTCCTCACATCAGGTGTCCTGTTCGCCTCGACTGCAAGCGACACACTGGACCGCGCGCAGCAAATGGAAGACGCGGGCAACGCCGCCGCCGCGCGTGATCTTCTCGCCCAGGCCGTGCGCAGCGCCTCCACTGATGCGGAACTACTGACGGGCTACGCAGGTTTTCTGGAGCGCCGCCACGACACAGCGGCCAGGGAGACCTTCCGAAACGCCGCCGCACTCTGGAAGCGGCAGAACAAACCTTCGAATGCCGCCGCGGCCCAACGCCGAGCCGTCCTGCTTGATCTGATCGCCGGAGATCGCACGATGGCCCAGTCAGACCTCGCCGAGTACCAGGCGCTGGGAGGCACGGACCTCGCCCTACCCGACGCACAGGCGTCATCCTCGCAAGTTCAACACGAAAGCATTCAGATCCCCGGCCCTTACCGGTCCTTCGCCCGCATGGCAGCACTCGCACCCGATGCCGGCCCCGCCGACATCCTGCCCGCGCTGGCACGCAACATCGTGACCAGCGGCTATCAGGCCTCCCGGGGCGGCGAAATACTGGAGGCCACCGAGTACCTCAAGCTGGTCCGCCGTTATCTCTCCCAGGTCAAAGAGCTCGACCAACTGGCCGGTGCCGAGCACGTCATTAAAGTACCCACCTGCGAATCTTCTCAGACCAATGATCTGCTCCGTGTGCTGGGCTACCGGATGCGCGGCGGTTGCGGCAGCGAAGTGGTGCTCGAAACCGTCAACGCCGCCCGTGCGTTCCTGACGACGGACTCGGGCTTCCCGCTCTCAGAACTGGAGCAGGCCCTCCAGACCGAAAAGCCTTTCAGCTATCCCTATACATCCACCCGCGTCGAGGTCCTCTATACCGCCGACTACTGGATGTCGCCCAAAGAGAAGGCGCAGGGTGACTTCCTGGAAGCTGTGATCGGCGACCCCGGGCTGTGTCGTTTCTATCTCGGAATGTCGAAGCTCGACCCGGAGACCGCGAACGACCTTCGTGGAGCCATGGCACCGGTTCGCCTGCGCGGCTTCGCGGCGATTCTCGACTTCTTCGGCGGCAACTTTCAGATCCGCCAGGGCAAGGCAATCGCACCCGGCGGCGCTAAGGCCGCGTCGGCTTGGTCAGACCTTGCGGGTGCCTCGCCTGACAAGGGCACGGACTTCTTCGATAAGCTCCTCAGTAAAGACGATGGCTGGCTCGCCGGGCTCTACGATGCACTGGCCCGCATCCACGGCCCCGTTCTCGACTACCTCACGGACCCAGTCCGCATGAAGCGGTTCTATGCGGCCATTCGTGGCAAGCTCACCACACCCGGCCCTGCCCGCCCCGTCTTCAACTCCAATGCCGATTTGATGCTGCTCACCACCCGCATGCAGATGGACGCCGGCGGTAAGCCGCATCTTCCGGGCGGCCTCGATGTATGGAAGAGCCTTTTCATGAAGGGCTCGAAAGACAAGTATGATCTCAAACTCAGTACCGCGGCTGCGAACTGGAAGGATGCCGACGATGTCGTCGAAGCCCTGTTCGCGCTCTGCCGGAGGCAGGTCGAAAATGAGCCGCTGAAACTGTTCATGACCTTTACGGATATGGATCGCATCCGTACGCAGCCTCTGCAGGCCGCAACCATTGAGCGACTGGCTCGCGACTGGGCGGTCTATGGCTCGCAGTACGGTGTCTTCGCTGAGACTGCAGGGCTGACGGATCGCACGATCCTCGCGTGGATGGATACAGCGGCGGTCCTTGACAAGCAGCGTGATCAGGGCTTCCGTCAGGACGCGATCGCCATGTACCAGGGGCTGACCGGACTCTGGCAGATCTTCTCACGCCAGGGAAATATCCCGCAGGGCGAAGCCGATGCAACTCTCATGGCGTTGACCGGCCAGTTCTCCGCTCTGAAAACCAATCGCGAACTCTTTGACGCGGGGCGCACCGGTCTGACGGGCTTAATCGGCGCCGGCAGTGGCGGCGTTCCGCTGGCCGCGCGGGCGGCCACCCCGGTTGGCGCGAAGACGGGCCAGGCTGCCGGAGTGATTCAGGAGCGCGCGATGGCGCTGCTGGCCGGCGGGGCAATTGCGGGGACTGGCTCAGCAGATGAACTCGAAGCCCGCACGGAAGTCATCAGGCAGCAACAGCGGTTCTTCGATGCCCAGGCTCTCTTTGCTCCCGACGTCATCTTTGAACTGGCGGACAATCTGGAAGCCGTGGCAAAAGGCGGGGCGCTGAATTCCCAACTTGCCGCGAGGCTGGCCGCGAGGGCCGCTGATATCCAGATGCCGCGCGCTTCCATGACCTTCGACGAGAAGGGTTCCCAGGCCTTCGGCTACTGGGTGGACCGGCACATACAGGATCAGCGAAAGCTGAACCTGCGCGCGCTGATCGATAAAGCCGCAAAGGATCCGGAGAAGCTTCGTGACATCCGCGGGCAACTGGCACCGGCGTTGCGGGATACGATTCTCGGATACAACTATGTCCGGTATGCGCCACCGGGCGCGCAGATCCTGCTGACGAATCCTCTGTTTGTACGCGGACACGATTTCGTAGGGGCACAGGGTGCCGACCACGCATGGTCGGCCACCAGCCTGTATGGTGCCGGGTGGCCTTCGAACGCGGGTGGGAGGCTGGTGGGTTCGCTCTCCGGCCTGCCTTATGCGCTCGCTGAGGCGGAGAAAGACTTTCTGGTGCCTTCCCAAACACAGGCCCTGATCTGGGGGGATCTGGTACCGCAGATGATCCTCTCCGCGACGATACCCCGCTATTGGGATGTGACGCAGGCGCAGATGCAATGGGTATCGGCAAGTATGCGCCACACCGAGGCGATGCTGGCGGAGGCCGCCGTCAATCCGGGTGTGCGCAGTCGTGTTCTTGATGCGGTTGGGAACGCCGCCAGCCTGATTCGGTCAGAGGCAGTCGGCCGCGCAGTGGCGGAGGGCAATGTCAGGGCGGCGATTGATTTATTGACACCCTCGGAGACTTACGTGGTCGGCCAGAACCTGTCGGCGTCCGGCGATGATCCTGGCGGACGGCAGTTAGCGCATCTGCGTGCGGAGGCGGCGAAACAGGTCGGCACGGAATCAATTTCGCGCGTTTGGGGAACGCCCAAGCCTACGCTGACCGGTTCGTATCGGCAGGAACTGCTCGATCTGCGTACGTTTCCCAGTCTGATGGGTTACTCCAGCCGGATCATGGCGGAGAGTTGGGAATCGAACCAGCTTTACTTTGCCAGTGTGGCCGATGAGGCGGGCGTCCCACCGGCCCGGCTTGCGCTGCTGATTCCCGAATGGACGCAGACGGCGCTGGAACGAATTTTTGCCTCGCATCTGGAAGACTGGCCAGCCATGCTGCGCAGTCTGCGATCAGTCGGGGAAGATGTTCGGACGGGCAAGTTAAAGACGACGAGGAACTAACCGTGAGGCTGAACAGCGTATTGAGCACGAGAGTGAATGAGAGGGCGCGGCGTCGGCTTTCGCGCCTGGCGGTTGCGACCACCGTTGCGGGGGGCGTGGCGCTGGCCACATTCACGTCCGGTTCCTGGCTGCTGGCGCAGGAATCGTCCGTGGCCAAATTCAAGGCCAACGTGGATCTGGTGGTGCTGACGTTCACGGTAACCGACAGCAAGGGAAAGTATGTCAACGGACTGAAGCCGTCGGATTTTAAGATCACCGAAGATGGAATTGCGCAGAAGCTCTCGACATTTGCTGAGGGCGACCGGCCAGCCATGGAAGTGGGCGATGGCGGTATTCTGAAACCACTTTCTCCGCAGGCTGCCGCAGCCGTCGCATCCGTCAACGCGGATAAGCCCACGGAGAGTTTTGTCGGTACCAGCGTATTTGTCCTCTTCGATACGAGCAACTTTATGTACAAGGGTTTCGTTTACGCAGAGGACGCGATCGCCGACTTCGTGCGTGGCCTGGATAAAGCGGATTCCGTGGCCGTTTATACCTTTAGCCGGAATCTATCGCGCGCCGCCGAACTGACAAATGATCGCTACACCGCGATCGGCGGCCTGCACAAGGCGGTGGCCGGCGATGACACCGCTCTCTACAACGGGTTACTGCTGACGCTGCGGGATGCGGCTAAGGTGGCTGGACGTAAAGTCGTGATCGTGTTTTCGAACGGGCCGGACAATGCCAGCATGGTGGCACCAGACGATGTCCGGACCGTAGCCGAGGACGAAGGGATTCCCATCTATGTCATCTCGACGAACGACGTGAACAAAGATCCGATTTCGAGCAGTGTCTTCAGGCGCATCACAGGAAGCACCGGTGGAAAAGCCTACTGGGCCAGGACCTGGCAGAAGCAGGTGGAGGCTTTCGACGCGATCCGCGAGGATATCGGTAACTCTTACGCCGTGACCTACTACCCGGCACCAAACCCCAACGAAGGATACCGGAGAATCAACGTAGAGATTGTGACGGACGCGGCGAAGAGGTACAGAGTACGGGCGCGGCCTGGCTATCGACCGAGAAGTTTCTAGCAGGTGCTGAAAAAGTAAGTCTGTGTGCCGCTCCTTACAGTCACAGTTCGGTGAGAAGCGTCGAATCAATAGCCGTTTTCCGGTCCGCGCAGGTGAGCGGGCGTCTTCCGATGTTTGTCGGCAGCCCGTCAGGCGGGAAACTCAGGCGAGGGGTATGCGAATCGTGACGGACAAGCCCGGGTGAATGTTCCTGGCTTCAATTGAGCCATTGTGCAGTCGTATCGCGCGCATCGCGATGGCGAGGCCGAGGCCCACGCCCCCGGTGGCCGAGGTCCTGGAATTATCCACCCGGACAAAAGGATCGAAGATCCGCGGGAGTTCCTCTTCGGGGACTCCTGGTCCGGCATCTTCGATTTTGATCCAGGCGTCGTCGCCTTCCGTGCGTGCGTGCACAGTCACAGACCCGCCGCTCGGCGAGTAGCGGATGGCGTTGCGCAGAACATTTTCAATGGCCCGGTGAATCAATTCGCGGTCGCCCCTCATGGAGATGTTGCCTGCACAGGAAAGGGCCAGTTGGCAACCGCGTGCATGGGTTTCCACCGTGCAATCCTCCGCCAGTTCCCTTACCAGGTCATCCAGCAGGAAATCTTTGCGTTGTCCTGAGTCGGGGTCGCCTTCGGCCCGTGTCATCTGCAGCAGCGCGTCCACCAGGGTCGAAAGACGAGAGACTTCTTTCCGGATACGCATCACGGCCTTGTCGCGATCGGGTTCCGTGGAGACCAGTTCGGTGGCAAAACTGAGGCGCGCCAGAGGCGACCTGAGTTCGTGTGAAACGTCCTGAAGCAGACGCCGCTCCGCAGTCAGAAGGGTTTCGATTCTGTCGGCCATCCGATCGAATGATCTGGAAAGGGTTCCGATTTCATCGCGCCGCCCTGATCGTGCGCGAATCGAGAGATCTCCCTGGCCGAAGCGATCGACCATGCGGGTGAGAGAACGGAGGGGGGAGCCGATATGAAATGCAAGGGGCCAGCAGAGTGCCGCAACGGTGATGAGGATCAGGCCGTAATAAGGGAGCAGGGTCCACAGTTCGATAGAGAATGGTGCTTCCACGATCAGCAGATAGCGGCCATCCGGTGCGCGGGTTCCAAATATCAGGCCATTTGGGCTTGAGATTGGCCGGCCCCAGTGCCCTTCGAGCCTCGCCACCAATGCAGACAGATCGGCTCCTGTGGACAGTTCGCGGGCATTCGAATCCAGAATGTAGTGACGCCATTTCATGACGCGATCCAGTTGCGCGACGACATCGGCGGCGCTGTTTTGTCCGCCGGCTTCATAAGCACGGGTGGTCTGCTCCAGTTCCAATGCCTGAATATGCCTGAATACGTCCCCCGCACCCAGGTTCATTTCAATCTGGCGGCTGATGACGAAGAACAGGCCCATCGAAATAATCAGAGTGGCGACCGACCACGCGAGGATTTTGGCATAGACGGATCTCATTGGGTCGTCTCCGGCAACTGGTTACGCCTCTGGGAGGCGAGCAGGTAACCAGTGCCTCTCACCGTATGGATAAACGGTTCCTCGTCATTATTGAGCTTTCTGCGAAGGTGACTGATGTGGACATCCAGAGATCGTTCAAAGGGAGACGCTTCGCGTTGGTAGAGAGCGGTTGAAAGGGAGTCCCGGGAGACAACCTTGCCGGTGGAGCGGGCCAGGCATTCGAGAATATCGAATTCGATCGCCGTGAGCACTATCGGCGCATTCCGCAGGAAGACTTCGCGGGTGGCAGGTTTCAGTAACAGGGCACCACATTCGAGTGCTTCGTCCGCGGGACTCCTGGGGCCGGCGCGCCGCAGCACCGCGCGGATTCGTGCCAACAGTTCGTCCGGGGCGAACGGCTTCGGCAGATAATCGTCTGCCCCACCATTCAGGCCTTCGATGCGGTCACTTCGGGAGGTGCGCGCCGTCAGCATGATCACCGGGATCGCGCTGTGCCGTCGAATCTGTTGCAGCACCTGGAAGCCATCGAGTTCCGGCATCATGACGTCCAGAATCACCAGGTCAAATTTGCCTTCCAGTGCGTTACTGACGGCGGTGCGACCATTATGGACCGCTTTCATGCGAAAACCATGGGGCATGAAAAAGTCGGCCATGAGAGCGCACAGCTCGGTGTCGTCATCCGCCAGAAGTACCGATGTTGCTGTATTCATCCCAAGTTAGTTGTAGCTCATAATGCAGGTGGCAAACCAGCTACTTTACAAAACTTAAGAGTGGCCGGTCCTGGAAATGTCGTTTACTCAGAATAGATCATGCCATTGAATACTGCTCGTCGACTTCGCGGGCCGCGTCCCATTCATCCGCTGCACGGAGGTCAGGCCGGGGTAACTGCGCGCGCTAATTCCCCCGCTGAGCTTCGTGAGCAGGAAAACAGATTCGTCAGGAGATGTCAAAATGGCGATGCCGCCGCATGGGAAGAGCTGGTCCAGTGCCATACGCGCCGGGTTTATGGGATGTGTCATCGCTTCATTGGACGGGAGTGCGACGCGAGGGACATGACGCAGGAGGTTTTTCTGCGCGTGTTTCGAACGCTGGAGAGTTTTCGGGTGGACGAACTATCCTTTGTCGCGTGGCTCACTCTGGTGACGAGGAATCTTCTGCTGGATAATTACCGGAGGACCCGGAGAGCGCGCCAGACGATCTCAATAGACGGGCACGAACGCTGGATCGAGAATCTCCCACACCACGGGCGATGTCCCGATGAGGTGTTTGCCCGACGCGAGGCGAACGCGATCATGCAGGCAGCCTTGTCGAAACTTGCGCCTGATCTGCAGGAGATCATTACTCTTTACGACCTGCACGAACTCCGCTATTGCGAGATCGCGGGCAGGCTGGGTATTCCGATCGGTACCGTGAAGTCCAGGCTGAACCGCGGGCGCGGGATGCTGGCCCACGTTCTGCGACGGTACAAACTGGCGGCCTAGAAAGCTACAGCAGGAAACGAAAAGGGCCTGTGGCGGATATCCGCGACAGGCCCTTTTTCAGCTTTGACCACCGAAGTTACTTGAGGCGGCTCTGGAGTGCGTGGATCTCGTCCGCAAGGTCCTTCTGGGGCCGGTTCAGCAGAGCCACTTCACACTCGGCTTTGGCACCGGTGACATCGCCCTTCTGCTGTAGTGCCATCGCGTAGTGGTAGTGATAGATAGCGTTGGCGGGAGCCTGAGCGACGAGCCGCTTGAATTCCTCCACTGCGCCGTCCGGATTGTTCTTCTTCAGATAAATCCAGCCGATGGTATCGCTGACTTCCAGGAAGTTTGGCAGTTGCTGTTTTGCCTGTGTCGCGTAGCTCATGGCGGTTGTCAGATCGCCGTTGGTTTCAGTGATGAGATAGGCCAGATTATTGAGCGCCAGCGGATTCTTGGCGTCGATCTTCAGCGCCCGTTCGTAATTTGTACGAGCGCGGGCAAGGTCTTTGCCCGCTTCATACAACAGGGCCAGATTGGTGGCGATGGCAGCATTATCCGGAAGCGCCTTGGCCGCGAGTTCCATGAACTCAATGCTCTTCGGATAGTCGCCTTTGTAGCGATAGGCCTCGCCGATACGGCTCCAAAGATCGCCTTTGTTTTTCATGTCGACGCCGGAGTTACCGATCAATGCCTGATAGGTGGCAATGGCCGCGTCGAACTGCCGGGCGGCCATTTGCGAATTACCCAGCTCCCGCTGCATTTCCAGCGACGGTGGCCCCGCCTGCGACGCATCCTTGATCACGGCCACGCTCTTATCGATCTGGCCATCCATCAGGAGGGCTTTCGATTGGCCCAACAGCCCGCGAATATTCTGCGGCTGGGCTTTGTAAGCGCGGCTGAAGTGGTCGAGCGCGTCTTTGGTCCTTTTCTGATTCAGATCCAGCACGCCGAGTTCGAGGAGCGTTTCCTCCTGATTCGGGTTCTTTTCGAGTACTTCATTCAGCAGCTTGCGGGCTTCATCGTACTTGTTAAGCCGCTGGAGCGCGGCGGCCTTCATGACCCTGCCCTGCACGTTGTTGGGCTGAAGTTTCAGGATTTCGTCCGCATCGTGCGATGCCGCGTCAAAGTCGCCTCTGATAATGGCGACCTGTGTCTGAGCATAGCGAGCCGGCAGATAGCCCGCGTTGAGGTCGATACACTTGTCGAACTCCTGGCGAGCCTGCTCGAACTTGCCCTGAGCGAAGTAGGCACGGCCCAGATTGAAGCGCGCGACCCAGTTATTGGGGCGGGCGGTGACGACGGTCTGCAAATCGCCCATGGCTTCGGCAATCTGGCCGTGATCGAGCATGAAAGTGGCCTTGAGACCTTTCGCTTCGGGATCTTTGGGGTCGTTGTGGAGGATCTGGTCGTTCTTCGACTGCGCCATCACCATATTGTTCTGGCGAATATAGACCTCAATCTCCTTCTTCAGGTAGTTGTTCTTGTTGTCGGAATCGTTCTTGATGCCTGCCTCGTACTCTTTGATGGCGCTATCGGGCTGGTTCACGCGCAGAAAGAAGTCGCCCGCCTGAATATAGGCTTGCGGGAACATCTTCAGATCCTTCTTCATGTCGTTGAGCAGGGCGACGAGTTCGTCGTTTCGCTTCGTGCCGAAATAAAACTGCGCGAGTCTCAGGCGAAGGTTCGCGTCCTTGGGGACGGCGGCGATTGCGGATTTCAGGATGCCTTCGGCTTCCGGGAGTTTTTTCTGGCCGACGTACAGCGTGTAGAGTTCGAGATAACCGTTCTCGTTGGACTTATCCTTTGCAATCAGGGCCTTAAACAACGTCTCTGCCTCGGCTGCTTCGCCATCCAGCACCAGCGTCCGGGCAAGAGCCAGGGATACCGTGTAGTCGCCCGGCTTGCCGGTCAGCGCCGTGCGGTATTCCTGAACAGCCTCCCCAACTTCCCGCTTGGCCGTGGCGGTATCGCCGGCGCGGAATTTGGCAACCACATCGATCAGCGCCAAATCGCCGCTGAGCTTGTGACCCTGCCAATTATTTGGATTGGAGGCGAGGAGTTCGCCCACTTTTTGGCGCACTTCCTTCGTCAGCGCCGAATTGTCGCCGCCGGTGTTACTCTGGGCGGCGAGCAGCAGGATCTCGCAGAGTTTCAGCCTGGCGTCGTCCGCCTCCGGGCCGTTATCTTTGGCTTTGGCATCCTTCGCCATGCGAATGTAGTCCTGTAAAGTCGGCTCGAACGTCTCCGGGTCATTCGCTTTCTTTTTGGCGTCCGCAAGCATGGCGTCCATGGCCACCAGCTTCGGATTCAGAAGTTCATCGGCGCGCCGCAGATTCTGGTAGGCATCCTGCACGAGTTGCAGCTCGATGTTCACAAGCGCAAGCTCATAGTAAGCCATACCGAATTTTCGGTCTTTCTCGATCGCCTTGCGGAACATGATCGAGGCTTCCTTGTAGCGCTTCTGCTCAAGGTACTTCTTGCCACTGTCCAGATACTTCTGCTTTTGATAGGCCGGATCCCCGCTGCAGGAAACGAGCGTAATGGCGGCTAAGGCAATAATCAGATGTCGCATATTCAAAGTCTTACTTTCTCATTGTCCTACAAATCAGAGTCCAGCGGACACCACTGTGTGACGGTGACGCGCGAAGTGCATCACTACTCAGTACTAATGGCACCTTCCCCACGCGGGTTGCCACCTGTTCAAGAGTAGATCGGCATATGTTGAGCGGTCCATTACGGGTTCTCAGGCCGGATTTGGCGACAGGCTGGCCAAAAGCGCCAGGGCACCCTCAATATCCTTCACTCTGCGTATGGGATCGCTGGCTTCCCGTTCAATGGAGAGCGGTCCCTGGTAGCCGATTTCCCTCAGTTTGGCCAGGAAGCGCGGGATTCCCACGTCACCGGAACCGAGGGGTTGCTCCTTGCCGAGCGAGCCGGGTTGGGCCGGATCAGGCCAGTTGCCATCTTTGCAGTGGACGGTGAGGACCCGGGGGCCCAGGATGCCGAGCGCTTCGATGGGGTCGCCCGTTCCGTAGAGAATCATATTGGCGGGGTCGAAGTTGATCCCGAGATTGGGCCGGTCCACGTCTTGCAGGAAATGGAGCAGGACGTTGGCCGGTTCCTGACCGGTTTCGAGGGCAAAGGTCTGGTTGTGGCGCGCGGCATGGTCGCAAACCCGGCGGACCATGTCCCGGACGGGCAGGTAGTCCGGATCATCCTGAGATTCGGGCACAAACCCGATATGCGTCGCGATGCCTGGGACACCTAAAACCGCCGCAAAGTCGCTGACTTCGCAGGTCCGGCGTTCGCGTTCCCCGCGTGTCACCGGGGGCACAAAGCCGACGGTTCGCTGGACGGTAGGGATATCGGCATAACTTTCCCCGTCATAGGCCGCGAAGACCGTGAAAACACGGAAACCGACGGCGTCTAATGCGTCCCGCCATTGTGGAGCGCAGGACAGGTCCAGGTTGCCGGGGAAGCCCAGTTGCCCGGAACGAACGCCCAGGCGCATAAGTTCGGCTATGGTTAGGGAAGGGTCGCCACCTGCCCAGAACATGACGGCGGATTCGAAGGGTTGCGGTGAAGATGTCAGCACAAGACTTTAGCTCCATTGCTGTTGCGGGATTTCACAATATTTTCGGCCACGGCGATGGCCATGGCCGATTGCGACGGCGGGCAGGCATCGGGATGGACGTTTCGGGTGGCGCAGTCACTGAAATAAGTCAGTTCGGCGGCAAACGCATCGGCGTCCCCCAGCGGGATGGAATGCAGTTCACCTTCGGAATATTCGCGCAGGTCTGTCATCGGGCTGGACCAATCGAGCGTGCCGGAGTTGGTGACAACCGTAAACTCCATGGAAAAGGGGTACGGCGGGTGGTGCCAGCCGCCGGTAATCAGCACGGGTCCCCTGCCGGGATAACGCAGTTCGGCATGGATAACGTCGACATTGTGTTGGGGATCGCGATCGCCGCGAGCGTGAACGGACTCCGGCACGCCCCAGAGAGAAACGCAGAAATCGATATCGTGAATGAGGAGGTCCATGATGGCTCCGCCGCTACGGGCGGGGTCGGAAAGCCAGGCTCCCCAGGTGGGCGCGGCGCAACGGCGGCGGAAAAGGGCTGATCTGACCTGCTCACCGCCGCGAAGGCGCGCCGCGAGTTGCTGGTAGGCGGGAAAGAAGCGGAGTACATGGGCACCCATCAGGACCCGGCCGCAGCGTTCGGCTTCGAGGCAGAGTTCTTCCGCAGTGTCGGAATCGAGCGCCAGGGGTTTTTCGCAAAGGACATGTTTGCCGGCGCGCAGGGCGGCGGTAGCGGCAGCGGCGTGGCGGTCTGTGGGGAGGCAGATATCTACGGCGTCGATTGCGGGATCGGCCAGAGCCTGTTCGAGAGTGGTGTAGGCGCGGAGACCGGAAAAATCGTAATGGGTTTCGGTAGTGGCGAGGTTGCCGACGGCGGAGGAGAGGTCACCGGTGAGGCGGATAGGGTCGGCATCCACGACTGCGGCGAGGCGCGCGTCAGGGACTGCCGCCCACGCTTTCAGGTGGGTGGCACCCATGAAACCAAGACCGATGACGGCTACGTTGAGCATATGCGGATCAGGGGCTCCGTACCGGCGAAGCAGCGGGCTTCACCGGCATAAATGCGGGCTATTCGACAGGTATGCGGCGGGCGACAATCACTGTGATGTCGTCCGATTGCGGGGCTCCGGCGGCGTGTGTGGTGACCGCGTTCTTGATCGTCTCGACGATTTCTGTGGCTGGCAGAAGGCGCGCCCTGCGAACGGCTTCCGCCAGACGATCGGTTTCGAACTCGTCATCGGTGGCGTCGGCAGCTTCGGTGACACCGTCGCTGTAGATGACGAGGGTATCGCCCACTTCCAGCATCTGGCGGTATTCCTGATATTCAATTGACGGGAGAATGCCGATGACAGGGCCACCGCCCTCGAGCAATTCATGATCGCCATTGGCGCGGACGATGACGGGTGGGTTGTGGCCGGCGTTGCAAAAGATCAGTTCGCCGGTTTCGCCGTTCAGAATACAGAAGAAGACCGTGATGAAGCGGTTGGCCGGGCAATTGGCGCTGGTCAGGCGATTGAGGCGCGTCATGACGTGCGCCAGGTTCTTCGGCTCTTCGGCGAGGGCCTGGACACGCGCCTGGAGACCCATCATCAGCAGCGAAGCGGGCATGCCCTTACCGGAAACGTCGCCGAGCACCATGGCGACGCGGCTGCCTTCGTAGGGGAAGAAGTCGAAATAATCGCCGCCGACGGTGCGGCAGGGCGCGTTATGACCGGCGAGGTCGAGCCCTTTGAGTTTCGGGGCCACCGCGGGCAGATAGCGCTGCTGGATCTCGGCGGCCTGGTCGAGATCGCGCGCCATGATCTGTTTGGCCCGCTCCATTTCGGCCAGACGCGTGTGCTCGATGCGCACGGCGGCGACGTTTGCCATCACGGTGAGCAGGTTGAGATCGTCCTTCGAGAATTGACGGAGGATAGAGGGCGAATCCACGTAGATGATGCCGATGATTTCCTTGCCCGTTTGCAGCGGCACAGCCATCAGGCTGCGGATATTCTGCTCGACGATGCTTTTGCTTTCACGCAGGGCCTCATCGTTGGCGGTGTCGCAGACCAGTACGGAAGCGCCGGAATCGATGACCCGGTTGCGCACAGTGCTGGAGATGCGGAAGCCTTCGCCCTTATTAGCCTGAGGGACGAGTTCGCCGTTTTCGAGGGTCAGCAGAATGCCGCGGTCGCCCTTGACGGCGTCGATGGAGAGCTCGAGGATGAAACGGAAGAGTTCCGGGAGTGGGCGGTTGCCCGAGAGTTCGTTGCCGGCGCGAATCAGGGCTGCAACCTGATTGGAGGCGAAGCCGGAGGCCTGCGTTTTTGTGGAATCCTGTGAGCTTTTGGCCTCGGCATCGGCGCGCATGATGCTTTCGAGGTTGGTGATGACGGTGGTGGAACTGGATTCATCGATGCCGGGGTCCGCAGCGTCGAAAACGACAACCGGTGAGGGGCGGGAGGCCATGCCGTCGCAGATGAGGATCAAATGGCCGGCCATGACGCGGTCGCCGCTCTTCAGAGTTGTTTTTGCGGTGAGGGGCTGGCCGTTCAGCATGGTGCCGTTCTTGCTGCCAAGATCGACTACAGTCCATTCGGCGCCGTCGCGTTCGAAGAGGGTGTGCTGGCGCGAAAGGCCGGAATCGTTGGGGTAGCTGAGGGCGACGGTGGTAGAGCGTCCGAGGCAAAGGCGATCCCCTTCGAACGGGATCATGCGGGAATGGCCATCGGGGGAGAGGATCTGTAGTTCTTTCATGCCGTTGATCCGTATATTATGGCAGGAACGTTAAGGTTCCGCACGTACGTGTTTCGGAACGCGGTTTATTGGCCGTTATGGGTCTGCCAGTCGCGCCTGCCATCGGGACCCGGAGCGGGTTCCACGTGGACCAGGACGTCCGCCACCCAGGGGAGCGCTTCACAGACGCGTTCGCGCACCCTCTGGGCGATATCGTGGGAAGCCCGGACGGTGATTTCGGGATCGACTTCGAGGTGCAGATCCACGTGATACTTCAGGCCAGTCTTGCGGGCGAAGCATTTTTCGATACCGGCGACGTCCGGCACGCTGGCGGCGGTACGGCGGATGTCGTCCATTGCCGCGTCGTCCGGCATGGTGTCCATGAGGTGCATTGCGGCCTCGTAAGCGACGCGGATGGCTGTGGCGATGACGATGAGGCCAACGACGAACGCACCGTAGTGATCGGCGCGGGGAAAGCGTTCCGGCAGGGTGACGTTGAGGAGCAGCGCAGACATTGCGACGAAGCCGGAGACGATATCGACGGCATCGTTGGCGGCGTCGGCCCGAAGGGCGGAGCTACGGAGTCGCCTGGCGTGGCGGTACTTGACAATGACCAGACCCGATTTGACAGCGATGGAAATCAGGACAGCCCAAACCGCGTAGGCTTCGGGTGTGGTGGGCACCTGGTCGGCGGTGGTCCACGCATGGACGGAAATGAGCACGCCGGCGCCAAACAGAAGAAAGCCCAGCAGGAGGCCGGTGAGAATTTCGACGCGACCATGGCCGTAGGGATGGTTTTCGTCGGCCGGGCGCGCGGCAATGGTCATGCCGACCAGCACGAGACCGGAAGTCAGAACATCGGAGGCGGATTCGAAGCCGTCCGCCATGACGGACGCGGAGTTCGCAGCCCAGCCAACGCCGATCTTGAGGATGGCCAGCAGGGCGCTGGCGACCATCCCCATTCTGGCGATTTTTCGGGCCTTTTGCATCGGGTGAGGGGTAGATTCACTCTACCGCACGGAGGGGTGGCGCATGGACTACACTATGTTCTTAACGCGCGGAGCCGGGTTCATGAGCGGAAACAACTATTCAGGTCTTCAAACAGCGGATCATGGCGTTGACGTGATTCGTCTGGCCGATGAGGACAACGGCGTGGAGGTTCTGATTGCACCTTCGCTGGGAAACCGCGCCTACGCCATGAATGTGCATGGATCCAATATTCTGCACATGCCTGCTGCCAGCATTGCGGAATTGCGGGAACTGAGTGGTATTCCGTTTCTGGCGCCGTGGGCGAACCGGATTCCCGGCGGCGGCTTCCGGGCGAATGGCAAGTGGTACGCGTTCAATGAAACGCTGGGCGTGTTGCGAATGCATCCGGAACATGTGGCTATTCACGGCATGATCACGGCTTCGGACCGGTGGCAGGTGGTCGCCGTGGGTGCGGATGCGGAGAGCGCGTGGGTGACCAGCCGGTTTGAGTTCTGGCGGTATCCGGATCTGATGGCGAACTGGCCATTTGCGCACGAGTATGAGATGACGTACCGGCTGGCCAAGGGCCAACTCGAGACCTTCGTGAAGGTGCGGAACCTGAGTAGCGACACGATGCCTGTGGTGATCGGCTTCCATCCGTACTTTACGATTCCTGGAGTGCCCAGAGACACATGCGCGGCGCATATTCCGGCGCGCACTTCGGTTGTAGTGGACGAAAAGCTTTGCGCAACGGGCGAGATGCGCGCAAATACGCTGCCCGACCCCACGCCTCTAGCCACAAACACGCTGGACGACGGGTTTACCGATCTGATTCGGGAAACGGACGGTCTGGCGACATTCTGGCTGGAGGGCGGGGGGCGACGTGTGGAGGTTGTTTTCGGGCCGAAGTGGCAGGTGGGCATCGTTTACGCGCCGCGCGGGCATGAATACATCTGTTTTGAGCCTATGGCGGCGATTACGAATGGCGTGAATCTGGCCGCGGAGGGCAAATATGGGGCTCTTCAGACGGTGGAACCGGGCGGCGAATGGAGTGAAAGCTTTCGGGTCAGGACTACCGGTTTTTCGCGCTGACGCATTTATTTTGCGTTTGGTGTTGCAATTTGCCGCGTATTCAGGCACGATGGAAGGTTTTCACCCCGATTCCATAAACGGATACGAATGCGCGTACGAGTCCTCTATCACGACCACTGTTTCGACGGCGCGGCATCCGCTGCTTTTTTCAGCCGGTTCTATCGCGGGGCGATCCTTTCCGAAGCGGATCGGGCGACCGCGGAATTTGCTTATACGGGCATGGCCCATCGCGCCTCGCAGATCTTCGAAGACAGTTTGTTCGATGGCGACGAGAATGCGATTGTCGATTTCAAATTCTCCAACAATCCGCGGCTGACGTGGTGGTTCGATCATCACCAGAGCGCGTTTCTGACGCCGGAAGACCAGAAGTATTACGAGGCGACGAAGACGCCGCAGAAGATGTACGATACGACGTACAAATCCTGCACGAGCTATATTCGCGACATGGCGCGCGACCGGTGGGGCTTTACCGCGCCGGATCTGGAAGATCTGGTCCACTGGGCGACGATTATTGACGGCGCGCTGTATTCCGATGCGAAGACGGCGGTGGAACTGGGCGAGCCGGCGATGAAGCTGACGCTGGCGATTGAAGGGTCGAAGGGCTCTGAAACCGTGCAGCGGATTATCCAGCTGATGCAGAGCAAGAAGCTGGCGGAGATTATTGAGCTGCCGGAGATTCAGCAGGTTTATCAGCCGCTGTATCAGAGGCATGTGAATTCGGTGCAGATTATTCGCGAGAAGTCAGTGGAAGCGGGCGGCGTGATCACGTTCGATCTGACGGGTTATGACCTGGAAGGCTATAACAAGTTCATTCCGTATTACCTGCATCCGGAGGGGACTTACACCGTTTCGGTGAGTCCGTCGAGTTTCCGGACGAAGATTTCTGTGGGGTCGAACCCGTGGGCACCGGTGGAGCCGAAGCATAATCTGGCGAGTATCTGCGAGCGGTATGGCGGCGGGGGACACGCGCGAGTGGGCGCGATCAGTCTGGAGCCGGGGCAGGTGGATGAGGCGCGACGGATTGCGGCGGAAGTGGCGGAAGAACTGCGGGGATAGGGGCTGGGCGGCTTTCGCCAGCGCACAGGGGACTGCCAGCAAAGCAAGTTCTCCCCGGGTCTCCCGGAGTTATCGAGACGCATCATGACTTCTATTGGATGGTGCTTTGGAAATCGCTCAAGGTAGATCCCGAAGACATCTTTTTGCCAGACCGATTGTATTCATTGTATTCCGTGAATTTCGGTCACGTTCAGATCTCCGGGCGGTATGCAGCCGGGCAAATTCGTTGAGCGAGAATGGGCTAGAATCAGGACAGGTACGGAGGCTTTTCATATGGATTGGACGGAATGCCCGCTTGTGGAAGTGAAGCCTGGAGTGCAGCGTGGCCGACCGGTCCTGCGGGGAACGCGTATGCCTGCCGATGACATCATTGAAAATTGGGAAGCCGGTGTTGAGGAGTCCGCTATTGCGGACGATTTCGGGATTCCGATAGAACAGGTCCAGACCATTCTGTCCTGGGCTGCAAGGCATCAGGATGCTGCGCATTCTGTTTGATAAGAACGTACCGTACTCGCTGAGGCGGTATCTGGTCGGCTGTGTTGTTCGGACTGCTGAAGATGAGGGCTGGGGACAGATCACGAACGGTGAACTGATACACGCTTCGGAACAGGCGGGCTACGAACTCATGGTCACCTGCGATCAGAATATCCAGTACCAACAAAATCTGACGGGCAGAAAGATCGCGATGGTCGTGCTCGGCTCCAACATTTGGCCTGCAATGAAGCCCCGGGTTGGTGGAATCGTGGAGGCGGTGAACAGGGCGGCCCCGGGGTCTTTCGAGTTCATCGACATTAAGCCGTTGCCAAAGCGCAGGCGCCTTGATGAGCGAAGGCCCGAATAGTCGCTGAATCGTGAGCCGGATGAATATCTACCTCGAGTTGCTGGATCAGGGCACACCGTGCCGGCGCGCGGTCCCAGCCGAATAACGGGCCGAGTATACTTACCAGGTCGTTGGCGCGATACCCGAAAACACATTCCCTGAGTTGCTACCTACCCCCGTTCGCGGTATTCGCCGAACACACGCCTGAGGGCGTCGGAGATTTCGCCGACCGTCGCTGAGGCTTCCGCTGCTGCCAGGATTCGCGGCATCAGGTTGTCAGTGCCGCGCGCGGCTGCTTCCAGTGCGTCTATGGTTTCGCGCCATCTGGTGGTGTCGCGACTGGCGCGGAGTTTGGTAACACTCTCCACCTGGGCACGCTCGATTGCCGGATTGACGCGGAAGACCGGCACGTCGCCACCGTCTGACGATTGGAATTTATTCACACCGACGATCACGCGCGCGCCGGATTCGATGCTGCGCTGGAAATCGTAGGCCGCCGTCTGGATCTGGCCCTGCTGGAAACCGGCTTCGATGCCCGCGAGGGCACCGCCCATGGCGTCGATCCGCCGGATGTAGTCCTCCGCTTCGCTCTCCATGCGGTCCGTCATCTCTTCCATGTAATAGCTGCCGCCGAAGGGGTCTGGCACCGCCGTTACGCCGCTTTCATAAGCAATCACCTGCTGGGTGCGCAGCGCGAGGCGGGCGGAATCTTCGGTGGGGAGGCCGAGAGCTTCGTCGCGACTGTTGGTATGCAGCGACTGCGTACCGCCGAGCACGGCTGACATGGCTTCGAGGGTGGTTCGCACGATGTTGACTTCGGGTTGTTGCGCGGTGAGGCTGGAACCCGCCGTTTGCGTATGAAAGCGCAACATCCAGGAACGGGGATCTTTGGCTCCGAAGCGTTCCTTCATGAGTCTTGCGTAAAGGCGGCGCGAGGCGCGGAACTTCGCGATCTCCGTCAGGAAATCCATGTGGGCGTTGAAGAAAAACGATAGCCGGGGGGCGAAAGCGTCCACATCGAGACCAGTCGCAATCGCGGCCTCAATGTAGGCGATCGCGTTGGCAAAGGTGAAGGCGATCTCCTGCACGGCGGTGGAACCAGCTTCGCGAATATGGTACCCGCTGATCGAAATGGTGTTCCACTCCGGGACTTCGGTGGCAGACCAGGCGAAAATGTCGGTGACGATCCGGAGGGCGGCGCGCGGCGGATATATGTAAGTTCCGCGGGCGATGTACTCTTTCAGGATGTCGTTTTGAATCGTGCCGGAGATTTTGTTCGGATTTGCACCCTGTTCTTTAGCAATGAGGTAGTAGAAAGCCAGCAGGATGGCGGCTGTGGAGTTGATCGTCATCGAGGTGGAAACCTGATCGAGGGAGATGCCTTCGAAGAGGCGTCGCATGTCATTCAGGGAGGCGATGGAGACGCCGACGCGGCCGACTTCGCCGGTGGCGAGGGGATGGTCGGGGTCGAGCCCGATTTGGGTGGGGAGGTCGAAAGCGACCGACAGGCCGGTGGTGCCCTGGCTCAGGAGATAGCGGTAGCGGGCGTTGCTTTCCTCGGCGGAGCCGAAACCGGCGTACTGGCGCATGGTCCAGAGGCGGTCGCGGTACATGCCGGGGTAGATGCCGCGGGTGAAGGGGAATTCGCCGGGCTTGGGGGGCAGCGCCATATTCTGGGGTTGGGGACGCCGGCGAGGGGCTTCAGGGCTTTCGGGAGATGCGTCTGGCTTTCAGGATGGAGGACAGGCCATAGCCTGCCATGACGACGACGAAGATGCCGATCATGGCGAATTTGACGGGGGACATCTTGCCCGCCTCTTTCCACATGCGGAAACCGGCGATAGAGGCAAACATCAGAAAAAGAAAGCCCAGGAGTTCATGCCAGAGGGAATGGAGGGGTTTGACGGCAGCCGGGACGACGTGTTTTACGAAAGTACCGGAGTTGCGGACGGCCGGCATCCATTCTTTTCCGGCATTTCGGGCCATTTTGCCGGCCACCCGTCCCGCCGCGCGAATCTGGTCGTTGTCCACGCCTTCATCCTACCAAAACAAAGTGAAACAAGAAGTTGTTCCGTCACACAATCGTTTGTACAATCAAGAAAACCGAAATATGCAAAAATTGAGGGACGGTGGAACGTTTGGCACCCGAACTGCATCTTACGAGTTGGTAAGCGATTTGGACGTTGAGGAGAGGAACCCGCTTTGGAAGAAAATCTGAAGTCCCTGATGCAGGATCTGGGGAACGCGATCAACGAATCGTTATCCGATTCCGAGCGCATTGCGGAAGCGATCGGGGAGATCAAGAGCGCGGGCTATGACGTGTTCCTGGTATTGGAGGCCACGATTGGCTTCAACAAGCGTGACGACGGTGAAGCTGGCCAGGACCTTGGCGGTTCCATTGATTCCAAGGAGCTTACGTCAGTCGGCAAGACACGCTTTACCACTCAGGACCAGCGTTTCCTGAAGGCTCTGCGGATTACCGCCGAAGAAGAAGTACAGTCGTAGAACGCCCGGCGGTTTCGCGGTTTGAGTGCGGCCGGCCATGAGACCTATCTCCAGACGCCATCTGTTGCGGCGTACGGTCGCGGTGAGCGGGTCGTTGCTCGCGCAGGCCGCTTTTCCCCAGGACTCGCCGCCTTCGAACAATTCAGGTATGGGGCCCGTGCAGGGTTCAGCCTCGCGCGGCGTACGGGCACAGGCCCGCGGTAAACCTTCCGGCATTCCTTTTCTGGCACAATTTACCGATGTTGCAGCCCAGGCTGGTCTGACGCATCCGGTAATCTACGGCGGGACCGAGCGGGCCGATTATATTCTGGAAGCCACCGGATGTGGGGTTGCCTTCTTCGACTACGATAACGACGGCTGGCTGGACATTCTGGTGCTCAACGGCAGCCGGTTAGACCCAGCCACGGTACCTGCGAATACCACGAATCGCCTTTACAGAAACAATCGCGATGGCACGTTTACGGATGTAACGGAGAAAGCGGGCCTGGTGAAGACCGGCTGGGCGGCTGGCGTCACCATCGGCGACTACAACAACGACGGCTTTGAAGACATCTTCATCACGTACTACGGGCAGAACGTCCTATACCGCAACAACGGGGATGGCACCTTTACCGACGTCACGAAGGCGGCCGGGCTGCTGCACGACGGGATTCGCTGGGGCTCCGGCTGCACGTTCGTGGATTACGACCGGGATGGGCATCTGGATCTGTTCGTGGGCAACTACGTGGATTTCGAAGTCGCGAAAGTGGGGAAACCGGGTGCCAACCGGGGCTGCACGTACCAGACGTATCCCGTATTTTGCGGGCCTCGCGGGCTGACAACGCCGCGGCAGTACATGTATCACAACAACGGCGACGGAACCTTTCGCGAGACCACGGAAGCTTTCGGGATTCTGGAAGGGCGCAACGGCTTCGGCATGAGCGCCCTCGCGGCCGATCTGGATAACGACGGCTGGCCCGACGTGTTTGTGGCGTGCGATTCCACGCCGAGCTTCTTCTTTCACAATCGGCATGATGGCACGTTTCACGACGATGCGCTGGAGCGGGGTATCGCTCTCGCTGAGAATGGCCAGGTGCAGGCGGGGATGGGGGTGGCGATCGGCGATTTCAATCTGGACGGGAATCTGGATCTGGTAAAGACGCACTTCGCCGAGGACACGACGGAACTCTACCTCAATGACGGCACGGGAAATTTTGAACTGGCCACCCTGCGCGCGGGACTTGGTGTGGAGACGAGATATGTAGGCTGGGGCACCGGCATTGTGGATCTGGATAACGACGGCTGGCCGGATCTTTTCGTGGTGACAGGGAGCCCCTATCCCGGTATTGAGAAGAAATTGCCCGCCATGGAAGACAAGACGCCCAGGGTGATTTTCCGCAATCTGGGAAATGGCAAATTTGAGGAACTGCTGGATGGCGCGGGGGCAGGGATTTCAGCGCGACATTCGAGCCGCGGGTGCGCGTTCGGGGATTTCGATAACGACGGGGATATGGATGTCCTCATCATGAACATGAATGAGCCGCCGTCACTGCTGCGGAACGACATACAGAAGAGCGACAAACCGAGGCACTGGGTGAAGGTGAAGCTGATCGGCACGAAGGCGAACCGGAGTGCGATCGGCTGCCGGGTCACGGCAAGCTATGCCGGGAAGAAGCAGGCGCAGGAGGTGACGGCGCAATCCAGCTACTTTTCCGTGAACGATTCGAGACTGCACTTTGGGCTGGGCGAGGAAACGACGGTCGATCTTACGGTGCAGTGGCTTGGCGGGAAGTCAGAGGAGTATCGCAAAGTGGAAGCGGACCGGCTGATCGTGATTCGCGAGGGCGAGGGGATTATCCGGAGCGAAGTGTTTCCTGCGGCGCGAGGCTAAGGCGCGTTTACATCATGTGGAGAAAAACAGTTTCAATCATCCTGATTACCGCCATGTCGGCCACAGCGGCCAATCCGCCATCGGGGCAGGCGGCCAACGCCGACGTCGCCGTGGCCGCCGTCTTCCTGGATGCCGCCGCGGTCACGCAGGCCACGGGCACGGACTTCACGAAGACTTACACGGTGCTGGAAGTCACCGTAACTCCGAAGGTCGGAAAAGTCTACCCGGTGCAGCCTGACGATTTTCTGCTGCGCATCGATTCCAGTACCGACAGCAGCGGACCCATGGCGGCGTCGCAGATATTGGGCGCGGGTAGCGGGCTGGTAGTGCATCGCGACCAGAATCTGGCCATCGGTATCGATCGCTCAAATTCCGGCGTCAGTGGCGTCACCGAGGGGAAGGGCAACCCGTCCGTTTCCGCGGAAGCCGTCAGTGCGCTGCAGAAGAAACTTCTGCCAGCGAAGAACACAGCCGAGCCGGTAACCGGACTCCTCTTCTTTCCTATCGCTAAGAAAAGGGCGAAAGATCTCGACCTGGTTTACACGACTCCAAACGGTAAACTACACCTCAGCTTCCGCTGACCTTAGCATGCTGGGGGGTCCAGTCGATCGGGGTCACCGGGTCAATCTGGGTCCAGACAATGAAGCCCGCAATGTAGACGGCGGCACCCATGTAGAGTACGTAGTTCCAATTGCGACCGGACTCCTGAAGGACAAAACCGGAGACGGTACCGTACAGCGCACCGCCCAGGTTGCCCATCATGTTCATGGTGCCGGCGACCGTGCCGGCATAGGAACCGGAGATATCCATCACTGTGCCCCAGGCGCAGGGCATCACGATGTCATTGCAGAAGCTGGAGAGTGCGATGGCCGGAACCACCAGCCACGGATCGTGCAGCATGGTGGCGAGGATGAGGAACGCGGACGCTCCGGCGAAGCCGAAGCAGGCGGAGAATTTCCGCGCGTTCTTCACACTGCCCGTCCAGCGTGCCATCGGTTTGGCCAGGAGCCCGCAGGTAAAAGAACCAATGCCGCCCATGAGGAGTGGCAAAGTCTTCAACAGAACACTGCGGGTGACGTCCAGGTGGAAGCGTTCGTCGATGAACGTTGGCGCCCATGTAATCAGGAAGTACCAGGTGAAGCTGATGGCGAAATACTGAACGCAGAGGAGCACCACGGTGCGCGACCCAAACAGGTCAGCCCAGGGAATCCCGCCGTGCGGCGCGGGCGGAGCGTTGTTCTTCAGCAGGTCGAGTTCGGCCTGATTGACGCCTTTCTTGTCGCGCGGGTTGTCGCGGAACCACCAGGCAAATGCAACGGTCCAGAGTGCGCCGAAACAACCGAAGACGAGGAATGCCAGACGCCAGTCCATAAACTGGAACAGGAAGGCCACCAGCAGCGGCGTAAAGGCACCGCCCCAGCGCGAACTCAGCCAGATGATGCCCTGGGCGCGGACGCGTTCGGGCTGCGGGAGCCAGATGGAGAAAGCACGCGCGATGTTGGGATAACAGCCGGCTTCGCCCGCGCCGAAGAGGAATTGCGTGACCCAGAGCGAAGCGAAGTTCCAGGCGCGGCCGGTGAGCGCGGTGAAGATAGACCACCAGATGACGATGCGCAGTAAAACGTTGCGCGGCCCCAGGCGGTCGCCGAGGAAGCCGCTGGGGATCTCAAAGAGCGCATAGGCCGTGGCGAAGGCGGTGAAAACGAGGCCCATCTGGGCATCGCTCAAATGCAGCGCGGTGGCCACCTGTTTGCGCGAATTGGATAGTGCCACGCGGTCGATGTACGTGACCATGGACAACGCGACCGCGAAGGCGACCACGCCGTGGCGGACCTTGGTTGGCTTTTGCCCCGGAGGGGTTGAAGGGTCGGACGAGTGCCCGAAGAAGTTCGACTCCATAGCCTTGCATCATATACTGGCCGCAGTGGCAGCGGCGTTTGAGTGTCTGGAGGCCAACCTGCGGCAGTCGTTCCGAGTGCTGGCGCAGGGGCGCGCGCGTGCCCTGGTGACGGAACTGGAAGGTGTCAGCATCGCCTCGCTCGGCGTCACGTTTCAGATGTTCAATGCGGCGTTTCTGAACAGTCCGGTGGAGACGCAGCAGGCGCTGGAGGCCCGCATCGCTACGGCTCAGGATGTGTTTGAGACGCGGCAAATGGCGTGGTCATACTGGATCTGCGAAGACTGGCTGGCGGGAGCGGCCCGCCGTTCGCTCGTGCGCACCTGCGAACGTTTCGGTCTGCGCGCGGTGGCGGAAATGCCCGGCATGGCGGCGGATTCCATTCGGGAACCCGGCCGGTTTTCCGCGGCGCGGCGGGGAACGGCGGAACTGGAGATTCGGCGGGCGGACGCGGGGCCGGCGATGACAGATTTCCGGGGAATCGGCGCTGTGTGTTTTCACGTGCCCCCGGCGTGGTTCAACGAAGTCTTTGACGACGCGATGCCGTCGCGCCCGTTTACGTGCTGGGTAGGTTACCGGAACGGGCGGCCAGTGGCCACTGCGGCTACTGTGGTTTCGCACGGCGTGGTGGGGTTGTATAACGTCGCTACGCTGCCGGACGAGCGAGGCAAGGGGTACGCGGAAGCCATTACGAGGCATTCGATTGAGGCGGCTTCGCGGGAATCTGGTTTGAGGCGGGTCATTCTGCAATCGACTGCTCTGGGAGAGCGGCTTTACCGGCGGCTGGGTTTCCGCGACGTATCGCGTCTGGTTGTGTTCAATTCCACAACTGGCGTCTGACGCGCGAACGAGTCAGACGGAGCAGGCAAAATCGGAGTACGATCAGGGTAATGCCTCTTCGGGCTACGTTGCTGTATCTTTCGCGCCATCGCGGTCTGCGGGCCTGGGCTGAGCATTCCGGGCTTGCCCGCCGCCTGTCGTCGCGATTCATTGCGGGTAAGACGCTCGACGACGCATTACGCGTGTGTCGTGCTATTCAGGCCGAAGGCATCACGGCGACAGTCGATTACCTGGGGGAGAGCGTTACCACCCTGGTGGAGGCCGCCGCCTGTCGTGATATCTGCATACAGGCGCTGCGGCGGATGCGCGAAATGGGGCTCGAGCCGAATGTATCGCTCAAGCTGACGCAATTCGGACTGGATCTGGATGCGGCCGAGTGCGAGGCGAATGTGCGGACGCTGGTGCGGGAGGCCGCCGCCGTTGGTGGTTTCGTGCGTGTTGATATGGAGGGCAGCGCGTATACGGAGCGCACGCTGGCGCTGGTGCGGCGTGTATACGCAGAGCATCCGGCTTGCGGGGCGGTGATCCAGGGATGCCTGTATCGCAGTCCGCAGGATTTGACGGAACTGATTGGGGCGGGGATTCGGATCCGGCTCTGCAAGGGCGCGTATCTGGAACCGCCGGAGACCGCGTATCCTGCCAGAGCGGATGTTGACCGGCACTATATCGGGCTGGCGCACCATTTACTGGGCGCGACACAGACGCATCCGGGTTACTATCCGGCGATTGCCACCCATGATGAGCGGGCGCTGGACCGGATTGAGAGGTTTGCGGTGCACAACGGAATCGCGCGGGATGCGTTTGAGTTTCAGATGCTGTACGGGATTCGGCGGGATCTACAAAGGCGGTTGGCGGAGGATGGGTATCGGTTGCGGCTGTACGTGCCGTTTGGGGAGGCGTGGTTTCCGTATTTTATGAGGCGGCTGGCGGAGCGGCCGGCGAATTTGTTGTTTTTGCTGCGGAATCTGGTGTGAATGCGGAACCTGGGGTGAACAGGTTTTATGGCAAACGGCCAGTGTACGTGGGAATCATGAGGTGCTCTTGAGATTCGCGTTCGGCGGTATGCTTTTCCTGATCGCTGTCGGGCTTCAACTATGGCTCATCAGGGTGTTTTCTGAAATGCACGATGAAGTAAACCGCGCGTTGCCGGATGAGTTGCAGGTGCCACAGATCGGGCCGGGCTGGTACCGCGGCATTGTAATTCGGAGACACCGGGAACTCTTCCCGGGCAGCCAGACCAGGAAGAAACTCTAACGGATCTGGGCCTGCCAGGCCATCGCGTTTCTGGGTGCTTTGGCGTGTGTTGTTCGACTGAGGTGAATTAAGAGTCGACCGGTCCCCTGCGTCTGGTCTGGGGCAATCGCTGTGAAGCTATGCGCTTTGCCGCGCCTGTATGTAGCTGGCAACCGCTTCCGCCAGAGTTGGCATCGGCGTGACGCCGCACTCCCGCATCCGCGCGTTATCCAGCGCGGAAAACTTCGGCCGCCGCGCTGCCGTCCGGTATTCGCGTTCGTTGGTCGGCTGCAGGTCGGCCTCAATTCCTGCCTTTTCAAAAATCAGCCGCGCATAACTGAACCAACTGGCAGGCTCGCCGCCGCCGCAATGGAATACGCCGTCCAGATCGCGCTCCAGCATTTCAATTGACCGGCTCGCCAGTAACGGCGCGAAAGTTGGGGAGGCTACGTGATCTTCCACCACGCGGATCGGCTTGCCCTCGCGCGCGAGGCGCAGCATCAGCTCCGGGAAATTGCCGCGCGCCGTGTGCATGCCGCCCGGGCCGAATACGCCCGAGGTGCGAACGATCAGCGGACGATCCAGATACGCCTGCGCGTACAACTCACCCGCCAGTTTTGAAACCGCGTAAGCTCCCAGTGGGTGCACGGCGTCGTTTTCGGTGTATGACCTGCCAGCCGTGCCGTCGAAAACGTAATCGGTGGAGAAATGAACCAGCCGGGCGTCGTTCTGCCGGCAGGCAAGGGCCAGATTGCGGACCGCGAGAGCATTGGCCTCGAACGCGGCACCGGGCTCGCGCTCCGCCACGTCTACCTGGTTGTATGCCGCGGCATTAAAGACCGCGAAGGGATCGAACTCAGCCAGCGCGCGCTCCACCTGCTCGCCGTTGGCGATGTCGATCTTCGCCCTTTCAAAACTCTTGACCTCATAGCCGCGTCGCCGCAGTTCGGCGCACAACTCTACGCCCAGTTGGCCCGCAGCCCCAAAAACCACTACCCGTTTCGCCATCGTCAGACCTTTACCTGTGTGCCTTTCGGCGTTTTTCCGGAAGTTTCCCGCGCGGTTTCCGGCGCTTGCTTCGGCGCGTTTACGCCAAAACGTTCGGAGAGGCGGGCAAGCGTCTCGAAATCCCGCAAAACGTGCCGCAGCCGAACCTGAATCGCGTAGCCATCGCCCTCTGCGGAACATTTTTCCACTTCGCCAAGCCAGATCGCTTCCGGAGTGTCGATACGGAGGGCGACGCCTCTTTCGGCGGGTTGGCGGGATGTCAGGCGCATGATCGGCTGTTCGATCGTCACCACGGTCGCTTCGAAGCCCGGTATGGCGTCGTGCGTCGTGACGCTGTCCTGCAGAATTGTGACGGTGGCGTTCATCGGGATCTACCGGTGGAATACCTGAAATACGAACGCGATCATAGCAACTGCCGCCAGAAACAACAGGATGCCGGCCCAGCTGGCCCACGAAAGCCCGGCGATGCCACGCACGGAGGGCGCAGCCTCCGGGATGGCGGCGGCCTGCCGGCGGTTATGCGATTCGCGATGGGCCACTACCTCGGTCCACTGCTCTTTCCCGGCGCGGTCCGCAATGACGATCATGCCGGAGTTCTCGCTGCTGGTGGTATCGATCAATCGCTGTCGCAGCGGTTCGGGTACATCCTGCACCGAACGGTAGATTCTGTTCTGATTGCCGGCCCCGATCATGACCGTGGAAGTCTTGATAATGCCGGAGACCTGCCGGACGATGCGGATACCGCACTCCGGGCACTGGCTGGCAGGGGACCCAAACTCGAACTCACAGTAGGGACAGACCAAGGTTTCTCTCTCCCTATCCCGCGACCGGCCGCGCCGGCAATTGTACTGAATTCGACTGTCCCGTGTTCTGCGATCCGAAATGGGCCAGCGTGACCTGAATGAAGCCCAACGCCGCCTTCGAAAGGGCCTTATCCTTGCGGTAGATCAGGCCCAGTTTGCGTACCATGGGCTCCGGAGCCAGCGGGATGGATTTGAGGGTGCCTGCCGCGACTTCTTCCTGCGCAGTGGCCCCGGAAAGGAAACTGATACCGAGACCTGCCATGACGAAACGCTTCATGGTTTCGGTGGAATCAAGCTCCATGGAGACTTGCAGTTCGTCTTCCACTTTCTCGAACCAGGAATTCAGGCGCGTCCGGGTAATGCCGGATTGCGGCAGCAGGAGCGAGTAAGGCAGAATGTCTTCGGCTGCGATCTTCTCGAACCCGGCAAGCGGATGTCCGGAAGGGACCACGCAGCGGATTTCGTCGCGGTAGATATCGACAATCTGCACGCGCTTCTCCGCCACAGGCAACTGCGTGAGTCCGAAATCCGCCACATTTTCCATGACGGCTTCCACCACGCGCGAGCCATAGGAGCGGTTCACCTGAAGCTGGACTCCGGGAAACTGCTGTTTGTATTCCGCAAAGACGCTGGGCAGGACGTAAATGCAGGTCGCTTCATTGGCGGCAATGACCAGTTCCCCTCGCGGCGAGGATTCCAGTTCGTTCAGGGCGTCCTGCGCCTGCCGGCGCACGTCCATCATCTGCTCGGCATACTGGGCAAAGAGCTTTCCCGCCGTGGTGAGAGAAATACGGCTGCCGAACCGCTCAAAAAGCTCGCACTTCAGCTCATGCTCCAGTTGACGGATCTGGGCGCTGATAGCCGGCTGCGTGCGGTAACACGTCTGCGCGGCTTTGGAGAAACTCTTCAGCCGGACAATCTCGAGAAACGTGTGGATTTGATCGAAATCCATGCAGGGTCGTTACCTTCAGAGCGACGAACACGCAAATACCCGCCACTTCAACGCGTGTAAGCATTCTAGCAAGAAGTGAATGCCGAACCCATGCAAGCCCCGTTGCCAGGGTTCGCCACAGGCTCGCGCTGCCTTAGAACCGGACGCTGTTATCCGGCGGACTCCAGGTCAACGACACGGAAAAGCGCAGATCGTGCTGCGAGAGCGGCGAGTTGCTGAGGTTGTACATCCGGTAGTCCACGCGGAAAGAAGTGGATACTCCGCGCCGAATCTCGCGCGACGTGCCGAAGTACCACGTCTGGTTACTGTAATTTCCCAGGTCGTTCTGCGAAAGCGTCGTCAAAGTGGAGTAGTTGTAGCCGACGCTTACCGGAACGCGCCGCAGCAGGCGCGTCGAGTAACCAGCGTTGATGGTCTGCTGATACGAGGTCAGCAGGACGCCGTTACCGGGCGACTGTCCATGGGTGTAGCCCAGCGAAGCGGTGCGACTGCGGCCGAAATCGCGAACGAGTTCCGCCGAAACATCGGAAATTGTACGCAGAGAATAAGCGTTCACAATGGTGGATGCCTGTCCGAGAATCGCCGCCAGCTGCGGGGGCAATGCCACCGTCTGGTAACCCAGGCCTTCAATTCTGGTAGCCCCGAAACGGCTGCGCAGCTGGGTGCGCCTGTTCAGCGCATAAGAGAATATGGCACCGGCGCTGTGAGAGTCCGACCTTGCGATATTGTGTGAGAACTGATATTGGGTGTAGGAGTAAAAGGCGCCTACGGTCGCCTTGCTGGTCAGGCGGTAATTCAGATCCCCGCTGGTCTGGTTTCCCGTTGTTCCGACAAAGCCCGCGCCAGTGCGGCCCACCACGAACGTGGAGGCCGAAAGGTCATAAGAGAGCCGATTTGTCTGATGGAAAGTCATGCTGGCGGTTGAGTTCGACTGACGCACCGAGTTGCCGGCGAGCTGTAGATTGGGGCTGGTCGCGAGATTGATGTTGGCCACGGAACTGCCCGGTTCCAGCACGGGGTTTTCCAGTGAGTAATTTTGCGATAGCGACTGCAGGCTCTCCACCAGCTGAAAGCTGAGGCGCCGCGAAAACGTGTGCGCGAAATCCAGATTGAGCGAATTGTTCATCCCGCTGAAGCTGTTCGTGCTGTAGTCCGAGTAGCCGCCGGAGTATGCGACGCCCAACTGGTCGTGTTTCCACGTATGGCGACCGTTGAGGCCCCATGTATACCCGCGCGACTGTGTATTCGGCGAAGTAAAACCGCCCGTGCTGTTAGGAAGCACCGCGGCCTGGCCCTGATCCCATGAGTAAGAGAAGCCGAAGGAAACCCTCCATTTGATCTGCTGCATGCCCATGGGGCGCGATAAGGTGTAGCTTCGGCTCAGTACGGCAGGCCCAGTGTATTCGGGGCCGTTCGCCGTATTATCCGCAGTCAGCGAGTTCGCCGGGGTCTGGCTGCTGCCGGCATTCGACGCTGCCACCGATCCCGGCAGCGGCGCCGAATCCTTCGAAGCGTACGGATTGGAGTAGTTCGCCGGGGCCGTCGGAAGGTTGCGATCCGTAAGTCGATTGGCGTTCGGATCTGCAGCCGGCGCGTTTGCCTTCATGGGGTCGATTTTGTCGATTTCCTTCTCGCGGATCTCCGCCGCAGTCAACGGTAAGCCGGTTTTCGGGTCAAGAATGACCTGCTTGCCGTCATCGCTTGCCGGGGTTTGTGTTGCGGATGCCGGAGATGCGGTCTGCGAAGACGGGTCCTGATTGGCGTCCGCCCGGGCAACCGGGGGTACTACCTGCTGGCCCTGGGCGGAGGGCAGCGAGACCCACAGGCCGAGCGACACTATGGATATAGCGACGAATCGCGTCATTATCTAAAAGTCTGACGGCTATAGCGCCCGGTGTCAAGTTAATCAAAGTGGGTATTTGCCTGTAGCGCTGCGTGACAAAACGGTATATGTCACGTGACGTGAAGGGGTTAGGTGCCGCGGTGACCGTCAAAATGGGCGAAACCACGCGGGTTCAGTTGACGCTGCAAGTTCGCTCCGGCGGAATAAACGACTTCAGGGCAGCGCTACTCTGGTCCTGTGGACATTGTTCGCACGCTCAGGGCGCTATTTTCGGATCGTCTGACGATGATCGAGCGTCTGGGTGCGGAGATCCCTCGCATCGGGCGGGTGGACTACGGGCGGGTCACTGCCGTCCTGGTGAATTCCCCGGAACTGATTCCTGAAGTCCTGATCGAACGGGCTGCCGATTTTGTGAAAGGGCCGGTCTTGCGTGTGATCTCCCGACCGGTTTTTGGCGACGGTCTGCTCACCAGCGAAGGCGAACTGCACCGGCAGCGGCGCAAACTTGTAGCGCCAGCCTTCGCGCACCAGCGCATGACGCGCTATTCGGAAGTGATGCAGGCGCATACTTCCGCGCTGGTAGAGGCATGGCGGGATGGGCAGGAACTGGATGTGGCCGAGGCCATGATGCGGCTGACGCTGGGGATTGTCTGCCGCACGCTGTTCGACGTGGAGATGCCGAGCCAGACGGAGAGTATCGGCCGCGACATCGTCACAGCGCAAAGCTATGCCATGCGGCAGATTCGCGTGCCGTTTCCGCTGCCGCAGGGTAAGGCGCGGGCGGCGCTTGGCCGCTTGAACGAGACGATCTACGGGATCATCCGCGAGCGCCGGGCGAACCCTTCAGATAAAGGCGATCTGCTCTCCATGCTGCTCGCCGCACGCGATGAAGAGACCGGGTTGGAACTCGACGACGTCGCGGTGCGGGATGAGGCGATGACGCTGTTTCTGGCCGGGCATGAGACTACGGCGCTGGCGACATCGTGGGCTTTCTATCTGCTGGCGCAGAATCCGCGGTATTTCGTGCGCCTGCGCGAAGAAGGTGCGCCTTTCGCGCTCCAGGTTCTGAAAGAGTCGATGCGGCTGTATCCACCCGCGTATGCACTTGCGCGATCTGCGGAGTGCGATACCGCGATCGGCGGCTTTCCGATCCGGAAAGGCGAGCTGGTTTTCATTTCACAGTGGCTGCTGCATCGCGACCCGCGATATTTCGAAGACCCGCTGCGGTTTGATCCCGACCGTTTTCTGCCAGAGAGGGAGGCGCAGATTCCGCGCTACGCGTATCTGCCGTTCGGGGGAGGGAACCGTATTTGCATCGGCAATCATTTCGCGTTGACGGAAGGGCAGATTATTCTGAACACGATTGCCAGCAGCTTCACGATGGAGCTGGTTTCGCGCAAGCCGGCGCGAATGGAGCCGCTGATTACGCTGCGACCGAAGAATGGAATTGGGGTGCGGTTGCGGGCGGTAGGGGCTGGTTAGAGGAGAGTATCGAGGACCAGAACCTCGAGCTGATCCACCCGCGTTAAGGCTGCGTCGTTGGTTATCAGGCCGGTAGCCGAGTTCCGCACAGCAGTAGCTGCGTGGAGGGCATCGATGGTTTTCAGTCCATGGAGTGCGCGATATCGAGCGGCGAGGCGCGCGATAGGGAGATCCGGGGCAATCCACGCCAGGTGCGGGTAAGTCGATAGCAAATCATGAAACAGATTGGCTCTCGTCTCATCCTGGTTCCTAAGCGGTTGAACCAGTAATTCGGTCATCGTGAGGGTAGATGTAACTCCACTCGCGCCCGGTTGCTCCAGCCACGAAAAGACGGCATTCGTCAGGTGCGAATACCTGCGGTTGTCCTCGAGATGATAGATGAATACGTTGGTATCCAGCGCGATCCGGCGATGCAGCCGAAGAAACGCGTGAAGACCACTCAATCCCAATCAGCGCGTTCCTTCGCAAGATAATCCGGCGGGTAGACGGCGCGGGCAAGGCCCTTAATGGCCTCGCTCCACTTTACCGGCTTCTCGAACACGATCATCTTGTTGTCGTGAACCGTCACAAGGATTTTGTCGCCAGCCTTCACGTTTAGAGCCTTGCGCGCTTCGAGTGGAATGACGATCTGGTTCTTCGACGAGATGGTGACTTCCGCCATGCTTTACATTATCGCATAAAGTAAAGGACCTGATTTGGGCGGGGTGGTTACCGGAATTCCGCGCGGGCGAGTTTCAGGAACGCCGCCGCGGTGGCTGACGGCGCTTCCGGTCGCCAGCAGACGGAAACGCCCGTCGTAAGCCCTTTCAGCGGTCGGTACACCACGCCCTTCCAGCGGAAACGGCGCACGCAACCGGGGGCGAGCGAGATCCCCATGCCGGCTTCCACAAGGCAGATGATGCTCTGCCATTGGGTCGCCTCCTGCACGATGTTTGGGGCGAAACCGGCATCGGCGCAGAAAGCCGTCAGTTTGTCATGAAACGCGGGGCCGAGCTGGCGCGGGAAAAAGACGAAGGGTTCCTGGCGAAGAGCGTGGAGTTTCAGTTCTTTCATTCGGGCCAGGGGATGCGCGGATGGCAGTGCCACAACGACTGGCTCCTCAAAGACCAATTGGGCGGCCAGCGGCGCGGGGGGCGCTGCTTCACGCAAAAAGCCAAGATCCACCTCTCCGGAAGCGAGCGCGCGCTCGATGGCGCTGGTGGAGAGTTCCCGCAGGGCGAATTCCACGGCGGGATAGAGTTTGCGGTACTTGCGGATGATGGCCGGCAGCGCGGACAGCATAATCGACGGGGGCGCGCCAACGATCAGGCGGCCAGATTCCCCGCGCCCCGCGCGCCTGGTGGCGTCTGCAGCTTCGTCGGCCTGCCGGAGGATGCGTTTCGCGTGATCGAGCAGGATGGTGCCGGCCTGGGTCAACGTGGTTTTGCGGCCGCGCACCAGCAGGATGCAGCCGAGTTGCGCTTCCAGCTTCTGAATTTGCTGCGTGAGCGGTGGCTGAGCGATGCCTGCGCGCAGGGCCGCGCGCCCGAAATGCAGTTCCTCGGCGACGGCGACAAAATAGCGAAGCTGGCGGAGATCCATATGAAAATCATATCGAACCTCGGATCAGGCCGTATTGGACATATCGGACAAACCGCCCTACTCTGGCGTCATGAGCGACAAATATTTATTGGGTAACTACACCAGACTGCCCCTGACAGTGTCTGCCGGCGAGGGCTGCTATTTGATCGGCGATGACGGCCGACGTTATCTCGACATGATCACCGGAATTGGCGTGAATGCTTTCGGGTACTGCCATCCGAGGCTGACCTCCGTACTGCTGGAGCAGTCGCGAGAGTGCGTCCATACTTCCAATCTCGTCTCTCATCGGCACCAGCGGGCGTTGGCGGAAAGGTTGTGCGGGATGAGCGGGCTGGATCGCGCCTTCTTCAGTAACAGCGGCACCGAGGCCATGGAGGCCGCGCTCAAAGCCGTGCGGGCGCGTTCGAAACCGGAAAAGAGCCGCATCGTATCGCTGCGGGGGTCGTTTCACGGCAGGACCATGGGATCGCTGGCTCTGACCGGGCAACCGGAGTTACGGCAGAATTTCGTATTTCCCGGCGCGGAAATCACTTTTGTGGAGCCAAATGACCGGGCGGCACTCCAGGCGGCTATTCGCGAAGATACGTCGGCGGTTGTGTTGGAGCCGGTCCTGGGGGAGGGCGGGATCTATCCGCTGAAAACCGAATATCTCCAGTTGGCGCGGCAACTGACCCGAGCGACGGATGCGTATCTGATCGCCGATGAAGTGCAGTGTGGTTTGGGGCGCACCGGGAGGTATTTCGCGTACCAGTGGGCGGAGATTCTGCCCGATATCGTGGTGACCGCGAAGCCGCTGGCTGCGGGACTGCCGCTCGGTGCGACGTTGTTCACCGAAGACGCGGCACAATGGCTGCCGCCGCATTCGCATGGGTCCACCTTTGGCGGCGGGCCGCTGGCCTGCCGGGTGGCAATTGAGTTTCTGAAGATGATTGCCGAAGAGTTGCCAGGCATCGGCGAGCGCGCCGGCCAGTTCCTGGCGCGACTGGAAACATTGCGGCTTCGGCACCCGGTCATAACGGAAATCCGGTCGAAAGGTCTGATGTTTGGCATTCAGCTTTCGGTGCCCGGCGCGCCTATTGTGGCGGCGGCGCTGGCGCGCGGTCTGCTGGTGAACTGCACGCAGGGCACTGTCCTGCGAATGCTGCCGCCTTACATCGTGAGCGAACGCGAAATGGACGAAGCGGTCCGAGTCCTCGACGATGTCTTCTGCGCCCCCGCGCAGTAAGATCGCGGTATGAAGTTCCACACCGAATACCTCACATTCCGGACCGCGAAGCACCGCGAATACATCAACATGACCCCGCAGGTGGAGACGGCCCTCCGCAAGAGCGGCATTCGCGAAGGCATGATTCTGGTGTCCGCCATGCACATCACGGCGGGCGTTTACGTCAACGATGCAGAGCATGGTTTGATCCAGGATATCGACGCATGGCTGGAAAAGCTCGCCCCTTATCGCGATGACTACCAGCACCACCAGACCGGCGAAACCAACGGCGATTCGCACCTGAAGAGTCTGATTATTCATCACGAAGTCATCGTGCCGGTGACGAACGGCAAGCTGGATTTCGGACCCTGGCAGCAGATCTATTACGCGGAGTTCGACGGACAACGCTCAAAACGCGTCATCATAAAGGTGATGGGCGAGTAATCGCCTGCGCGGAACTTTATTCGAAGGACGGCGTCTACACATGCGTATGGAAATTCGAAGCTTGCCTTTCAGGTCCACTGTTGCTCTCATCCTCTGTGCGGTCATTTCTCCCGCCGCAGAACTTCCGGTGCGGACGATTGTGCTTTACAAGCACGGGGTCGGATACTTCGAGCGCTCAGGGCCGCTGGCACCGGGCGAATCGGCCCGGCTGGATTTTGACGCGGCGTCGATGAATGATGTGCTGAAGTCGCTCACAATCAACGATCAGGGCGGGAAGGTGACCGGTTTGCGTTACGATTCCAGCATTCCGCTGGAGCAGAAGCTGAACGAGTTTCCCTTCCGCATTGAAAATGGCCAGCCGCTGGCGTCGGTCATTGACCAACTGAAAGGCGCGCGGGTGGAGATGGATTTCGGCCCCACGAAGGTGGCTGGCGCGATCGTTTCGGCGCGGCTGATTGCGGGCGACAAGGACCACGCGGAGCGCGAGCAGTTGACGCTGTTGATGGATTCCGGCGATTTGCGAAATGTGGATCTTGGCGCGGCCACGTCGATTCATTTCACCGACGTGAAGCTTCAGACGCAGTTCAGGGATTATCTGGGAGCGCTGACCAGTTCGCGGTCGAAGGACAAGCGCAGCGTGTATATCGATTCGACCGATGCGAAATCGCACGACGTGAAGGCTTCTTACATCATGCCGATGCCGGCGTGGAAATCGAGCTACCGGCTGATGCTGGACGATACCGGGACGCAGCCCACGCTGGAAGGTTGGGCGATTGTGGACAACACGACGGGCGAGGACTGGGCGAACGTGAAGATCTCGCTGGTGTCGGGGAAGCCGATTTCGTTCATTAGTCAGTTGTACGCGCCGAAATATATTCAGCGGCAGGGCGCGGAACTGGCGGAGGATCAGGCCGTGGCTCCGACGGTTTACAGCGGTGCGATGGAAATGGCAAAGGCCGCTGCGCCATCTGGCAGAGCCGCCGGTGGCGGTGGAGGTCGTGGCGGCGGTGTTGGCGGTGCTGACGCTTTTACGGTCAACGGAAGCACGTCGGCGATGCTGATGGCATCTCCGCCGGCTCCCCAAACGCGGTTTAGCACCATCGCCGAGGTCGGTCCCGCCGGCGAACTCGCCGACCTCTTCCAGTACTCCATCCGCAATCCGGTCAACGTGAAGAAAAACGAATCAGCGATGTTGCCGTTCCTTCAGCAGAAAATCGCCGCGCGGAAGCTGATCATATATTCCGACAACGGACGTCCGAACCCGCTGAACGCAGCCGAACTCACCAATGACACTGGACTGACGCTTGATGGCGGGCCCATCACGGTTTACGATGCCGGCGCGTACGCGGGCGAGGCGCTTGTCGAAACGATCAAGGCCAAAGACAAGCGCTTCATCAGCTACGGCGTAGACCTCGGTACCCGCATTTCCACTAATCAGGATTCGCACACCGATAATGTCCGTTCGCTGACAGCCCACAACGGCATCGTGACCACAAAGAACGCCGTGGTCATGAAGAAGACTTACACAGTTCATAATGTCGATCCGCGAGCCAAGACTCTGATCATCGAGCATCCGGTCCGGCCGGGCTATCAGCTCATCAATACGGCAAAGCCGTTCGAAACGGCGCGCGACGTTTATCGCTTTGAAGTCAAAGTTCCGGCCTCAGGCGATGTGACTCTGCCGGTCACCGAAGAAAATGTTTACGACCAGCAGGTGCAGGTGTCGAATCTGAACCCCGATTCGCTCCAGATCTACATTCGCAACCAGAATGTTTCCGCCGCAGCCCGCTCGCAATTGCAGCAGATCGCGGACGTCAAGACCCGGATCGTCGCCATCGACGCAGAAAAGAGCCGTGTCGATGCCGACATCATCTCCACTACCAACGACGAGCAGCGCAACCGCCAGAACATCTCCAGCCTGTCGCAGGTAGCCGGGCAGCAGGCCACGGTGCAGGAGTACGCCCGCAAACTGGCCGATCAGGAAGTCTCCATCGCGAAATCGCGCGACCGCCAGAAGGAACTCGACACCCAGAAATCTCAGTTGCAGACCCAACTCAACGGGTTGATCGAAAAGCTGGACTTCTGATCCGTTCCGAAGCGCCGGATTCGACACGCTAAACTGGACTTCAGTGCCATTCGATGACGCCCTTCGCGACGCAGCGGAACGGCTTGGAATCCAACAAAACTTCTGGGACAACTTCGGTCAGCCGCACGCGACTTCCGAAGCGACCAACCGCGCTATCATTGCCGCGATTGAGGCCGCTTCGGGCTCCGTGGATGCCGACGATTCCACCACGGTGATTGGCGAGACAGAGGCCTTTCAGGCACTGACAGCGGTTGAAATCGTCACGGAAGCGGGTGAGAGTATCCACGTGGCGGCGGGTGCCACCGCACCAAAACTTCCCCTCGGCTATCACGAGATTCGTTCGGCCGGCAGAACGGCCCGGCTCATCGTGGCTCCGGACCGCGCCCACGTGCCCACGCGTCGCACTGCTGGCTTCGGCATCACGCTCTATGGCCTTCGCTCCGAACGCAATTGGGGCTGCGGCGATTTCCGCGACCTTCGCGATCTCATTGACTGGTCGGTGAAGACGCTGGAGGTGGACTTCATCGCCCTCAATCCGCTGCACGCCATCCACAACAGGCGGCCGTACAACACCAGTCCGTATCTGCCGAACAGCATCTTCTACCGGAACTTCCTGTATCTTGACGTGGAGAGCATCGAAGGCTACGTGTTTGCGGAAGATCCCGCGGAACTGGAACGTCTGCGGCAATCGCCCACGGTGGAATACGAACAGGTGGCCGCGCTGAAGCGCCGGGCGCTTGAACGCATATTCGAAACGAATCCGCCCGGCCCGGAATGTCTGGCGTGGATCGAGCAGGAAGGCGAACTGCTGTCCATTTACGCCACCTACTGTGCGCTCGACGAATACCTGCACGCTAAAGATCCCAATCTCTGGATCTGGCCGGACTGGCCGGAGAAGTATCGCTCTCCCGAAGGCCCCGCCATCGACACTTTCCGCCGCAAGAATGCCCGCGCCATCCTTTTTCACGGCTGGCTCCAGTGGCTGGTGGACCGGCAGATTGCCGAAGTCCAGAAGCACGCCCTCACGGCAGGCATGAATGTCGGGTTGTATCACGACCTGGCGCTCGCCACAGACCGCTGCGGCTCGGATCTCTGGGGGCACCGTCCGTTTTTCATCACGGGTTGCCGTGTGGGTTCGCCGCCGGACGGTTTCTCTCCGGCCGGCCAGGACTGGTCGTTCCCACCGCCAAATACGGTGCGGCATCGGGCGGATGGCTATCGTCTGTTTGCGGAATCGATCCGCAAATCGATGCGCCATGGCGGAGCGCTGCGCATCGACCACGTGATGCGCCTGTTCCGGCTTTACTGGATTCCGGAAGGTCACAGCGCGAAAGAAGGCGCTTATGTACGCGACCGCGCAGCGGATCTGGTGCGCGTGCTGGCGCTCGAAAGCGTACGTAATCAGTGCGTGATTGTGGGCGAGGATCTGGGCACCGTGGAAGACGAAGTGCGCGAGACACTGGCCCGGTTCGGCATCCTGAGCTATAAGTTGCTCTACTTTGAGCGCGCCTGGGAGCGGAAATCGGAGTTTCGCCTGCCCGCCGAGTACAACGCTTCGGCTTTAACTTCCACTTCCACGCATGACCTTGCGACGATCGTCGGCTACTGGACAGGGGAAGACATTGAGGCGCGACTCCGCGCTCACACAATCGATCAGGCCTCGCGTGACGCGCAACTGGCGGATCGGGCCCGGGACAAGCAACTCCTCCTTGACGCCATGTTTGCTGCGAATCTGATGCCTGCCGGCTACGAGCGCGACGCTTCCCGGCTGAAAGATCTGACGGGTGAGCTGCATTACGCGATTTCCGGTTTTCTGGCGACCACGCCGTGCGCCATGTGGCTGATCAACCAGGAAGACCTGACCAAAGAGCCGCACCAGCAGAACCTGCCGGGCACAACGGCTGAGTATCCCAACTGGGGGCGGAAGATGCGCTGGACGATCAAGGAGCTGACCTCTGTCAAAGAAGCCCGCGATTGTGCGGCGATGCTGCACCGGTGGGTAGTAGAGAGCGGCCGAGCGCGGCCTGTCAGTTAGTCAGATAAAGCTTACGTCAAGCGGAAATAAATATTCCGAGTAGTTTGTCCTCGCAGCGATGAAGCTGCAATCAGTTTCCTGCCCCTTGTTCCCCGGCCACCCAAATTTATACAGAACCTTACACGCCGGCCTGTATCAACAGGTAACGATACAACGCTGGTGTCGTCTCTTCAGTACATCCGTTTAAGGGGATACAACAGTAGATGAAAATCGTTTCCATAAAGAAAACATTGTCCTTGGTTGGTGTGGCTGTGTTCGCTGTGCAAAGTGCGCTCGCGCAGGGATCTGGCACTTTAAAGATCACAGTCGTCGATCCCTCTGCAGCTGTGGTTCCCAATGCGGCTGTTCACGTAACTGGTGCAGGTCAGACGCGGGACGATAAGACCGACGCTGCCGGAATTTATTCGGCAAGCCTGCCCGCCGGGCAGTACACAGTGCGGGTCATAGCACCGGGCTTCGTGACGGCAACGTCGCAGGCGGTTGCGGTGACGAACGGGCAGTCCAGCCCTCTTGAGATTTCTCTTCAGATTGCGTCTGCGGCATCTCAGGTGGATGTCACATCGGCCACAACGGCTACGGTTAACGTCGACCCCTCGCAGAACGCCGGCGCTATCGTTCTCAGCGACGCGGAAATCGACGCGCTGCCGGACGACCCTGACGATCTTCAGGCGCAGTTGACCGCTATGGCGGGTCCAGCGGCGGGTCCAAACGGGCCGCAGATTTTCATCGATGGTTTTAGTGGCGGTCAGATGCCACCCAAGAGCTCCATCCGCGAGATTCGCATCAATTCCAATCCCTTCGCTTCGGAATTTGACAGCCCGGGTTTCGGCCGTATACAGATCTTCACCAAGCCCGGTACTGACGCGTACCATGCCAGCGGCACCTTTGTTTTTGGCGACCATGTCCTCGACACGCGTAACCCATTTGTGAATGGTGCGATGCCGAACTACAACAACCGTCAGATGGATGGCAGCTTTAGCGGTCCACTCGGGAAGAAGTTCTCCTGGTTCCTGACCATCTCGCAGCGCAACTTCAATACCGCCCAGCTGATTAACGCTCAGATCCTCAACCCGGTAACCTTCGCGCCCCAAACCTATAACTCAACATTCGCGACGCCTTCGAAGAACTGGACCATCAATCCCCGCATCGATTACGCCATCAACGGCAACAACACTCTGGTACTGCGGTATCAGCGGAGCAGCGGTGCAAGCGAAACCGGCGTCGGCGGCTTTGTCCTGCCCACGCAGGAAGTCTTCGGTACGAACAAGACCAACACGATCCAGGCAACCGAGACCATGGTGATCGGCACGCATTCGGTGAACGAAATCCTCTTCCAGTTCAACGACTCCCGCGCCAACTCCAATGCAGCCTACTCCCCCGGACCGACGATTGCGGTTTCCAGCGCCTTCACTTCGGGCGGTAATCAACAGGCGAACTACAACCGCAACCGCGGCTACGAATTGACGGAGAGCAACACCATCTCCCAGGGTAAGCACGCCATCAAGTTTGGCGCACGCATCCGGGAAGCGCAGACCCACGTACAATCGACCAACAACTTTAACGGCACCTACGGATTCTCCACGCCAACCAATGCCACAGCGGCACCCTGCTTCAACGGCACGCTCGATCCGACACTGCCGGCTCTGACCAATCCCAATTCGCTCCAGGATTACCAGTACACCGAACTGCTTTTGCAGCACGGCTACTCGATGAACCAGATCCTGAACGGCGGTTGCGGCCCCACATCCTACAGCCTGAATGCCGGGCAGCCGACCTTCGGGATCAATCAGTTCGATGCCGGTCTCTTCGCGCAGGACGACTGGCGCGTGAAACCGAACTTCACTCTGAGCGCCGGCCTTCGTTATGAAATGCAGACTAACATCTCGGATAAGGCGGACGTGGCTCCCCGCATCGCCATCTCCTGGGCTCCGGGCGGCAAAGCCGGCAAGACCAGCAAGACCGTGCTGCGTGGCGGCACCGGCCTCTTCTTTAGCCGCTTCCCGATCGCTGACACGCTGAACGCACTTCGCTACAACGGCAACGGTCAGCAGAACTACTCGATCAATCAATCGACGCCCCAGTCCGTTGCCTTCCCGGTACTCGCCAATTTCGGAGCTGTCGGCGGACCCGCGACACCTGCCACTTCAATTCTCACGGCGACTCCGCAGTCGATCTATGAAGTCTATGCGAATCAGAAGGCGGCGTACATGATTCAAAACGCAGCCTCCATCGAACGTGCGCTGCCTGGCAAGACGACCCTCACGATTAACATCACGGATACGCGCGGTGTGCACGATATGCGAACCCGTCAGATCAACGCTTACCTTCCCGGAACCTTCAATCCGGATACCCCGAAGATTCCGGGCATTTTGCCTTTCCCCGGACAGGGCAACATCTATCTCTACGAAAACAGCGCGATGTACAAAGAGCTTCAGGTCATCACCAGCATGAGCACGCGGGTGAACAGCCACGTTTCGCTGAATGGGTATTGGTCATGGACCGATTACCATACCAACGCCAACGGAACGCCCAGCAACGAATACAATACCAGTCAGGATTGGGGCCGCGCGGCAGTGCCGAGAAACCGGTTTAACCTGATCGGCACCGTCGGCCTGCCTTACGGCTGGACGGCGTCGCCGACCGTCTCGGCAAGCACCCCGACTTCGTTCAATATCACTTCGGGGATCGATTACAACGGCGACGGCGTTAACAATGACCGTCCAGCTTTTGCTTCGGCTGGTGCCGCCTGCGGCGGCAATATCAAGTGCACGCCTTTTGGCAACTTCAACATCGCTCCCGGCGCGAACTACACTCCGATTCCGATCAACTATGGCAACGGAAACAGCCGCTGGAGCACTGATGTCCGCTTCACCCGCTCGTTTGGCTGGGGTGAAAAGCGTAATGTCGCGGCGGCCACGGGCGGTGGTCGCGGCGGCGGTGGCGGCGCTCCCATGGGTGGTGGCGGTGCCGCTGGTGGCGGCCGTGGCGGTGGCGGTGGTGCCCGCGGCGGCGGTGGTGGGTTTGGCGGTGGTGGACGTGGCGGCGGAATCGGCACGGTGGGCGGTAGCAGCAGCCATCGCTACAACATCGGCCTGACCATTGCGGCAACCAACATCTTCAACCACGTGAATCTGTCGAACCCGGTTGGCAGTTTGAACTCGCCATTCTTTGGCCAGTCCCTCAGTTCGGTCAGTTCGGCGCAGGGTTTGGGTGGGGGCGGTGTGACCGGTAACCGCAGAATCCAGTTCACGCTGCGATTCACCTATTAGCCGGCGGAAAGACCTGACTCGACACAGAAGGCGAGGCGCTCCCGAAAAAGGGGCACCTCGCCTTTTCTGCTGTTTACAAACGAAATCCCATGGGTATCTTCCCTGCGAAGCGCCTTCCATTCCGGCATCGCCTCCCAGCCCCCGCAGCAGCAAATATGGGACCGGTACCACCCGAATACTTATATATTACAGATTCTTACGTATTACACCTGTCGTAATGAGTAACTATAGATTAGGTACGGCGGTCTTCTCAGGGACGCTGTAAAAGGGACAGGTACAAGGGTTAATGGATACTACATCTATAAGAAAAGCGGGTTTGGTGGCGGCCCTGGCGGCTCTCACTGTGTTTTCGGCGCAGCAAATGCACGCGCAGGGAGTCGGTACAATGCGCATCACGGTTACCGATCCGTCGAATGCCAGCGTTCCCAGCGCGGCGGTGCACGTCACTGGCGCGGGGCAGACGAAGGACGATAAGACCGACAATGGCGGCGTCGTGACGGAAAGTCTGCCAGCGGGGCAGTATACGGTCCGTGTCACGGCACCGGGATTCACGACAGCAACCCAGACTGTCACCGTATCATCGGGGACATCTACTCCGCTGACGATTTCGCTGGATATCGCAGCTGCGGCAACTCAGGTGGATGTAACGTCAACCGGCGTCGGCGCGATCAGCGTGGACCCCTCCCAGAACGCGGGTGCCATCGTACTGAGCACGAGCGATCTGGACTCGCTGCCCGACGATCCGGACGATCTGCAGGCGCAGTTGACCGCCATGGCTGGACCTTCCTCGGGTCCGAGCGGCCCGCAGGTATTTGTCGACGGTTTTAGCGGCGGGCAGATGCCGCCGAAAAGTTCCATCCGCGAGATTCGCGTGAATTCGAATCCCTTCGCTTCGGAATTCGACCGTCCCGGCTTTGGCCGCATCCAGATCTTCACCAAGCCCGGAACTGACGCGTATCACGCCAGTGCACTCTTCACTTACGGCAATCACAATTTCGACACCCGGAACCCGTTCGTGCAGGGTGCCATGCCGAATTACGATAATCGGCAGATTACCGGCAGCCTCAGCGGCCCCCTGGGTAAGAAGGTCTCCTGGTTCCTCGATATTTCCGAGCGCAAGTTCAACACCGCCCAACTGATCAACGCACAGGTTCTGAGCCCAACTTATGCGATCCAGGGCTACAACGCCACTTTCCCCACGCCATCGACGAACTGGTCGCCGAACCCCCGTATCGATTACGCGATCAACTCGAATAACACGCTGGTGCTGCGGTATCAGCGGTCAAGCGGTTCGAGCGAAAGCGGCGTAGGCAATTACAACCTGCCTTCGCAGCAGATTTTCGGCGTCAATAAAACCAACACTGTGCAGGCTACGGAAACGATGGTGATTGGCACCAAGTCGGTCAACGAGATTCTCTTTCAGCTGAACGACACCCGCGCGAATTCCAATGCGGCCGGCTTCTCCGGTCCCACGGTCAGCGTCTCAAGCGCGTTCACATCGGGTGGCGCGACGGCTGCCAACTATAACAGGAATCGCTCATACGAATTTCAGGAAACGAATACTGTTACCCAGGGCAAGCATGCTCTCAAAGTGGGTGCGCGTCTCCGCCAGAACAGCCTCGACACAAAGTCCACGTCGAATTTTAACGGCACCTATGGCTTCAGCACCCCGAATAACGTGGCGGCATCCACCTGCTTCAACGGCAGCGCCTTTCCCTACCTTCCGGCGCTGACCAGCCCGAACTCGCTTCAGGATTATCAATATACCGAACTGATGCTGCAGCAGGGCGTATCGATGGCGAACATTCTGGCGTCCGGTTGCGGCCCGACATCTTACTCGCTGAACTCCGGCCCGTCGGTCTTCGGTTCGAAGCAGTTCGACGCCGGTGTTTTCGCGCAGGACGACTGGCGCGTGAAACCTAACTTTACTCTCAGCGCCGGTCTGCGCTACGAAATGCAGACGAATATCTCTGACAAGAAAGACTTCGCACCGCGCGTTGCCGTTTCCTGGGCACCAGGCGGGAAAGCCGGCAAGACCAGCAAGACCGTGCTGCGCGGCGGCTTCGGTATGTTCTATGACCGGTTCCCGGTCAGCGAAGTGCTGAATGCACTGCGCTACAACGGCAGCGGCCAGCAGAACTATTCCATTAGTTCCAATACATCCGGTGCGGCCGCATACCCCGCACTGGCCTATTTCTCAACACCCTCCGGCCTGCCGCCGCTCTCACTCCTGGCCACCAGCAATCAGTCGCTTTATGAAGTGCAGCAGAACATGAACGCGCCCTACATGATGCAGTTTGCGGGCTCCGTGGAACGCGCCCTGCCGGGCAGAACCAGCCTGACGATCAACCTTACTGATTCCCGCGGCGTTCATGACGCCCGCACGCGTCAGATCAACGCATTTCTGCCAGGTACCTACAATCCTGCCACAAAGACGGGCGGCATCCTGCCCTATCCGGGACAGGGCTACATTTACCTGTATGAAAATTCCGGGCTCTACAAAGAGCTTCAGCTTGTGGTGAGCGCCACAACGCGAGTGAACAGCCATATCTCGCTGAATGGCTACTACACCTTCAGCGACTATCACACAAATTCGAGCGGTCAGCCGAGCGATCAGTACAATACCGCGCAGGATTGGGGCCGTTCTACGACGTCTCCCCACCGCGTGTTTCTGACGGGTAATCTTGGCCTGCCCTTCGGCTGGACCGGAGCCCCCACGTTTACCGCAAGCTCCGCTACTCCGTTCAATATCACTTCCGGTATTGACTACAATGGCGACGGCGTCAGCAATGACCGTCCTGCCTTTGCCCCGGCAGGGGCGACCTGTGGCGGCAATATCAAGTGTACGCCTTTCGGGAATTTCAATACGGCACCGGCTGTCGGTTCCGCCTTGATTCCGATCAATTATGCCAACGGCAATAGCCGCTGGAACGCCGACATTCGCTTTAGCCGCAGCTGGGGCTGGGGCGAGAAGCGCAATGTCGCAGGCTCTACCGGCGGCGGTGGCGGTGGTCTTGGCGGCGGTGGACGCGGCGGCGCTCCCGGTGGTGGTGGCGGTGGTGGTGCCCGCGGCGGTGGCGGTGGTGGCGGCTTCGGCGGTGGTGGTGGACGCGGCGGCGGACTCGGCAATGTCGGTGGCAGCAACAGCCACCGGTACAACGTCGGTCTCACGGTTTCGGCAACTGACATCTTCAACCACGTCAATCTGGCGAACCCGGTTGGCAGTCTGAACTCGCCGTTCTTCGGTCAGTCGATCAGCGCTGTTTCGACAGGCCAGGGCCTTGGTGGTGGCGGCGTCACGGGAACCCGAAGAATCCAAATCAGCCTTCGGTTCACCTACTAACCACGCAGCAGACTTGTCAACGCAAAAACGGCGAGTTCCCCGGTTGGGAGCTCGCCGTTTTTGCGCTCTCAAGCGGTCTACTGAATCGTCACATTCACGGCATTCGAAGGCTTGCCGCCCGCCGTGACCACGATGCTCACGTTACCCTTCCCCGTAAGAGAAGCGGGAATCAACACGTTGAATTGATCCAGCCCGCCGTAGGTCGGTTGTGGCCCCGCTGCGGTCACCGTCGCATTCACTCCGCCCATGGTTGCAGTCGCCGTCGTCGACGAGCCCAGCCCGCTGCCGTAGAGAATCAGGAACACCTGATCGCCATTGAGCGCAATCGGATTGGGCACGACATTGCCGTTCACCAGCTGGTACACCTGTTCGTTCGTATTCTGCCCGTTGTGGACGCGCACAATGCCGGCCGCCGCAAGGCCACTGGCATTCAGCAAAAACAGATTTGGATAGACCGGCTGTATGTTAATCTTCGACGGGATGGATACCCCGCCTGCCGAGATGGAAACGCTTCCTGCCCCTGTCGCGAGGCCTGTCGGCAGCCGGAAATTGATCTGTGTCGGAGAAGCATACGAAATCTGCGCCCGCGCGCTGATACCGGCCGAGTCCGTGACCGTGATGGTGGCGCCGCCCAGAGTAGTGGGCCATGGCGGAGCGGCGGACGCGGTGGAAGTTGCCAGTGATGTGAAGAACAGCGGCGTCGCGGTCACCAGCGAGCCGGGTGCCATCGGACCCTGTTCAAACGACGCCGACGAAGAAATGGCCGCCAGCAGCGACGGTGCCAGGCCGCCGCCCACGTCTCCGCCCGAAGCGTTCGAATACGACGCGCCGTCGATGAAGTTAAATACCGAAACTCCATTCACCCACATACCCTGCGGCCCGCCGCCGGTGGCTGTCGGTGTAGCCGCCACCGTGGGAGCGGTCGGAATCTGGAACGTGGAGGCCGAAGCGCTCGGGAAATTCGAAAATATCCCCGCCGTCATGTCGGGCGAGAACCACGGCCCCATCGCATAACCCGCGAGCCCGTTGGCGGTAATGTAAACCGATGACGACGAATAACGAATGCGTTGCGTCTCCGCCGCAGTTGGCGTCGTAACGGAACCGGACGTCTTCACCCCCAGCGAGTTCGTACCGGGCCACGTCGTGACCGGCCCGGCAGAAGGATCGAAAGGCGAAACAATAGTCGCGCTCTGGCCCGAGTATTTCGTCGACCACGAAGTGAGCTGCGGGGCGGGAGCAGATCCTGATGACCCGCTCGTGTAGGCCCCGTTGTTGAAGTAATCGGTGGTTGATGCCGTCACGTTGGTCGGAAAATTGCCCGAGGCGGTGCCATAAAACTGGCCGCCCAGTATGTAGGGAAAGGCCGGGGCACCACTCGCGTCGAGCGTTGTGTAATACGCATAGGTGCCCTGCGGAAACTCCGGCGTCACGGCAAACCGCCCATTATAGCGGTCCAGATCCCCCGCGCCGGAGACCCAGTCATAATCCTCCAGATAACGGCCCAGCGGATACTGCGCGCTCACCGGCGGCCCATACTGCGCGGCGGAAAGATTCTGCGAAACTCCCTGATGATTCGGCAGGGACCACGAGGGCAGCGACTGGCGCACGGTTATGCCACGCAACTGATAGCCGGAGACCATCCGCTTCACCGGACTCGCCCCGTCCGTGGCCACAGAGTAACCATAGGGACCATAGATGGGGTAGCCATCAAGCGCCCAGCCAAGAATGGGCGAATGATGCCAGCCAGAACTCTGCTCCGCATATGCGGGGCCAGTACGGGCATTGCGAAGAGTTACGATGTTATCGCCCAGTTGCGCCCGAAGGCAGACAGGTGTGACGTGATAGTGATATTGACCCGTACCGGGCTGATGTCCCAGACAGGCGTCAAAAGTCTGAAATTCGCCGTAGTAAGCGTTGCGCCGCCAGACGCCATCCCCGCTGGGGCCGCCCGGACCCTGGGCAAAGACGGTACTGCCGGACAACATACAAATAGCGGCGATGAGTTTGGACCCGTTCATAGTGAAGACCTTCCGCTTCTCAGTTTCACCTCCCAGAGTAAAGCCCCTGTCAACGTGGGCGCCGAAATTGTAAAGCTGCGGTAAATCCCGTCAATCCGATTTCTTCATGCCTCCGTATAAGCCAGTGAACCCAACTGGAAATGGGGAAAGGAAACCTGAAAATGAATAGAAGTTCTATACTTTACGCAATCGGTGCCGCCGTGCTCGTGGCCACCGCCGCCATGAATCCCGTAGTGGGTGGCAAAGAGATGTTCCCTGCCAAAAATATCGTGGAAAACGCCGTGAATTCGGCTGATCACACCACGCTGGTAGCGGCCGTGAAGGCCGCTGGTTTGGTGGAGACACTGTCCGGACCCGGGCCATTCACCGTCTTTGCTCCCGTAAATACGGCTTTCGATAAGCTGCCGATGGGTACCGTCGATACTCTGCTCAGGCCGGAAAACAAGGACACGCTCGTCAAAGTCCTGACTTATCACGTGGTGGCGGGCAGATTGTCGGCCGCTGATCTGGCAAAGCAAATCAAAGCGGGAAAAGGCAAGGCGATGCTGAAGACAGTCTCAGGCGGAACGCTTTGGGCAGGCATGCACGGCAAGGCTGTCATGCTGACGGACGAAAAAGGCGGCATGTCGATGGTGACGCAGGCCGATGTGTTTCAGTCCAACGGCGTCATCCACGTTGTGGACACAGTCATGATGCCGAAGTAGCCCATCGAAACAACCGGGGCCCGAGGGATGGATAATCCCTCAGGCCCCGGTTGTTTCGTTCTTCGGGATAGTGATAAATCATCGCCGTGAATCGCGGTCACACTTCATCCGCCACGCGACAGCGCTTAGTCCGATCAGCATGCCGGCCCATGTTGCAGGTTCCGGTGTGGCGGATGGAGCATCCCCGTTGCCGCCCAGTCCGCCCCCGCCTCCAGTTCCGGCGGAACTGGAATCGGCCGCATAGATCGCCATCTCCGTGCTGGAAGAATTGCTGAAGAAGGTATACGTGGAGTCATTCGAGTACCAGAAAGTGCCGTTGTCGTTGATGCCTTCCGAGTTCTGCTGGTGCTGAGCCAGCGAATAAGCGGAGCCGGTTCCTGTGGCCACAATGGCCACCCAGTATTCCATGCCATTGGTCAGCGCATAGGGAGTCACGGCCTCCGTCTCAAGCGTCAGGCTCGTCAGCGCAAAAGAGTCGGCGATACTTGAAGTCAATACCTGAGTGAGATCCGGTGAATCCGGGCCGGTGTCCGCCAGTAACTCAAAAATCAGCGTGCTGGTATCTGAGCCGCCCAGCAGCCAGACGCCAAGGGTATCGAGCGTGGTGCCGGTTGTGCCGTTGAAGATGAAGCTGTTCGCGTAGATATAGCTGCCATGGCCCAGTCCGGCGTACACGCCGGCGTTGGGGTCCTTCTCCACGATAAGATCCGCGAACAGGTTGCTGGTAATGAATAGTAAGCCAAATATACTGCACAGGAAAATTTTTTTCACTGCGTTCCTCCGGGCTGGTATGTTATCGATAACTACCTGCCTCAGCAATAATGTTATCCCTGTTTTTCCCGATTTGAATCAGATATTTTCTCTTACAGCGGTCCGGTTTGTGCTCAAACTTACCAGTGCCGGCGGCGCTGATACCGTACGTTACGGCCTTATATTTACACGCGGGAACGGTCTGGTATAAAACTTAAGTAGACTGCTGCCTGAATTGATGTCTTCATGCAGAATTTGCAGTGTTGCCGTTGACTAATAACCTTAGATAACGAAAACGCGGAACCCGCGCGCGAATTATTCAGTCAGGGAACGCCGCAGTTGCATCAGCAGTCCATCAAGGGCAATCTGCTTCTGAATGTTGCGGCGCAGCAGGCCTGCGATTTCATCCACACTTTTCACCGCCCGGATCAGCCACTTGCGGGAAACGCGTGACGAAAGCGTCGTGAGATCGGCCCGCAGGTCGACATTGCGAATGGCAGGATTCGCTTCGCCCAGCAACACCAGATCCCGCAGCAGTTCGTAGAGCAGCTTCAGATACAGTTCCAGCTTTTCGCTCTTGCTGCGCCCCAGGGATTCCGAAATGGGCAGCCACGCTCCGTACGGCGCCGCTCCCGCGCCGGTCTTCAGCAGAGCCAGCATGGCGCTGCGGCGTTTCTCAAACAGCGGGATATCCAGCGAGGCGGCAATCCCCGGACTGCCCCCCGATAGGGCAATCCGCCGTTCAGCGTCTTTCAGGCCCCGGGCGTGGGCAAACGCCTTCATATCCTCATTGACCAGTGGCGAAAAATTCAGCAACACGCAGCGGGAGCGAATGGTCGGCAAAAGGTCATAGACGTTGTTCGCCGTCATGATCAGGATCAGATGATCCGGTGGCTCTTCCAGTGTCTTGAGGAGCGAGTTCGCAGCCTGTTCGTTGGCCCGGTCCACCTGGTCGATCAGGAACACCCGGCGCTCACCATGCAGCGGTTTGAATTGCGCTCGTTCTTTCAGCAGTCGCATCTGCGGGATGCCGATCTGCCGCATCGGTCCGTCTGGCGGAAAGGTAAGAAAGTCGGGATGAGAGCCGAAGAACAGCGGATCGTCATTTCGCTTATCCGCTGGCATCTTGTCGCGGGCCGAAATCGCCGAGGCGTTTTCTTCCAGACTGAGATCGTCCTGCTCAATCTTCTCGGCGGAGCCCAGCATGCGGGCTGCGAACCGGCGCGCAAGAGTCGCCTTGCCCAGTCCTTCGAGGCCTGCGAACAGCAGCGTCTGCGGAATCCGCTCCCGCTCAATCATTTTTTCGAGCGTGTTCTGCACGTGGCGGTTACCGAAGTAGTTGTCAAACACGGTCGTGCAGCGCCTCCTGAATCCTGCGTGCCACATCACCAATACCCGCGCGGCCGTCGATCACGATAAAGCGCTCCGGCTCCGCGGACGCCAGCGCCAGATAACCTTTGCGCACCTCATCGTGAAACGCCGCGCTCTCGTCGTCGATCCGGGATTCCGATTGGCCGTATTTCTCATTGCGGCGCTTGGCGCGGTTAAGGCTGGTTTCAAGATCGATGTCGATCAGAACTGTCGCCGAAGGCCGCAAACCCTCGCACGCAATGCGGTCCAGTTCCAGCACGGAACCGGCCGCAAGCCCGCGTCCGCAGCCCTGATAAACCAGGGTGGAATCTGTAAACCGATCGCAAAGCACCACGCTGCCTGCATCGAGCGCGGGGCGAATCACTTCCTCCACATTCTGGGCGCGACTGGCGAAATAGAGCAGGAGTTCGGTACGTGCGTGAATAGCGGTGTTGGCGGGATCCAGAAGGATGCGGCGGATCTGACGGCCGATGTCGGTACCGCCCGGCTCAACGGTTTCCACGACCGTGCGGCCCCGCTCCCGCAGATACTGGGCGAGCAAACGGAGCTGGGTGGTTTTACCGCAGCCATCCATGCCTTCGAAAGTGAGGAAACAGCCCGGGTGCGTCGTGCCCTGGGCCGCGGAAGAAGCGAGCATCGCGAACCTTCAATTTTCGCAGACGACGGCCGATAGCCGGGTTAGGCAAAGTGCCTGCTCACGGTCGCTGCGCCCCGAGCAGCCGAAACATCACTTTCAATTCACTTCGCCAGTTCGCACCCACGCCGATCCTGGTGAAGTCGATGTGCGGCACCAGTGCCTCCATCACCGTCTCCGTCGTGGAATGGAACTCAAGCGCCGGCGCCACCAGCAGAATGCGCGGCGCGTCCCGCAGGATCGTGACGCCAGGGAAATACCCCAGGCGCTCAAAGTCTCCGGCCGCCAGATGCTTTCTGACTCGCAGCCAATAGTCCAGCGCCTGAAACGGCAGTTGCAGGTCGGCAGTCGTCTTCAGTTCGATCACTGTCAGCCGCCCCGTGTCATCCACGCCCAGCAGGTCAATCACCCCGCGCTCCGGCCCGCTGAAGATCGGTACCTGACCATATATCGGGCCATGCCGGAGTGAGGCATCCACTATCTGCGGATGGGCCCGCACCTGAGCCTCCAGCCATCCCTCCGGTGCCTGGGAATAGAGCGGATGCTGGCGATCTTCCGCGTCCGGTCGGCGCAGCCGGGCAACCTCGCTGGCCATACGCTCCAGCGTCGCTGCCGTACACGGCCGCTTCTTACCGATGCCACACGAATACCGCCCGCCAGCCGACCTCCCGAACTCCAGACCCCGAATACGCAGGCTAAACGAGCCATCGCTTTGCTCCACCCGGTCCACCTCGCCTGGCAGGCCGGAATGATCGCCCGGTTCCACGTTCGGCTGCAGTGGCCTCCGGCAGGGCGGCAGCGTCGATTCCACATTGCCCGCATCGGCGAAATCGATCAGGCCCGTGCAATCGCGTTCGTCATAACCATAGAGCTGGCAGTCCACGCGGGCGGGGTCGATCAGCGCCGCGCGCAGAGAGGTCGCACGTTCCTCATGCAGCGGCACGAACAGCATCAGCCGCCGGATCGACAGCCCTTTCTCGCGACGGCGCAGGTAGTCAAGCCAGATCAGGCCGAACGGGACCACGGCGGAGGGGTCGAACGCATCCGGAGGCGCGGCCATCACGGCGATGCCCGTCGAACTGGTCCCCGACCCGCGACGCAGCCACGCCCGCACATAGGACGGCGAAAGACTCTGCTCCAGATTGGCATCGGCGCTGACGTCTTCCGTGTGCCACTCCGGGAACTCACGCATCAGCATGAGCCGAAAGCGATCCCGGAAAGCCATGCGGGTGGATTTGCGGCGCAATTCTACGCCGCGGGCAGCCGCCATATCGGCGATTTGCAACTCCCCTGCCGTTCGCGGGAAGCGTTCCGTACCCAGCGTAATGCGGTCGCGACTCTGGTCTTTCAGGGAGACAATCTTGCGGACAAGGTTTCGGTTCGTGTCCCACGCCTGAAGCGTGAGGCGTCCGTTCCATTCCGTAATCTCCCAGTTTTGGCCGACCAGAGGGAGCGGTTCTTCGCCTGGATCGAGCACAGCGGGCTGCGCCGCCGCGGCTATGAAGCGCTCAACAACGCTTCGCAGGCCGGGTTCCGACTGCACGTGGAATATTGTGGCAGAAATAAACGGGTCTGCCAATACCTCCGTTTTCGAGAGGGGGTACACTCACAGGGTAACGTGATAGATTCTGAGGAATCCCACCATGCTGAGCAGAAGAGAGTTTGGACAAATAATGGGGGCCGCGACAACCGCCGCCCTTACCGGAGCCGCGCCGGGGAGCGCCGCGCCCACGAAGCGGCCCAACTTCCTGCTGCTCCTGGCCGATGATATGGGCTTTTCCGATGCCGGCTGTTTCGGTGGCGAGATCGAAACGCCGAATCTGGACCGGCTCGCCTCGCAGGGTCTCCGGTTTACGCAGATGTATTCCACCTCGCGCTGCGGGCCCTCGCGGAGCTGTCTGATGACTGGCAACTATGCCCAGCAGACCTCGGCCGACATCATGACGCCGGGCAACGTGCCGGATTCTGTCCGTTTTACTCCGGAGTTCCTGAAACCCCTCGGATACCGCAGTTATCACAGCGGGAAGTGGCACCTGCGTTTCACTACAGGTGCGGGCGGCGTGGGCTTTGACCATTCCTATACGTTGCTTGATGAGGATCGGTACTTCACGCCCCGAAGTCTGATGCTGGATGGCGTGAAGCTCCCGCAGCCGAAGCCCGAAGATCATTACTACACCACCACCGCGATTGCCGATTACGCGGTCAAATTCCTCCAGGAGCACGCCCGGGACCACGCCGCCGATCCCTTCTTCCTGTTCTTCGCGCCGCACTCGCCGCACTTCCCCCTCCAGGCTCCGGCGGAGGATATCGAAAAGTACAAAGACAAGTTCGCCGAAGGCTGGGACACCGCGCGTGAAGTGAAACTGGCGCGGATGAAGCGCATGGGGCTGGTGAATTGCGAACTGGCGCCGCTCGAACCGAATATGTGGACTACGTGGAATACCCCGGATGCGGAGTTGTTCGCGAAAATCGGCCCGGGCGAGATTTCGCGCGCCCTGCCGTGGTCGTCTCTCAACGCGGAGCAAAAGGCTTTGCAGCGAACCAAGATGGCGATTCACGCCGCCATGATCACCCGGATGGATCTGGAGATTGGCAAAGTGCTGGCGCAGTTGAAAGCCATGGATGCCGAGCGAGACACCGTGGTGATCTTTCTTTCCGACAACGGTGCCAGCTCTGAACAACTCATTCGCGGCGATGGCCATGACGCCAGTTCTCCTCTGGGCTCAGCAAGTTCGTTCCTGGGCCTTGGACCGGGCTGGGCCAGCAATTCCAATGCACCTTTCCGTCTCCACAAATCGTGGCTCAACGAGGGCGGCATTTCATCGCCCATGATCGTCCGCTGGCCCGCCGGGATTGCGGATCGTAACAAACTTCGGCACGATCCCTGCCACTTCGTGGATGTTCTGCCCACGTTTGTCGATCTCGCTGGCGGGGGTGCGCAGGGTCGCCTTTCCGGTAGAAGCCTCGCTCCAGCGTTTCGCAAAGACGGCGCGGCTCCGCACGATTTCATTTACTTCAATCACAACGACAATCGGGCTTTGCGTATAGGTAATCACAAGCTGCTCGCCACCGGCAAAACCGGCGAATGGGAGTTGTACGACATGGCGAAGGACCGCAGCGAACAGCACAACATCGCGGCAGCAAACCCCGCGATGCTCCGCAGCATGGCGGAGCGCTGGCAGCAGCTCGACGAAGGCTATCGCGTGAAGCGTGAGGGTGCCGCGCCCACAAAGAAGATCCGGATGCCCGCGGGCAGCCAGGTCTAGAAGATCATGCCGGAATCCATTCTGGTTAACGGAGAAGAGATCGGCGAAGCGGAGATTCGCGCGCAGGCCGCCGCAATTCGGCAGGAACTGGAAAGCCGTGGCCCGGAACTCGGCCTGGAACAGCGCATGCGCCTGCGCAACCTCGCCGTTTCTCAGTTGACGGAGCGTCTGCTGCTTCATCAGGAATGCCGCCGCCTGAAGCTCTTGCCAACGGAAGCTGAGATCGCCGAACTGGCAACCACGCTGGCACCGCGCGTGGATGGCGTCGTGGGCTGCCGCGCCGGAACTGACGCGACAGTCGTCTCGCGCGAAGCCGAGCGCCGGCTCATGCTCGATCGCATCATCGCTCACTGGAGCCGTAACCTCCGGCCACCGAAATCCACTGAAGTCCGCGACTTTTACCGAAGTCATCCGGAGCAGTTCTATCGGCCGGAGACCGTTCACGCCTCGCATCTGGTGCGCAACTTCGAAGGCCGCGACAGAGCAAGCGTTTTGCAGGAAATGGAGTCGGTCAGGCACCGGCTGCTGGAAGGGCAGGACTTTGCCGTGCTGGCAGCCACCTGCTCGGACTGCCCGGAAAACAGCGGCGATCTCGGCTTCTTTGCCCGTGGCGTGATGGTGGAAGAGTTTGACGACGTGGTCTTTGCCGCTCCTCTGCACGAAGTCACGCCGGTTTTTGAAACGCGGTTTGGCGCGCATGTCGCGGTGGTTCACGAGCACCTGCCAGAGGGGCTGATGGAACTGAACGAAGTGGGCGGACGAATCGCCGAGGCGCTGTATCGCGGAAAGCAGGATCAGGAAGTGGGCCGCCAGTTGGAAGCGCTGCGTCGCAAGGCAGTCGTGCAGGTGATTCCATGAGCTCCGGAGCATTTCCGCTTATGCCGTGTTGTGCCCCAACAAAAGCGCGCGCAAACGTGCTGGAAACTTCCCGCATGGCATCGGCCGCCAGAGTCCGGGTAACACGCGGCTCCACGGAAGGCATGATCAGGCTCGATGGCGGTCGCTTCCAGATGGGCAGCGAAGATGCGGATTCCATTGTGGCCGATGGCGAAGGCCCGGTGCGGCCCGTGACGGTAGATCCCTTCTGGCTTGACCGATACCCGGTGACCAACGCGCAGTTCGCGGAATTCGTCGGTGTCACCGGGTATAAGACCGAGGCGGAAGTCTTCGGCTGGTCATTCGTCTTCATTGGACATCTTCCCGACAAGGGTGCAAACCACGACCATCCCGAAAACCTCCGCTGGTGGCGAAGAGTGGACGGTGCGGACTGGCGGCACCCCGAAGGCCACGCTATCTCCATGGAGACCGAACGCGCCAACTATCCCGTAGTGCAGGTTTCCTGGAACGATGCCGTCGCCTACTGCGCCTGGGCGGGCAAGCGTTTGCCCACCGAAGCCGAATGGGAGTTCGCCGCGCGGGGCGGCCTCGAAGGGAAACGCTTCCCGTGGGGCGATGAACTCACGCCCGGCGGTATCCACCTCTGCAACGTCTGGCAGGGTGAATTCCCGGATCTCGATATCGCCGAAGACGGCTACTCCGCGCCCGCGCCGGTCGACGCCTTCCCGCCCAACGGCTACGGCTTCTACACGATTACCGGCAATACCTGGGAATGGTGCTCGGATTGGTTCTCACCGGACCACCATCTGTACTCAACGCGCGAAAACCCGGTGGGCCCGCAATCCGGACAAACACGCGCCATGCGCGGTGGCTCCTACCTTTGCCATGCGTCCTACTGCAATCGCTATCGCGTGGCGGCGCGGACTTCCAACACACCGGATTCCGCCACCACGAATCTTGGTTTCCGCTGCGCTCGCGATGTCGATTAGGCGATCATGGAACCAGTAACCTCTCCCGTCCCCGCGGGAGAAAAGGAGATCGATGACAACAACAGTCACAACGAAGAAAACCAATCGGCGTTCGCTGCTCACCGGTGCGGCGGTCGTCGCGGCGGCGGGTGCTGTGGCGTCCAAAGCGGCCGATGCTCCGGTGCAGAAGAAGGTTTATCGCACCGGTCCAAAGCCCGCGACACCACCCGCCTATTCCACCGGCGTTTCACTGGGTAATCTGCTGTTTCTTTCAGGCATCATCTGCCGCACGCCGGGCGATATTAAAGCGCATACGGAGTTCGTCATGGGTGAAATGAAGAAGCAGTTGGAAGCAGCTGGTTCGTCCATGGAAAAAGTGGTCCGCTGCACTGTTTTCCTGGCCGACATCAAAGACCTTGCCGCTGTAAATGAAATCTACACCGGAAAGTTCGGTGAAGACCCGCCCACTCGCAGCACCATCGCGGCCGCCGGCATTCCGGCGAATTCCCTGATTGAAATCGACGCCATCGCGTACATTTGACCCCGCCCGCTCCCCGCCTGAGTCAAAAAAGGGCCACGTCGCCCACTCTTCCCCTGAAACAGTTACATTGGCCGCCTGCGTGCTGTTGAGGATGACGGCATGTCCGAAAATACTCTGAATGCAGACGAACTGAAGAAAATCCACGCATACTGGTGCGCGGCGAATTATCTGTCAGTCGGCCAGATCTACCTGATGGAAAATCCGCTGCTGCGGGAGCCACTGACGAAAGAGCAGATTAAACCGCGCCTGCTGGGGCACTGGGGGACCACGCCCGGCCTCAATTTCATCTACGCCCACATGAACCGGGTGATTCGCAAGCATGATCTCAATGCCATCTACATCTGCGGCCCCGGCCACGGCGGTCCCGGCATGGTGGCGAACACTTACCTCGAAGGAACTTACAGCGAGTTCTACCCGAACATCCCGCAATCGGAAGAAGGTATGAAACGCCTTTTCCGCCAGTTTTCGTTTCCGGGCGGAATCCCCAGTCACGCCGCGCCGGAAACTCCCGGTTCCATCCATGAGGGCGGGGAACTCGGCTATTCCCTGCTGCACGCGTACGGAGCTGTGCTGGATAACCCGGACCTGCTTGCCTGCTGCGTCGTAGGCGATGGCGAGGCCGAGACCGGGCCCTGCGCCACAAGCTGGCATTCCAACAAATTCCTCAACCCTGCGCGAGATGGCGCAGTCCTGCCGATTCTTCATCTGAACGGAGCCAAGATCTCCGGGCCCACCATCCTTTCCCGCCTGCCCCACGACGAACTGGATTCCCTTTTCACCGGCTATGGCTACAAGTGCTGGTTCGTGGAGGGTCACGATCCCTCCGAAATGCATCAGAAGATGGCGACCGCCATGGATGAAATCGTGCGCGACATCGCCTTTATCCAACTCACCGCGCGGCAAGGAACACTGAAGCAGCGCGCGGCCTGGCCCATGCTGATTCTCCGTTCTCCCAAGGGCTGGACCGGTCCGAAGATGCTGGATGGCCAGCGCATCGAAGGTACTTTCCGTTCCCATCAGGTACCGCTCACCGCCGTCCGCGAACGTCCTGACGAGCTGAAAATGCTGGAAGACTGGATGCGCAGTTACCATCCGGAGGCGTTATTTGACGCAGACGGCCGCCTCCGGCCGGAGTACGCGGAACTCGCGCCCGCCGGCGCACGGCGTATGGGTGCCAACCCTTTCGCCAACGGCGGCTTGCTTCTGAAGGATCTCGAACTGCCCGATTTCCGCGACTACGCAGTCACGGTTCCGCAGCCAGGCAGTGTGGACGCCGAAGCCACCCGCGTCATGGGCAAGTACCTGCGCGACGTGATGAAGCTCAATATGGCGACACAAAACTTCCGCGTTGTCTCGCCCGATGAGACCAACTCCAATCGCTGGAATGCCCTGTTCGAAGTCACCAACCGCACCTGGGAGGCCGAAACGCTCCCCGACGACGACCACCTCGCGCGCGATGGCCGCGTGATGGAGATCCTGAGCGAGCACACCTGCCAGGGCTGGCTCGAAGGCTATCTCCTCACCGGCCGTCACGGCTTCTTCTCCTGCTATGAAGCTTTCATTCACATCATCGATTCCATGTTTAACCAGCACGCGAAGTGGCTGAAAGTCTGCAATGGGATCCCCTGGCGTCGGCCCATCGCGTCACTGAACTATCTCCTGACCTCGCACGTCTGGCGGCAGGATCACAACGGCTTCAGCCATCAGGATCCCGGTTTCATCGATCACGTGCTCAACAAGAAGGCGGAAATCGTGCGCGTCTACTTTCCGCCGGATGCTAATACCCTGTTATCGGTCACCAACCACTGTCTGCGAAGCCGCAACTATGTCAACGTGATCGTTGTCGGCAAGCAGCCTTCCCCGCAGTGGCTGACCATGGACGAAGCGTTGCGGCACTGCACCGCGGGTCTGGGAATCTGGGAGTTTGCCAGCAATGACGACGGGGCGTCGCCGGATGTGGTGATGGCGTGCGCCGGCGACGTTCCCACCCTCGAAACCCTCGCCGCCGTCGACTGGCTGCGCCGCCATATTCCCGCACTGAAAATACGCGTGGTGAATGTGGTCGATCTGATGACCTTGCAGCCTCCGAGTGAGCATCCGCACGGTCTTCCCGACTCCGACTACGATGCGATCTTCACAAAAGACAAGCCGATCATCTTCAACTACCACGGCTACCCCTGGCTGATTCATCGCCTGACCTACCGGCGCACCAATCAGCGGCTGCACGTTCGCGGCTACAAGGAAGAAGGCACCACGACTACGCCCTTCGATATGTGCGTGCTCAATGAGACGGATCGGTTTCATCTCGCGATGGACGTGATTCGGCGCGTGCCGGATCTGGCCGGCGTTTCAGGGCACCTGCTGCAGAAACTGCACGATAAGCTGATCGACCATACGGCTTACATTCGGCAGCACGGCGAAGATATGCCGGAAATTCCGGAATGGCGCTGGCCGCCGCTTTGAGCGTCACTGCCCCGTGTTTGCCGCGACTTTTTCGATTTGCGCGGTGAGCGCTGCGGACAATTCTCTATCGAGGAGATCCTTGTGGGCAAGAGTCTTCCATGCGGCGACGGTCTTCTCCACCACCTCCTGCACCGTTCGCCAGACAGGAGCCATGGGCAGCCCGCCTTTATCCGCAAATCTCCGAACCTGATCTACGGTGATTTCTCCCAGACTGCGGCTGGCACCAAACGTCAGAGCCAAACGGTCGTCCGGGATGTACGGCAGAGTAGCAACGAAATCGTACGCGGGTGCCAGTTCCGGCGGGCCGCCTTCCCGATGCAGCAGCGACCAGTTCTTCAGATGCATGTCTCCATTGCCGATCAGGATGGAAAAAATAAGCCGTCGCACAAATTCGTACGTACCGGTCTCCCCGGTTTCCGCCCAAAGAACGGCTGCGATGTTGGCATAGCTGCGACGGGCATACTTATCGTCCGGGAATAAACCAAAGACCTGCGCGAAGTCTTCCATGTGGATTCGCTCGCTCGCGGTGGGCTGGCCTGCTTTGCCGGTTCGCTGCACGCGATCAAAGCGCCGCACCACCAGTGCGTTGCCCGGCATGCGCGCGGCTGCGTCCGGCAGTCCGCGGATGTCGGCGATCGGCACCAGCCGGATCTCCGGCACCACAATGCCGATGGCCCGCGCCAGTTCCAGCATCACGTACTCATTCTCGGGTACCCCGCTGAACTGGAGCGAAGGCAGCTTCACGATCCACGAACCACCTACTCCATGCGCCGGAATAGTAAGGCCGCCCGATGCCTCCTGAATAGCGGAAAACTTCAACTGCACGCCCGCCAGTGAAAATCGCAGCACGCCATCCTGCCTTCGTGCCGCGCGGTGGGCCTCCACCACATCTTCTACTTCGTCTTCCAGTCTGCTGCCGGGTAAAGGCGAAACCGTCACAGCGCCCGAAAGGTCCGAACCCAGCAAAGCGAGCAGCAGGAATTCCCGCTCCGGTTTCAGCCCGGCTTTTCCCGCCAGATAGTTCCGCAGATGTCCTTCCGGCAACAGGTTCGAAAAGAACGGAGGCGCGCGCCGTCCCACAGGACGTGGAGACGTTACAATACCGCCGGACCTGCCCTTGAACGACAGGCTCAATGTGGATCGCCGCAGATCGTCTACGTAGTCCTGCTCGAACGAGAAGAGATGATGGTCCCCCGCAAGACGATTCAGGATCCCGATGTGTCGGCCATACAACTGAACGGAGAGCGCGTTCAGCTTCAGATCGGGAATCATCGGCGGCCTTCTTCTTCGGCGTCATCGAACGATCCGTCATCCGGCAGCGCGTAGAGCGGACGTTCGTCGCCGCTGTCATCCGGGTTGCGATGGCCCTGCACCAAAGCCTGAACGGCCGGCACCAGGGACCTCGGTACCAGCAGCAGGTCGAAACTCAGAATGCGAACCAGATCGAGCAGAGTGTCGAAGCGGGGTACGATCTTGCCGGTTTCAATGCCCGAGATGTGCATCTGCGGCAGGCCCACACGAACGCCCAATTCCCGTTGCGTCCAGCTCAGTCTGCGCCGCTGAGCAATAAGCTCCTGGCGAAGTTCACTGGGCAAGCCCTTGATACGCTTTGATCCATTATCAACGTACACAAATAGATTTTAACATATCCACATAAACACAAAATATATAATTTTCTACATCAACATCTACACAATATATAATTTAACATATCAAACTGCAATTAAACGCCTTCCAGAGCCGCCACCACCAGCATGGCCAAAATCTACCACTCCAATAGGGAAGTTTTTGCTGAATCACCGTCGCCATTACGGATCATGTTGGTGTAAGTGCAGTCTTTTCAGCGACCTGAAGATCATCCAAGGATCTGGCACATTTCGTGCTCATGTCACCGGCGAAGCGGTCGAGAGGCCGCAGGAGGATGAAATGAAACGATTTCTGCTACTTGCCGCGTTTGCCTTCACCACGACCGTCTACGGTCAGGTCTCCATTGGTATCCGGATTGGCGCACCCCCGGCACCGCGCATAGTTCGCGTCCGTCCGGTCGCCCCCGGTCCAGGATACATCTGGGTAGAAGGCTACTGGTACCCGGAGGGTCGTCACTACAAATGGCACGCAGGCTACTGGACGCGCCCCCCGTATGAGGGTGCTGTCTGGGTAGGCTCCCGCTATGAAGGTGGCCAGTTCTTTGCCGGTTACTGGAATGGCCCCACCGGTCGCTTTGATCACGACCATCGCTGGGACCGCGAACACGACCGCGATTCCGATCGCCGTGATCGCCGCTAACGCTTGAAGGCGTTTACTCTTCGTCGGTGACGCACCCGTTGCTGGCGCTCTTGACCAGCCGGATGTACTTAGCCAGTGTGCCGCGTGTGGCCTTGTAAGGTGGCATGACCCACGCGGCGCGGCGGGCGCGCATTTCCGCTTCCGGCACATCCACGTCCAGCACGTTGGTTGACGCATCAATCGTGATGATTTCGCCGGTGCGCACCAGCGCGATCGGTCCGCCCTCCTGGGCTTCCGGCGTGATGTGGCCTACGATGAAGCCGTGCGATCCGCCGGAGAAGCGGCCGTCGGTGATCAGTGCGACATCTTTACCTAGCCCCGCGCCCATGATGGCCGAGGTCGGCGTCAGCATTTCCGGCATGCCAGGACCGCCCTTCGGCCCTTCATAGCGAATCACCAGAACTTCGCCCTTCTGGATCTCACCTCGCTCGAGCGAGGCCAGCATCAGTTCCTCGGAATCGAAAACACGTGCCGGGCCTGAGAACCGCAGGCCTTCCTTGCCGGTAATCTTCGCTACCGCACCTTCGGGTGCAAGCGTCCCGTGCAGAATCTGGATGTGGCTGCTCGCTTTGAGCGGTGCGGAAAGCGGATGTACAATCTGCTGTCCGGGCGTAAGACCAGGCAGATCTTTCACGTTTTCGGCGTGAGTCTTACCTGTCACGGTCATGCAACTGCCGTCAAACATTCCTGCCTCAATCAGCATCTTGATCACGGCGGGGGTGCCGCCCACGGCATGCAGATCTTCCATAACGTACTTGCCGGAGGGCTTGAAATCCGCCAGGAACGGCGTCCGGTCGCTGACATTCTGGAAATCCTGCAGGGTCAAATTCAGACCCACCGAGCGTGCCATGGCAATCAGGTGCAGCACCGCGTTCGTCGACCCGCCCAGAACGCTCACAATGACCATCGCGTTCTCAAAGGCAGCGCGGGTCATGATGTCGCGCGGTTTGAGATCGAGCGCCAAAAGGTTTTTAATCGCGGCACCAGCCGCCACGCACTCTTCGAGTTTCTGCGGATCCTCCGCCGGCGTGGAAGCGCTGTAGGGCAGCGACATACCAAGGGCTTCAATCGCAGAAGCCATCGTATTCGCCGTATACATGCCGCCGCAGGCACCCGCGCCCGGGCAGGCATGCCGCACCACGTCGCAGCGTTCCTCTTCCTTCATGTTGCCGGAAAGGAATTCGCCGTAGCTCTGGAAGGCGCTCACAATGTCGAGCGTCTTGCCGTGGCTGTGGCCCGCGCGAATCGTACCGCCGTAAACCATGATCGACGGGCGATTCAACCGGCCCATCGCAATCAGACAGCCGGGCATGTTCTTATCGCAGCCGGGCAGCGAGATATTCGCGTCATACCACTGCGCACCCATGATGGTCTCGATGGAATCGGCAATCAGATCGCGCGATTGCAGCGAGAAGCTCATGCCGTCTGTACCCATCGAAATACCATCGCTGACGCCGATGGTGTTGAAGCGCATCCCGACCATACCGGCCGCCTGCACGCCCTCTTTCACCTTGCCGGCGAGATCGTGCAGATGCATATTGCACGGATTGCCTTCATACCAGACGCTGGCAATGCCGACCTGCGCCTTATTCATGTCGTCCGGCCTGAGTCCGGTGGCGTAGAGCATCGCCTGCGAAGCGCCCTGCGACTTGGGCTGGGTGATGCGGGAAGAGATTTTGTTGAGTTGGCTGGACATGGCGAATCTATTAGTATATTGCGGGGCTGCGCGCGTTCAACTCTCGCCTGACGAAGCGGAATCTTTGAGATCACAAACTGTGATCTCAAACGCAAAGTGCGGCGGCCGTGGCTATCAACCCTGCGTTTTCACCGCGCACGGCGTGATCATGCTTTCCTCCGTCCTGAAGAGCAAGCGAGCAGTACAGATGAGAATCTTCATTGCCCGCGCTTTCATCCGGATGCGCTGGATGATCGCGGCACAAGGCGACCTTGAGCACCGGATCGGTAAACTGGAGGGCCATCATGACCGCGTCGCATCCGTGATCGAAGTGCTCGTCGAAGACATGGATCGTCTCGAATCCGAGGTGAAGCAGATGAAGGCCTTCCGCCGCTCCGCAAACGGGGGATCGGGTTCCAGCCCTGAGCGCCGCCTACGCCCTCAGCTTCTCCGCCATAAACGGCATCCCCTTCTTGCCCCAGAAGCTGTGCGGTCCCGGGAACGTCTCCTGTTGCACCTGATCTCCGGCGCCAAAAACGTCATAGACGGCCTTGACCTTGCGATAGCTCTCCACACTCGCCGCAATCGGAAAGATCGTATCCACATCCCCGGCTTCGGAAAACAGCGGCCGCGGCGCAATCAGCCCCGCCACATCGTACATCTCCGCCCAGTTCAGAATACCCGGCACATAGTTATCGATGCAGTGCGAAATACTCATAATGCAAGCCCGGAAAGTATTCAGATAGCAACTCACCATTGCCGCCTTCACCCGCGGTTCCAGTGCCGCAGTAAAAAGGCTGCACGTTCCCCCACCCGAAATCCCGATGGTCCCCACGCGTTTGGCGTCGAGCTCCGGCCGGGTTTCAATCCAGTCGATGGTACGCATGATGTCCCACACGCGCCAGCCCAGAATCGTCTGCCCCAGCAGCAAAGCCGCTCCGGCCACCGGTTCGCAGGCTTTCTGCTCCAGTCCCTTCGTCTTGTTCTTCGCGTCGCGTCGGCAACCAAAACCCATTGGCTCAATGGCCACCGCCGCCAGTCCCAGTTCCACTGCCTGAATCGCGAAGTCGTATTCGTAGAAAACCTTCTGCGTTCGGTCGTTCCCCTGCGGGTCGATGCCGACAATATCGTCTACACCGCGACCATGGCCGGGGATACAAATGACTGTCGCCACGGGCGCCTTCGCGGCCTTCGGCAGCAGCAGATAGCCCAGCACCGGCACGCCCGGCTTGCTTTCAAAGACAAACTTCTCTCGACGGTAACCCGGAAACTCGCGCACTTCGAGTGTCTTGCTGTTCAGCGGCGAGCGCTGCTTCGGAAAACCGCCCAGCAATTCCGTCAGCTTCGCCGTGAGTTTCTTCTGCCACAACTCCGTTTGCCGCCGGGTGCCTGGTTTGAACGCCAGTTCCAACGGCGCGGCATCGTGCAGCCCCAGCGTGTAGCGGACCGGATCGAAATCCTCCATCTTCACCTTATCTTCAAAACCATCGAGCGGGCCCGTGTAAGTGGTCGCCGCCTTAGACTTCCGGATTGTGGAGGCAACCGCCGTGGCGGCGGCAATCTTCTCAAATTGACGGCGAGTAATTTTCATTGCGACTATTCTATTGCAAAACCCTTCGCGCCGACTGACAACCAGATTGTCCAGCGGCTAGTATGGATCTGATGAGCAGGATTCTCCTGGCCGCGGTTCTCTGTGTCGCGCTGTTCGCGGCCGGCTGCGGCAAAAAGAAACAACGTGTTCCCGTGCCACCCCCGGCTCCGCGCACCAGTGGACCTGCGCCACGGGTTGCTGTACCAGGGCCGCCGGCGGGAACCACCGAACGCGGAGTCGCCAGTTGGTATGGCCGCCCGTATGACGGTCGCGCCGCCGCAGACGGCGAAATCTACGACATGGAAACCCTCGTTGCCGCCCACCGCACACTGCCTTTCCAGACCATGGTGCGGGTTCGCAACCTGACCAACGACAAGACGGTCGACGTACGCATTATTGATCGCGGCCCCTTCGTGGCGAACCGCATCATTGACCTTTCGCACGCCGCGGCGGGCGTCATCGGCATGCTCGGTGCGGGAATCGCTCAGGTGGAGCTGACCATTCTCTCCTCCCCCGCCTCAGCCGCCCCGCCCCAGTTTGCCGTGCAGGTCGGGGCCTTCCGCGACCGCGCCAATGCCGACCGTATGCAGCAGAACATGACCAACGCCTACGGCTCCGCCAAACAGGTTCTTCGCCAGGGCGATCCGCCCCTGTGGCGAGTTCTGGCGGGTCGGGAAGCATCGCCCGAAGCCGCCGAAACCCTCGCCCGCAGGATTCGTCAGGAGCAGAATTTGCCCCAGGCTTTCGTCGTGAGGCTCGATCCATAATGACAATCCGCAAAAATCTCTAAAATATTTTGAGAATTCTTTCCCGTTTTGGCACTACTTCGCCAGCTATGGGACTTCTCGGACGTTCGCCACGCATTCTGCAGATCCGCAGTCAGCTCGAAAGACTCGGAGCCAGCCGCACACCCGTTCTCATACAGGGTGAAAGCGGCACCGGCAAAGAAGTCGCAGCCAGAGAGCTTTTCGATGCCGCCCCAAGGGGCCAGTTCGTACCCATCGACTGCGGTTCCCTCGTCGGCCCCCTCATGGAAAGCGAACTCTTCGGCCACACCCGCGGCGCGTTCACAGGTGCCGGTGAAGCCAAACGCGGCCTCATCGAACTGGCCAACGGCGGCACTGCTTTCTTCGACGAAGTGGGCGACCTGCCCATCGAACTCCAGGTCAAGTTACTCCGCGTCCTTCAGGAACGGGAATTCCGCCCTGTCGGCTCCCTGCAACGCATCAAAGTCGATATCAGAATCGTCGCCGCCACGCATCGCGATCTCCAGCGCGAAGTGGCTGCGGGGCGTTTCCGTGAAGATCTGTTTCACCGCCTCAACGTCATTCGCCTGACTTTGCCGCCCCTGCGCGAACGCAAGGACGATATCCCCCTCCTCGTGGAACGTTTTCTCGAAGCTACCGGCCAGCGCTACGTGGTCTCCCCACAGGCCATGGACGCCATACTGGGCTACGATTGGCCCGGTAATATCCGCGAACTGAAAAATTGCATCGACCGCATGGTGGCTTTCAATTCGGGTCCATTACTGCATTTTGCCGATCTTCCAACTCAGGTAGTCAATGCTCGGCACACTTCGCAGTACACAGGTATTGCGATCGCCGCTGCCGCCGGCGGCGGCCAGCGGTTTGGCGGCTCCGCCTATGTCGCGCAGGGTTTTGGCGGTCAGGGCCCCGCGAACCCGGCCCCCGACGGCGTCCGGACGTTCCCGGCCCCTCCCATTGGCGTCTTGCCCCTTCATGAAGTGGAACGCCGCGCCATAGAACAGGCACTCACCTACACGCATGGCGACCGCACCACGGCCGCCCAGTTGCTGGGCATTGGCCGGACAACCCTTTACCGCAAGCTCAAAGAGTATGGCTACCCACCCGGTGGCCCTGTCGCCAACGGTCAGTCGGATAGCTCCCCCATGAATGGGAGCATGTCCGAAGCGAATCTGGCAGGCATGCCGGATGCTATCTCCCCCTCTCCAGGCTTCCCCCCCGCCGCCTGATAGCGGGAACGTGAGAACGGCGATTGGGGCGTATTCAACTGGCCGCTTGCCGACGCGAGCAGCTCCGCAGCACCAGCAATTTACCGAACCGTGACCAATAAGCAGTACAAAGGAATACCCATCGGTCTGCGGCCCACCGAAGTGGAGGAAAACTCACCTGGGAACAGAGCGGCAGCCAAACTCACCTCGTCCGCACCGCATCGGTTTGGTGCCAGCGGCTTCCGCGCCAGGCCCTTGTGAATCCGAAACTTCACCCAATCGCCGTACCGTCAACTGCCGTATTTAAGGTTAATGCTACCCTCGATACTTGAGAATCGCTCTCGACGCAACCTATAGTCTCGGTGATGGCCTCTCCGGCGTCGGTGTCTATTCCCGCGAACTGATGAACGGCCTGGCCGCCAGCGGCTTCGCCGAGGGCTGGGACTGGTTCTACCGTTCTCAACGCTATTGGAGAGCCCGCCGGCAGCAGGTGCCTGCCAACGTGCGAATCTGCCGCCTCTCCGGCGGCACGGGCGACCGAACCGCTTCCATCTTCCACGGCCTGAATCAACGGCTCCCTGAACTGCGGTTTCGCAAACAAGTCGCCACTTTCCACGACCTCTTCGTCCTCTCCGGCGACTACAGTACCCCCGAATTCCGCGAACGATTCGCAGCTCAGGCCCGCGAAGCCGCATCGGCGGCGGACCTCATCATCGCCGTTTCCGCCTTCACGGCCAGCCAGGTCGAGGAATACCTCAGTATTCCGTCCTCGCGTATCCGCGTGATTCATCACGGCGTTCTGCCGCGTGCCATCCCCACGGTGCCACGCGAGAAGATCATCCTGTGTGTCGGCGCGATCCAGCGCCGCAAGAATCAGGCCGCCCTCGTTCGCGCCTTTCGCGCGGCTCCCCCGGATTGGACTCTCGTTCTCGCCGGTTCCCAGGGCTACGATGCTGAGGCCGCCCTCCGCGAGGTCGCCAACAGCCCGATCATCGACCGCATTCAGATTACCGGCTATATCTCCGACCAGGAAATCGCCCAGTGGTACGCCAAAGCCTCCATTTTTGCCTTTCCGTCGCTTGACGAAGGCTTCGGCATGCCCGCGCTCGAAGCCATGGCTGCCGGCGTCCCCGTGATCGCGGGGAATCGTTCTGCCCTGCCGGAAATCTGCCGCGACGCTGCCGGAACCGACGTCGCCGTGCTCGTCGATCCCTCCAGTGACGACGAACTCGCCGCAGCCCTCGGCTCACTCACGCGCGATGAAGATCATCGCGCACAGCTTACTGCCCTGGGTCGGACGCATGCGGCGAAATTCCGTTGGGCCGACGCCGTCTCCCAAACCATAAACGTTTATAAAGAGTTAAACGCATCGAACTGACATATAATGAGGAAATGCAGGGGAGCGCGCAACCGTTTGCCCGTCTCGCCGCGTCTTAACCATATGAACCGCCGCGCCCAAATTACTGTCGTGCTGTCCTCCACCCTACTGGTGGCTTTACTCCTTGTCGGAGGCGTGGTGAAGGGTGCGGATACCACCGATAAGGGTTCCGATACCACGGATGTTCTCAAACACCTCAAGGTCTACACGCAGGTTCTGTCCTACATCTCCACGGAATACGTAGAAGAACCCAACATCCCCAACGTAACGCTCGGCGCGCTCAACGGTCTTCTCGAAGCCATTGACCCCTACGCCAGCTATCTGAACGCCAACCAGTACAAAGAGTATCTGAAGAGCACCGATGGCAAGGCTGCCGATCTCGGCCTCGTGCTGGCCAAGAAATACGGCTACATCGTGGTGGTCTCGGCTGTTCCCGGTTCGCCGGCCGATAAAGCCGGCCTCAGCAATGGCGACTACATCGAATCCATCAACGGCGTGGGCAGCCGCGACATGCCCCTCGCCTACGCAAAATTGCTGCTCCGCGGCGATCCCGGCACCACGGTGGATCTTTCGGTGCTCCGCCGTAAGCCCGAGCCCCAGAAGATGAAGCTGACCCGCGCCATCGTCGTGAATCCGCCGGTCGATTCGCGCATGCTGGATGGTTCGCTCGGCTATGTTCGCGCCTCCACCCTCGCCACCGGCAAAGTGAGGGAAGTCGCCACCGCCGTGCAGGGTTTGCAGAAGCAGGGCGCAAAAAAGATCATTCTGGACCTCCGCTACTGCGCCGTGGGTGACCCGGAAGACGGCGCGGAACTCGCGAATCTCTTTCTGGGCAAGGGTCTGATCACCTATGCCCAGGGCCAGAAGTACCCTCGCAAAGATTACAATGCCGATGAGAAGAAGGTCATCTCCACTCTCCCGCTGGTCGTGATGGTGAGCCGCGGCACAGCAACTGCCGCCGAAGTGGCCGCCGCCGGTCTCCAGTCTTCCAAACGCGCCGCCATTGTCGGCGAACGCACTTTTATGGACGCTTCCGTACTCCGGCCCATCACCATGGACGATGGCGGCGCGGTCATCCTGTCGGTTGCGAAATATTATTCACCGGACGGCAAGTCCATTCAGGATAACGGTGTCACACCCGAGACCCTGATCATCGATCCCGACGCCGGCAGTGGCGATCCGGAAGACGACGATGCCGGCCCCGAACCCGCCACCCCGACCCACAAGCCGGGCGAAGACGTGATTCTCAACAAAGCCATCGAAATCGCCAAAGCCCGCGCGTAATTCTGACGCAACAAAAAAAGAGCACCCGTCAGGCCGAATGGCCGAGGGTGCTCTTTTCGTTTTGGCCCTGAAATCTGGCTACAGCGTCTTCAGATAAGCCAGCAGGTTCGCCTTTTCGGCGGGCGAAAAATCCGTCATCGGAGGCATCCCATTACCGCCCGCAGCGATCTTTTCAAAAACATTGGCGTCATTTGTCGGCTTGCCGGTGGTGCTGAGCTTGGGGCGTTTGTAAAGGCCCTTGAAGCCCGGACCCATCTTCTTGTCGGTGGTCGTAGCATCGTGGCAGATCCCGCACTTGCCATCAAAATACTCCTTGCCCTTCACTGCGTCGCCCTTTGGACCAGCAGGCTGCGCATGTAAACTCACCGTTCCCGCAAGCAGGCAAACGGCGCTTAAAAATTGAATTTTCTTCATGATGACCAGGTAAGATTCCTCTCCTTGTTGTTCATTCTACTAAGCGGACGGTCAGCAGACCGCATGCCGTACACCTACACTGATAAAGAGCACTGAAGGGATAATAGAGTTTCAGATTTCTTATTGTGTGGAAACTCCGCGCCATACTTTTTAAGGCTCCCGCCATCATTCTGGCCACCATCGCGATGGGCAGCATCTCGCTGATCTCTTCGTTGTGGGACCGGACCGGCGCAACGCAGCACCGCGTGGCCCGTGTCTGGGCGCGAATCCTGCTCGCCCTCGGTCGCGTCCACTGCCGCGTCACCGGTATCGAAAAGCTCGATCTCAGCCGCAGCTACGTCCTGGTCGCCAACCACGCCAGCTATATGGATACCCCGGCCGTCATCAGTTCCGTGCCTCTCCAGTTCCGCTTTTTCGCGAAAAAGGGCCTGTTCTCCATCCCCTTCATGGGCTGGCACCTGACTCGCGCCGGCCATCTGCCCGTTGCAAAAGGCGATCCCCGCGCTTCCCTCAAGACCATGTCGGAAGGTGCGAAAATGCTCCGCGAGCGCGGCATCTCCCTGCTGCTCTTTCCGGAGGGCGGACGCACTACCTCCCAGATGCGCCCCTTCATGGAAGGTGCCGCCTACATCGCCATCAAAGCCGGAGTTCCAGCCGTTCCCATCGCGCTCCTCAACACGCGCGCCATTCTTCCCATGGGCTCGGCGTTCATCCACTCCGGAGAAATCGAACTGATCGTTGGCGATCCTATCGAAACAAGCGGCATGACCCCGCATGACCGCGGTCGTCTCAACCAGATGCTGGAAGCCTGGGTGGCGGCCACCGTCGGCGAGACTCCCACTCCGGAACATGCCGAGCCAGTCGCTCAGCGTGCGTAGCAGACCCCGTTGGTATTAAACTGACAGGGCGACCCATGACGCCGTCTCAGCCCACCACGATTCCCCAGGTCTTGCGCGCCACGGCCGCGCGTTACCCGAATGGGCTTGCCCTCCGGCAACCGTCGAAAGCCGGCGTACAGACCTGGACCTGGACTCAATACCTCGAAGCCGCGGAAGAGATCGCCGCCGGTTTGCGCGCGCTCGGTGTCGGACTCGGCGATCACGTGGGCATCTGCTCCGAGACCCGCGCCGAATTCTATCTGGTCGATCAGGGCATCCTGATGAACGGCTCTGTCGCCGCAGCGCTCTATCCCAGCTACCCACCCGCCGATCTGCTGCGCACCATCGCGCTCTCAGAATCGAAAGTCCTGTTCGTGGAAGATCCGAAGATGTTCGCTGTCCTCCGCGAGGCACCCGTTGAACACTTCATCCTGATGACAGGGGAAACTACCGGCGCACTCTCGCTCGCGGAGTTGCGCAGCCACGGTCGCCACGATGCCAACGTCTCCGCGGCCGACAACGCGATCCTCTACCTCACTTCCGGAGCTACAGGCGAGCCGAAACGCGTGATGGTCACACAGGGCTCTCTCACGTCCAATATCCTAATGGGGCCTGCGGTAGTGCCGCTGACCCCGGACGATATTACCGTCGCCTTCCTCCCCTCCGCTCATATCGCGCAGCGCGTCGTGGTCGAGTTGCTTCCCATTCTCACCGGTACTCCGGTCTCGTTCGCCGAAAGCCTTTCGAAACTTCCAGGCGAACTCAAAGCCGTGCAGCCGACCTTCTTTCTCGCCCCGCCCCGCGTCTGGGAGCGCATGTACTCCAGCATCCGCGCCGAACTTCAAAAGAAGCCCGCCCTGGCGCAGAAGCTGTTCCACTCAGTAGTTGGCCTCGGGCGCGAAGCAGCACGACGCCGGCGCGAGGGGAAGAGTGTTCCTCCTCATATTGCTCTGCCTTTGGCGCTGGCCGACCGCATCATGTTCACGAAGATTCGCGAGCGCCTGGGCGGCCGCCTGAAGGCCGCCATTTCCGGTGCCGCCCCACTCTCCGCGGATCTCGCCGAATTCTTTGAAGCCATCGGCATGCCTCTCGTCGAGGGCTATGGCCTGACCGAAGGCGGCGTGGCGGCCATCAATCCGCTAAAGGCACCGCGTCCCGGCAGCATCGGAAAGGCGCTTCCCGGCGTTCAATTCCGCGTCGACGACGAAGGTGAACTGCTCCTCCGCAGTCCCGCGCTTTCCAGCGGCTATCACAAGGACCCCGAAGCTACCGCCGAACTGATCTGCGATGGCTGGCTGCACACCGGCGACATCGGCACCATTGATGCTGAGGGCTACATCTACATCACAGGTCGCAGGAAGGAGCTGATTGTTTCCTCCAACGGAAAGAAGATCTTCCCCGGTCGCGTCGAAACACTATTCAAGTTCGATCCCCTCATCAGTCAACTGGTTTTGGCCGGCGACCGGCTGCCGCATCTTGTGGCTCTGTTCACTATTCACTCGCCGGTTGCCGAATTGATCCCCGGTGCGACCGGCGCGGGCGGACCCCTCCATGAAGCGCCGCCCGTTGTAGCGGCAGTACAGAGCATTGTCACGCGGGTGAATAAGCAACTGGCGCCGTTTGAGCAGATCCGCCGTTTCCGCGTCCTGCCTCGTGAGTTTTCCATCGAGTATGGCGAAGTCACCGCCACTATGAAAGTGCGCCGTAAACAGGTGATGGAGAATTTCCGCGCGGAACTCGACGACCTCTACCAGCGCAGTGCCTCCGGCCGCGGCGGCGAATAGCCCTCCAGCCCCTGCGATGCCTTGACCACCGCGATCCACGCCGCTCCACGCAATCCCGTCTCCTCCTCCACGCGCGGTCCCATCGCCATCCCCGTCGCCACCCGCAATCCCCGTCGACTCCCACCCTCGATCCCCGTCGCCACGCGCCACCCCCATCGCCACCGACATCCCCATCGCTACCCGCAATCCCCATCGCCACCGCAATCCCCGTCGCCCTACGTCACGCGCGATTCCCCGCCGTCCGCCACCACGCGCTACCCCAATCGCCACCCCAATCGCCACCCGCGATCCCCGTCGCCACCGACATCCCCATCGCTACCCGCAATCCCCGTCGCCACCGCAATCCCCATCGCCACGGGCCATCCCCATCGAATCCCACCCGCAATCCCAATCGCCACGGGCCATCCCCATCGAATCCCACCCGCAATCCCAATCGCCATGGGCCATCCCCATCGAATCCCACCCTCAATCCCCTCCGCCACCCGACCGATGCCAGAATAGATTGGAGCAAGCGAACACCCGTAACCCGTTTGTCATGGGCGAGGGTTTCCCTTCAGGGAAACTTCAGCCTGATCCGGTACGTTCGGTTTGACCTCTGTTGAAAAGGAAATCACCATGAAGAAAATCGCCATCCTGGCCCTCGCGGCCGCAGCCACGGCGCTCGCCGCACCACCCACATACAAAGTGATCGGTAATATCAAGATCGGCGGTATCAACAAGACCGATTACACATACGTCGATACCGCGAATCACCGCCTCTATGTCTCGCACGGCACGCAGACCGAAGTGATCGACACCGCGACCGACAAATTGGTCGGCACCATTCCCGACACCCAGGGCGTTCACGGTATCGCCATCGCAGACGACCTCGGCAAGGGCTTTACCAGCAACGGCACCACCAACAACGTGACAGTGTTTGACATTGCCACCCTCAAGGTTACCGGCAAGATTAATACCGGTCAGAATCCGGACGCCATCATCTATGAGCCTGTTACGCATCGTGTACTGACCTTCAACGGTAAGAGCAACGACTTCACAATTTTTGACGCCAAAACGGGCTCTGTAATCAGCGCCTCCGTAGCAGTGGGCGGCAAGCCCGAGTTCGCGCAGGTGGATGGCAAGGGCAACGTTTACGTCAATATTGAAGACAAGAATGAAGTCATCGTGATCAAAGCCCAGGAAGCGCTCATCACGAAGCGCTATTCCATCGCCCCCTGCGACGGTCCGAGCGGTCTCGCCATCGATGTGTCGAAGATGAAGCTCTTCTCGGTTTGCGACAAGGTGATGAGCGTCAGCGATCCGGTAACCGGCAAGGTGATTGCCACGCCCGCCATCGGTGCAGGCCCGGACGGCGTTGCGTTTGACGACGGTTACGCCTTCAGCGCCAATGGCAAGGACGGCAACATCACCATGGTGGGCGAAACCGCCCCCGGCAAGTACGGCCCGGTTGCCACCATCCCGACAAAAATGGGTGCCAAAACCATCAGCGCCGATCAGAAGGCCCACAAGCTCTATCTGCCGGCCTGGGACATCGGCCCGGCACCTGCTGGTGGCGGCCGCGGTACACCCGTGGAAAACACCTTCGGTATCGTTGTCGTCGGCCGGTAAACAGCCAAATCATTCAAAGAAAATCGGGGCGCAGGCGAGAGACTTTCATCTCACGCCTGCGCCGTCTTTTTTGATTAACCCAGATTCTTCAGCAAAGACAGCACCGCCTGCGGTGCCGAATTCGCCTGCGATAGCGCGGCCAGCGACGTCTGTTGCAATACCTGCGCCTTCGTCAGGTTAGCGGCCGCCGCAGCCACATCGGCGTCGCGCAGTCCCGATTCCGCCGAAGAATAGTTTGTAATTTGTGACTGCGCCAGACTCGTCGCGTATTGGAGTTTGTTCTCACCGGCACCCACAGTGCCCTGTACCAGCCCCAGAATTCCGATCGCGCTGGTCAAAGCAGCCAACGCCGCGAGCGCATTGCCCGTAGCGGACGCTCCGGCGCTTGAGGCCGTCACGGCCTGTGCCCCCGTCGCGGCAAATAAACCGTTCGCGTTATTGGTCGTCTCGTTAATACTGAATGTGCCGGTGCTCTGCAGCGTAACTCCCGTGCCTGCCACATCCTTGACCGCGTAAATACCGCTGCCAGCTAACCGGCTATTCAGCGCGGTGAGGGTGTCCGCCTGATTGTCGCCTGTAACTGAACTCAACGTCACGTTGTAGGAGCCACCCGCATTCTGCACGGTGAATACTTCGGTACCCGCGGTGATTGCGGGAATCTGCGTGTTAATCGAGTAATTGGAACTGTTGACCGCGGTCCCTGTTCCCGTTGTTGTCACTCCTCCGGATGCCCCGGTTGTCGTCACGGTGAACGCGGTGGACCCACCGAACTGCAAAGTTCCGGCGCTCCCGATGGATGCTGTAATCCCATAAGCCTGCAACTGGCTGTTCAGGCTGCTGATGACCTGCGAGCCCGTAAGGCCGCCGCTACCACCTGTTGCCGTAACCGTCACGTCCTGATTTCCCGTGCCCGTGTTCACATGGAAGGTGAAGGATTGGCTGGCGCTCGTCAGGAAAGTAGCCGCCTGATTGTCCAGACGCACCGAGTTCCCCGAAATCCCCGTGCCGCCGCCCGCCACACTCGTGGTGCCAATGCCCAGCGCAATCGCGTCCACAGCGTTATTCCCACCGCTGAGATCCACCGAAATCTGCGCGTTCGACTGTGAATTGCCGCCACCTGTGTAAACCGTAAGGTTCACGTTGTTGACGCCCCCCGTATTCAATCCGATATTGGACGCCTGTCGATTGAGTTCCGCCAGCAGCCCCTGGTATTCGTTATTGACCGTGGTGCGGCTCCCCTGAAAGGTTCCCGACGCCGCCTCCGAGGCCAGCGTCTGTAGCCGCCCCAGAATTTGTGAGATATTGGCAAGGCCGCCATCCGCGATCTGCAGTGTACTCACGCCATCGGTCGCATTCTGCACGCCTGCGGAAAGCTCGGTGATATTTCCGGCATACTGATTCGCCACCGCCAACCCCGCCGGGTCGTTCGCGGACGAGTTGATCTTGTACCCGGACGACAGTTGCTCAATCGCCGTGGCTTGAAAAATTTGATTCTTGCTGATATAAAACTGCGCGTTCAGCGAGGCAACGTTGGTCTGAATAGATATCGACATTTCTTTCGTCCTTTACTCGATCTGCCAGGCGTCTTGCCAGGCGCAGATTGCTTCATGATCTCTGGTACGCTTTTGTAAACGAGCTATGACCTAAAGAATCGGCCTGCGAGATCGAAATCTCACGCGACAACATATAGCAGCCCGCGTGCCAAACGCTGCCAGACGTGTTTTCAGTGAGTTAGTGGAAGGTGACGCCGCCAGGATACTGCCATTCTGAAACACCGAGCCAGAATCTTGCCAGCCTGGAACGCCAAAACAAGACGGGCGGCCCTGATTTGTCTGATCGGATCATCGGCGGCTACCTCGCCGCTCCAGTCCGCGCTCGCCCTCTTGGCAAGGAACCGGAACGACATCGACGTCCTGCTGTATTGCGGGGCGATCCCGGTGGCGTGCCCGCCAATGTCTCCGCCGGACGAAGCTGGCGTGCCGAAATCGAGGTTCTGTGCCGTGATTTGTCTTAAGTAAAGTCGGCAGTTCACCTGTTCGCGCTTCACCTCTTGAGTTACAGCGCCTTCCGTGCCACGCCTGCTGATACAGGCGCCTTCACCGAATTGCCGTCCCCTCAACTGCCGCTGATACCTTTATCGATTCGCCACACGTTAACAGGACCGGCAGTGACATGAACGCTTTGCTCCAGCAGAGCTTTTCTCCGGGCACCCGCACCGGCTGATGCCCGAACGGCCGGAAGACATCGTGAATGTTGATCACGGCTTCAGTCGCGGAGGGCTCCGGTACATATGCACCTTTGAAATTGCGTACTGGAATGACTTCTCTTCCTCACCCTCAGGGCTGAACTGGCGCAACGCACGCTGCTTTGCCCGGACAACCATGGCGGCAGTCTCTGCCCCAGGAAAGTCTGATGCGACGGCTCGGCCTTTTAGTCCCTGACTTCCGTACTCTTTCCCGCCCCGTTCAGGCTGCGGCGCCTGGTTCCGAGGAATACCAGCGCAATCCCCCCTGCCAGCATCGTGGAGGTGCCCGGTTCCGGTGTCGAACTGACGGAGTTGTTCGTGGGAGGACCAGACGTTGTGTAGTAGGCAAGCAGTTCCTGGTTCCCAGTACCCACCGTCTTCGTACTGGCATTCGCCACATCGGTCAGGATCATCCAGTTGGAAAAGTTCGGAGTCGTGAACCCGCTCACCGTTTTGTTGTAGTCGCTCTGTGCCGCCGTGATCCACTGCAGATAAGTCAGGTTGGCTCCGGTTTTGGCCAGCGACACCGTCGAGACGGCGGATGGCGTGGACGAAGTCATATGCCAAACGGCCTCCTGAATAGCGATCTGGTTAGCCTGCGATTCGCCCGGCGATACCATCTGCGTGAACATCCAGGCAATCTGTTCGTACAGCGTTGTCCCGGCCGCATATGCCGTGTTGTAGTTCGCGCTGCCGAATCGCGTCAGCGACAGATCCGTGGCATTCGCCGCCGTCACGTCGACATTGTAAGTCGTCGGAACCGGCACGTTGTCGTTGAAATCGTCGCAGAAGATCGTCACCGCCGCGCCGCCCAGCGAGCCGGCGTAAGGCCCGATCGGTTCCCCCGCCGAATACAGCACGCCATTAAGATTGGGGAAGGAAAACGAGGTGCTCGCGTGCGCCGCCGAACAGGCTCCCACGGCCAGCAGCACAGCCAGCAATTGAGTGTGACGCCCAGCCCGGAATGCGGGAAAAATCTTCATGTCTGGAGTGTACGGGGAATCAGCGCGTTCCTCAATAGCTCCAGTACGTGGTACAAAATGGCCGTTGGTGATACTCCAGGATGGCCATGAGTTATAGCAGGCAATACCTCCGAAGGGATTACTCTTGAGGCAAAAAGCTCTGCTCTGCGGCTTGCCCTTCGTTCTGCCCGACTCATCGGAATAGACCCACGCACCAGGGCTCGCCTGGGTGTCGGATGGGATAGAATCAGTCCAGGTAGCGAACCATTTGGGCTGAAGCACTTCAGGATGGTTGTAAGGGTGGAAGTGGTGGCCAGAGAGGGACTTGAACCCCCGACGCCAGCCTTTTCAGGGCTGTCGGATCAACGACTTACAGACACGCCTCTTGTGGTTTCATAGACATGCAGGCGTTTGATGTGGACGCCATTTGGACGCCAGACGCCATCCCTATCGAGGTTGGACTCCACTCGGACTCCACATTTTCGAGGTGCGTGGACTCCACGAACTCCGGTCCCGCCGAAGGCGCTGGTTTCACAATTGTTATACGCGCACGCGCGGTTGAAGACGATTCCAAAATGCCGCTGTTGGGGAGACAAATGTGGGTTCCTATATAAGGACATCCGTCCCAATCGATCCCGTGGGCATCATCGATGGAGCGGGTACCGGAATTGTAGTGATCAGATCCATCGCGGCGCTTGCACGAAGTATTTTCCGCGTACGGAACAGAGGAATATGCGAATCGTGAAAAGGACGTGACGGATCACAACTACGGTTTGACTACTCAGTCCTGCGGTTTCCGTGGACGCCGTTTCCCTGGGAGCGATCCGGCGCAATGGCACACTTGCCACGTAGGGACTTCTTGCCGGCGTCGCGGCTGATCCCCTGCCTGGGGGATTGCCCGGTTAGGCGTTTGCGTCGGGTTCATCGGGGCGGCTTGGCCTTTGAGTGGTGCAGCCCGCTATAGTGTGTTCCTATGACTATTGCTGCCGGGTTCCTATGTAGCGACGGAGTTTTGCTGTGCGCCGACACGGAGCACACGGGTTGGGCCGCCAAATCCCACCATTCGAAGGTCGACCATTTTGAGGTCCCGGGTGGGAAGGTCTGTTTCGCGCTCGCCGGCGCGTCTGCGCTGGCGTGGAGCGCGCTGCAGCAATGCCGGAAACAGCTTCAGGCCACTCCGTCTTCCGACCTCCCCGCGGACATCGAATCGACCCTCGACGCCGAGTATCGCCGCAACGTCCTGGGGCATCCCAACTACGCCAACCTCGACTACAGTCTACTGGTGGGGGTCTGGACAGCAAACGAGCGTCCCCGCCTCTATTTCACGACAGCGACGGCCATGACTGAGGTCAAGGAATTCCAGTGCCTCGGCATCGGCGCAGAACTGGCCAGCTACCTGATCCGGCCCGGTTTTCAGGGCCTGACCCTGCGGAGTGCCACAGCGCTTGCCGCCTACACGCTTGGCAGCGTGAAAGACAGCATTACGGGCTGCGGGGGCATGTCGATTTATGTGCTGCTCCGTAATGACGGCTCCATCGGAATCCTCACTTCCGAACACGAGGGCCCGACCAAGGACGTGGAAAAGTTCGCCCGCCTCTTTGACTATCAGATCAAGCGATTACTGCTTTGGACGGCGGATATTCACTCGGAAGACGCCCATTACGACCATAACGTCATGAATCTGGTCTACCAGCCGATGAAAGAGAAACGCGCCGAGTGGGCAGCGGCATATAAGAAAAAAGAGCGGGAATTTGCTGCCCTGAATCCACATTTGTCACCGGAACAAGTCAGGCAGATGTTCGCGGATGTTGCGACCGGTTTTGCGCCGAAGGACTCTTCCACCTAATTCAGGGTGTGCGTAACGAGGGCAACGGTCAGGGATATGGGAAACGAACATTCCTACATTATCGAAGCCGACCGCAATGTGCGTGAACGTCATTCGGTGCGGCAGTTGTTTCGCATCAGTCTTTGCCAGGAGAAGATCTTCGGCGCGCTCGGGGTGCCCTTCTTCTCGTGGTGGGTGCTGGATTTCGATACGCAGTGGTTTGGTCGCAAACCGGGTGACATCGACATCCTCGGCGGCCCCCTGGCGTGGCGCGATCTTGGCGCGTTGACACCTATTCGCGAACGCTTGCATACACAGTATCCAAACCTTCCAGGTCCGTTCCTCGATCAGGAAGCATTTCGGATCATGGCGCAGCAAGACCAGATTGAGTGGCCTCCCACAACGGACCACCTCGGCGGCGCTGAAGTGAAATGTGCCTTCTTTAAGGGTTTGCATCCGTACTCGGCGAAGCACACCGATGAGGATCGTGAAAGCATTCGTGACCAGGTCGAAGGGCTACTTCTAATGGGCGTCGACCGAGTGCTGTTGGTCGATGTGATTGCGAACGAGCCCGCGAGCGGCCATGACGGCGCCGCATGGATGCAGGCATTGACCCTTGCCGACGCGTCCCTGACAGCGATGGGCGGAGTACTGAATGCGCGACTCCCGAAGGAATCTCCCGCCGGACACCTCGCTTTGCCCATCGGCGCCGTGGTCGGCGGTGATGAAGCGATCCGAGGAGCACTTCCGTACCAGCTCCTGCGCAATGCGCGCGCAAATCCACACACGCATGGTGATGAGTCGGCCCAACAGCATCGACGAAAACTCGCAAACAAGATCGACGCGTTCCTGAGCAGGCAAACCCGTCCGCGCACCTATCCCGCTGTGTTCGTGTGTTGCAAAATCTGCCAACCGGAGCGCGTGCACGCCCTCGACGATACGGCCTGCCCCTTGACGCCTCAGTGAAAGGTTGAAGACGAGATAATGTGAGCGTGGCCGACAACAGGGAAATTCTGACCTTCGACACCAGTGGCGTGAACGTGCTGGCGAAGGAACCTGACTCGGCTGGAATGGCGGAGCGCTTGGGAGCCAAGTATTTTATCCGGCTGACAGAGGCAAACCTCGCCGAGCTGGTAGCCACGAAAGACTCGATATTCCGGGCGATACTGGTCGAGACGTGCCAGCGATTGCTCAATTCCGGGGACTGTATCGGGCCACATCACTGGATCATAGAGCAGCAGGTGAAGACGCACGCTCAGGGGTCGGCCCGTTTCAACTGGCACGAGGCGCCGGTATGCGTAAAAGCGCTGGAAGAGGAGATTCGGAAGCCACGTTTCCTCGATGATGATGAGGTGGCCGCAGAGAGCCGGGAGGGATCGTCCCGGGCGGATAAGCAATTCAAACAGCTATTCCGAGATGCGCGGGAGAAATTCCCGATTCCCCCGAAGGAGCGGATTCAGATTACCTTGCAGGATGTCGTCGAGTTGTCCCTGATGGACAAATCCCACTGGGCGATGGCGTCCAACATCTATAAGCGTTTCAGCGGTGTCCGCCTCTCGGAGCCCGAGATTCGGGAATTCGTTGGGTTGTGCCCACCGTTCAACGCTCTGATGCTGAGTAGCTGCATAGCGCATTTCCACGGCTCTGTGCGGGACCATCGGTTCAAAGCGATGTACGACGCTGGCCTGATTGATCTCATGTCCTCCGCTTATCTGCCCTATTGCCACTACTTCGTCACTGGAGACGAGGGGCAGTTTAACGCGCTTACGGAGATCACGAAGCTGGCGCCCTTGAATACGAAGGTGATGCGTTATGCGGATTTCCGCCAGTCATTGCTTTTGGCGGCGTGACTGCCGCTTGTCAAAATGAAATTTCGAGCCGTGGATCGGCGGTTTTCAATAGCCTCTCCAAAACTGAAGTAGCCGCCCGACTGAAGCCTGGCAAATCCGACCACTTCCTGGCGGCGATGATAGACTCGGCCTAATGAAGTATGGCCTCCAGTGCGCTATCACCTCTAAAATTCGACTCTCGCAGAAGCAGACGAGCACCTGGGATGAGTTCGAAGTGGAATTGAGCCCAAGCGCCGAGGGCTTCTTAGCGGAGGTCATAGTCATTGCATCGGGACCCGATGTAGGGACATGCGACGCGGTTCTCTCGACTACTGGCGACGCTCACACAATGGCCGTGAACGTTCAACGCAATGAGGCGCTTCATGCCAAATTACTCGGGACACTGCAAACCCTCGAATCGTTCTTTGGTCTCTATGGTGGCTTGGAATATGTCCACTGGAACAATGTTGAGGCGTTTTTCGAATTGGACGCAGGAGAGGGAACGCGCCTAACTCGTCTTGCCGTGCAGGTGACGCCGGTCCTTAGCGACTACGACTTCGCATTCTCCCCACCCGAAATCCAATGGATACTGGCCAAGGCCAGGCGGTGCCAGGCGATGACCACCACCTTATCCTTTTACCGGGAAGGGCTCAACGACGTGCGTCAACGGCGAAATATCTCTGCCTTCTTCAATTTCTACTTCGTGCTGGAGGGCCTCTACGGAAACGGCAAGACCAAGAACGAACAGGTGAAACACTGTTTTCGCCAGAGCGCAACCCTCACAGACGCTATCGACAGCGTGATCAGCGCCGGCTTTCAAGCTTCCATGGATGGCGATGAGGGAATTCGGGAGTGGCTGAAGCGTATAGCTAAGCCGTGCAATGCGGAGGGCATCATCCATTTAATAGTCGAAGCACGCGGCAATCTTCATCACTACACGGGGACCAACAAGAGCAAAGGCTCGTCCTTGATGAACGAACGGTTCCAGTCTCTTTCTCAACTGGCTTTACGGATTGTCCAGGCCATCCTGCCGGTCGAACTGGATAAAATAGACCCACCTGTTTAACAATGACAACAGAGGCCCTTCGGACGCGTTCACCGGGCAGGCCCCGACGCCAGACCCGGCCCGGGTTACCGTCCGACGCGGATCACCATCGCAACAGGAACTCGCGTGCGAATTCCTTCCCGCCCATCGGGCAGACCCGCGGCACGGTGCTTGCCTTCGGTTTTGGCACTCTCCAGAACGGATAAAAGAAGAACTCGACAGGACTCCACGGACCTCCAGTCTTCCCATGCGGTCCCGCAGGCGTTGGTTCCACAATTGCTCGCGCGCACGCGCGGTTGAAGACGACTTCAAAATGCCGCCGTTGGGTGAGGATGTTTACCAAGCACCCGAGATATCTGGCCCGTGCAGTTTCAGGCGTGTGATCCTTCCGAGGTCGTCTCGTATATCTAGGTTTTCATTCATTGGCGCGGGCGGACGACGGTACCAATAGACACACAACGCCGCGAGGTCCGCCTTAGCAGGCGCATCAAAGCTCTTTATCATGCTTTCAGTGTTCTCAAGGGATGGAACCAGATGAAACATACCCTCACTGCTGAAGTACTGCGGAAGAGTTGGAGACATCGCAGCAAGTGGTTTCTGAAACATTCGCCGGGGGACCGTTGTGATCGAGCCCGCTGCCTGCAGATTCTCCTGAAAGATCGGCGTCATGAAGTCGATAGCAAAGCCATTGCACTCAACCCAGCAGTGGAATGCGTCGGGTGTAACCACGAGTTCATTGTTCTCAATCCTTCCGAACGTTGCAACGACTGCATCCTCGTCGTTGACTGCGTAAGCCGCTCCACCAGAGACCGGGTGCGCATTGAGATTATAGTGCTTTCGGAGGATTCCTGCTCCTGCCATGGCAAAAAACCTGCATGCCTGATGTGTCTGAGCGCGTCCGTCGAGAACTGAAAAGATTACTCGAAAAATGCGGGAGTAATCTTCCTGGGGTATCACGAGCTTATGCGGCATGGGAAAGATCTCCGAATCCGGCCAAGGTTTCTGACGCTGCAGCATCATCGACTGGCTCACCGACCTGTATGCGGCTGTCTTCCTGCTTCTTTCGCGAAACGGCCATGCGCCCCTGTATAGCGCGGGTCAATTCATCCTGCCTCTGCAATTGTACGATCGTATAATCGCCGGTCTGGCTTACGCTCGCGTGGCCGGCAATCTTGCTGGCCTCAATGGCACTCCC
>CAIQWJ010000073.1 GCA_903875575.1 uncultured Acidobacteriia bacterium | reverse complement strand
TTTGTATGCGATGGATTCAACGAGTCTCGCTGGCTATCGCTGCGGCTTTTCTGCTCAATGGAGCGACCAGCCCCGTCGAACGTTCTGCCTTTCTCTACACGGCGGCACCGCGTTACGATGCCCTCGCGTGGAGCCATGGCGGAGAGCGATTCCCGGAAGGCGCGCACCTGGTGTTGGTGAGCGGCGGCGAACGCCATGACGTTGCGACTGGTCTCTTTGCCTCGGTTGACGCGGAGGTTTCCTTCGATGGGAAACGAATACTCTTTGCGGGCCGGACCTCGAAGATCACACCATGGCAAATCTGGGAAATGGAACTCAACGGTGGCGCTCCGCGCCGCGTGGTCACCGCTACGGATTCCTGCATTCGCCCGCTCTATCTGCCGGATGGACGAATCGTCTACACGCGAATGACAGCGACGGCTTCGCAGCTTGAAGTCATGACGTCTGCCGGAAAGACGGATGTGCTGACCCACGCTCCCGGCTGGTATTTGACCGATGATGTTCTTCGCGACGGGCGGATTTTGTTTGAATCCCGCGATGATCTTTTCACGGTCTATCCGGACGGCACAGGAGTAGAAACGCTGCGTTGCGATCACGGGCCGAAGCGGTCCGGCGGCCGGCAGGTGTCTTCGGGCGACGTCGTTTTTGCCGTTAGTGGCGGCCTGGCGCGCTTCACCTCGGCCCTTGCTGTGCAAGACGTGTTGCCCCGAACGAATCCGGAAGTCACCGGGCCGGTGGCAGAGTTGTCGACTGCGCGATGGCTTCTGGCGGCGCGCCCGCGAACCGGGGGCGTGTACGCAATCCATCAAATGGTGCCGGGGGCGACGGAGACGCAGAGCGTGGAAGCACCAGCGGGCGTGAATGCGGTGCAGCCGGTGAGTGTTGCAGCGCGAGTGGCCCCGCGCGAATTTCCGTCCGGTCTGGTGGCCACCCGGACGACCGGTAATCTGCTCTGCCTCAATGCGAAGGAGTCAAAGGCCCCGATGACCGGTGCGATCCGTTCCGTGCGCGTCTACACGCGAGATGCTGCGGGTGGCTCGCAGTTGCTGGGGCAGACCACCGTTGCTGCGGATGGCTCGTTCTACGTGGAGGTGCCGGCAAATCGACCGATTCGCATGGAATTACTCGACGCGGCGGGCGCGCGCCTCCAGGCGGAAGAACACTGGTTCTGGATGCGCCCGAGCGAACAGCGCGTCTGCGTTGGTTGTCACGCGGGCCCGGAGCGTGCACCAGAAAACAAGGTGCCGGAGATTCTCAATCAGATATTGGTTCCCGTGCGTATGACGGGACCGACGGAGAAAGTGCAATGAAGATCTCCCGTTTGTGTGCGCTCGCCTTCCTGGCCGGCTCGCTGCAGGCTCAGATTCAGTTTCAGGACGTGACCGCGCAATCAGGCATCCGGTTCACGCATTCGTTTGGTGCGGCGGAACTGGGGTCGCTGCTCGAAAGCGCTGGCTCGGGTTGCGTGTGGCTCGACTACAACAACGATGGCAGGCCGGATCTGTATGTAGTCAGTGGCCGACCGCTGGCGAAGGAGATGCATCCGTATCCACTGCGCACGGCGCCGGCGGTTGCACCTCACAATCACCTCTACCGAAACGATGGCAATGGAAAGTTTACGGATGTCACCGATCAGGCGGGCGTTGCGGGAGACGGTTATGGCTTCGGTGCCGTTGCCGCCGATTTTGACAACGATGGCAGGACGGACCTTCTGGTCACCGCTTACGGGCATGTCACTTTGTACCGCAACAAGGGCGATGGAACATTTGAGGATGTCACGGCGAAATCTGGTCTGAACGTGACAGGCTGGGCCATCGCCGCGACCTGGCTGGATTATGACCGCGATGGCTGCGTGGATCTTTTCATCGGGCGTTACGTGAAGTTCGATCCGAAGTATCGCGCATTTTATGCGGCGGACAACTACCCGGGGCCTCTCGACTACGCTCCGGAGACGAACCTGCTGTTCCACAACAATTGTCATGGCGGCTTCACCGACGTGAGCGAGAAGGCGGGCTTCGCCGCGTATAAGGGCCGGGCGATGGGTGTCACTGCGGCAGATTTCGACGGTGACGGGTATCCGGATATTTACGTCGCCAACGATAAGACGGAAAGCTTCCTGTTTCACAACAAACGCGACGGAACCTTCGAAGAGATCGGACTGGATGCGGGTGTAGCGTTCGGGCAAAACGGTGAATCCACTTCCGCGATGGGGCCCGTGTTCTTCGATATGAACAACACCGGGCGTGCCGACCTTTGGGTCACTGATTCCAAATACAATCGGCTGCTGCGTAATGCCGGCAAGCTGCCGTTTACGGATGTGACCCAGCAGGCGGGAATTTCCCGGCAGGCCGCCCAGTATGTCAGCTGGGGCACGGGCGCGTTCGATTTCGATAATGATGGCCGTACCGATCTGTTGGTCTTCCACGGCGGCCTGATTCATCAGATCCCGCAGGAGCATTCGCTCTTTCGAAACCTGGGCGGCGGAAAGTTTCAGGATGTCTCGACAACCGGCGGCGAGTTCTTCGCCACGAAGAGCGTGGGCCGCGGAGCCTGTTTTGCAGATTTCGATAATGACGGCAAGGTAGATGCGTTCCTGGTTAATCTGGGCGGGCCGGGAGTTCTGCTCCGCAATACTTCGCCGGGAAGTGGTCATTGGCTGACCGTATCGCTGGTGGGCACGAAGAGCAATCGGGATGGCGTTGGAGCCAAGGTAGAAGTGGATGCGGCCGACCTGAAGCTGTTCGCGGAGCGAGTGGCCGGCTCCGGTTATCTGAGTCAGGATGATCCTCGTCTGCACTTCGGGCTGGGCGCACAAGGCAAAGTCGATCGAGTGATTGTGACCTGGCCCGGCGGCGCGCGACAGGTGCTGGATAACGTAGCGGCCAACCAGGTGCTGACGGTGACAGAGAAATGACACTGCGCCGCGTCATCTCGGGACTTGTCTGCGGCGTCGCCCTGCTGACGGCACAGGGCGAAGTGCGCTACAAGAGCCCGGATGATCTGGTTCTGTCGGCCGACGGCAAACGGCTCTTTGTGGTTTGTTCCGGAAGCGATGAAGTTCTCGTGGTGGATACGGCGACTCGCGCAGTGACGGGTCAGGCGCACGTGGGCAAGATGCCGCGTGGCATCGCGCTGTCCCCGGATGGTTCACGCCTGTATGTGGCCAATTCATGGTCGGACAATGTCAGTGAAGTGGACGCGGCAACCATGCGGGTTCTGCGCACACTGCCGGCGGGCTTCGAACCTACGGGAGTTACGGTGGATGCCGCTCACCACTCGCTCTATGTCGCGAACCGTTTGTCGGATGACATCTCATTGGTCGATCTGAGTGCCGAAGGCCCTTCCGCTGAAATCGAACGTATCTCCGGCGGGCGGGGTGCCAGCTATGCCACCGCCTCGCCGGACGGCAAACGCATCTACGTCAGCGGCATCTACCCGCAGCCTGGCAAGTTTCGCACGGCACCCGTGACGGAGATTACACAGATAGACGCGGACACCCACCTGGTGATGAAACGTCTGAACGTCAGCAACGCGGCGGGAGTCTTCCATATGGCATTTTCTCGCGATGGCCGTCTGGGAATCGCCGGCGAGTTACGGCCGAAGAATCTGATTCCTCTGGCGCACGTGGAACATGGTTGGGTGTTTGGCAATTCCGTGGCGTTGTTCGGCGAAGACATCGGCGACACCGTGGTGCAGATGCCGCTGGATCAGATGGACGTCTTTCCGTCGCAGCCCTTCGGCGTTGCGATTGCGCCCGATGGCAAGCGGGCCTACGTCTCGACCAGTGGCTCGAACGAAGTGCTGATTCTGGATCTCGCGAAGCTGGTGGCCGCGGCGCGGTCGCCTCTGGTGGCCAGAATGGCGAACGATCTCTCGGCTGCGTCCGCTTATGTGACGGCGCACGTCGCCGTCGGCAATAACCCGCGCGGCATCCAGCTCTCGCCGGACGGGGCCCTCCTCTATGTGGCGAATCGGCTGGACGATACGATCTCTATCATCGACACTGCGCACGCCGTAGTGACGGGAAGCATCGCGCTTGGCGCGGACCTTCCACTTACTGCTGAGAGACGCGGCGAGCGTTTGTTTTACTCTTCGGCCTACGCCTACGGGCATCAGTTCGGTTGCGCGACATGCCATCTGGATTCCACCTTTGACGGGCTGAACTGGGATCTGGAGCCGGATGGTTTTGGCAAAGACATTGTGGACAACCGTATGCTCGAAGACATCAAAGACACGGCACCGTATAAGTGGAACGGCGGCAATCCGGATCTGCAGACGGAATGCGGTCCGCGCACCGAGAAGTACTTCTTCCGTTCGCAGGGCTTCCGTGGTGACGCGCTGGAAGATCTGGTGAAGTATATTCAGTCGATCCCGCTCCGGCCCAATCGCTACAACCTGCCCGATGGCGAGAAGACAACGTCACAGGAGCGGGGCGAGGGAATTTTCAATCGCACTGCGAAGAAGGACGGCACGCCGATCCCCGACCTGCAGCAGTGCTTCGTATGCCACTCCGGGCCGCACTACCAGAGCGCGGATTCCGTGAACGTGGGGACTGGAAAGCCCTCGGATCGCTCCCCGATGATCGACATTCCGGAACTCAACAACGTGGTGAACAGCGCGCCATATCTGCACGATGGTTCGGCGCGATCCCTCGAAGAGATCTGGACCGTCTATAACCCGCAGGATAAGCACGGCGTCACAAGCGATCTGACGAAAGACGATCTGAACGATTTAATCGAGTATCTGAAGACGCTATGAGACACGCCACGTCCAGTATTGTTACCGCACGCTTTGCTGTGTTCCTGCTGGCGCTGTCCGCCACCGCTGCTGACCTGCCGCGCTTCCGCTGGGATAACTTCACCACGGACAACGGCCTGCCGAACAATCGGGTCTACTGCGTCGCCGTGGATGGCGATCGCATCTGGGCAGGTACGGATAACGGCCTCGCGCTTTTCGAGAACGGCCAGTGGAAGAGCTTCAATGTCGCTGACGGCCTGACGCACCGCGCGGTGCTTTCCCTCGCGCTGGACAAGCGCAGCCATGATCTCTGGATTGGCACCATGGGCGGGCTCAACCGCTATTCCGCCGGCCGCTTCGATAACTTCACGCAGTTGACCAGCGGCCTGCCAAACGACGTAGTCTACGGGGTTTCGGTCTACGGTGATTACGTCTGGGTGGCGACGGCGGCCGGTGGCGGGCGGCTCAACACACGCACGCACCAGTGGAATCTCTACAACGAACGCAACACCCCGATGTATGAAATCTGGACCTACGGCGTGAATGCCGGGCCGGACAAGGTTTACTACGCAGTCTGGGGGGGCGGCGTGCTGGAGTACGACGTGAAGACCGAGCGCTGGAAGGACTACAACGATCCCGATGGCGAGAACGAGATCGTGCTCTTCAAGGATCAGGGGCTCATCCACGAAATCACCACATCAGTGAGTTATTCGAATGGAATCCTCTGGGCAGCGACCTACTTCGGTGTTTCCCGCTACGACGGACGGAACTGGCGCAACTTTCTGGATCAGGACAGCGGTTTACCCTCCAACTTCCTCAATCAGGTGAAGACCATGGACGGCACGCGCACGTGGTTTTCGACGGATAAGGGCCTCGCCTATTACGACGGCACCAACTGGGCGACTTACCGCGCCGCGCTCGACACGCACAAGCCCGAGATGCTGGTTCGCGACGAAAGCGGAAAAGTCACCCGCGTAACCGCGGAGACCGCACCCGCGCATCCTTACACCTTTGGCGTCGACTTTCAGGGTAACGACATTTGGGTGGCTACCGCTAAAGGCGTCAGCCACGGCATTCGAATTACGAACGGAGACTCGCAAAAATGAACGCAATGGAAGTACTGGAAAAACTCACGGGCACCGATGGCCCGACAGAAGTGAAGAAGACCGCTATTACCCAACTCTCGGTGTTGAATGAGGCCTATCACTACGCCAAACCGAGTTCCTTCTCTCGCGGCCTGCGCATCGATCTGGGGAGCGTCGTGGTTCTGCTGATCTCCGGCACCGCCAGCATTGATGAACACGGAGTCAGCATCCACATCGGCGACTTTCGCGCGCAGTTGCGGCGCACATACGACAACATCACGGGCCTGCTGGAAGCGGAGGGAGCCACATGGAAGGATATTGTGCGTACCACCTGCTATCTACGTGATATCGAGCGCGACTACGAAGCCTTCAACGAAGAGCGGACCGAGTTCTTCCGGCAACAGGGGCTGGATCCCTTGCCCGCATCCACCGGAATCCAGGCCATTCTGTGCCGCCCCGAACTGCTGGTGGAGATTGAGGCCATCGCCATGTTCGTCCCGGCATCCGGTAAATAGATATGCGGTGGAATTCGCTGCTGGTCCTGCTGCTGTTACCCGTCTGTGTTTCCGCACAGAGCACGGCGGGTTCCTGCGTGGCACCGCAAACGGTGGGCCATCCCGCCAACCGCACGCAGGAGCCGTACGCGGGTACGCCCGAAGATCTGCGCCCCTATTCGAAATTCACTCCGCCCTACGCGGAACACTACACTGTCACGCCGGAGTATAACGGCGTGGCGGACGAGGCCCGCACCATTCCGGCGGCAGAAGTGAGCGAAGTGGCTCTGGGCTTTCTGGGGCCCGTCTCCGCCAACAAAGACTCGGTTCGCGGTGTCGCCATGCTGCACGGCGCGCAACTCGCCATCGATGAGGCGAATGCGCGTGGCGGGTATTGCGGCAAATCCTTCCGGCTGAAGATCCACAACGACTCCATCACGTGGGGAGCTTCCAGCAATGAACTCGTGAAAATGGTCTACGACGAAAAAGTCTGGGCCATGCTCGGCTCCATCGCCGGAGACTCCACGCACATCGCGTTGCGCGTTTCGTTGCGCGCCGAGTTGCCGATCGTGAACAGCGCGGCCACGGACCCCACGTTGCCGGAAACCATCATTCCCTGGCTGCTCACCAGCATTCAGGATGACCGCGTGCAATCCTACACGCTCGCGCGGCGTATCTATTCCGATCTCGGGCTGAAGCGTGTAGGTCTGTTGCGCGTGAGCGAACGCTACGGGAGGCTCGGCGTCGTGAAGTTCCGCGATGCCTCGCGTCGGCTGGGGCATCCGGTGGTGATTGAGCAGAAGTTCGACGCCACCGCGGAGAGCTTCACCAGTCAGTTGCGCGTGATCAATGATTCGCGCGTGGACGCCATCGTGCTCTGGGGCGATGCGGAAGCCGCTGGCATCATCCTCAAAGAAATGCGCCAGATGGGCATGAAGCAGCCCGTCTTCGGAAGCTCGCGCGTCGTGGGCGCCGGGCTGATCGAAACCGCCGGTGCGGCCGCAGAGGGTCTCGAAGTGGTCTATCCGTTCGATCCCAACCGGCCCGATCCGGTGTGGATGGATTTTCAACGCCGCTATGAGGCCGCGTACCGCACGAAGGTGGATGCCTTCTCCGCCCTCGCCTTCGACACCATGAATATTCTGCTCGATGCCATCGGCCGTGCAGGGCTGAATCGCGGCGGCATCCGGAACGCGCTCTATGCTCTGGAAAAGTACAAAGGCGTGACCGGCGAAATGATCTTTGACCCGAATGCGAAGAATCTCGCCCCCATGTATCTCGGCAAGGTTCACAACGGGCAAATTAAGTACACGCGCTACGGTCTGGACAAGCCCTATGCGACGGTCGGATCGACCGGTGTGGAATCCAACGGTCCGAAGGACTCGGCAACCGCAGGCACCGTGCGGAAGATTGGACTGTTCGGCCCCGGTGCGGAAGCCCTGGCTGCGAAACTCGGCAGTGAGAATTATCAGGTGGTGGGAATATCGTCCGACCTGCAGTGGGGCAAAGCCTCGGACGCCTTCGTCAAATTGATCTACGATCCCGACGTGATCGGCGTTGTAGCAACGGATCGCGAGTCGGCTCATCTGGCGGAGCAGCTTGCCGTGAAGGTCATGCTGCCCGTAGTCGCGATTTCGGATGACCGGGCGCTGACGTCGACGAACGTCCCCTGGATCTTCCGTCTGGCGGTCGGGACAGCTCCGGCCGATGCGGTTCGATGTTTGCGCGATGCCGCCGAGAGCGCTGGCGCGAACCGGGACTCGATTCGCGACTGCCTGGCCTCCGGAACTCTGGTTGCCGGGCGGTTCTCCTTCCGATCTACGGGCGAACTCAATTAGGGCTGCCGCTGCTCGTTGCGGTATTCGCGCTCGCGCGGACTTTGAGCGGGTATCCCGATCACCCCAGATTGATACTGGTCAGCGACGGCACGGTCTTGCTCATGACCGGCATTTCCAGTTCCGGCATCGGCTTCGCTTCGAAGAACCGCCGGCACTGCGCCGCCAGAATGCGCGCCATCTTCGTCGCCTTCTGCCGCCGCGCGCTGTCGGTTGAGATCCCTGTATTTGCGTACATCTGCCGGTACAGTTTCGAAATCAGCATGAACGCCAGACGTCCCTTCAGCGATTTGATGCAGGACGACCGCTGCCAGATTTCCTTCGTGCCATAAAACTTATCCCACACGCCCTGCGTGCGCTCGCGGATCTCGTCCGTAGACATCAGGCCGTGCGGCGTGAACATCTTCGGGCGAACTTCCGCGGGAATCAGCCAGTAACGGGTGATTGGCACGCCGCCCACTTCGGGCGTATTGCCTTCCATGTTCTTTTCCCAACGGTCAAAATCCACCGTGCCGGGAAACGGCGTCATCATCACGAATTGCGCGAACGTGATGCCGGCCTTCTTCGCCAGCGCCGCGGTCGCGTCAAACGTGTCGCGTTTATCCGAAGGCAAACCAAAGATAAAAGAGCCCAGCACGTGAACGCCGTGCTCTTTAAACTTGCTGAGCCGGGTCACCAGATCGCCTCCCGCCGAATTGAAGTTCTTGAAGACCGATTTCAGGCCTTCTTCCGTAACCGACTCCACTCCCACCAGTGCGCCCTTGATCCGCGCTTTACGCATGGCATCCAGGAACTGGGTGTCTTCACCGGCTTCCATTGTGATCTGCGTAAAGAAGATCATGTCGTCCGGCAGTTTGGCCAGTTTGTCCATCAGTTCAAAACGCTCCGCCCGAATCGCCCGCAGTTCCGCCACGCGTGCGGCATTGTCCTGCTTTTCCGCCAGTTCGATATCGGTCAGAGTGACAGGGTAAAAGTTGTCGTCTGCCAGAGCGATAAAGCGGTAGCCGAGCCGTCGCAGTTGCACGATTTCGCCAATGACGATATCCGACGAGCGCTGCCGCGGTTTCTGCCCATCCGTCCGCCACACCGAACAGAAGGAACAATGCTTCGGGCAGCCGCGCACCGTTTGCACTGACGCCCACATGTAACTCGCGCGCGGTGCCAGATCCCAGCGGGCAGGTACAAACTGGTCGCCCGAAATCCGGCCGCCGTCATAGACCGCCTGGGCCGTTCCGGCGATCAGATCCGCAATCACTTTGCCCCAGACCACGTCGCCATCGCCCTTCACCACAACATGCGCGCCACCAAGATCGCGCGCTTCGTCAGGATAAAGCGTGGCGTGAATGCCGCCGTAAACCACCAGCGCCCCGCGCTTCCGCGCCTGACGGCCCACTTCCATGCCTCGCAGCGCATTGCCGGTATGAATGCCCACGCCGACAATATCGCCAGCCTCGATGGTGTCGAAATTCATCTGTTCCAGCGTCTCGTCGGTGACGATGGGATCGCCACACGATGCCGGTGTCGCAGCGGCCAGGACATACAACCAACGCGGAGTGATCACGCCAATGCCGAAAGAAGTGTCGCTTGGGTTTACGAGGTGAACGCGCATCGGGAGGTTTTTTGGAGAGTCCTTGTGGAAAGTGTTGTGGAAAACACGGTACGTCTGAGGATATCAGCAGGGAGGGCGCGGGCGGAGGGCCTGGAATCTTATCCTTCTTTTACGAGATCGGGGGAATCTTCACCTGACTGCCGTCAGAGTGACGTCCGGGGTGACACCATCGCCCGCCTCGTCGCGCGCCTCGGCCCGTTCCTCGCTACAGCGAAAGTACAAATGGCACCCGTCACAGAGGACAGCTGGCAGAACTACGTCACCGAGCCAGCGAAGAACCCGCCGTGCGAGCCCGGGCGTTTCTTGCGGAGAGTTTTCGGGCTCCGCGCCGTCGATTCTGCCGTAAGTCATAGCAAAAAAGCCTCTTAGCCTCGCTCAAATCCATTTCCGACCTCAACCACAGCTACTCACATCGGCGTCTGGTAATACTCCTTCGCGTCGTTCCCCACCTGGCCGAAAAGACATACAACCAGGCCCCATGGTACTGTTTATCGCATTGATTCTAGACTACCTGCACCGAATTGGCGCATAACGTGATAATCTCTAATGCATAGGCGATGTATAAGGCGTTCTTTGGTCTCACCAGCAACCCGTTCAATCTGAGTCCGGATCCCTCTTTTCTTTATAAGAGTCCGTTCCATGAAGAGGCACTGGCCAATCTGATCTACGGTGTCACCAGCCGTAAAGGATTTATCATGCTCACCGGCGAGGTGGGCACGGGGAAAACCACGCTGCTGGAGTGCCTGCGCGACTACCTGGCTGCTCACCACACGCCATTCGGGTTTATCTTCAATTCACGCCTGACCCCGGAACAGTTTTTCGAAATGGTGGCTTACGATTTCGACCTGCCCTGCGACCGCACGTCCAAAACCGAAGTCCTTTTTGCTCTGAACAATCTGCTTCTGGAGCGCGCGAACCGGAATCTCACCACGGCGCTGATTGTCGACGAAGCGCAGAGCCTCAGCTGGGACGTGCTCGAAGAAATCCGCATGCTCGGCAACCTGGAAAACCGGCGCGGCAAGATGATTCAGATCATTCTCGCCGGTCAGCCGGAACTCGATAAGAAACTGGAAGAGCCGAATTTTCGCCAGTTGCGCCAACGTATAGGTCTGCGATGCCGCCTGCGTCCGTTCAGCACGATGGAGAGTGGCGAATACATTGCGTCACGTCTGGCACGGGCCGGCATGCGGGAGCAGACCGTCTTTTCGCCGGAAATCGTGAATGAGATCCACAAGCGCACCCAGGGAATCCCGCGTTTGATCAATCTGGTCTCCGATAATCTGCTGCTCACGGCATTCGCCATGGGCAACAAAAAGGCCACTTTGTCCATGCTGGACGAAGTCTCGCGCGACATGCAGCTCGATTGGCCCGGCAGTTCCCGCCGCTTCGCCGAAGAGCTGGAACCCCAGATCGTCGCCACAGCTTAGCGTCATCACAACCTAAACCGCTTGCCGCGGCCCCGGAATCGCCGCCGGTTCCGGCACATACTCCACGCTGATCTGTTTCGCATGCCGCACCGACCATTCGGCACCCGCCAGAACGATAAACGACGCCAGCATCGCCAGTACAATAATCTCCACCGAGTGCTGGAAAACGCCGTACTCATTCTTGAACTTATTCGTAATCCACTCGCCAAACCACAGCCAGACGTACTTGAGCACTTCGAGCGCAGCACCCACCGCCACTGACACCCGAATCAGGGGGCGAAAAGGCACCCGGCAGTTCGGCAGCAGCCAGTAGGTGAAGAACAGCGCCAGCATGGTCAGCGGCACGGCCGCCAGTTTGAACAACAGAAGCGGTACCCACCTCCAGACGGTGGCGCTGATGTGGTTTTGGATGAACTCCTGATTGACGGCCGTGAGCATGGCGGACGCGATCACCAGGCCCCCGCAGAAAAGGATCAGACCAAAGCTCATCGCCTGGTTTTTCAGGTAGCTCCGGTTAGCTTTCGCCCCCCAGGCGCGGTTAAGCGCCACTTCCAGCGGTTCAAAAACCCCATTGGCGGTCAGCAGCAGCAACAGCAGAGACACCACCTGAAACCTGACATGGCCCGACTTCAGCAGATTTACCGGCAGATTGCCGCTGATGAACTTGCCCAATTCGCCCGGAAAATAGTCCTTCACCGCCTCAATCAGCGATTCCGCGCCCAGATCGCTGACCTGCCGCAATAGCGAGAGCATGACTGTCAGGAACGGGTACAGGCTTAGCATCACGCTGGCCGCAATAGACAACGCATAGACGTGCACCTCCGTCTGCGACAGATAGCGCAGGGTGGGGTGCCACTTGCGTGTGCGGTCGAGAATCGGGTCAATCACCTGCGATTCAATGTGCTCGTTAATAATGTGCAAGCCGGGACCGTGAAAAAGAACCTTGCTGAAGATTACGAAATCGGGGCGCCTGAAGTTTCCCTTATCTCTATAGTATTCGGGGAGGTCTGTTCCCGGGGCAAAACCTCAGATCCGCAAAGGGCACCGTGATCCCTTTGACGGCCTGTCCGCCCCTTGCCACCGCCACCGTCTGCCCCCAGCGTCCAAATACCGCAAATTTGCCCGCGCACCAGCCCTGCGTCGCAGCGTACGCCCGCCATAATTCATCGTATTTACCGAAAAGCCGGACCGCCGCACTTCTCTTTCACGAGCGTTACCTCGTAAATCAATTGCGCAGGCGGTCCGGCTCTGAAGGTACACCGGTCGAACGGAGTATTCGCGGTCGCGTCAAACGCCTCGGGCGCAGACCGCTTCGCTGACTACTTCGCTTTATAACCCTGCCAGACGTACTCCAGGGCTTCCGGCAGAGTCTGCTTCTTCACAGCGCCATCCGTGTGACCGGCGTTGCGCGCGAACACAAACTGGTAGTGATAGCCTTTCGCAGCCAGCGCGCGAGCCATGATCTCGTTCGCAGCCACCCAGTCGTGAGTGTCATCACCAGGACGCCCGTTATCGCGGTCCCCCACTTCCATCCAGATGCGAATCGGCTTCGCCGGCGCCGCCGGAATCAGATGCTCTTCCAGTTCAAACGCGCCATGCGGCAGTTCCGGATCGGTCGGCGACTGCTGATTTACATATGTCCCCGAGTAAGTGAGCACGCGGTGATAGAGATCGTTGTGGAACCACGCCATGCCGAACGAAACCGATCCACCCGAACTGCCACCCATCGCCAGACGCGCCTCCGGATCCTTACTGAGCTTCACGCCGTAACGCTTCTCAACCAGAGGAAGAACTTCCGTCTCCACAAACTCGGCATACTTGCCGGACATCGTGTCGTACTCCAGGCCGCGTTCGCTGCCCGGACCATCACCACCGCCATTTCCGATGGAAACCGCGATCATCGGCGGCAGCTTCTTCGCCGCGATCATGTTATCGAGCGTAGTGAACAGCCCGTTGTCTGGACCATCCGCACCCACAATGAACGGAGCAACACTTCCCGCCACATACTGCTTCGGAATATACACGTATACCCGACGGCTATAAGGCGCAGGCATAACGGAGATCATGCGCGAATTCGGCGGTTGCGGAGGAGCGTTCGGATCGCGCGGCGCCCGCGTGATCCCGGGATACATCTTGCTGTCCCCCGACTCCATCGCGAAGATGCAGACGACGCCCTTCGGCACGCCCGCGTTCTCCACCGTATCGGGAGCGGCGGGATGCGTCGGCCCCAGCACAAAGTTGCCGTCAACATTGTTCGGAGCATTCTCACCATCCGCAAGATCCTTCGCGTCAACGTTGCCGGCGGCATGCGGATCACGAACGGCAGCACCGCCCCCGCGGCCCGCACCCGACCCTCCGAAGGCACCGCGGCCGGCGCCCGAAAACCCAAGCCCGCCACCGCCACCGCCCCGAGGGGCACCCGACGCAGCAAGCGGGGCTCCACCCGGCACCGCAAGAGCGGCCCCGGGACCGGTGGTGTAAGCCGGCGCGGCATTGGCCTGCGGCAAACTCCCGCAGCCAACCGACTGAGCCAGCGCGGCCTGCGAACCAACCATCAATGCCGCGGTTGCCAGTGCGGCAAAAATATGCGATCTCTTCATTTCTTTCGTTCTCCTGCTTTGCAATTGGCTAACCTTGCCAACCAACGCTATTGGCAATATTACCCCAGTTCCAGATGTGTTCGGGATGGTCAGGCACTTCTGTGTAGTGTCCAGGCAATAACTGTGCAGCGTGTGGGGCAGGTTTTTAACTGTTTTTAACCTGCTGGCCGGTTTCCAACCGGCCTTCTCTGTGCATTAGCTTGCCTGGTTATTTCGCGGACATTCCGCGACAAAAACCGCCGGCGAGTTCAGTGCCTCCGAAAAGGCCCCGAAAACGCCGGCGGTACTGAACTGCGCCCGCAATTACCCCGATCTAAAACTCGATATTGAGCGCCAGACCGACACCCGGATACCGGCGGTTGTACAGGTAATAACCGTCGTCCTGGTAGTCGACATAAACGTCGTCTGAGTCGTACCAGTCAGCACCCCAATAGTCGGGCCACGGGTCCATCATCAGGAACGAGTAACCACCGTACCGGAAGCGGGGGAAGCCGTCGTAGAACACTGGCCGGCCGATCCGGAAGTAGTTCCGCGGGCCGAATGAGCTGTAGAAGCGATTCTGCGGAATCAGGTAGCCGCGATAGCCTCCGCGCTCCGACCAGTTTCTGTGGTCACTATTCCGGTCATAGGAGCCGAACCGCTGGAATGAATTTCCGCCACGGAAATCATTCTGTTGACGGACCTCAGGTTGCCGCCGCTCACTTTGGAACTGCTGCCGCCCACCGCCCTGAAACGACCGGCTGTCGTTCCGATTTCCTTGCTGGAACTGACTGCCCCCGCTACCGAAGTATCCGCGCTGCGGAGCCGCTTGCGGAGACGCCGCCTGCGGACGAGCCCACTGCTGTGGCCGTGCCTGCTGTACCTGCTGCTCACGCATCTGGCCGCGCGGTGCCTGCTGCGCCGAATGGTCAGAACGGAACTGCCCGCCACCCTGCCGGGCGCCACTCCGCTCGCCATCGCCGCGCGATTGACCGAAAGCGGGAACAATGCCTCCCGCAACGATTAGGAATGCAACTGCCGTTTTCGTTTGAAAGCTTTTCATGGTGACACCTTCCGGCATGGAATAAGGCAATTGTAAGGCCAGGCTTCCAAAGCTGTTTATCCACCTGGAATCAATGATTTAGCGGGAATTAGATGGAGGGTTGTTAATCTTCCGGCCTCAAAATATGGTGGTCCTGGTGGTTATGAACCGGTGGCCGAGGCAGGTAGCCTCGCCCAGGTTCGATGAGCGTCGAGCTCCGGAGGCGAAGCGGACCGGGGGGCGCCCATAATTCGATTCCTGATGGCAACGGGCGGTTGCCCCGGCAACGGGCAACCCTTAAACTGAAAGAGAGGCCAAACCATGCAGGACTATGTGCAGCAGCGTGAAGGCGGATACTACATCGCCGGGACCCGGGTCGCGCTCGACAGCATCGTCCTCGCATTCAAGGACGGGGACTCGCCGGAAACAATTCTCCAATCCTTCCCGATGGCCGGCCCACTGGTTCGCGTGTACGGAGCCATCATCTTCTATCTTGAGAACCAGGAGAAGGTCGAGGCTTACCTGAGAGATCAGGATCAGCTCTGGGAGCAAGTGAAGGCAAACGAGACCGTGTTGCCTGAAACTCTGTCGGCGAGACTCCGCGAGGCCAGGGAACACGCGGCCCCCCGCCAGGCTTGAAGCTCCGCTTTCTCGCCGACGCCAATTTCAATCAAAAGATCGTCGCGGGTCTTCGGATGCGGGAGTCGCTGCTCGATTTTGAACTGCCTCAGAACGTGATCCCGGAGGAAATGGACGACCCTCAGGTCCTCGCACTCGGCGCGTCACGTAACCGGATCATTGTCACCCACGACGTGAGAACAATGCCGGACCATTTTTCCGATTTCTTGGCCGAACGGCCATCTCCGGGTTTGATTCTGGTCCCGAAGAAGATGCCGATCGGAGCGGCTATCGAAGATCTCCTGTTGATCTGGCAGGTTTCAGAAGCAGAGGAATGGATCAACCAGATTCGACGGCTGCCGCTCTGACTCTTCAGGGAGATAGCTCTCTGAAGGTGCGTCCGGGCGTTTCCTTTTCTGCCCGGGAATCCTTCTTCCTGAATGTGGTGACGACCGCTTTGCCATGAAGCAATGCAGGTTTCAATGCCCTTCTATGGCATCCTCTGCCTGGCAAGACACCGGCCGCACCTACAGCGATAACCGCAACAGCGCGGACTGCGACCACGTCTCCATGCTCTGAAGCGAGGAGTAGGTCGACAGGCAACCTGAACGCGATTGCCACACAGGCTTGCCGATATTGACATCGTCCGCCCCCACCCCTGACAATCGACCCAATGGCTTACCGTTATTCTCTGCTGCTGTATGCCGCCATGCTGGGAGCGCAAACCCTCCCACCACCGGTCTTTCCCGCCGGCCGCTTCTACGCACCGTACCTCATGCCGCAGCCCACGCCCGACCTGCCGCCCGACTACTTATCGCAGCTCTCCGCTGTTTCGGGAATCCGCTACTTCACCCTCGCCTTTATTGTCGACCGCGGTGGCGATGGCACCGGCTGTCAGGCCTCCTGGGGTCCGCGCACACCTGGAGCAATGGAAACGGCACTCGCGCCCGCGATTCGGAATCTGCGTTCAAAAGGCGGCGACGTCCTGATATCGTTCGGGGGCGAGGCGGGCAAAGAACTGGCCCTGGTTTGCAATGACGCGACCGCGCTCCAGGCACAGTATCAGGCCGTGATCGATAAATACAACGTCGCCGTGCTCGACCTCGATATTGAAGGCAACGCCCTCAAAGATGCAGCGAGCATCGAGCGGCGCAATGCAGCGCTCGCTGCCATCCAGACTGCCAACCCTGGCGTTCAGGTTTCTTACACGCTTCCGGTGGCAACCAACGGCTTAACGCAGGGCGGCATCGCGCTTTTGAATAGCGCCATGTCGCACGGCGTGAGAGTAGCAGTCGTCAACCTGATGACGATGGATTACGGCGGCGCGGCCGACCCGCTGGCGATGGGCCCTCATGCAATCACAGCCGTGAACGGCGCGGTGGCGCAAATGCTGGATAATGGCATCCGCGCGCGAATCGGAATCTGCCCCATGATCGGACTGAATGACGTCAAGCCGGAAGTCTTCTCGCTCAGCGACGCGAGGCTGATTGCAGACTGGGCGCAGGCGAATCCCATTGTGACCCGCCTTTCGATGTGGTCCGTCAGCCGGGATTCTGCCTGCCCGGAGGGCTCAACAAGAGCCGGGTCTTCGTGCAGTGGCGTCGCGCAAAAGCAATACGAGTTTTCGGGAATATTCAATACGTTTCACTAACTGGCCATCTCTGTTTGTGTGATGGGCCGGGGTGAAGTCTCCGGCAACGAGGCAGGGTTGCGGCGATGGCCGGGTTCCGGAAGCAAGAAGGCAAACCAGCGAGCGGGTTGGGCAAACGTAACCTGCCGATATTGGGCCCATGCCGCCCGGAGAATAGCGGACTCCCGGGCCCAAACGCCGGAACGAATCTCCGGGCGACTAATCCGGACGGAGCAGTCGTTGCGTCATCCAATGGCGTTTGAAACTTTACCCGGCGGAGGTGCAGAACGGATCGTGCCGTGCCATAGCGCTTCCGCCCACTACTGTTTTAAGTCCAGGGTCGCCGAGGGTTGGAGGGCGTCGAAGGCGATGCCTCCGAAGGCACCGCCAAAGCGCGGAGTACTGCGGCCTTGAGAGGCGGAAGATCGTCACGCAGCGTTTTCCATACGACCGGCAATTCAACGGCATCATACTGGTGCCGCAGCCAATTCCCGATACCCCTGATCTCGCCCCAGGGCGGCCCCGGGCACCGAAGCGCCCCTTCCTGGCCCAGCCGAATTGCTGCCTCGCTGATGACCAGCAATTTGCGCTCGACAGCCGCAATGGTCCTGGGATCTTCACGGAAGCCATCAAAGTCCATTCCCGACGTGAACTCGTCGATCAGGCTGATCGCGTCCACAATGTCCCGAAAGGCTCGGCCGAAATCGCTAAAAGGCACGGAGTGCCTCGCGAACGGCGCGTTCGCGAATTCCATCCTTCAGCGCTCGCGCGGGCACAAGGTCCACTTTGGTCCCCAGGATGGTGGCGAGGCGGTTCTCCAGCCGCACTCGGTCCAGCAATGAATATTCGCGTCCGGGGTCGAAATCGGCAATAAGATCGATGTCCGATGCCGTCGGGACAGCGGTGCCCCGCGCCCAGGAGCCAAACAATGAGAGGTGTTCAACCCCGACCGAGCGCAGTTCCCCTTCATGTTCACGCAGTGTGGTGATGATTGTGGACGCGTGCATATTCTCCGGCCAGTTCCATAACTATTATCCCATTCGATACGGACACCAATCAAATCCGCCGTGGAAACTCAATGCGGCGATTACCACGCTTCCGGTGGCAACCAACGGCTTAACGCAGGGCGGCATCGCTCTTTTGAACAGCGCCATGTCGCACGGCGTGAAAGTAGCAGTCGTCAACCTGATGACGATGGATTACGGCGGCGCGGCCGACCCGCTGGCGATGGGCCCTCATGCAATGACAGCCGTGAACGGCGCGGTGGCGCAAATGCTGGATAATGGCATCCGCGCGCGAATTGGAATCTGCCCCATGATCGGACTGAATGACGTCAAGCCGGAAGTCTTCTCGCTGAGCGACGCGAGGCTGGTTGCAGACTGGGCGCAGGCGAATCCCATTGTGACTCGCCTTTCGATGTGGTCCGTCAGCCGGGATTCTGCCTGCCCGGAGGGGTCAACAAGATCCGGGTCTTCGTGCAGTGGCGTCGCGCAAAAGCAATACGAGTTTTCGGGAATTTTCAATAGGTTTCACTAACTGGCAATCGCATTCCGCTTTGTGTGATGGATTCCGGGTTGAAGTCTCCGGCAACCGGGGATGCGTTGCGGCGATGGCCGGGTTCCAAAAGCAAGAACCTGAACCAGCGGTCCACCACCAGCCACTCCAGCCGCGCATTTGCTACCGTACTCATATGAGTCACCGTCTCCAGGTTCTCATCCCAGCCGAACTCAATGCCCGGATTGATAAGGCCGCTCAGCGGGGTCAAATTTCGAAAGGCGCCTGGGTCCGCAAGGCGTTGACATCAGTGCTGGATATGTCGGGCAACACTTCTCGTGAAGATTCAGTTGCCCGCCTTTCGGCGCTGAATGCCCCGACCTGCGATATCGGGCAGATTCCAACCTTGCTTTAGTGGGAGTTCCCGCGATGATGGAACTTAGTTTCAATCCCCTTCTCATCGGGGTACCGCTTCCAACATGCAGGTTGCCCGAATTGCGTGTGAAGCTGCCTCGAATGTTTCAATCCCCTTCTCATCGGGGTACCGCTTCCAACATGCAGGTTGCCCGAATTGCGTGTGAAGCTGCCTCGAATGTTTCAATCCCCTTCTCATCGGGGTACCGCTTCCAACATCGAAGGTCCCGAGTTCCACACGCTTTTTCGCGTCAAAGTTTCAATCCCCTTCTCATCGGGGTACCGCTTCCAACCCTTCCCTCAAAAACCCATTCGTTTCCAACTACTTACGATAGTAGTTTGCCGGATGTCCCCCGTCAAGCCCAAATTTCGCCCTTCCGTCATCTTCCCCAATCCTCCGTTTTGCCGCTATCCGACTCATTCCACAACCGCTTACCCAAAATGCCGGATGTACCCCCCTCCCGACCCGCTTTTGCCAATCGCACCAGTCCCTTGAAAACGAGCCACTTACCACACCCGAGCTCGCGCAGCCAACGATAACCGCCATTCTCCGTGGCCCGCTACACCTCGACGTCCGCCGAATGAAATCGGCTCCAACGCCACTGAGCACTACACGGCGGATGGGGGTAATAATCGAAGAGATGATTTCCATGAGTGATCGTCGCCCGTGCCTTCATCAAGAAGACCCAGAAGCGCACGGGACGCGGCGGGCGTCGCCAAACGATTCAGGAACAGCCGCCGAGCCGCACGACGCGGCCAGATCGCGCGCGTGTCTTTTAAGTCAGAAGACTCCGGATCGCGAGATCGAACTGGCCCTGAAACGGGTAAAGGAGATTTCAAAATGACCAAAGTAAACGATCTTCACCTGAAGTGGATGAAGAAAAAAGAATACCGTGAAGCGCACAAGGCCCTTGCACCCGAATTTGAGGTAGCCCGCGCCGTCATCCACGCCCGCGTCGCAGCGGGCCTGACACAGCATCAGCTCGCGGAGCGCATGGCCACCACTCAATCCGTAGTAGCGCGACTGGAAGGCGGTCGCACCCGCCCTTCAACCCAGACTCTGGAGCGTCTCGCCGTCGCGACCGGAACCCGGCGCCGCATCACCTTCGAACCGCAGGGCGTCAGCCGGTAGTCGTGCACTCCGCACGAATATGACTTCGCCGATGTGGACCAGGCGCCGACTCTCGACGGTATGCCTTGTGTAATCCATTCCGATTGTGGCGCAACGGCCTTAGCCCAAAACATCTCCGCCATATTTTGGTCGCAAAATTGCAGCATTGCAATCCTGCAACGATACTAGTATGCTCAACATCTATATAAGAAACGAAGAGAAGAAAGGAGGCCGCATGTCTGACCATTTAGATTACCTGCTGGATATGGCACGCAAGTACAGGCAGGAAAAAGGCTTTCCAGATGAGGAGAGGGCCCGCCAGGTCCGTAGCTTCGCCTACGGGAACACCCACTTGGAGAATAGTCGAATCACCAAGAGTGACATTGATCAAACCGTAGATTCTCTACGCTTCGAGCGTGACCATTCAACCACAATTTGTTCCTAAGGGTGTCGCCTACCTGGACAATGACGAAAAGCTCCGTTTGGAGACGCGAAATGGCGTTATTCAGGCGGAGTTCATATTTCACAAGGCAACCACCTGGACCCCGGGTCAGCTCGTAGGACCAGAACTCCTCCTTGAACTTCAAAGGCTGGCCGTCAACCAGATCTATCGGTGCGCCGGTCACTTCCGGGATGGAAAAGTGCTCCTGGATGGCGCCGATCACACCCCACCAGAATTTGCCGCCGTCCCGGCACTCCCGCCGAAGAGAAGAACATACCTGAGTTGATCGTTGGCGACAGGGACCCTTATTACGCTGCGTTGCGTTCGGCAGACGACGCCTGGCTCAAAGGTGAGTTGGATGTCTCCCAAATGGAGTCCCTGATATCGAGCTTGCTCGCACAACTCAGTTGGCTGCGATACATTTCCGCGCGACGGGCACCCAGATGCCCAGATTCTAACCAAAAAAGGCCTTTCTCTGCGTCCCCCTGCGGATCTCTGCGCCTCTGCGAGAAATCCGGCTTCCCCAAATTCCGTTACTGTCGATTTTAACCAATAGAATCATAAACATCCATATATTCCGCCGACCCGCCATGATAAAACTCATGATATGGCAACCTCTGGCAACCTTATTTCCGCCCTCCACCACCCTCCCCCCGCGCACGAGCCCCAAAACCCCCAAAAAAACGCGGGGACAACTAGATCCCCGGAACATACCGAAAATAAACCACTTAGCAATTCAGCCCTACCCGGGAATAACCCAGGAAAACCCGGCAAACAACCCGAGGCGACCCGGGAATCGGGTTCGACGCCCTCCGCCCGCACCGAAACAGCCAACCGTACAGCCGAAAACAAAAAAACGCGGAACGAAGCCAAAAAGCCACATGGAATCAACACTTTAACAAAAATCGATAAGCCACCGAAAGCCACCAAAACCCACCGAAAAGCCACCAAAACCCCAAAATCCCTGTTCATCTGTGTTCATCTGTGGCAAAAGGTTTGGCTCTCCCATAACAAATATTTATACTCAACCGAACTTGCATTTCCAATCCTTTCCGTTCTAAAATGGAGGTTCTGGCAATGCCGTACAGCTTCTCAGCCCGCCTCATTACCCTGACCACACCTGTAGTCAGCATTACCGTGGTCGTCGTATCCGGCCCCGTCTGAGGCTTTCGGCTAAGTCAAAAACTTCCGAGGCCATCAGCGGGGTGCAGTCGAGCCCAGCCGATGGCCTTTCTTTTTTGCCATCACATAAAAAGACACCCAGATATTAGTTTTTAAAGAATCAGGAGCAATCAGTTACTATGCCAACTCCAAACGTGGCGCAAAGCAAGACCCCCGCAGGCGACGCCGGCCGTCTCATGTCCGGTGCCGAGATGCTGCTCGAATGCCTCCAGCGCGAAGGCGTCGATATCTTCTTCGGCTACCCCGGTGGCGTAACGCTGCCGTTCTACGACGCGCTTTACGATTCCCACATCAAGCACATTCTGGTACGCCACGAAGAGAACGCCGCCTTCGCCGCAGCCGGTTACGCGCGCGCCACCGGCAAGACCGGCGTCTGCTGTGCCACCTCCGGCCCCGGCGCCACCAATCTCGTCACCGGCCTCGTCGACGCTCTGATGGATTCCATCCCCCTCGTCGCCATCACCGGTCAGGTCCACTCCAAGCTGATCGGCAGCGACGCCTTCCAGGAAGCCGACACCTTCGGCATCACCCGCCCCGCCACCAAGCACAACTTCATGGTGCGCAACGTCGCCGAACTCCCGCGCATCGTGCATGAGGCCTTCTATCTCGCCTCCAGTGGCCGCCCCGGCCCCGTCCTGGTCGATATCCCCAAGGATGTCTTTCAGGCCATGGGTCACTACGTGCCCGTCGATTCCATCCACCTCCCTGGCTACAAGGTCTTCACCGAAGGCCACGCCGGCCAGATCCGTCGCGCCGCCCAGTTGATCTGGGAAGCCGAACGTCCTTTTGTATATGCGGGTGGCGGCATTCTCGCCGGAGCGGCCTCGGCCGAACTCACTGAACTCGTGGAACTCGTCGACATGCCCGCCGTCTGCACCCTGATGGCTCTCGGCGGACTCTCTTCCTCCCATCCGAATTTCGTCAGCATGCCCGGTATGCACGGCAGCTATGCCGCCAACATGGGCATGACCGAATGCGATCTCCTCATCGCGCTCGGCACTCGTTTCGATGATCGCGTCACCGGCCAGCTTGGCTCCTTCGCCAAACACGCCCGCGTCATCCATGTCGATATCGATCCGGCCGAAGTCGGCAAGAATCGCAATCCCGATATTCCGATCGTCGGCGACGTCAAGCACGTTCTCCAGAAGCTCAACAAAGCAGTGCAGGAGTTTGCGCCCGAAATGCGTGAGGCGCACGCCCCCGCCCGCGTCGCATGGTGGCAGAAAGTTCGCGGTTGGGCGGAAGAGCATCCTTATGATCGCCGCCATGATCCGAACGTCATCCGTCCCCAGCATTTGATGGATGAAATCGATCGCTTCTCCGGCGGTCAGGCCGTCGTCACTTCGGACGTGGGTCAGCACCAGATGTGGGCCGCCCAGTTGATCCGCTTCAACGAGCCGCGCCTCTGGGTGAATTCCGGCGGTCTCGGTTCCATGGGCTTCGGCGTGCCTTCCGCGATCGGCGCGCAGTTCGCCCGCCCGGACAAACTGGTCATAGCGATCTGCGGCGATGGCGGCTTCCAGATGTCGATTCCGGAACTCTCCACCATCGCGGCACACAGCCTGCCCATCAAGATCATCGTGATGAACAACGGTTGCCTCGGCATGGTTCGCCAGTGGCAGACGCTGTTCTACAACAACAGGCTGAGTTCCGTCGCGCTGGAATGTTTTCCGGATGTGGTGCAGTTGGCCGGTGCGTACGGCTTTACCGGTCGCACCATCGATAAGCCGGAGCAACTCGCCGAAGCCCTCGAAACGGCGTTCAAAACGCCCGGCCCGTACCTGCTCAACGTCAAAGTGGCGCCCATGGAAAATGTCTATCCGATGGTGCCCGCCGGCGGCGCGGTTTACGAAATGGTCCTGGGGCCCGTTGAGCCCGTGGCGGCCGATTAACCCGTAGCGCATGAAGCCAAAGAAAGAGAAAATAATGCTGCAAACAATTTCCATTCTTCTTGAGAACAAGCCGGGAGCCCTGCTGCGTGTCACCGGCGTACTCTCCGCGCGTGGCTACAACATCGAGGGCCTCACAGTCGCGAAAACGCAGGACCCCGAACTTTCCCGCATGACCATCACGGTCGACGTGGAAGAGCGCCTTCGCACCCAGGTCATCAAACAGATGAGCAAACTCGTCAACGTACTCCAGGCCACTGACATGACGGAATCGCCTTCCGTCATTCGCGAAATGGTCCTGCTGCGCGTCAAGTGTACGCAGGAACATCGCACCGCCGTGCTGAAGGAAGCGGAAATCTTCCAGGCGCGCGTGATCGATTCATCGCTCGAAGGCTTCGTGCTGGAAGCGACCGGCGTAACGGAAAAGCTCGACGAGTTTATCGATGTCATGCGCAGCTACGGTGAAAGCGACGTTTCGCGTTCCGGCGCTGTAGCCATGTCGCTCGAAACGAAAAAGCTTCGATTGCAGCCACCAGTGCCCACCGGTGCCGGTGTGGCAGTCGCCTGATTCGGATCAAAAGTTAGAGAGCCGCGACCGCAAGGGAGCGACTAGCGCTATTCACTCTTTACACAAATTTCTTTAAGGACAAAGATCTCCAAATGCCAAGACGCTTCTACGAAAAAGACGGAAACATCGAGCCCCTCAAGGGCAAAAAGATCGCCATCATCGGCTACGGCAGCCAGGGCCATGCGCACGCGCTCAACCTGCGCGATTCGGGTCTCGACGTAGTCGTTGGCCTGCCGGCAGAGAGCAAGAGCCGCGCCAAGGCAACCGCCGCCGGCCTCACGGTCATGACCGCCGCGGAAGCCACCAAGGCAGCCGACGTGATCATGGTCCTCGTTCAGGATCATCTCCAGTCCGATATCTACGAAAACGAAATCGCCCCCAACCTCAAGGCCGGCAAGACCCTGATGTTTGCCCACGGTTTCAGCGTTCACTTCAAGGCCATCACGCCGCCCGCCGATATCGACGTGTCGATGATCGCGCCCAAAGCCCCCGGCCATCGCGTTCGCGAAGTCTTCACCGAAGGTTCGGGCGTCCCCGCTCTCGTCGCCATCTATCAGGATGCCAGCGGCCACGCTCTCGAAAACGCACTGGCATACGCCACGGGCCTCGGCTGCATGCGCGCCGGCGTCATTGAAACCAGCTTCCGTGAAGAGACGGAAAGCGATCTGTTCGGCGAACAGGCAGTGCTCTGCGGCGGTGCCGCGGAACTCATCTGCGCCGGTTTCCAGACGCTGGTGGAAGCGGGCTACGCTCCCGAAATCGCCTACTTCGAATGCCTGCATGAACTGAAGCTGATTGTCGACCTCATCTATGAGGGCGGCCTGAGCTACATGCGCTTCTCCGTTTCCGATACCGCGGAATATGGCGATTACGTCAGCGGCCCGCGCATCATCAATGACGCCACCCGCGCCGAGATGAAGAAGATCCTCTCCGAAATTCAGTCCGGCGAATTCGCCCGCAACTGGATCGCGGAAAACAAAACCGGCGGCCGCAAGAAGTTCCTGGCGATGCGCGATGCCCAGCAGGGTCAGCAGATCGAGCAGGTCGGCGCGGAACTCCGCAAGATGATGACGTTCCTCAAGAAGAACAAAGAAGTCGGCATCCCGCAGGCTTAGTCAAACAGGCAATACCCGCGGGGCAGGCGCGAAGCCTGCCCCGCTCTATTTTCTAAACACAAACATGCGCATTCAAACGTTCGATACCACACTCCGCGATGGCACGCAGGGCGAAGCCGTCTCTTTCTCCGTCGATGACAAAATCCTCATTGCGCGGAAACTGGACGAGCTGGGTATTGACTACATTGAAGGCGGCTGGCCAGGCTCCAATCCGCGCGATCGCGAATTCTTCGCCCGCGCCAAAGACCTGAAACTGAAACACGCGAAACTCACCGCGTTCGGCTCCACGCGCTTTGCGAAAAATCCTGTCGAGGAAGATCGCAACGTGCGCGAGTTGCTCGATGCCGAGACACCCGTAATCTCCATCTTCGGCAAGAGCTGGGACTTTCACGTCCTCCGCGCACTCGGCATCACGCTCGATGAAAACCTCGCGCTGATCTCCGAAACCGTAGCGTATTTAAAATCTCACGGTCGCGAAGTGGTCTACGACGCCGAGCACTTCTTCGACGGCTACACCCACAACCGTGACTATGCACTGCAAACGTTGGCAGCCGCCCACAAAGCCGGTGCTGACGTACTCTGCCTCTGCGACACCAACGGCGGCATGGCGACCTCGAAACTCGCGGCAATAGTTGCCGATGTTCGCTCAAAGTTTACCGGCGTGATCGGCATTCACGCGCACAACGATTGCGACGTGGCGGTAGCCAACACTCTGGCCGCAGTGGAAAATGGCGCATCGCACGTGCAGGGCTGCCTGAACGGTTACGGCGAACGCTGCGGCAATGCGAATCTCGCCAGCGTAATTGCAAATCTCGAACTCAAGGCCGGCCAGGAAACCATCGGACCGGACAAGCTCCAGTTACTCACCTCCGCTGCACGCTACATCTCGGAACTCGCGAATCTCCAGATCCCGCGCGGCACTGCCTTCGTAGGCCAGAGCGCCTTCGCCCATAAGGGCGGCATCCACGTCAGCGCTGTGATGAAAGATTCGTCCACCTACGAACACATCAAGCCGGAACTCGTCGGCAATCATCAGCGCGTACTAGTGAGCGATCTCGCCGGTCGCAGCAACATCGTCTACAAACTGACGCAGTACGATCCGCAGGGCCTGCTCAACGAAGACTCCCGAAAGAAACTTCTCGAACGCATCAAAGACGCCGAATTCGCGGGCTACGATCTCGAAGCAGCCGATGGCAACTTCGAACTCTTCGTGCTCGACGCCCTGCATCCAGGCCAGACGTTCTTCGACGTACTGGGCTACGAAGTAGTCATCCGAGCCGAAGGCGAAAACACCACTCACACCGCCAGCGTCAAAGTGAAAGCCGGAGACGGCGAACATTCGGCCACAGCCACCGGTAACGGCCCGGTCAACGCTCTCGACGTCTGCCTGCGCAAATGTATCTCCGAGTTGTATCCACAAATCGGCGACGTGCGCCTCACCGATTACAAGGTCCGCGTCCTCGATTCCGGTAAAGGCACAGCGGCGAACGTCCGAGTACTCGTCGAATGGTCGGACGGCACCCGCAGTTGGTCGACAGTAGGCGTTTCCGAAGACGTGATCGAAGCAAGCTGGGACGCGTTGGTCAGCGCCCTGCGTCTGGAACTAATGCGTATCGCCGCCAACGCCAGGGGCTGAGCGTTCGGGGTGTTGATTGCGAATCGAGCGGTCGCGATGAGCCTGAAACTCCTGTTGTAGGTGTTCCAGTTCGTCGTCGGTCAGACCTTCCATCTGGACCAGTTCAGTCCGGGCGGTCTTGGCCGCGCGAATGAGCTCATCGAGCTTTAGATTCATGACTTTAGCGTCATGATTCTGGGTGTTCTGGATCAGGAAAACGATCAGAAACGCCCCCACGCTGGCCCCGGTCCCAAGGACGGTTTGCCAGCCCGGCGAGTAGTGAAAATACGGGCCTGAGAACGCCCACACCAACAACAGAAAGACACCAAGAAAAAACGCCGCATGGTGGCCGACCGTGTTCGCCGCCGCCCTTGAAAACCTTCGAAACATGTCCCTCATGCAGGACTTCAGCAGCACCCCGAGGGCCGTTTGAGCTACGGTGCCGCACAGACGAAATTCGAGGCCTCATCCGTACTCCCTGAGCCCTTATATTTCGCCTCCTGCGGATGAGGGCAAAGAGGCCGGGTTCGCGTCACCACCCCGTTGGTCAGCTTCGACGCGATCACGCTCTCCGGTGCGACGCCGCTACTGGCCCACTGATCCAGCGGCCCGATCATGTCGAACGTCGTCGCGCCCGGCCCGCCATTGCAGTGCTGCATCCCGGGCACCATATAGAGCCGATAGAAACTCATGGTCGACGGCCCCATCGTCTTCTGGACGCTCTCGTAATAGTTGATGCTGTTGAGCGGCGTGATATCCGGATCGCTCCAGCCGTGATACTGGATCAACTTGCCGCCGCGCGCACGAAACGCGCTGAGATCCGGATTGATCGCATTGAACAACGCACCGAGTTTGGTGTCCAGATACTCGATGTCGCTGTCGAAACCGTCGGCCTTCTCGAAGCGGAAAGTATGATAATCCCACTCCGGATCGTCAAACAGCATGAACCGGAAGAAGGGAATCCCCAAATTCAAATGACCGCTGCGCCCCGGCCCCGTGCCGGTAATCCAGTTCGCCCAACCCCCCGTACCCGCCTCGCCACCGGGGACAAGACCGGGCCAGATCTGACGCCCATCCGCAGTCTTCAGCCCTGCCCAAATCTTCTCCACCGCGGACACCTGCGGTGCCGTCAGGCATGCGGTGGTGTCCGCGCCCACACACAGCAGCTTCTTCGGATTGAACTTACACCGGCGCGGATCGCTCAGCACGCCATCTTTCACGCCATCGAGTTCATCGCACTCCGCATTCACAGCGTCCGCAATGATCGGCACCTTGCTCGCCGGGATGTACGCGTCGCCATCCGTGGCGACGCCAGACCAAAGATGTCCGCCCACATAGTGATGCGTCCAGTAGTTCGCCGGATCGCCCGCAATGATGCCGTCGTAATCGTCGGGATAGCGCTGCGCTTCAATCAGCGCCTCGTGACCGCCCTGCGAGCAGCCGTTGAAATACGCATGCGTCGGGCGCGCCCCGTAGAATGCCGACAGAATCACCTTATCCGCCTCCGCCATCAGATGCGTGGCGCGGTCGGCGAAGTTCACGATTCGCTCGTAGTGACCCAGCGCCCACGTGCCGTCGTTCGTGTTCGCGGCAGCGTGACCGGTATCCGTGCTGCTGGTCGCATATCCCAGTTGCAGCGGCTTCACCATCGGCGCATAGGCGATGGTCCCCGCCAGGCCGCCGTTACCAACGCTGAGCAGCTTCGAGTTCCACTTCTCCGGCATCCAGAGCTCGAACTTCACTTCGGCACCGACCACAGCGGCCACACGGCAAAACGCCGGCGCGTCGAAACCCGCAATACGAGGGCCGTCCGCCGGTGCCACAAACGGTCCGGCGGGCACAGGCGTTGCAGAGGTGATCGTGAGCCCCGGAAGATGGGCGCTCGCCAGCTTCTCGCAGGCGGATTGGGCGAAGGCGGGAGCCGTCATTGCAAACGCCGCTCCGAGTACAAGGGAAAATCTGGTAACAGACATAGAAAAGAGCTTCAAGCAAGCGAGTCTATCATTTTCCGGTCCACGGCAACTGCGGTGTTGTAATCAAAGTATGCAGGTGGTTCGGCCATTCCGCGCGGAAGATATTCGCCGCCGCAGCAACGCCCCACTGCCCCCGCATACCCTTCCCTCCGAACCGCGCCGCTTCAGGCACACCCCGGAGCTCAATCCCCAGAGGCCCACAATTGATACGCGACGAAGATGCTCTTGAATACCACTCCACGTTTCCAGCCGGAAAAATAGCCGTCACCTCCACCAAACCCTGTCTCACCCAGCGAGATCTCAGTCTCGCCTACACCCCTGGCGTCGCCGCTCCCTGTCTGGAAATTCACCGCGATCCCGATCTCGTCTACAAATACACTGGCAAGGCCAATCTGGTCGCCGTCGTGTCCAATGGAACGGCGGTATTGGGTCTTGGAAATCTCGGAGCCGCCGCCGGCAAGCCCGTCATGGAAGGCAAAGCCGTCCTGTTCAAACGCTTCGCCGATATTGACGTTTTCGATATCGAAATCGGCAGCGAAGACCCGAAAGACATTATCCGCACCTGCCAACTTCTCGAACCCACCTTTGGTGGCATCAACCTCGAAGACATCAAGGCTCCTGAGTGCTTCGAAATCGAGCACGAACTTCGGCGCACCATGGGCATTCCTGTTTTCCATGACGACCAGCACGGTACTGCCATCATTTCCGGCGCTGCGCTGCTCAACGCCATTGAAATCGCGGGCAAGAAGATCGAACAACTCCGCGTTGTCGTCAACGGTGCCGGTGCCAGCGCCATCGCCTGCGCTGAACATTACGTCCGCCTTGGGGTTCGCCGCGAAAACATCACGATGTGCGACACCAACGGCGTCATCTCCACCACGCGCACCAAGGGCATGAACGCTTACAAAGCGCGCTTCGCGGTGGCGACGGATGCTCTCACTCTGACCGACGCTCTGGTGGGTGCCGATGCGTTCTTCGGCTTTTCTGTCGCCAACTGTGTTACCCCGGCCATGCTCTCCGGCATGAATGCCAACCCAATCGTCTTCGCGCTCGCGAATCCCGATCCCGAAATCGACTGGGAGACTGCGCACGAAGCGCGTCCGGACATCATCATGGGCACCGGCCGTTCGGACTATCCCAACCAGGTCAACAACGTTCTTGGGTTCCCTTCGATTTTTCGCGGCGCGCTCGATTCCCGTGCCACCACCATCAACGATGAAATGATGCTGGCCGCCACGCGCGCGTTGGCCGACCTCGCCAAGGAAGATGTGCCCGAATCCGTCTGCCGTATCTACGGTGTGGATCACCTGGAGTTCGGCCGCCATTACATCATTCCGAAGCCATTCGACGCCCGCGTCGTCATTCGCGAAGCCACCGCCGTTGCCCGCGCCGCCATGGAAACCGGCGTCGCGCGTATCCAACTCGATATCGATGAATACCGCGAAAGTCTGGAGCGGCGCCTGGGCACCTCACCCGGCGTCATGCGCTCGGTGATTCGCAAAGCCCGCTCTGCGCCTATGAAGATCGTCTTCACCGAAGGCGAGGAGGATACCATCCTCCGCGCCGCTCAGATCCTGATCGATGAAGACATGGCGAGCCCGATCCTGCTAGGTGCCGAAGACAAGATTCGTCAGCGCGCCGCTGTGCTGGGGCTCAAGCTGGAGGGAAGCCAGATCGTCGATCCGCGTGTCTCGCCGCGAACGTCGTTCTATGTGGAAGAACTCTACACACGCCGGCAACGCAAAGGCGTCACGCGCCGTGAGGCGGCCGAACTGATTCAGAATCCCGATATGTTCGGCGCGCTGATGGTGCACCTGGACGACGCGGCCGCGATGATTTGCGGCGTGACGCGACACTATCCAGACGCGCTGCGTCCCGCACTGCAAATCATTCCCATGCAGGAAGGCATTGGAAAAGTGGCCGGCATGTACATCGTAGTCACTACACGCGGCAAGCTGTACTTTTTGGCCGATTGCACTGTGAATATCGATCCCAGTCCGGAAACGATGGCGGAGAACGCTGCCTGCGCGGCCAGCGTGGCACGCGAATTCGATCAGGAGCCGCGCGTTGCTTTTCTTTCGCACTCCAACTTCGGCAGCAGCGCGCATCCCACGGCAATTAAGATTCGCGAAGCCGTGAAGATCGCCCGGGAACGCTTCCCCGAAACGCCCATGGATGGCGAAATGCAGGCCGACACCGCCGTAGTGCGCCAGATCATGGATGAGACGTATCCGTTCAGCGCGGTGAAGGGCGGGGCGAACATCTTGATCTTCCCGAATCTGGATGCGGGCAACATCGCTTACAAGTTGCTTTCGCGTTTGGGCGGGGCACAGGTGATCGGGCCGATTCTGATGGGCCTGTCGAAGCCCGTGCACGTCTTACAGCGCAGTGCAACGGTGAACGATATCGTCAACGTGGCGGCGATTGCGGCGGTGGAAGCGCAGCATCAGGGGTTGGGCCGAAAGAGCGCCGAAGCCCGGCTGATGAAGCGGTTGCTGACCAAGCCGGGGGAGTAATCGCGGCGACTTAGTGGTGAAGCTGTTCCTGCCAGTTGACGATCACGGAAAGCGGCGTCACATCCTGCTCCACTGGCGCCGTTGCCAGGACGAAGCGCTTCCCGTCGCGCGTGACGGCGTACCGATGCGGGCGGTAGATCGAACTTCCGGCGAGGGCAGGAGGTTTAAACAATTCTTTCGGGGCGCCCGCCGTGAAGCCCGACGTGACATCCACGACCATTATCTTGCTATCGGTCGACAGGTAATACAGTTCTCTGCCATCGCCCCGCCACCGTGGATCCGTTCCGCCATTGGTGGAGACCTGGATACGCCCGGCTCGCTGCCCTTCCAGCGTAAAGCTTTCCAGGTAAACCTCGCTGTGCCCGGACTCCGTGGACACGTAAGCAACCCACCATGGATTCATTGCGCCGGGGGCGAGTTGCGCCTGCGTTGCCGAGTCCGGGCTCTTCAGCCAGACATGAGCCTTCTTATCCTGCATCGTGAGCGCCCGCAGATCGAACTGACCGCTGTTATCGACCACATATAACAGCAGATTGCCGTCGAGAGACCAGTCCGTCGGCCAGGCCTGCGTGGCCGTACTGACAAGATGCTCCAGCGTATTCGGCTGACCGGGTGCCTGCAAGTACACATTCAGCGCCCCGGCATCGGAATACCCGAAGGCAAGGCGTTTGGCGTCCGCTGCCCAGACCGGCATAATGCCACTGTTCTTTCCCGTGACCAGTTGCTGCGAACTGCCACGCGGCAAATCGAAAAGCAGGATTCGGTTGTTCTTCCCACCGAGCGTTCTCCCCAACCCCATTGCCAGGTACTGACCATCCTGGGACAGACTGACACCATCCAGACTGCCGCGCATCAGAGAATCAGCTCCCGGAATTGCTTCCTGGAGCTTGCCGTCACGACCGTACCAGGCGAGATTCTGAGGTGGGAACGGATCCCCGGGCCAAAACGAAACAATGCCTGTAGCAGAAGCCGAAAAACCGCCGTGCGAATTCACCTGATCGACATTCTGCGCGACCACGGTGGGCTCCCCAGTCACTTCGAGTCGCCCTGAGTCGAAAGATACAGCCCGCAAGGTGGCGTCCTTCACAAAAAGAAGGTGTCCTGCAGAATTGCCCGGTGAGCGAGGGACGAAAACCGCGTGAGAGTCCGCGTCCAATACGCGCCTCCCCGGCCCTGTTGTCTGGAGATCACCCACGTATACGCCGGAATGCGCGGCATCGTAGGAACCTACGTAATACAGGAAGTGGCGCCCGTCGGGAAGAAAGGTGGGAAAGCGATGCAGCAATTCGTTGCGCGCATCGAGCGTCGTGGCGGGTACAGCAGTTCCTCCGGTCGCGGAGACGCGCATGATCGGCGAGGTTGGGTTGGGAGAGAACAGTATCGTGCCGTCGCGGCCCCACGCGCCTCCCCGAAAGCCGGAAATACAATCGCAAATCACCAGGGCCGCAGGTGAGGCCGCGGTGACATCCACCTTCTTGAGCTTCCCGCCATGACTGTAACCGATCCAGTGGCCGTCGGGTGACCAGAATACATAGCCGAGACTCAACATAGATCCCTCAGCTCCGAGTTCGGTGACGAGTGGCCGTGCCTGCTGCGAATCCAGCGGGCGCAGCCATATTGTCAGAATGCCGTCTTTCGAGGTGTCGTATGCCAGAAACTTCCCATCCGGCGAAAGCTCGGCCCATGATCGAAACGTGGAGTGGTCGGGTGACGGAATGGAGAACTGGATCGCCGCCGCAACGGGTGCGGTTTCGCGCAGATGAATGAAGGACACCGCGCCGGCGATCACCGCTAACACACCCGCTGTTGCCCACGCCAGCAGCGGCACATGTCTCGCGGGGTGCGCCTCACGTGTTTCAGCCGCACTCAACGCGCAACGTTCCAGCTCCGCACGAAGATCCCGCGCCGTCTGCCACCGCTCATCGGGTTCTTTCGCCAGACAGCGTCCAAGCACCCAATCGAGGGAAGCCGGGGCGACCTCTCCCACGGAAGGCGCAGGCCTCTCTAATATGGCGGCAATCACGCTGGCCGTGCTCGATCCGCCGAACGCGCGCTTGCCGGTGAGCATTTCATACAGTACGCAACCGAACGAGAAAATGTCGGCGCGAACGTCTACCGGCTTGCCCTGCAACTGCTCCGGGGCCATGTATTGGAGGGTGCCGACGATGGACCCTTCCTGCGTCAGCGCGCGCGTCAGGGTTGCATCGTTTTCCGTGATGGTGCCCAGCGGCTCGGCCTTGCCCAACTGCGCGAGACCGAAATCCAGCACTTTCACGCCGGCTTTCGTGATCAGAATATTTGCCGGTTTGAGATCGCGATGAGTCACGAGTTTGCGATGTGCTGCTTCGAGGGCACCTGCGAACTGGATCGCATACTTCAGTGCCTGGTCCAGTGGCAGCGGGCCTTTGACCTCTGAGCCTTCCACGAACTCCATGACCAGGTAATCCGGCCCGACGTCGTAGAGCGTGCAGATATGAGGATGATTCAGCGCGGCGACAGCGCGGGCCTCGCGCTCGAATCTTTCACTGAATTTCGCGAGCGAAGTCTTGATGGCGACGATGCGGTCGAGGCGCGTATCGCGAGCCTTCCAGACCTGTCCCATGCCGCCCTCGCCGATGCGGGCGACGATTTCGTACGGGCCGAGTCTTGCACCGGGCGTGAGTTCCATGGAAAGAGTGTGTCGTTCCATTCTACTTGAGAGCAGGAACAGGCTAAACAAGTACCCTATAAAGGTGTTTATCGACGAACTAACCGCGCTTCTGGGCCCGCGCGTCTCCACCTCCGAAATCATCCGTGAGCAGCATAGCCACGGCGAATCCTGGCATCCACCTGGCGTGCCCGACGTGGTCTGCTATCCGCGCACCACAGCCGAGGTCAGCGAGATTCTAAAGATCAGTGCGCGTCACAACGTGCCAGTGGTTCCCTTCGGTGCGGGCAGTTCCATTGAAGGCCAGGTTCATGCGCTGCACGGCGGCATCTCGCTCGATATGACCGGCATGAACCAGATCCTTCGCGTGAGCACGGAAGATCTGGATGCCACCGTGGAAGCCGGCGTGACGCGCGTTCAGCTCAACACGAAGATCAATCCGCAGGGCGTCGGCTTCTTCGTTGATCCCGGTGCCGACGCCACGATGGGCGGCATGGCTTCTACGCGCGCCTCCGGTACTATGTCGATTCGCTACGGCACGATGCGCGAGAACGTGCTCGGCCTCACGGCCGTGCTTGCCGATGGGCGCATCATTCACACCGGCAGTCGCGCCCGTAAGTCGGCGGCGGGCTATGACCTCACGCATCTGCTGATCGGCGCGGAAGGGACGCTTGGCGTGATTACGGAACTCATCGTGAAATTGCACCCGTTGCCGGAAGCGGTGTGTGCCGCAGTCTGCCCGTTCGAAACGCTCGAAGGCGCGGTGCGAACCGTTATCGAGACGATCCAACTCGGCATCCCCGTGGCGCGCGTGGAATTGCTCGACGAGCCCGCCATCGCGGCTGTAAACCGGCGTTCGCGCACTTCCTATGCCGTGGCACCAACGCTATTCTTTGAGTTCCACGGCGTGAATGATCGGCATGTGGAAGACCACGCGTCGCTGGTGCGGTCGCTGGCCGAAGAGCATGGCGGACGTGGCTTCGAATGGGCTACTCGCCTTGAAGATCGCGACAAGCTGTGGCAGGCGCGGCATGAGGCTTACTATGCGGCGCTCGCGCTGCGGCCCGGTTCTCGCGGTTGGACCACCGACGTCTGCGTGCCGATCTCACGTCTGGCCGACTGCATCCTGCAGGCGAAACGCGATCACGAAGGCGCGCCGTTCCCGCTGCCGCTTGTCGGCCACGTCGGCGATGGCAATTTCCATCTGATGTACATCCTGGATCCCACCAGCGAACATGAACTCTCCGAAGCGCGCCGTCTTTCTTCGCAGTTAGTGGAACGCGCGCTGGCGATGGGCGGCACCTGTACCGGAGAGCACGGGGTCGGCACCGGGAAGATGTCGTATCTGGAAGCGGAGCACGGCGCTAACGCGCTCGATGCCATGCGCGCTATCAAGCGCGCTCTCGATCCTGACAATCGGATGAATCCAGGGAAGATCTTTGCAGCGGCGTCCGACGGGGTGCCGCAAGAATATGTCTGAGTGCCGCTCCCTACAGTCGCGGTTCGGTAAGAAGCGTCGAATCAATGGCTGTTTTCCTGCCCGCACGCGAGCAACTAAGCCAGCAACTCTTTAACCACGGTGCCCTTCACGTCGGTGAGCCGGAAGTCACGCCCCTGATAACGGTACGTGAGCTTCGTGTGGTCCACGCCAAGACAGTGGAGCAGCGTCGCATTCATATCGTGAACATGCACGGGGTTTTCCGTGATGTTGTAGCTGTAATCGTCCGTCTCTCCGTACGAGAGGCCCTTCTTGATACCGCCGCCTGCCATCCATGTCGTAAAGCAGCGAGGATGGTGGTCGCGGCCGTAATTTTCCGGGGAGAGATTGCCCTGGCAGTAGACGGTCCGCCCGAATTCGCCGCCCCAGATCACCAGGGTATCGTCCAGCATCCCGCGTTGCTTCAGATCCTGAATAAGCGCCGCCGAGGGCTGGTCTGTATCCAGACATTGCGGCGGCAGTTGACGCGGAACGCCCTCATGGTGATCCCAGCCCATGTGATACAGCTGAATGAAACGCACGCCGCGCTCGGCGAGGCGACGCGCCAGGATGCAGTTCGAAGCATACGTGCCAGGCTTCTTCGCATCCGGTCCGTACAGGTCAAACGTGGAAGCGGGCTCCTTTGAAAGATCCGTCAGATCCGGCACTGAAGTCTGCATCCGGTACGACATTTCGTATTGGCGAATGCGCGTCACGATCTCAGGATCGCCGAACTGCTGCTCGTTGATCTCGTTGAGTTGTTTGATATCGTCCAGCATGCTGCGACGCCGATCCGAATCAATGCCCGGAGGATTGGAAAGGTACAGCACCGGGTCGCCTTCGGAACGAAACTTCACACCCTGATAGGCGGTCGGCAGAAAACCGCTGCCCCACAGCCGGTCATAGAGCGGCTGGTCCACTTTGCGACCGGTGCCGCGAGAAATCATCACGACGAACGCTGGCAGATCATCCGTCTCGCAGCCCAGGCCGTAGCTTACCCACGAGCCGAAACATGGCCGACCTGCCACCTGACTCCCGGTCTGGATAAACGTGATGGCGGGATCGTGATTGATGGCCTCGGTGAAGGTACTTTTCACGACCGTGATTTCATCGGCAATCTTCGCGGTGTAAGGCAGTAGTTCGCTGAGCCAGATGCCAGCCTTGCCGTGCTGCGCGAATTTGTAGATGGATGGTGCCACCGGGAATTTTTTCTGCGCCGACGTCATGCCCGTCAGGCGCTGCCCCATGCGGATGGAATCCGGCAGCTCTTCGGCGTAGCGTTTGGTGAGGCCTGGCTTGTAGTCGTACAAGTCCATCTGCGAGGGCGCGCCGGATTGGTGCAGATAAATGACTCGTTTCGCCTTCGCGGGGAAGTTTGGAAAGCCAGGCAGACCCGGTGCAGCCTGCGCACGCGGGGCCAGCAGCGAACTCAGTGCCGCAGCGCCGATGCCCGTCGCCGTGCGTCCGAGCAACTGCCGGCGGGTCATCATCAACTGGTGCTCACGTAGCGGATTCATTGGCGTGTGATGACCTCGTCCAGATTCAGAATGACGCTGGCGGCGGTTGTATAGGCGGCCAGTTCCGCCGTATCGATTGTCTTATCGCGCGGCGAGTCTCCCGCCGAAAGCAGTTTCTCCGCCGCTGCGCTGTCCGCGCGATACTGCGCCAGTCGCTTTGTGAGGCCCTGCTCCAGAATCTTCACTTCCTGCGCGCTCGCCGGCCGCGAAGTCGCGAGTCGTAACGCCCACGACAACCGCTCGGTCGCCGACGCTCCGCCTTCCTTCACCATGCGCTCCGCGAACTTGCGCGCCGTTTCCACATACATTTCGTCGTTCAGCAGTGCCAAAGCCTGCAGCGGCGTGGAACTCATCTGTCGACGCACCACGCAGGATTCCCGCGTTGGCGCATCGAAGATCGTCATGGCCGGCGGTGGCACCGTGCGCTTCCAGTAGCTATAAACGCTGCGGCGCCACAGGTCTTCTCCTGTGGACCGCTCAAACAGTTTCCGTCCCTGAAATGCGGAAAGCTGCTCCCATAAACCTTCCGGCTGATACGGCTTCACCGAAGGCCCGCCCATCTTCGTGCTCAGCAGACCGGAGAGGGACAGGGCCTGATCGCGAATCATCTCGGCTTCCAGTCGCACCCGCGGGCCGCGCGCGATCAAACGGTTCTCCGGGTCACGCTCGTGCAGTGCCGGTGTTACTACGGAAGCCTGCCGATAAGCTGCCGAGGTCACAATCAGACGCTGCATTGCTTTCACATCCCAACCGGTGCGCACGAATTCCGTCGCCAGCCAGTCCAGTAATTCCGGATGGCTGGGCGCTTCTCCCTGGCTCCCGAAATCGTCCGCCGTTTTCACGAGGCCCGTGCCGAAATACATCTGCCAGTAGCGATTCACCGCCACGCGTGCAGTGAGTGGGTTCGAAGGAGCAACCAGCCACTGGGCGAGGCCCAGGCGATTGCGGGGCGCATCCGCGGGCATAGGCGGCAGGAAACCCGGAGTCGACGGCGTGACCTTGTCGCCCGGCTTATCGTAAGCGCCCCGCAGCATGACAAATGTGTCGCGAGGTTCCGCCATTTCAGCCATCACCATGGTGCTGGGGATCTTGTTCTCCGCCGCACGTCGTTCGGCATCGAGCGTGGTCGCCGCTTCGTTCGCGGCACGGCGTTCCACCGGATGTGACACGAAGTACTTTGTCAGCGCGATCGCATCCTTCTCCGAACGCGCCGCGACAGGCGTGCGCAGGATCGAGGCCATATCTTCAGGCACCACTTCGGGGACCTCGGAATCTGTTACGGAAATGCGGAACCGGCCCAGAGGCGCGCCTTCATACTCGCTGCCAATCCTGAACGTCAACGTGGCTTCCGGGCTGAACATTCGCGTCGTCTCAATCACGGCATAGTGCCGCTGGTTCATTTCCGGATTCACGCCCCAGCCGCGCTTCAACTGATCCGCCGGACTGACCACCAGATTCAGTTCGGATTCCTCCGATTTGAAGTCCGCCGTGATGCGGGAGAGGTCCACCTTCTTACCGCCCGTGCGCACTTCGAACAAGGTCACCACACCCTTGCCATCCGCGCCGCGTCCCGAACCGCCACCCGGCAGGCTGGCATCCGGAATCATTTCCAGACGAAACGCGGTGATCTTCTTCATCGCGGTGTCCGCCGTCACCTGGAAGAATGACGCGGGGGGCATCGCGCCACCGGCAATCACAGAGCCATCCGGCAACGCCTTCAGCGTCACGCCGTTATCGGCTTTGAATGTCGCGGGCACCAGCACTTCCCACTTTGGCTGATAGGTCAGCGCGGTCTGTTCCCACTCGGCTTGCTTCGCCGCGAGGCCCTTATCGATCTCACTGAGCTTCGCCCGCGCGACTTTCAGCTCCGCCTCCTTCGCCGCTACCACGGCTTCCAGTTCCGGGGAGGGCAGTTTCAGGTACGGCTTGTAATTTCCACGCCCATCGGCCGGCCCGCCGTTGCCGACTTCATCCACGTTGTTGAAGAATGCAATCAGGCTGTAGAAATCTTTCTGCAGGATCGGATCGAACTTATGATCGTGACAGCGCGCGCAACCCATCGTCAAGCCCATCCACACTGTCCCCGCAGTGGCCGCGCGATCCACCAGAGTCTCCGCTTCGAACTCTTCGGGAATCGCGCCGGTCTCCGCATTCACCCGATGGTTCCGCTGGAAGCCGGTGGCAATCTTCTGGTCGATGGTCGCATTCGGCAACAAGTCGCCAGCCAACTGCTCAATCGTGAAGCGGTCATACGGCATGTTGCTGTTGAACGCTTTGATCACCCAGTCGCGCCAGGGCCAAATCTCTTTCGCGGGATCCGTCTGGTACCCGTGCGTATCCGCGTAGCGTGCGGCGTCCAGCCAGTCGACGGCCATCCGCTCCCCGTAGCGCGGCGAGGCAAGCAGGCGGTCGACGGCCTTCTCGTAAGCATCCGGCGCGGTATCCGCCAGAAAGGCGTTCAACTCGGCCAGCGTCGGCGGCAGCCCCGTCAGATCGAAGCTCACGCGACGAAGTAGCCGGTCGCGATCCACCTGCGGTGAGGGCTTCAGGCCCTCTTTCTCAAGGCGCGCCAGAATAAAGGTGTCGATTGGATTCTTCACCCAGGCGCGGTTCTGCACTGCGGGCTCCGCGGGCCGCACGGGAGGCGTGAAACTCCAGTGACTCTGCCACTTCGCGCCCTGTTCAATCCAGGTGCGCAATGTGGCGACTTCCTGTTCCGTGAGTTTCTTGCGGTCCGAATAAGGTGGGGGCATCTGCCGCGCAGGATCTGCCGGGGCGACGCGCTTCAGGATTTCACTCGCCTCCGGATTTCCTGGCACCACAACGGGCGGACGCGCGCCCCGGGCCTTCTTCGCGCCATCTTCGATATCGAAACGCAATGCCATCTGACGTTTCGTCTCATCCGGCCCATGGCAGGAGAAGCAGCGGTCGGAAAGTATAGGCCTGACATCGCGTCCGAAATCCACCGGCGGCGCTGCGGAGAGCGCCAGGGCGACCAACGCGCCGGTGAAGGCGCCAGGCAGCAATTTAAAGGGCGCGGCAGTGAAGGTTGGAAGATGCACTTGGAATAAGGCCTGCTTTTTGTTCCGGAGAAGCTTACGAATTAGCCTACTACGCCAAGGTGTACAGGTCAATCACGCTGCGGCGGGAGTGTTTTACACATGTCATGACCGGGGCGATGCGGACTCGTGCCCGTCATCGCGGGTGGAATGGTGTTCGTCAATTCCGGTTACGGCGTTTGGGGCGGCTTGCCCGGCAACGTGTTGCCGGCGTTTTCGGTGGATGGGACGTCGTAACGGTTTCCAACGGTAACTCAGAGAAACAGGCAAGGATTCGACAGAATCGGGATATCGGACACCAGCCTCGCGCCCGTATGCTGGCGCATGAGAGCAAAAATGCGCATACTTCGTATTCCATCGATCGCCAATCTGGCTCTTCTGTTCGCTGTCATTGTCGGGAGCGCATTCGCGCAGTCCCAGGCCCGCACTTTCGAACTGCGGATCTACACCGCCAATGCCGGCAAAATGACTGACTTTCAGGCGGCCTTCCGCACGCAGGCACTGCCTCTCCTCGCGAAGAACGGAATCGAGAATCTCTTTGATGGCACCGTATTAGAGGGTGCACGAAGTGACGGCACCGACGCCGCCAATATGCTTGTTTGCATTGTGGCGCACAAAGACCGCGCCGCCGCGGAGAAAACCTGGGCGGCGTTCGACGCGCCAACCGGTTCGCTGCTGGCCAAGCCAGCGTACTCCATCTTCGCGACCACCACGGAGTTTTCACCCGTTTTGGAAGCGCCCACAACCGGAGCGACAAACCGCGTGTTCGAACTGCGCAAATACAATACCGGCGAGGCGGGGTTGCCCAGAATGGTGGAAGAGTTCAAATCGGGCCTGGCAGCGATACTGACAAAGCAGGGCATGACGCCGATCTTCTACTCGACAGCGGACGACCACAGTTCCTTCATCTATCTTCTGGCACACAAGGATCGCGAAGCGGCCCGCGCATCGTGGGGAACATTCATGGCGGACTTCCGCCCGTTCACGGCCGAGTTCAACGCGCGCGTTCCCGCGCCGCCGAACACCGGGCCCCGCACGCCGGACGACAACCGCTTCCTGGCTCCTGCCGATTACTCGCCGCTCAGATAGGTGCCTGACGGCCGCTGTTGTTTGATGCCTGTGCGTGTATCATTTAGCCAGGCACATGGAATCCAGTTTGCGAAGCTCTCAACGAATCCCTGGTGCAGGGAAGTTCGAAGAGAAATGTGAATCCAGTCAGTGGCCTCTTGCAGCGCTGTTCGGCATCTGCATCGCGCGCCTGTGGCTTGTGCCGCTGCCATCCAGTTTCCGGGTGGACGAACTGGAAACCGTATTCGTCGCGGCTCACCCGCGCCACCCTTCGCTCGGCAGCGCGCGCGAAGCGTTCGAGTCCATCTATTACTACCTTCCGCGCGCCGCTCATGCGCTGACGGGCTCATCTGAGATCTCATACCGTCTGCCCTCCATGCTGGCGATGGCGATTGCCCTCGGTCTGATCGCCCGTCTGGCTGCGCGTTTGATTCATCCGCGTGCCGGTTGGTTCGCCGTGTTCACCTGTCTCCTGCTGCGCGGCATCGACTATCACGCGATCGACGCCAGACCTTATGCCCTGGGCATCATGGTGTCCGCCGCCAGTGTGTTTCTGCTTGTCAGGTGGCTCGATTCAGCGCGCTGGAGTGATGCGGCTCTCTTCGCCGTTGCCGCGGCGCTGGTGTGGCGAGTGCATCTTGTCTACTGGCCTTTCTATATCCTGATGGCGATTTACGTCTTGTCCCGCGTCATCAGCGGCGAAACTCGGGTGAGGTGGCCACAGTGGGCCGCGGCTGCCGCGCTGATCGCGCTGGCGTTGGTGCCACCGGCCATGAATGCGTTGACTCTCGCACGTGGTGCTGCCGCCCATGTCATTGCGCCGCCGCCTACACTGCGCGTTTTCCTGCATGAGCTGCACTGGAACGTTCCGCTGCTGTGCGGGGTTGTGTTTTGGTTTTTCGCGAAGTGGCGCGGATGGACGGGGTCAGCACGGAAGATCGTATGGCCCGACCTCGTTTTCATCGGCGCCTGGTGGCTGTGCCAGCCCGTGGTGATTTGTCTCTACGCCTGGGTGAGCGGCAACAGTTTGTACGTCGATCGCTATCTCTCCATCATGTTGCCTGGTTTGGCGCTGACGGCGACTGCGGCGGCAGCCTGGTGGATGCCTGCCGACAAGTGGCGTTTCGCGGCTGCAGGCATGGCGTTGGCCGCGCTGGCTTTTCAAGGCCACTGGGGAACTTTGGTGTATCGGCACGACGTGTCGGACTGGCGCTCCGCAGCCGCGGAGGCCAATCGCTTCGCGCAGGAATCCACGCCGGTTGTCGTGGTGAGTCCTTTCATTGAGGCGCGGCCCCCGGCATGGTCCGCAGACTACGCCTTGCCTGGGTTCCTCTACTCGCACCTGGAGCGCTACCCGATTCACGGCAAGCTCTACTTCTTTCCGTTTGAAGACAAAGACGGCGTCCGCTATGCGCGGGAACTCGCGCGCGGCAGTTTCAACGGCACGGCCGGCTTCGAAATTTACGGCCAGACCGGCCAGGTCCGCTTCTGGCGGCAGTGGTTTGCCACGCGGCCTGAATTCGCGGGCTGGAGCAACTTGGTGCGGGACTTTGGCGATGTGGGAGTGGCCGAATTCCAGCGAAACGAGTAGCACGCCGTCCCTGATAAGATACTCCCTGACCGCAGCGGCTCTGGTCCCGGGCCGCACACCCCTATGCTTCAAAGAACCGCCGTCGCACCCGCGCGCAACATCTCCGCCACCGAAGCCGCCGCTCTGGTCTGCTCCGGCATGTGGCTGGATTACGCCGCCGCGCTCTGTCAGCCGGATGTCTTTGATCACGCGCTGGCCGCGCGGCGAGAATCGCTGGAGAACGTCAAGATCCGAGCCACCCTGACCGTCAAGCCACGGGCCGTCCTGGAGCAGGACCCCGAAGGCAAACATTTCTACTGGCTCAACTGGCACTTCTCCGGCTACGACCGGAAGAAACACGACGCCGGTCGCGGCAGCTACATCCCCCTCCATCTCGGCGAAGTGCCCGATTACTATCGCCGGTTCATTGACCCCGTCGACATCCTCATCCTGAAGACCTGCCCCATCGACGAACACGGCTACTTCAACTTCGGCGGCACGAACATCTGGCACCGGGCCATTATTGAACGCGCCCGCATGGTCATCGTCGAAGTGACGGAAGGCCTGCCCTACGTGTTTGGCGAAGGCACGGGAGTTCACCTGAGCGAAGTCGACTACATCATTCAGGGCAACAGCGAGCCCGCCACGGAGCTGCCGAATCCACCGCCCTGCGATGTTGACCGCGCCGTCGCCCGTTTGATCGCCGGTGAAATCGAGGATGGCGCGTGCCTTCAGATCGGTATCGGCGGCATGCCGAATGCCGTTTGTACTTTGTTGCTGGAAAGCGGCGTGAAGGACCTGGGCATCCATACGGAGATGCTCACCGAAGGTCTCGTCGACCTTTATCGGGCGGGCCGTGTCACGGGTTCGCACAAGACGCTGGACCCGCGCAAGATCGTCTACACCTTTGCGCTCGGTTCGCGCAGCATGTACGCCGCGATCCAGCGAAATCCCGACTTTCATTGCTGCGCTGTGGAATACACGAACGCACCGCATCTCATCATGCGGAACAGCCGCATGATTTCCATCAACAACACGACGCAGATTGACCTTCAGGGCCAGATTGCTTCCGAATCCGACGGTCATCGCCACATCAGCGGCACGGGTGGACAAGCGCAGTTTGTGCGCGGTGCCTATGCTTCCGAAGGCGGCAAGTCATTCATCTGCCTGGCGTCCACGTATGAGAAGCACGGTGAGAGACGCAGCCGGATCGTGCTGGATCTGACGCCAGGCAACATCGTCACCACGCCCCGGTCCGACGCGATGTACATCGTGACCGAATACGGCATGGTCAATCTCAAAGGCAAGTCAGTGCCCGAAAGGGCAACAGCCTTAATTGCTCTGGCTCATCCCGACTTTCGGGAAGACCTGGAACGTCAGGCCTGGGAGCACCGCCTGATTCCGCGCGGATTTACGTTCTGAAGCCTGCATCAAAGAACTCGGTGGTAATGTTGCAACGTTCTGTCGCCTCTACACGCGTGGAGGCAACATTTGACCAAACGTTTTGCTGTTACTGCACTCTTGAGCGCATCATTCTGCGCGTCCCTCGTGTGGGCCGATCCCGGCGCGCCGTCGTTCACCGTCGATTTCTCCCAATGCACGGAGTTCGCGGGCGTGGGTCCTATCAATTTCGCGAAGGCATCCGCTCTGGTGCCCTCGGTTTTCAGTACTCTGCCTGTCGGCGCCACCGGCGGCATCGTGATCCGTGCGACAAGCTGCGCGGGCGTCTCGGTAAACGGCGGACACGCGGTACCCACAACCATCTCGCAGATCGGCGTGGAGATCGTCCCGCCGGATGGCACCGGCGATATCAACAACTACACGCTGGTCTACGTTTCGAACAATCCGGAACTCGTCGAACAATTCAACAAGGTTGGTGTGCCGGCGCTGCTCGACCCGGATTTGACTTACCAATTCACTTACGATTCCACCGGGAAGGCGGGCTATCTATATGTAGCAGCCGACGCGTTCGGCCTGTCGAACTACTTCATCGCGGGCACTGAAACCGACCCCACAGGGCCCTACCCCGGTGGGTTCAGAGCCAATTGGTGGTACGCCGGCAAAGACGGCAATGTCAAACAGGCTTCCGTGTTTCCGGATATCGCGTTCGGCAGTTCCAGCGTCACGTTCTTTACCGATAAGAACAGCGTTCTGGGTAAACTGATCGGTGGCAATTCTTACTCCACGTTCACTTTCCTGCCTTTGCGTGGCGTCTATTCCACTGCGCATATGGTGGTGACCGCTTCGCACACGTAGATGTCCCGCGCCGTCGCGAGACCAAGGCTTCGGCCCGCGTCTCGCGACGACTCTTCCGTTCCGGCCTGCGATACCATGGAGCCCATGGGTACACCCGCATATCGTCTGGTCGATTTTCAGCAGTTACCGGGTGTTCCTTGCCCCTGCGGCACCGCCCGCAGAGCGTTTGACGATGTTCCCGAGTATCCCGGCACTATCCATCTCACACACATCTCAGAGGACGCCGAACTCCACTATCACAAGCGCCTCACCGAGACTTACTACTTTCTGGAATGCGGCCCCGATGCGCGCATGCAGCTTGATGACGAGATCATCCCCGTACGTGCTGGCATGTGCATCATGATTCTCCCGGGCGTTCGGCATCGCGCGATCGGGAAGATGACCATCCTGAATATCGTGTTTCCCAAGTTCGATCCTGCGGACGAATTTTCTGCATAAACGAAGTTCCATATTTTCGACGGCGATCTCTCTGGCCCGGTAATATCCCCCCTCGAACGCTCCACTTAGTTAGTGTCACGACCGCGACGTTAAAAACGGCCTGACAAGGAGGAAGTCCCATGTTCGGAAGAGCTCTGCTCTTTGCGCTCACCATCCAGATCTCCGCATTCGCGGGGGCCGTCACCTATAACTACACCGGCAATCCATTCAACGGTTGCCAGGTGGGCGACTGTTCCGCCCTGACAGACGACACTGTCTCGCTGACATTCGCCTCGCCGCTTGCGGCGTCAACCACTTATGTCTGGGGTAATTCCGGACAGAGCGGTGTTGCCATTACTCCGCTGGCCTGGACAATGTTCAACGGACAGGATTCCGTTTCTCCCCTGGTGAGCGATCCCAGTGGCACCAACGGTTCGTTCATTTTTATTGCGACCGACAGCTTCGGCGCGATTGGAACATGGGTCATACAGGGCAGGGATCAGGATCCTGGCTATACCGGACCCTTGCCGAAACTCACCATCAGTACGGGAAACAGTCTGTCCATCTTCGACGACGATTCTACGTCGAAGGTAGTATTCGGGTTCTCCCCTCAATACGTCGGCTTCATCGACCACACGCCAGGTCGATGGACGTCGGCGGCGGCTGCGACACCCGAACCAGGTACCATCGGTCTCGCGCTTCTCGGCGGTGTGTGTCTGTTGGCAGTGCGCCGTCGTTAAGCCTGGTTCGATCCGGCGGATGAATTCGCCGCGGCATGATTGGGCTAACCGGGGTACGATGGTCTTCTATGAATCGCGCTTTGTGGATCGTGCAGGGGTTGCTGGCGGTGTTGTTTCTTTTTGCCGGCGGCATTAAATTCACCCTGTCCGCGGACCAGGCGCAGAAGATGATGAGCCTGTCGCTGGGGTTCCTTCACTTTATCGCGGCATGCGAGATTCTCGGTGCGTTGGGTCTGGTCCTGCCTCGGCTGTTGAAGATTCAGAAGGGTCTGACGCCGCTGGCGGCAACCGGCCTGCTGATCATTATGATCGGCGCGGTGGCCATAACGGCGAAAGGCCCGCAACTCTCCATGGCAGTGCTTCCGTTTGTCACGGGAATACTCTGCGCGTTTGTGGCGTGGGGACGGTGGCGCAAGGTCCCGTAAAGAATCACTCACGTTTCTGCGATTCATCGCAGGTCCGGAGTGGCATAGGCTTCAGCCTGTGGGGTCGAGCGCAGCTCGACGGCCACTTCACCGCCCGACATGAAGTGCCGCGCACATAGCTCGGACGGGGGCTACGAACCCTGCTGCAAGTGGGCTCATGCTGCGTCCTCGTCCCTTCGATTCCAGTCAGTCGCAAGCGACGACTCGTCCAGAAGCGCCGCGCGAATCTGCGCCCCAATCTCTGCCTCGTGGGAGCGCGCGTAGTTCCATGCATTGACAAGGTCTTCGGCCCGCAGCGACGGATACGCCGCCAGCAATGCTTGCTCAGTGGTTCCCAGGCGACGCGCCTGTTCCAGCAACCAGACTGGAATACGAGTCCGTACGATGCAGGCTTCGCCACCACAAACATCGTCGCGGGAATCGATTCCAGGGAAGGCATCACGCAGATCCTCAACGATCCACTTGAGGACCTGCGCCTTCTCGCCCGCCGATAGCTTGTTCAACATTTCTCCGAACTCGCGTAGATGTGGCATGGCCGTGCTTCTATTGTGGTTGAATCGTACGGATCTTTGCTGCATATGATTCCACGGAGCGTGTTGAGCGCGGAAGATGCCGACACCCGCAATCCTTTTACGCGGCCTGCCTTGGTAAAACATCGCGTTCGATCCGCGCCTGGTCGAGCGAATCGAGATCGAAGCGATTCTGAATGTTCAGCCAGTATTGCGCCGACGTCCCGAAGTAGCGGCCCAGGCGCGCGGCCGTATCCGCGGTGATGCCGCGCTTCCCGTTCACGATCAGGCTGATACGGTTCGCCGGGACGCGAATGGCCTGCGCCAGTCCGTTGATACTGATCTCCTCGTCCCCCATGTCTTCATGCAGAATCCTGCCGGGGTGGATCGGCGGCAGTTTCGTTTCGCGTTTAGTGGTAGTCGGTGATTTCGGCATCGATTGGTCCTTTCGCTCCCCATTGGAAGCAGATTCGTGCGTTGTACGCCGACATTGTGAGAAATCGTACCACATACCGAACGGCTGGATTGGCTCCAGGCCTCGTGCCGGATGTGTGGTGCGCGACTGACAGGCCGAGACTTCAGCCGCGCCCCGTGAAGGCTGGTGGCCACTACAACCTTAGTAGGATATGCCCGGAGAGGCCCAAAAACTGCCTTCTCGAAGCTTGGAATTACGGCGTGTCGCCCGGTCGTCCATACGTTTTCCAGAAAGCCAGCGGGAATGCTCGGCGGTCTTCTACCATGACTATCGGCAAATCTTGTATCCTAGAGTCCTAATGTCATCATTGCTCACTCGTCCGGCAGCCTTGGTTCGTCAGGGTAAGTTGAAACTTTACGCAACGTCGCTAACCGTGCGCGATCTCAAACGACCCGGCTTCTACCAAATCAATAAGCTGGATCCCGAGGGGGCTGGCCCGGGCTTCCAGAGACTGCTGAATCAGGGTAGGGCTAAAAAGCTCGCCGATTATCTGCTCGATGGTCACACCGAAGCTGATGCGTTCCTGCCTACTTCGCTGTTCCTTGCAACGAACAAGGACCTAGATGTTAATGCCTCGACCAATTCGATTAGTTTCGATGTAAAGGAAGTAGGGCCGTTTAATGTCGTTGACGGCCAACATCGTGTCGCCGGATTGGTTGCAGCAGCGGACAAGAACCCTGACTTGCTGGATTTTGAGATCCCAGTCAACATTGCGGTCTGCCTCAATGATATCAGCCAAATGTGTCACTTCCTGATTGTGAACACGACCCAACGTTCAGTCGATCAGGCCGTGGAGCAGCAGATCATTGCCAGGCTCACCGGGATGTTACAGCTGGAGCACATGCCGACAATTCCGCGTTGGATTCGACGGCAAGTGGAGAAAGGGGAAGATGCGAGGGCACTCCTCGTGGCAAACTACCTCAACACTGATCCCGGTTCACCATGGCTCAACAAGATTAGGATGGCTAATGACGATGGTCCTGATGCCACTATTAACCAAAAGAGCTTCATAAAGTCGATCAAGAAGTATATCTTCTCGGCTAATAATCCGCTAGCTGACGCCAGTTTCGACGTTAACCGGTCCAAGATGTTGTCTAACTACTGGAAGGCCATCGTAGAGCTCCTTGTTGACCCTGCCTCTCCGAAATCATCCGTCATTTTTAAGACGAACGGCGTCGATCTTTTTCATATCTGTTCTGCCACGGTCTTTCTTTACTTGGCTAACCGTCGCGATTTCAAGACGGACACGATCAAGGAGGTTCTTTCTCGCGGGTTCGGCAATCTAAGCGGTGAGAACATCGGCATGTCTTCCCCTGAATGGTGGCAGCGTGGAGGAGTCGCGTCCGGCCTCAATACTGCCGGTGTCCGCAAATTGGCAAATGCAATGAGCCTAGCAATAAACGTCCAGGATGGTGCGGGTGAGATTGCTCTTTGACGATGCGTCACGGCGAAAGCATCAATGTGGATCGCCTATTGCCCCGTTTGGCAAAGCGCGAGCTCTTCGCTTGGTCACATCACGCCAGGATTCCGGCGGAACCCGGGTGCTATGCGTTGACAACTTTCAGCGGAGACGTCTTGTATGTTGGACTGGCGACGGTGAGCATTCGAGACCGGATGGGCGTGCATCTTGATACGCCTGAAAAACGACTACGCTGTTCTTTGGGTACGGCATACTGGTTTCATTACTGTGTCAGGGACGCCAGAGATGTCGCGTCAGTCGAACGTGGATGGATAAATCAATCGATCCTTGAAACTGGATCGAAGCCGCCGTTGAACAAAATCGATAGCCCCCTGTGACGGGATAATCGTTACAGGCTCAATCCGGTACCTCGCATCTCTCGATTTACGCTATGCTGCCCGGCAGTACCCGTAGGACGCCATCTGTTCCATGCACTTACATTCACTGGTTCGTGGCGGTCTGCGCCACTACAGAAACTGCCAACCGATCGCCGCCATGACTTCCGTCAGTGTGGCTCCATTCTTCCGCCGGATTAGGGCGATCACCGCAGCCTTCTTGCTGCCGCCGTCCGACGCTCCGGGCTTATTCTTTCCATTTGTCTTCGTTCCCACTCGGGCTTCTGGGCGGCTTCTTCTGTGGTGTGCCCAATGTGCTAACCTCCGTGGCTGCTGATGTCTGAGATTTGCCGCGTCAAGGTCTAGAGGGTAGGTACGCCCGCAAAAAAGGCGTCAGCCACGTTTCCGTGTCAGACGCCTAATGTACTATTTCGAATGGGGTTAAATGGTGCGCCCGGCATGATTCGAACATGCGACCTTCTGGTTCGTAGCCAGACGCTCTATCCAGCTGAGCTACGGGCGCAAAACACCACTTGCCTATTATAAACCACCGCCTCCGATGTGCCAGAATCAGGACAGCCTTACCCGGATCGCCACCTTGACCGCCCACCAAAACCAGGCCAAACCCACCACCCTCGGCACCATCCGCGGCATTCTTCGCCCCCACGCTGGCTCCCTCGTCGGCTCCTTCCTCTTTTCCATCCTCGGCACCGCCTTTGACCTCCTCGGCCCCATGCCCCTCAAGGTCGTCCTCGACAGCGTCTTCCGCTCCCGCGCCCCCCAGGACTGGCTCTCCCGCCTCATCCTCACCCATCTCGGCACCGACCGCCAAGTCATCGTCCTTTCCGCCGCCCTCGCCGTCCTCCTCATCGCCATCCTCGGCGCCGTCTGCTCTTACTTCGAAAAGTTCTACATGACCACCGCCAGCCAGTGGGTCACCCATGACCTCCGCGCCGCCGTCTACTCCCGCATCCAGCGCCTCGCCCTCTCCTTCCACGACAACGCGCGCACCGGCGACCTCATGACCCGCATCACCAGCGACATCGACTCCATCCAGAGCTTCATTACCTCCGGCCTGCTCGACGCCCTGCTCGACGTCCTCCTCATCATCGGCATGCTGGCCATGATGTTCAGCTTCAGTTGGCGCTTCACCCTGGTTGCGCTTTCGGTGACCCCGTTGATGGTCTTCATCGCCGCACGCTATACCCGCCGCATCAAAATCTCTGCGCGCCAGGTACGGCAAAAGCAGGGCGAAATCGCCTCCCGCATTCAGGAAACCTTCTCATCGATCCGTGTGGTGAAAGCCTTCGCGCGCGAGGAGTTCGAGGAGCAGAAACTCGAAGTCGACGCCATGGAGAGCATCAATCTCGCCCTGCGCGCGCGCCAGATCAAGTCGCGCCTCACGCCCGTGATCGACGTCATCGTGGCCTGCGGGCAGGGCATTGTGCTGCTCTACGGCGCACGCCTGGTCATGGCCGATCAACTGGCTCCCGGCTCGCTCGTACTCTTCCTCAGCTACCTGAATAAGATGTACAAGCCGATGCAGGATCTTTCGAAGATGTCGGATCAGTATTCCAAAGCCGCGATCGGTTACGAACGCATTCGCGAAGTGCTGGAGACCGACGCGACGGTGAAGGATGCCCCCAACGCGAAGGACGCGCCTCCGTTCCGCGGCGAAATCGAGTTCGATCACGTCACGCTCAGTTACAACGGTGACAGCCCGGCGCTTGCCGATGTCTCCTGCCGAATTCACCCCGGTCAGGTCACGGCCATCGTCGGGCCCACCGGCGCGGGCAAGACGTCCTTGATCAGTCTAATTCCGCGCTTTTACGACGCAACGTCCGGCACCGTCCGCATCGACGGTCACGACGTTCGCGACTTTACGCAAAAATCCCTGCGCGATCAGATCAGTCTGGTCTCGCAGGAAAGCGTACTCTTCCGCGCCTCCATCCGCGAAAATATCGCCTACGGTTTGCCGGAAGCCCATTTCGATCAGATCGTGCGCGCCGCGCAGATGGCCAATGCCCACGAATTCATCGTGAAGATGCCGCAGGGTTATGACAGCGTGGTGGGCGAACGCGGCGTGACCCTTTCCGGCGGGCAGCGCCAGCGGATTGCGATAGCCCGCGCGGTGATTCGCAATACGCCGCTGCTGGTGCTGGATGAGCCCAGTTCCGGTCTGGATTCCGCCTCCGAAAAGCTTGTTTTTGAGGCGATGGATCGCCTGATGGAAGGCAAAACTTCCATCGTGATCGCGCACCGTCTCTCCACTGTGCGCCGAGCCGACGTCATTCTGGTGATGCGTGAGGGACGGATTGTGGAAACCGGCACGCATGAGGAATTGCTGCGCTTCGGCGGTCTCTACGCCGAACTCTATCGCCTCCAGTTTGCCGGCACCTCTTTATCGGCGTAGCCGAATGGCATATGATAATTTTCCGGGGGATCTAAACTATGCTCACATCGAAAACGAATTCTTTCGCCATCGGCGCGGTGGCCGCGCTGCTGACCGCCGCTGGCCTGTATGGCCAGACGCAGGTGCCGCCGCTGGCCGAAACCGGCTTTCAATCCATCTTCGACGGCAGGACAATGAACGGCTGGGATGGCGATACCGACTTTTGGCGCGTGGAAAACGGCGAGATGATCGGGGAAACCAAAGCCGACCACCAGCCGAAGCAGAATACCTTCCTGATCTGGCGCGGTGGCAAGCCGGGCGATTTCGAATTCAAGATGCAGTACAAGCTCACCGGCCCGGAGGCCAATAGTGGCGTGCAGTACCGCAGCGTCGAACTGCCGGAAGTCGCGAAGTATGTGCTGAAGGGCTATCAGGCCGATATGGACGTCGCACAGACCTACACCGGCCAGTTATATGAGGAGCGCAACCGCGGTTTCGTGTCTCTGCGCGGGCAGATCGCCTACGTTCCGGATGGCGGTAAGCCCGGGTCGGTCGGATCCCTTGGTGACAGCAATGTGCTGAAGGGTTTTATCAACGCCAGCGACTGGAATGAAATTCACATCATCGCCCGCGGCAATACCTTGATTCACATTATCAACGGCCACGTGATGAGCGTTACGGTGGACGACGACAAGGCCAACCGCAAAATGGATGGCGTCATCGGAGTTCAGCTTCACGTCACCAAGTCCGGCATGAAGATGGAAGTCAAAAACATACGCATCAAGCAATTCTGACCGGGTACGCTGTGGGGCGGGGCTTCGGCCCTGCCCCTGGGTTTCCGCCCGGAGCGGACCAGTCACTATTCCTTCCGCCGGACCCGCATGCCGTGGGCACTGTCACGGTCGCTCGCTCCACGTAACCGCCCCGCCTGCCAGTTGTAACCGTTCACTTCGCTAAGGCTTCATGCCCACCCCAAATTGGTTACCAACCTTCGTAACCTTGCCGTTCGCGATGTAGACGTCCAGCATTTTCTCGCTTTGCACCTGACGTCCCAGCTCGTCCGTCAGTGTCGCGACTACCTTTTTCGTGTTGACGTCTATGATTTCGCCGGTTGAGGAGTAGACGTAACGGCCGTCCAGGCTCGTGCTGAGCCAGCCTACGCAGTCGCGGGCTTTGATGGTGGTGGTTTGCACCGGGGGCATGACGGTGTTGTCGAAGATGTGGATAGCGGTGTTGTGGCAATCGGCCAGCCAGATTTCTTTTTCATCGTGGGTCAGGGCTATGCCGTGGGCGGGGCAACCGTGGCGCTTCACTTCACCCTTTTCATAGCCCTTCACTTCGACGTGGGCGAGCTTGAGACCCGTTTTGAGGTCGCCGATTTCGAAACCGAGGAGACCGTTGGTGTTGACGTAGACCAGGGTATCGGCACCGTTGACGGTGAAGGGTCGGATGAAGTCGGCAAAGGGGCCGACCTGGCTGGTGACCGTGTGGGTTTTGGTGTCGGCTATGGAGAGCCAGGGGGATTTGAGGCCGGCGAGGTAGACGTGGCTGCCATCGGCTGAGTAGATAGTGTTGTGGGAGCCGGATTTGGTTTCGATGGTTTTGATGACGTCGCCGGTGGCGGCGTCGACGACGTGCCATTGGGGGCCTTCGAGTTGGGGGACGTAGAGGAGTTTGCCATCGGGCGAGATGGCGAGGCGGTCACAGCCGCCTTCATAGGCTTTGTCCCAGATGACGCGGCCGGTAATGGCGTCGAGGGCCATGACGCGGGTGAGAGAGGTGACGTAGATGCGGCCGGTTTGGGCGCTGGCGGCGATGCCTTTGACGTTTTCGGGTTCGTGGCCTTCGGTGACTTTCCAGGTGGGCAGGCGGCGGACGAATTTGTAGTGGTTGTCGATGTCAAAGATGGTGATACCGGTGCCGCCGTATTCGACGTAGTTGCGGGTGCCGGGGTTGGCGACGTAGAGGTAGTGGTGCAGCGTGGTGGCGGCGGGGCGTGGGGATTGGGCCTGGGAGAGGGGGAGCGAAAGGGCAAGGAGGATGGCGGCGGAGGGGTGGAGTTTCATGGGTGGTTGAGGTGTCGGACCAGGGTCATGATACTACGGATTTGGCGGGGGCTGCGAGGGGCTCAGCGATGGAGGAGCTCTCGCATGCGGGCTTCGAGAGCTTCCGACGAAAAGGGCTTCATGATGACTTCGTCCACGCCATGCGGCATATCGGCGGTGCCGACGGGATCATCGGCGTAGCCTGTCATGAGCAGTACCTTCAGGGATGGACGAAGGATTCTGGCTCTTGCGGCGAGTTCGGTGCCACGCATGCCTGGCATCATGACGTCGGTCATCATCAGATGGATATCGGTGGGCGAACTTTCGATGCGGGCCAGTGCATCCAATCCATTGCCGGCTTCGAGTACATGGTAACCCGCGGTGCGCAGGAATTCGGCGACGACTTTACGCACGATGTCCTGAACTTCCACCACTAATACCGTTTCTGAAGGCACGGCAAGAGGTCCGGGCTCCGGTTGGGTCGTAATTCCCGGCGCATGGGGGGTGATGTTCAGAGGGAGGTAGATACAGAACGCCGAGCCTTTACCGGGCTCGCTCGTCACCGTCAGGAAACCATCCCAGCGGTTGACAATTCCGTAGACCGTGGAGAGGCCGAGGCCCACACCCTGGTGGGGGGGCTTTGTGGTGAAGAAGGGCTCAAAGATACGGCGGCGGGTTTCCTCGTCCATGCCGATTCCGGTGTCGCGCACGGATAGACGGATATAGGGGCCTGGAGTTCCGCTGCTGCCGGGCTGCAGTTCGTGCGGGGCGATATCGACATTGTCGGTATGGATGGACAGGTGACCGCCGTGCGGCATGGCATCGCGGCCATTGACGGCGAGGTTCATCAGGCACTGGCGGAGCTGATTGGGATTGGCGGAGACAGCATCGGGGGACGCGTGGAGCCATGTTCTAACGGCGATGTGTTCGCCCACGAGGCGTTCGAGCATGTCTCCGGATTCCTTCACCAGCTGATTCACGAAAACCCGCTCTGGAGGCGTTACGTCGCTGCGGCTGAAGGCAAGGAGCTGACTGGTCAGACTGGCGGCGGTTCCGCCGGCAAGAAGGATTTCTTCGGCGTATTTCCGGCCCGGGTTGTCGATTTGCCGGACCAGCATATCGCTATAGCCGTTGATGACCGTCAGTAAATTGTTAAAGTCATGGGCGATGCCACCGGCCAGGCGACCGATCGACTCCATCTTGTGAGCCTGATTGAGACGGGCCTCCAGTTCCTCCTTCTCGAGTTCCGCACGTCTGCGCTCTGAGATGTCCCGCCAGGCAACGATTCTGGCGTCGCGTCCGAAATGCTTCACAAGCCTTGTTTCGGTCTCGGCGGTAATCAATGCGCCGTCCTTCCTGATGCCGGTCAACTCAATGATTCCGGTTTCCTGGAGTTCCATTCGCCTCTGAACGCGCGCACGCGATTCCGGGGTGAGCAGTAGATCGGGGCCGTTTCGGCCAATCAGGTCTTCGAGCCGTTCATAGCCGAACAAGCGGGCAAACGCGAGATTGGCATCGAGGATCACGCCGCGGTCGTGGATCATGATGCCCTCGAAAGAAGCGTCGGAGATGCTTCGAAAGCGCTCCTCGCTATCGCGAAGGGCCGAGACCTGCTTCTTCAGCACTTCGACAATGTTCAATACCGGGCCGACGGCCTGGATGATGACCAGGGCCTCAGTGGCCCAGAGTGCCAGGGGCGGACCAGGAAAGTAGGCAGGGGGCGAGTGGCCCAACTGCGCCATCAAAGCGTCCACAAACAGGAGAGTCACGGTGGCACCAGCGAAGGCGAAGGCGGCGGTGCGGCCCAGCAGCCAGGTGACTTCGATCAGGACAACCAGCAGCATGACGGGGGCGGGACCGCGGACGCCGCCGCTCAGGAGAAACATGAAGCCGGCGATACACCACATCGTGCTCAGAAACAGAAAGGCGGCGGCACGCAGCTTTCTTCGTCGCAGTCTGGAGAGCGAGACCAGGGCGATCACGCCCACGATGAATACCAGAATTGCGGCGGCGAGTTTGCGGGCCGCAAATAGGGGGATGACGACACATTCCTCAACGCAGACCCAGAGGAGCACATTCATGAGGAGAATGTGGAAGCTCTCGTACGCCCCGGTGTCGATACTGTCAGGGGGGAGTTGACGCCCCCGGTAAAGGAGTGCTGCGCGCCGACGAATCGAAGCGATGTCCGGCATCCGATTGAAGTCTATCTCAGGGTGAGTTGTGGCTCGCAGGCTCCAGCCCCCGCGGGCGACCGGCGGATTGCGTTCCGATAATGGGCGGCGGGGCGCGGTTTGCACCGGCTGGGCCGGAGTGTTCGGGGATATACTCGCGGATGTGAAACACGTCATTGGCGCGATTGCGATCTCCGGGCTACTGCTCGCACAGAACCCGAAACCACACACGACGTGGAGCGATTACGGCGGCGACGCGGATGCTTCGCAGTATTCGGCGCTGAGCCAGATCAATCGCACGAATGTGAGCAAGCTGAAGGTCGCGTGGAGTTATAAGATCGGCGACGGGAGTTTGTATCTGTTCAATCCCGTGGTGGTGGATGGCGTGATGTATGTGATGGGTAAGGGGAATTCCATCGTCGCGCTGAATGCGGCGACGGGGCGCGAGGTTTGGTCGCACCCGAACGGGGCCGGCGCCATTACAACGCGCGGGCTGAATTACTGGCAGAGCGCGGATGGGAACACGCGGCGGTTGCTTTATGCGAACGCGAACTATCTGGTGGAACTGGATGCGCGGACAGGGATGGCGGTGCCGGCGTTTGGGAACGACGGGCGGGTGGATTTGCGGGAAGGGCTGGGTCGGGAGGTGGCGAAGATCTCGGTGCAGTCGATGACGCCGGGGAGGGTGTTTGAGGATTTGATTATTGTGGGGTCCGCTACGAATCAGGAGTATGATTCGGCGCCGGGGGATATTCGGGCTTACAACGTGCGGACAGGCAAGCTGGCGTGGACTTTCCACACGATTCCGCATGAGGGCGAGTTTGGGTATGAGACGTGGCCGAATTCACCGGAGGCGTCGTGGAAGACAGTGGGCGGGGCGAATGCGTGGGCGGAGATGTCGGTAGATGTGGCGCGGGGAATTTTGTATGTGCCGACGGCGAGCCCAAAGTACAACTTCTATGGCGCGGACCGGAAGGGCGCGAATCTGTTTGGCGATTGTCTGCTTGCGCTGGATGCGCGGACGGGCAAGCGGCTGTGGCATTTCCAGATGGTGCATCACGACATCTGGGATTACGACAATGCGACGGCACCGAAGCTGATGACGGTGCGGCATAACGGGCAGATGGTGGATGTGGTGGCGCAGGCGGGGAAGACGGGATTTCTGTATGTGTTCAATCGGGTGACGGGCGAGCCGCTGTGGCCGATTGAGGAGAGGCCGGTGCCGAAGTCGGACATGCCGGGCGAAGAGGCCTGGCCGACGCAGCCGTTTCCGACGGCTCCGCCTCCGTTTGCGCGGCAGGCGTTTGGGGTGAAGGATTTGAGTCCTTATATTGACGATGCGGCGGAGGCGGCGCGGTTTCGGGCGGACATAGAAGGGGCGCGGAACGAGGGGCTGTTTACGCCGCCGGGGCTGAAGAACACAATTGAGATGCCGGGGAACAACGGCGGGGCGAATTTTGGCGGCGCGGCGATTGATCCGGAGCACGGGACGATGTTCGTGGTGTCGAAGGATTTTCCGGCGATGCTGAAGCTCGGGCTGACGGGGCCAAATTCATCGAGCGACGCCACCGGGGACCCGAAGACGCTGCGCTATAAGAGCGCTTTTGGATTTATGGTGACGAGCAGCGGGTTATCGGCCATCAAGCCGCCGTGGACGACGTTTACGGCTTATGACCTGAATGCGGGGACGATCAAGTGGCAGATTCCGCTGGGGCAGGTGCCGGAGTTGGCGGCGAAGGGGATCACGAATACGGGGGCGCATTTCCCGAAGGTGGGTCCTGTGGTGACGGCGGGAGGGCTGATATTCACGGGGACGCGGGACCGGGATATTCGGGCGCTGGATGTGGAGACGGGGAAAGAGTTGTGGAAGGCGGAGGTGGAGGCCGCGGTGGAGGGGATTCCGGCGGTGTATGAGGTGGGCGGGAAGCAGTATGTGGTGTATTGCGCGGCGGCGCGGGCGACGACGCATACGCATGCGGTGGCGGGGCATCCGGCGTCGACGGAGCCTGTGGCGGGGGCTTATGTGGCGTTTGCTTTGGGGGAGTAGGGGGCTATTTGACCGGTCGCGACGGAACCCCTACACTTGAGGCATGGAAGTTCAACTCACTCCCGACCAGCAAGCTCTCGTCCGCGATGCCGTAGCGAGTGGACGGCTGACTGGGCCGGAAGATGCGATGCAGCAGGCGCTGTTGATGTGGGAAGAGCGGGAGCGTCGGCGTGCGGAGATACTGGCGTCGATTGATATGGCCGAGGCCTCTTTGGCGCGCGGCGAAGTGCGAGCGATCACCGAGGAATCGATGCGCCAGCTTGCGGAAGAGGTGGGACAGCGCGGGCGCGCTCGTCTTGCCGCAGAACAGCGGCAGGCACGCTAGTGGCGCACCGACGCGCCGTCAGCGCAGATTCCGATCCGGATGATGTCTGGTATCACATCGCAAAAGAGAGCGGCAGCGTTGACAGGGCTGATCAATACGTTGGGTATCTGACAGAGCGGCTTTATCTGCTCTCCCAAAACCCGCACATCGGACGCAGGCGGGATGATCTACGGCCCGGCTTGCGTAGTTTCCCGATCCGGCAGCACGTGATTTTTTATCGACTGGAAGGCGACGACGTGGTCATTCTCCACGTTCTGCATGGAGCCCGGGACATCGAGGCATTTTTTCGTCAGTAGTCAATTCTCCGTTGGCACTCGTTCGGCGTGGTCGACGATCAGAATGTCGAGGGGCTCTTTTGCAGGCTCCAGCTTGAGTCCGAGTTGTTGCTGGACGGCGGCGAAGATATCCAGGGGGCCCGGATTTGCCGCGCTGCCGGTTGCTTCTGCCGCGAGCGGGCTGTAGCTCAGCGCGCAGAAATAGCGTCCTTCGAGGCCTGTCTTGTTTAGAACCGTTCGGCCGGCGGCGGGTGTCATGTGATCGGCAAGCTGAGACATGGTCATGGGGCCGATGATCATGGATGAGGCACCGTTGCGCGGTGGCGTGGGCGGAATATGTTCGGGGTCGAACGGTGAGACTTTGAGGCCTTCCTTTGCCACGATCAAATCGTACACAGGCATTTCCCTGGATTCACGGTGGGTCGTGAGCAGAAACCGGGCCTTGAGCAGGGATTGGAGCATGGGCATGATCTCGGTGTCCGGAACGCCGGGAGGTGATTTGGCCTCGAGATCATATCGATCTGAGTCCAGCCAGCCCGGGCCGTTGATTTGGAGTGCACTGAGGCCATACGCAGTCTGGAGGATCATCCGGAGCGTGGCGTTTTTCGCAGTCAGCCTGCCATTTGTGAGCGATGGGTAGCTGGAACTTCCGTCACCGAAGCGGTTCACTCTCACTGAAGCAACGTCAAAGGTCTGGGCCTGCGTCGGTAGTACGGACGCGACAGTGGTGCTGAAAACGAGTATGGCGAGGGCTGTACGCATGATGGTCGGGACCTTCTGCTTTTGAGACGCTGAGCCAGCTTCGCCCGTGCAGACTTTGTTTGGGCCCGGTAATACCCCCTTCGGTACCAGTACCGGTTTGAAACCCTTCATCTCTACCGGCCACACACGATGTCGATAACGCTTCTGATAAAAGAAAACCGCTTTGAAACAGGAGCTCAAGAGCAAAATGAAACATTTAATCTTTCTCGCCCTCAGTCTTAGCTGCGCAGTAGCCTTCGCAGCCGGCGGGAAGCTGTCGCCGGAACTGAGCAGGACTCGGACCGGCAATATCGACGTCATTATCCAGTACAGGACGCAGCCCACGGAGGCGCACGGCCACGCGGTCCGCAATATGGGCGGCACGCTGAAGCGCGAGTTGGGCGTAATCAACGCGCGGCACTACAGCATTCCGGCCGCGGCGCTGGCGCAACTGGCAAGCGATCCCGACGTCGCTTACATCTCGCCGGATCGACCGGTACAGGCCAATCTTGACCAGGCCGATGTCACCATTGGCGCCAACCTGGCCGCCTCTTATAACGTCAATGGAAAGGGCGTTGGCGTTGCTGTGATCGACAGCGGCATAGGGCCTTCGAACGACCTTGTGGGCAAGGTTGTTTACGAACAGCAGTTCATTCAGGGGAATAAACAGGACGCCTACGGTCATGGGACGCACGTGGCTGGCATCATCGCGGGCGGCGGCAACGATTCGAAGGGTGCGGCGTTCTTCCGGACATTTCAGGGGGTAGCCCAGGGAGTCAATCTGATCGATCTCCAGGTGCTGGATCAGAACGGGGCGGGCAGCGATAGCGCGGTCATTGCCGCCATTGAGCAAGCCATCGTTCTGAAAAACATCTACAACATCCGGGTGATCAATCTTTCGCTGGGCCGGCCGGTGTTTGAGAGCTATCGGCTGGATCCGCTGTGCATGGCGGTGGAGCAGGCGTGGAGATCCGGCATTGTGGTGGTAGTGGCGGCGGGCAACTACGGCCGCACGAACCCGACGACCACTTATGGTTACGGCACGATTACGGCTCCGGGCAACGACCCATACGCGATTACGGTGGGGGCGATGAAGGATATGGGTACGCCGGCGCTGAGCGACGACATGATTGCAACTTACAGTTCGAAGGGGCCGACGCTATACGACATGGTGGCGAAGCCCGATCTGGTGGCCCCGGGCAACCTGATCGATTCGACGCGTTCGCTCGCGAGCAACATGGTCAACAATAATCCGCAGGCCGGGATTCCGATGAATCTTTACCAGAACGGAGGCAACAAAGGGAACTCGACGAGCTACATACAGCTGAGCGGCACCAGCATGGCGACGCCGTTCGTTTCGGCGGCGGTGGCCCTGGTGTTGCAGCAGCACCCGGAACTGACGCCGAATCAGGTAAAGGCTCGGCTGATGAAGACGGCGGACAAAACGCATTTTCCGGCGACGAGCAGCTATACGGACCCTTCGACGGGAATCACTTACAAGGCGCAGTACGACGTCTTCACGGTTGGAGCGGGTTATCTGAATATTGGCAATGCGCTTTTCAACACGGATGTGGCGCCCGCGGCGCTGAGCGCGGCGTCACCCGCTATGACGTTCACTTCGACGGGTGCGGTGCAACTGGTCTCCGGCTCGTCGATGGTGTGGGGCTCGTCGATCGTTTGGGGCTCGTCGGTGATATGGGGTTCGTCGGCTGGTTCGAACGGAGTGGTGTGGAGCAATTCGATGGTTTGGGGGACGTCGAATCTGTTTGCGACGGCGACGGGCACGATCTTCGGAAATTCGATTGTGTGGGGATCGGGCACCGTCTTTGGCAACTCGATCGTGTGGGGGAGCGCGAATCTGAATTCGCAGGCGGCGGATACGGGCAACGTGCTGGTGAATGGGGAGGGTAACTAGCGCGAGGCCGGCCTGAACTGACCCTTGTGGCACCAGGAATACCCCGCCCTATCCAGGGCGGGGTATTCGCTTTTGGCCTCGACTTAGCGGGGCCAGTGACGATAAGTCCTTTGATTCCGCTTTTGAGGCGAAGTGACGAAACTCTATCTTTACGGCGTGCTGCTGGCGGGTGCGTGTGTGGCGACTCTGGTGCTGGCCGGGTTTGCTCCGCGCGATCCGGTGGAGTTTGCCTGTTACTGCACGCTGGCGCTCGGTGCGGCCGTATTGAAGGTGCAGCTGCCGGGCATCTACGGGACATTGTCGGTGACGTATGTTTTCGTGTTGATCGGCCTGGCGGATCTGAGTCTGGCGGAATGTATGCTGGCGGGGACGCTATCGGCGGGGGTGCAGACGATAGCGCACGCGGCGAAGCGGCCGAAGGCCATTCAGGTGGCGTTCAACGCGGCTAACCTGGCGTTGTCGATTGCGCTGTGCGGCGCGGCGTTTCACTCCCGCTATCTGCACGCGCAGGGGATCGGGCTGTTGCTGCGGCTGACGTTTTCGTCCGTCGTTTACTTTGTGGCCAACACGCTGGGTGTGACTACGATCATCGCGCTGACGGAATCGAAGAGGATCTGGAGGGTCTGGCGGGAGTGTTACCTGTGGGCGTTCCCATTCTTTTTTGTGGGGGCCGGGTTTGCATGGGCATTCCATCGGCTGGCGGCGAAGTTCGGGTGGCAGGCGGCGTTTGTATCTCTGCCTGCGCTATATGTGCTTTACGCGGCCTACCATTTTTATCTGGGTCGGCTTCAGACGGAGAAGAAACATGCCGAAGACGTTGCTGCGCTGCATCTGAGAACGATTGAAGCGCTGGCGATGGCCATTGACGCGAAGGACCAGACCACGCACGATCATCTGCAGCGTGTGAAGGTTTACGCATCGGAGATTGGCAAAGAACTGGGGCTATCCGGGCCGGAGATGGACGCGATCCAGGCGGCCGCGATGCTGCACGACATCGGCAAGCTGGCGGTGCCGGAACATATCATTTCGAAGCCCGGGAAGCTGACACCGGAAGAGTTCGAGAAGATGAAGATTCATCCGGTGGTGGGGGCGGAGATTCTGGAGCGGGCGAATTTCCCCTATCCGGTGGTACCGATTGTTCGTTCCCATCACGAGAAATGGGATGGGAGCGGATATCCGGACGGGCTTTCGGGCGAGGGAATCCCGATTGGCGCTCGGGTGTTAGGTGTGGTGGATTGTCTCGATGCGCTGGCCTCTGACCGCCAATACCGGAAGGCTTTGCCACTGGACGAGGCGATGGAGATGGTGGCGGCACAGGCGGGGAAGAGCTTCGATCCCAGGATTGTAGCGATTCTGCAGCGCCGTTACCGGGAACTGGAAGCGCTGGCGCGAGTGGCTCCGGCGGAGGCGCAGGTGACGCTGAACCCGGCGCCGCCTCAAACTGCGACCAGAGGGGATGCACCTGCCGCGGGTTTCGAGGAAACTCAGACGGCGGCGTCGGACAGTGACAAGATCGGTTTCCTGACCTCTATCGCGGCGGCGCGCCAGGAGGTACAGACACTGTTCGAATTGTCAGCGGATCTGGGGCACTCGCTGGGACTGGGCGATACGCTTTCGATGTTCGGATCGAAGCTCGGGACGATTATTCCGTACGATCTGATCTGCATCTACTCGATTGAGCACAATGCGCTGCAGCCGGAGTATACAGCGGGCAGGGAGAGCGCCTTTTACTCGACGCTGCGCATTCCGGTGGGGGAGGGTTTATCGGGGTGGGTGGCGCAGAACAATGCGTCGGTGGTGAATGGCAATCCTTCGGTGGAGCCGGGTTATCTGGGCGATCCAAAGGCCATGACGAATCTCAAGTCGGCGCTATCGGTGCCGCTCGAACAGGAGGGCAGCGCGATCGGGGTGCTGACGCTGTATTCGGCGACGAAGAATACGTTCAGCCGGGATCATCTGCGCATACTGCAGACGATGAGCCCGAGGCTTGGGGCGGCGCTCAGCAATGGGCGGAAGCTGACAGAGGCGCAGGACAGTGCGGTCACGGATTATCTGACGGGGCTGCCGAATTCGAGATCGCTCTATCTGCACCTGGACGCCGAACTGGCGAGGCGGCGGGGCTCCGTGTCCGATAGCGCAGGCGGGGACGGATTGCTGGGAGTGCTGGTTTGCGATCTGGACGGTTTCAAGAAAGTGAATGACGAGTTCGGGCATCCGGCGGGCGACCGGGCGCTGAAGGCGGTGGCGGGCGCGCTGAAACAGGGATGCCGGAACTTTGACTATGTGGCGAGAATGGGTGGCGACGAGTTCGTAATCGTGCTGGGCGAGTTCGACGAAGCCAGTTTGCCGGAGCATTTGAGCCGTTTCCGCACGGCGGTGGAAGCTACGGGGCGGGAGATGGGATTTCCGGGGTTATCGCTGAGCATTGGAGCGATTGTGGCGGATTCCGGGGCGACAGATGCGGCTGCGCTATTGGCGGACGCGGATCAAAAGATGTATTCGGATAAGCGACGGCGGCGGGGGGCGCGCTCGGGTGGCGGGGGGGATGTACTGAAGCTGGCGCAGGCGGTCAGCGAGGGCGGGGTGCGGGGGGCTGCCGACGAGATTGCGGCCCTGGTTGTGCAGTAGGAGGCGGGGGCAGTTTCAGTCACAGCATGTGGGACTTTTTTTCGCTTCCCGCTAAACGTTTCAAACGAAGCGTCTTATTTCAATCAAGACAGGGAAAAGCGGCCTGAGATAAGCCGGCTTTTTGGAATCGCGATGACAGAATCGGGGCGGAGGCTTTGCAGCCATTGTCCGAAACTATCACGAAATTCCAGCCCGACCGGACGGTTTATCTCCGGGGCTTCAACACGTTCGCCGCCGCCGCCAGTATCCACTCCGCGTCATCCACCGGGTTTACCATCAGCGGCACTTTTCGGGATCCCGCCGACTTTGCCGTGGCCGTGCTCTATGACGTCGACAATTATTACGAACATCCGCACATCAAATATCTGCCGGATTTCGATCTTTCGGGGCTAACGCTCAGCTTCGACCTGAACTACAGCGACGGCCTGCAGCCGATCGATTCGCCGAAGTACAACTGGATCGACTGGGCGACGCTCGATTGCATCCGGGATGACGGCAGTACGGCCCAGGTGCGGTTGTTCGACAATGCGATGCTGGCAAGCGGGTCCTTTTCGGCGGCACAGGCGACATGTACGCTGATGACGGGCGATACGGGGATTCAGGCCTTCGACCGTGCCACGTTGTGGTATCAGAACCTGGCGTTTGATTACACAGTGCCGGCGGGCGGGAAGTCAGTGACATTTGAATTCTTTGCCCAGGGCACGGGATTTACACATTCGATCACGATCAACGGGACAACGTTTTCGCATACAGAGAGCGATCCGCTGGGTGAAGGCAGCGACTTGCAGGCAAGTGCACTGATGGAGGCGATCAATGCACCGGGGGCGCAGCCGTATGTGACGGCTGAGGCTGTGCCCGGGATTACGAATGCCGTGAAGCTTACGGTGATTACGACTCCGCCTGCGCAGGATGGGATTCCGTTTGTGGTGAGCGCGACGGATGGGGCATATGGGACGTCGACGGCGACGCTGCGGTATACGTCACTCCCATTTGTGGCGAAGAAGCTTGCGGACGAAATCAACCGTACGGACTGGGTTTCGGCCAATGCTCCGTTTGCGCTAATGGCGACGAGCACCGACGCGACCATCACGGTGACGGCGGCGCGGTATGGGAAGGCGACGGTGAGCGGGAGGTCTGTTACCGCTACAACGGCGACGCGCTTTTCCGGGATCACGTCAGGGTCCACGATTTGGGTGGGCGGATTTGAGAACACTGTTGCGAGCGTGGATTCGCCCACGGATTTGACACTGGGAAGCGATCCGGATTCTTCGGCGTTGGGGGCCGATGTCGCGTGGGTGGCACCACGTGGCGGGCATGATGGCAACCTGGTGGAACTGCTGGCGCTTTGGCAGACCGACTCGCTTCATTTCGATCAGGCGACCTACCCATTGACGGGCGGGAGTTCCGATGTGACGTGGACTTGCACGCTGGACTTCACCGCGCTGGGGATTGACAGTCTGCGGCAATGCTGGCTGACGTTTGCGCCGTGGCTGGTGACCGGAAGTTATGAGGCCACGGACTGGGCGGCGCAGTTTTGGAACTGGCAGGTGACGGGCCCGGAGACGAAGCGGCTCCTGAAGGTACCGGGGCCGGGGAGTATCCGGCTGGACCAGGCGGACCGGGCCTGCACTTACGCGGGGACCTGGGCGGAGGAGGCCGGCTTCTATTCGAAGTATTTCGCCAGCGTGACGCCAACAGTGTTTTCGGGCGCAGGCGCGGGTACGTCGATCGTGCTGAACGGAACGCCGTATGCAGTAGCGAGCGTGGACTCGGCGACGCAACTGACTCTGACAACGGCGGCGGGTCCGGGGAGTTCCGGAGCGGGAGTGGCGTGGAGTATGGCGTCTCGACTGGAAACGGGGCTGGCGAATGTGAGCGGGACGTCAGTGACCGCGACTTCGTGGGAATCGAATGGTTCGGTAACGGTCAGTTACACCTGCGCATACGAGCATGAGTTGTGGCTTGGAACGTCGCTCTATTCGGACCGTGCGAATCTGGCGGTGAGCGTGGATGGCGACGCGGGCACGCCGGTGGTTTGCCGGTTGGCAGTGGATTCGGCGATCGTGACGAGGCGGCGAGCAAGGACGGGAGTAGCGGCTGGCCGTCACACGGTGACAATTACGCCGACGACGACTGGCTACTTCTATTTCAATTTTCTGGAAGCCGCGGTGGCGGGGGACGTGCCTGCGGCGCTGGCGGCGCGGGGCGGCGTTTCTCCGGCGCTCGATTTCGACACAGATCATTCGTATAAGCTGCCGCCGGCGCGGATCATGTGGATGATGGACCAGTTGGGGTATACGGGTCCGATGAACGAATACCTGGGTGTGTTCTGGTGGAACCAGCGGGTACAGGTGGGGGCGATGTTTTCGCAGGCGATTCTGACGTTCGCGGGGACCTTTTCGTCAGGCGACGAAGTGTTTCTGACGCTGAACGCTACGGCGCTGCGAAAGACGGTGTTTCCCGGGGATACGCCGGAGACGATTGCGACGCATTTCGCAGCGACGATTAACGGGGCATTTGTGGGCGTGTGGGCGGCTGCCGCGGCGGGAGTGCTGACGATTACCGGGCGGTCGGCTGAGCCAGCGTATACGGTGACGATCACGCACTCGACGACGTCCACTGGGGGCACCGTGACGCTCACGGAAGCGCCAGTGGCAGGAGTTGTGGGGACGTGGGTGATTGACGACAGCCTGAGCCCGCCGTTGAACCGGGCTGCGCGGGACTGGCATGCGGATTTGTATGCGCTGGGCGCGGCGCGGGAACGCGAGATTATGACGGCGTGTTCGATGGAACTGGTGAATCCTCCGTCGGGGTATGCCGCGCAGTTTCCGAACGGGACGCCGGTGATGACGGCTACGGGATTTGGGTCATTGTCTTCCACGCAGTGCGCGATTGGCGGAGCAGCGGTACTGGCGTATCAAAAAGCTGCGTATCGGTGTATTGCTGGATTGCAGGCGGCGGCGGGGCTGACACCTTGTCTGCAATACGGCGAGTTTTTGTGGTGGTATTTTTCGCAGAATCAGCAGGCGACGGTAGGGTACGCAAGCTATACTTCGCCGATTTCGGTGGGGACTGCGGCTGCGCATGGACTGGTGAACGGGCAGCAGGTAACGGTCTCCGGCGTGGGGGGGAACCCCGGGGCGAATGGGGTTTGGCGAGTCACGGTGACGGATGCGACACATTTCACGCTGGATGGATCGGCGGGGAATGGGACGTATACAGGTGGGGGCAGCGTGACCAGCCAGCCGATGGCGTTTTACGACGCGGAAACTTCGGCAGCGGCAGTGGCTGCGCTGGGACACTCACTCTATCTGTTCAATGGACAGAATGACGACCCGGCGGTGAATGCCGGCGCGGATGCGACATTTCTGCGCAATCGGTTACGGGACCATGTGGCGGCGCTGATGAGCGACATCCGGTCGGAATATCCAGCCGCGATCTGCGAGTTGCTTTGGCCTTATGACGTGAACTATCCATCGCCTCTGGCAGATTCGCTTGGCGGGAGGCTCAACTACTTTGTGAATCTGCCGGTGGAGTGGAAGACGCCGGAAACGGGCGGGCTGGATCGTATCAAGGTGGAGGCGCTGGCGTTTGCGACGGGAATGCGAAATCTGAATCTATCGCGGGAGGCCATCGAGTTGTTTCCGGGGTTTGGATGGCCGGTGGACCGGTTGCGGTATCTGGTGCCGGTATTTGGGTCGGCCTGCCCCTGGGTGAGGGAACTGGCGCTGGCGCGGGGGGCTGGACTTAAGACGAACAACTTGTGGGCGTTCGATCATGTTTGCCTTTATAATCTTCAGGTTCCGGAGGGGCAACTGGAGCGACGGTCGTTTGGGAAGGCGGCTTGAAGGGTGGGGTTTGACCGGGAGATGGCGGGGCCAAGTGAATTGCGAGTCAAGGAAACATGTAAATAGTAATAAAAAAATATCCGTTAAATTAAGATCGTGGCGGTTTAATGTGCCAACGAAGCTGTTGTTTGCCGGTCGCGGAGGTGTTGGCGAACCGGATGGCGGTTCAAAATGGCACTAAAACCGCTTGTTGATTTGGATAGGGAGAAGAAATATGATGTTAAGTTGAGATGGGGCTGGCTTTGGGCGCGGATGGAGATGGTTTAGGGCGGCTTGGGAGGTGCGTGGGTGCCGGTTTCGAAGGATATGAGACTGCTGGAGAGCCGCTGGAATGGTAGCCAGGGGTGGCCTAAGCGGTTTGAATGGATAGAGTTATACGGCATCCGGGGCTGGAACGGCCAGCGGATTGAGTTTCCATTTCCGATTGTGGCGCTGGTGGGGGAGAACGGAATCGGGAAAAGCAGTCTGTTGCAGGGGGTGGCGGCGTGCCATAAAGGGCCCGGGGAGAATCAACACTTTGCATCGGACTTCTTTCCGGATACGCCGTGGGAACAGGTGACAGGGGCGGAAATCCGGGCATCGGTCCGGGAAGGCTACGCGGGGGGCTCCATCATTACGAGCGTGCGGAAGCCGAACGAGCGGTGGCGGGGCAATGAAGAGCGTCGGGAGCGGAATGTGGAGTACATCGATCTGCGCCGCATCCAGCCGATGATGGCGCGGACGGGTTATGCCCGGATGGCAAAGAAGGAAGTCCGCGAGACCGGCTTTGAAGCGTTCGATGCGGGCATGATGGGGCGGATGTCGGGGATCATGGGCCGGAACTACGATCTGGCGCAGCTATCGAAGACGGAAGTGGACGAGACTCGCACGGTGCCAGTGCTTTCGAAAGACGGTCGGCGGTTTTCCGGGTTTCATGGTGGTGCGGGCGAGATCGTCATGGCGGAGTTGCTGCAGCGCAGGATCCCGAAGTATTCGCTGCTGCTGATCGACGAAATTGAGACTTCGCTGCACCCGCGAACGCAGCGTCGGCTGATTCGGGATATTGCGACGCTGTGCCGCACGCTGGAACTGCAATGCATTCTGACCACTCACTCGCCTTACATTCTGGATGAACTGCCGCCGGCGGGTCGCGTTTATCTGATGGAGAGCGATGGCCGGAAGAAGACGATTGTGGGGGTGAGCCCGGCTTTCGCGATGACCAAGATGGACGACGAAGTGCATCCCGAGGCGGATGTTTATACGGAAGACGAGCGCTCGGCCACGATGGTGAACGAGATTGTCGCCTTTTCGCGCCAGCGGGATCTTATTTTGAAGTATCAGATCATTCCGTACGGCGCGGCGAATGTGGGGCGGGCGCTGGGGCAGATGGCGAAGGAACGGCGGTTTCCGAGACCGTCCGTGGTTTTCATGGATGGCGACCAGATGGAGAGCGAAGGTTGCCTGCTGCTGCCAGGGGAGGACGCTCCCGAGCGTGTGGTTTTCGAGGCTCTGGTGGCGGGCGGAGTGGAAGGCGGGGTAGCGGGTGTTGCATCACGACTAAGCCGGTCGCCGGCAGATGTGGCCGATGCGTGCCGGGCGGCAACCCTGGTGAACGACCACCACGAGTGGGTTCGGTATGCGGCCGACCGGTTGGCAGTACCCGGCAACGTGTTGTGGCAGGGGATGTGCGCGGAGTGGGCGCAGCGGTGCCTGTCGGACGACGACGTGAATCAGCTGGGCGACGCAGTGTTTGAGGCTATCGCGGAGTATCGGCGGGGGATGACGGTCCCGGTGGCAAACCGGGTGCCAGGGGCGCGGAAGAACGCGACTTCGTAGAAATTTCACCGGCGCCCGAAAGGCGCGCGGGCGGGTTCAGTATAGTTAGAGGGATGCCATCTGAGGCGGAAACCGGCCAAAACGCGCAGCAGGGAACCCCATGGCAAAGGGTTCAGAATGCCCGACACCCGAAGCGTCCCCACACGCTGGATTACATCCAGCGCATCCTGACGGATTTTCAGGAGATCCACGGGGATCGTCTTTTCGGCGATGACGCGGCAATCGTGTGCGGCTTTGGCAAGCTCGATGGCACGCCCGTGATGCTCATTGGCGAGCAGAAGGGCCGCGACACGAGGCAAAAGCTGTTGCGAAACTTCGGCATGCCGAAACCGGAGGGCTACCGCAAGGCATTGCGGGCCATGCACCTGGCGGCGAAGTTCAAGCGCCCAATCATCACGCTGATGGACACCCCCGGGGCCTACCCTGGCATTGACGCGGAAGAGCGCGGACAGGCGGAAGCGATTGCAAGGAATCTTCGGGAAATGGCACGGTTGCCGGTGCCGGTGATTTCCGTTTGTATCGGCGAAGGCGGCAGCGGCGGAGCATTGGCACTCGGCGTGGGGAATTGCGTTTTCATGCTGGAGAACGCGGTCTACAGCGTTATTTCACCGGAAAGCTGCGCGGCTATCGTCTGGCGCGATTCGGCGAAAGCAGAGCTCGCTGCGGCTGCACTGAAGATGACCGCGGATGACATGGTGAAGCTGGGCCTGGTGGACGGCATTGTTGCGGAACCCTCCGGCGGCGCGCATGAAGACTACGATGAAGCGGCGCGGCTGCTGAAGGAGCGCCTGCTGCACAGTCTGGCGGACCTTGGGAAGCTTTCGGCGGAGGAACTGGTGGAGACGCGCTACCAGAAATTCCGCAGGATGGGGAACTTCTTCCTGGGGGCATAATGGCAGGCACAAAAAAGAAGTGGCCGATGATCCTGGGAGTGTTGTTCATCGCAGGCTTCATTGTGGCGATGATGATGACGACCTCCAGCGTGTCGAAATTCCACTGCGAAGTCTGCATGAATTTCAACGGCAGAACGGTTTGCCGGAACGGCGCAGCCGCGACGGAGCGGGAGGCGCAGCGCATTGCAACGGACCTTGCCTGTTCAGACCTTGGCGCCGGCGGCTTTTCGCAGTGCCCCAATACGGAACCGGTCAGTGTCAAATGGAAACAGTAAAAGTATTTGTTTCAATACTTTGCGATAATTTCCGGCCCCGCGTGATATCCTGAAAAAGGATTTTGTGAACAAGCTGGCGCATCGCTTCGTTTTATCCTTTTGAGCCTACATAG